>JBKPDR010000011.1:0-36925 GCA_046727975.1 Actinomycetota bacterium | reverse complement strand
CGTGCGACTGCGACCCCGTCGGCGATGACGCGCGTGACGAGGTTGCAGGAACGGATCGCATCGTCGTTACCAGGGATCACGAAGTCCGCCTCGTCGGGGTCGGCGTTCGTGTCGACGAGACCGATGACCGGCACGCCCAGCCGCCTGGCCTCGCGCACTGCGAGCTGCTCCTTCTTGAGGTCGATGACGAAAACCGCGTCCGGCTGCCGCTTCATGTCGGCGACTCCGCCGAGGTTCGCCTCCAGCTTCTCGAGCTCCGCCTCGAGCGCGATTCGTTCCTTCGGCGGGAGCAAGGCGAGCTGTCCCTCCGTCTTGAGCCGCCGCAGGTCGTGGAGATAGCCGATGCGCTCGGAGATGGTGCGCCAGTTCGTCAGGAGCCCGCCGAGCCAGCGGTGGTTCACGTAGGGCATGCCGACGCGGCGGGCGTGCTCCTCCACCGCGTCTTGCGCCTGCTTCTTCGTGCCGACGAACAGGACCGTGCCACCACGTTCTGCGAGGTTGCGAGCGAAGGCGTGAGCGCCTTCGAGCAGCTCCAGCGTCTTCGTGAGGTCGATGATGTAGATGCCGCCCCGCTCGTCGAAGATGTAGCGGCGCATCTTCGGGTTCCAGCGGCGCGTCTGATGACCGAAGTGCACGCCGGCCTCCAGCAGCTCCCGCATCGTGACGACTGACACGCGATCAGCCCCTTTCTCTGGTTGACGGTGACTCACCGGCGGGCCGGGCGGAACCGCGCTCAGGGCGACGGCACCCCCGCTCCGACGTGTCGCCGGGTCGAAGGAAAAACGACCCCTCCAGTCTAGCCGTCAGGGCGAGACGTTCTCGGGCCTACAGAGCGCGGGCCCGGACGAGCGCTGCCCGGAGGTCGCTCGGGAGGTCGGACGCCACCTCGATCTCGTCATGGGTCACCGGCTGACGGAAGCGCAGTCGATATGCATGCAGGAACTGCCTCTCGAGGCCCAGATCACCGGCCACGCCGTACTGCGGATCCCCTGACACCGGAAGCTCGATCGCGGCCAGATGGACACGGATCTGGTGCGTCCGTCCGGTCTCGAGGCGGACATCGAGCAGCGTGTGCTCTGGCATGGACTCGGTGATCTCGAAGAAGGTGACGGCGTCTCGCGGCTCGTCGGTGTCCAGCGAGCGCCTCGTCGGATCGCGGCGATCGCGTCCGAGTGGAGCGTCGATGCGCCCTGCGCGCGAGCGGGGGTGCCCGCGCACGAGCGCAAGGTAGCGGCGGTCGACGTCGCGGCGTCGGATGGCTTCCTGCAGCGCGGTCCACGCTTCTTCCGAGCGGGCGACGATGAGAAGGCCCGACGTGTCTCGGTCGAGGCGGTGCACGATCCCCGGCCGCTCAGGATCGGGCCCGCCCGCGGCACCGAGTGAGAGGAGCTGCCCGACGAGGGTTCCCCCCCGCCCGCCCGCGCCCGGGTGAACAGCGATTCCTGCGGGCTTCTCCACGACGACGAGCTGCGGGTCCTCATAGCGGACTTCGACGGTAACGGGCTCGGCCTCGAGAGGGCCTTCGGGCTCGGGGAGCTCCACCTCGACGACCGAGCCGGGCTCGAGGCGGTGGCTCTTCAGGCGAACGGCACCGTCGACGCGCACTGCATCCTCGCGGAGGAGCCTCTCCGAAAGCGAACGCGATCCGATCTCTTCGCGCGCTGCGAGCGCCCGATCGAGGCGCATGCCCGCGTCCGAGTCAGCGACGGTGAAACGGAGCGTCCCCATCGCGCGCGCCGTGCAACCGGCGTGGCCGGTCGGCGAGGACGAGGGCGCCGAAGAGCACTGCGACGCCGACCACGATGAAGGTGTCGGCGAGATTGAAGGCTGGCCATGCCTCGAGATCGAGGAAGTCGGTGACACGCCCGAGGCGGACACGATCGATCAGGTTCGCGAGGCTCCCGCCCAGTACGAGCCCCAGCGCAACCGGCAGAACGGGGTGGCGCCGGCCGGAGCGCGCAAAGAACCACACCATCCATCCCACCGCGATCGCCGTGACCGCGATCACGATCGTCGTCCGACTCGCGAAGAGCCCGAACGCGATCCCGGAGTTCTCCACGTGGCGGACCGAGAAGGGGCCGAGGATGTCGACGCTCTCCCCCACGTCGAGCGTGCGTGCGATCACTTGTTTCGTGAGCTGATCGGCGGCGATCGCCGCCGCCGCCACCGCGAGGAGCGAAAACCACTGCGCCGCGCCTGCGGCGAGCGACCTCTCCGCAGCCAGGGTCGGCCGCACGGCGTTCGTCGCCGAGCCGACCCGAACATCCGGCACCGCAGGAGCCGGCTCGTCCCGTACGGGTTCGATCACGGGTCGGTCCCCGGCCCGTGATCGGGTGGAAGGAATGTGGCGGAACCGGGAGGTTCCCCCACACTTTCAAAGAGAAGGGGGCTACGTGGGATCCTCGCAAGACCGGAATTCGCTCGTGCGAATCCGGGCCGCGGAAAGGCGTGGGGAAACATGGTTTCGTCCGCGACCGCGAGCCGGAGGCGAGCGGTGATCAACTGCGCTCCTGGGCCCGCTTGTCGTCGATGCAGAGGGTTGCGTACGGCACGGCTTGCAAGCGTGCCTCGTCGATCGGGCGGCCGCAGACCACGCAGATCCCGTAGGTGCCAGCGTCGATCTGCTGGAGCGCGCGCTCGACCTCTCCGAGCAGGTGCTCCGCGTTCTCCTCGAGCCCACCGTCGAGCTCGCGCATGTACGTCTCCGAAGCAGTGTCCGCGATGTGATCGTCCTGGCCGATCGAGAGGTCGCCCGTCTCGTCGCTGAGAGAGCTCGAGTGGTTGACCGCCTCGATCGCCGCGCGCAAGCGATCGCGCTCGGTCTCGAGCTCGCTTCGAATCCGGTCGAGGTCGACCGTCACGCGCCGCCCCCTGCAGCCGCTTCCAGCCTGCTTTCGGCCTCGCCGGCGGAGAGTCCTCGGAGTGCAACGACCTTGTCCCGCCCAGCCTGCCCCGTCACGAGCTCGACGTTCGAGCGTGGCACGTCCAGCGTCGCGGCCAGTAGGTCGAGCACCGCGTCGTTCGCCCGTCCCCCTTCGGGTATCGCCGCGACCCGGAGCTTCCAGGAATCGCCATATCGGCCGACGACGCCGGAGCGCGAGGCTCCGGGGCTGACGCGCACGCGCAGGCGGGTGCTCGGGCCGTCCACGGCCCGAAGGATAACCGGCCGCCTAGCCGGCGACCTTGCGGATGCCGCCGTCCGTGATCTCTTCTTGCTGCGTCGCAGGCGCCTTCTCGGCCCCGGGCTCGCCCGGCCAGTCCTCGATCGCCGCGAGGGCATTCCGCAGTTGTGCACGGATCTTCCGTGTCTCGTCCTCGAGGCGCTGCCTCTCGCTCGCCGCGGCGCGGGCGATCCTCCGGCTCTCGGCATGCGCCTCCTGGACGATCAGGTCCGACTCGCGACGGGCCTGCTCCTTCATGTCCTGCGCGGCGCGCTCCGCGGAGACGAGGGTCGAGCGGAGCAGCGCCTCGAGCTCGCGATGCTTCGTCGCCTCGACCTCGAGTTCGTCAAGCCGGTCGGCCAGATCGGCCCGCTCTCGCCAGACTCCCTCGAAGCTGTCCGCGATCTCGGTGAGCAGCCGGTCGACCGCGTGCCGGCGGTACCCCCGAAGCCATGCACGGCGGAGCTCGACGTGTCTGATCTCGACTGGGGTGAGCGGCATCTCAGCTCCTTCCTAGAGCAGCGCCCCGATCAGGCGGTTCACGAGCACCATTCCGACGATGAGCACGAGAATTGCGACCGTCGGTGAGAGGTCGAGCGGTCCCAGTGTTGGAAGGCGTCCACGAAAGAGACGCAGGTACGGACGGCAGATTTCGTCCAGGAACTGTTGCACACCTTCGGCCGTCCTGGAATACGGGAGCTGGATCCACGAGCTCAGGATGATGTGGGCGATGATCAGCACGATGTAGATCGTCACGAAGACCGATACGAAGCTCTGCAGCGACGAGGCCGCATCGGCGAGCACGACGATCGAGGCGGAAGCGCCCATCGGAGGCCTGTTCGGCGCAGGAAGCGTTATTCCTACTGGTCGGGCGCCTGGAGCCCGCCCGCAGAGACCTCGTCTAGGCCTGGTTGTAGAATCCGCCGCGCTCGAGTGCTCGAGCGCGTTCTTCGGCGGAGAGCTCCACGTTTCGCGGCGTCAGCAGGAAGACCTTGTCCGCGACCCGCTGCATACTGCCGTCGAGGGCGTACGTGAGGCCGCTCGCGAAGTCGATGAGGCGCTTCGAAAGCTCGGTGTCGGCACCCTGGAGATTCAAGATCACCGGGATCGAGGCCTTGAAGCGATCGGCGATCTGCTGGGCATCGTTGAAACTCCGCGGGACGACGAGGTGGACCTTCGCGGGAGGAGGCGCGTCGATGCTGCGCAGGCGGGACTGGCGGCGAGGCGCTTCCTCCGACGTCCAGTCGTCCGCCTCCGGCGCGCTCGGTAGGCGGCGGACGTTCTGGCGCTCGCGTCGGCGGTAGTTCTCCTCGAGCTGCTCGTTCGTGACATAGCCGTCCTCGTCCCACTCTTCGTCCTCGGCGATGCCGAAGTAGACGAGCGTTCGATTCCACAGGTCTGAGAAGCCCATAACCGGCCGATTCTAGCCCGCCTCGAACAGGATCTCGCCCACGCGTACGAGCGTCGCCCCCTCCTCCACCGCGATGCGATAGTCCTGCGAGGTACCCATGCTCAGCTGCGCGAGTCCGAGCTCGGAGGCGAGCTGGCGGAGCTTCCGGAAGTACGGGCGTGAGCTCTCGGGATCGTCCGTGAGGGGAGGCATCGTCATCAGACCCTGGATGAGCGGATAGCGACGGACGAGATCGGCGGCGCCCTGCGGCGCGATACCCGACTTCGACTCCTCGCCGGCGAGATTCACCTCGAGGAGCGAGGGCACAGTGAGACGGTTGGCGGCGGAGTCGGACGAGAGCGAGTGGACGAGCTCGCAGATCCGGTTCACGACCTTCACCTTGTTCGACTGCAGATGCCCGATGAAGTGCCAGCGAAACACTCGGCCGTAGGCCTCGTGTTTCGCCAAGAGGTCCTGTGCTCGATTCTCGCCGACCACTTCGACGCCCGCTTCAGCGAGCGCCGCCATGTCTTCGAGCGACACGTACTTCGTGGCGGCGACGATCGTGACCGCGTCCCCTACCTCGTCTCGGATGCGACGGTACCGCTCCGCGATCTCCGCTGGGCGAGCGAGAGTCATCCGGTCTCGATCAGCGCCCGCGCGGCCTCGAGCTCCGAGTCGCGGCCGTCGAGCTCGCCGTTCAGCTTGCGCCGACGCAGCTCGGCGAGCACCTCGCCCACCCGTGGCGACTCCGGAAGGCCGAGCGCCGCGAGGTCGGCGCCGTCGATCTCGAGCCGGACGTCACGGAGGCGCGTGAAGTACTCGCGCAGCTCGGGGAGCTCCTCGCGGGCGAGGGCGAGAAGGGAGGCATCCGGAGCAACTGCGTCCGCAAGCGTCACCACCTGCGCGGCGTCCAGCCGTTCCGATCGGAAGCGCTCGACGATCCGCGGAGCGACGGTCACGCCTTCCACGATCTGCTCGACGTCGCGACGGCGTACCTTCAGGCGCTCGAGCCAGTCGTACGCCTGCGCCGAGGTCATCTCCCGCGCGAGCGCGGCGACGCCGATCCGCCACGTCGGGACCTCGACCTGCAACTCGTCGCGCAGCGCACGCGCTCGCTCGTAGAGAGCCGCGGCCTCCGCGTCCGCCCGGAGTTGTGTGTGAATCGCGCGGTCGGCGCCGATCTCGCCGAGACGGACGATGCCTCCCGCCGCCGCGGGCTCCTCGAGCAGTGCGACGAGCTCGTCGCGGAGCCGTGCCGAGGAGAGATCGCCGACGAGCCCCATCTCGATGCACCCGCGCGCGAGTCGTGCGGAGTGTTCCTCGAGTCGGAACCCGTGCCGCGCCTCGTAGCGGACGGCGCGGAAGATCCGCGTCGGATCGTCGATGAACGAGAGGTTGTGCAGGACGCGCAGCACACGGGCCTCGAGGTCGGCGCGCCCGCCGAAGGGATCGACCAGGCGTCCGAAGTCCGCAGCCTTGAGCGACACGGCCATCGCGTTGATCGTGAAGTCGCGCCTATGGAGATCCTCCCGCAGACCGGCGCGCTCCACGGTCGGGAGCGCGCCCGGCGCGTCGTAGAACTCGGTGCGCGTCGTGACGACGTCCACGCGGTCGTCCTCTCCGTAGAGGACGACCGCCGCACCGAACTTGGCATGCGGCGTCACCCGGCCGCCGAGCACGCCGGCAAGCTCGCGAGCGAACGCGATGGCATCGCCCTCGACCGCGATGTCGAGGTCGAAGTTCTCCTCTCCGAGCAGAATGTCTCGAAGCGTCCCGCCCACGAGGAAGACGCCCTCGGGCCGGTCGCCGAGCGACGCAACCGCGTCGAAGACCGGTCGAAGCCGCTCCACCGACAGAAGCTCGTCGGCGAGGTTCTCTGCGGGCTCCTCCGGCCCCGGCTCGACCCCCTCGAGCGAGCGCAGGATGTCGGAGCGCGTGACGACGCCCACGAGCTCGCCGTCGCGGAGAACCGCGACTCGACCGCCCTGCGCGGTCGTCACGAGCGTCTGGAGCTCGGAGAGCGTCGCCCCCTCGGAGGAGCTCGTGATTCGCCCGCTCATGATCCCGCGAACAGGCGCATGGGCGAGACCGTGGCCGATCGCCTTGTCGAGATCCTCGCGACTGACGGCTCCGACCACCCTGCCCTTCTCGGCGACGAAAACCCCACTCTGGCCGTGCCGCTGGCAGAGCACCATCGCGTCGCGGACGCTCTCGTCCGGCGCGACGGAGCGCGCAGGCGCCGACATCACGTCCCGGGCACGTCGTGGCTCGCGTTGGGCCCGATCGACGGCGCCGAGCACTCGCACTCGCGCTTCCTCGAGCCCGAGACGTGAGATGGCAGATGCCGCCTGCGCGTGCCCGCCGCCTCCGAGCGCAGCGGCGAGCTCGGACGCGTCGATCCGGTCGCTTCTGCTCCGGACGACGGCGAAGACACGACCCTCCATCTCGACCAGGAGAACGAGTGCGAGCGTGTCCGTGAGATCCACGATCTTGTGCGCGAGGTTGGAGACGCCTTCGACGTACGCAGGCCAGGTGACCGCTGCGACGAGGACCTCGTCTCCGCCCACGTCCACCGGCTCGAGCGCCTCCATCAGATGGTGGAGAAGGTCGCGCTCGGCGGCGGCAAGCGGCGTGTGCAGGTACGCGGCGATCAGATCCTGGCGGGCACCGTGGCGCAGGCACCATGCCAGGGCGTCGGCGTCACGCTGCGTGCTCGTCGCATACGTGAGCGAGCCTGTGTCTTCGTGGATTCCGAGCGCGAACGTCGTCGCCTCGAGCCCGGTAGGCATGAGCTCGCGCTCCGCGAGGATTCCGACGAGCGTCGTCGTGAGCGCACCATCGGTCGAGACGACCGCTGCCTCGGGCCGGATCCAGTCTGGAAGCTCCTCTCCATGGTGGTCGAAGAGGGCCTTCTCGACTCCGGGGTCGAGTGCGACGTGCTCGAGGTCGCCGAGCCGCGAGGCGTCCACTGTCTCGATGACGACGAGCCGACGGATCGCGTCGAGCTCGAGCCGCCCGGTCTCCACCACCGGCTCGAGCTCCTCCGCGTGGAGCCGGAAGTAATCGCGGACGTTGCGATTGAGCGCTCCGACGGCGACGACGGCGCCGGGGTACAGCCGGCGCGCCGCGATCATCGCCGCGAACGCGTCGAAGTCCGTGTTTCCGTGGGTGGCGATGACCTCTTCTGCCCGCATGGGGCACCATTGTGCCCCGCGTCTCGAGCCGCGGCCGCGAAGCGACTCGCCTAGGTGCGACAAATACGTCGCCCCCTAGAGCTCGATTCGGTATCGAACCGTGCGAACGGGTGTCTCGAGGAACGTCTCCTCATGGTCGCCGCCGTCGAAGCGCCAGCCGGCGAGTTCGTAGAAGCGGCGCGTACGTGGGTTCTCCTCGAGCACCCACAGGACCGCCTCCGCGAAGCCCGCGTGCCGGAGCCGGTAAACGGCTTCGGACATCAGCGTGCGGCCGACCCCGCGTCCCCATGTCTCCGGAAGCACGTAGATCGCGTACAGCTCGCCGATCGAGTCGTCCTCGCGTTCGGGGCCCAGATCGGCGAACCCGACGATCTCGCCATCGTCCTCCACGACGATCGTGTGTCTTCGAGGTGTGGCTCGCTCGATCGTCTCCCGCCAGTGGCCCGCTCGGCGCTCCTCGCCCTCCTCGAGCCGTGCGAGCCTGTCCACCGGAAACACGTGAGCGTAGGCGCCCTGCCACGCCCGTGCGTGGACGCGCGCGATGCCGAGCGCATCGTCAGGCGTCGCGGTACGAGCGACGGGCGAACCGTGCTCAGACGTGCGCGACCGCCTCGATCTCGACGAGCGCGCCGCTCGGAAGCGCGCCGATTCCCACGGTCGAGCGCGCGGGCGGCCGATCGCCGACGTGCCGGGCGTACACCTCGTTCATCCCTGCGAAGTCGCCGAGGTCCAACAAGAAGACGGTCGTCTTCACGAGCTTTTCGAGACCGCTGCCTGCCGCTTCCAGGATCGCGGTCAGGTTCAGCATGATCTGCTCGGTCTGTTCCTGCACCGTCGGCCCTGCGAGATCGCCGGACTCGAGCCCGATGCCGAGCTGCCCGGCCACGAAGACGAGGTCGCCCACGCGGATCGCCTGGTTGTAGGGCGCGCCCTGGAACGGGCCCGGAGCACGGTCGGTGCGGATGACCACTTTCTCTGCCACGTGACCTCCTCTCAGGGCTCGGCGCACGCCTCCGCAAGCGCGACGCCGAGCGCCTTGAAGATCGCCGAGAGTACGTGCTGCGAGTCCTCTCCCTCGATCAGCCGCACGTGGATCGTGAGCCCCGCCGCTTCGGCCAGGCCGTTGAGGAAGGCGGCGGCGAGATCCGTCTGCAGGCCCCCGGCTCGCGTCGCGGTGAGGTCGGCGTTGGAGGCGACGAGCGGGTTTCCGGAAGCCTCCACGACGACCATGGCGAGTGCCTCGTCGGCCGGAACCACGCCGACGCCGTGACCGGGCGCGTCACTGCCGGCGAGCAGAGGAGCGAAGGCCTCGCCGAGGGCCACTCCCGCGGCGCCCACCTCCACCTCGGGCTCCCCCGGAGCGATCTCGAGATGGAGGTCGAAGCGTCCCGTCTCCGCGAGCTCGGCGAGGAGATGATCGAGGATCGCGACGCCGGTGACGACGGTGCTTCCGCGCGCCTCTCCGAGCGAGACTCGAGCGAGCCCTGGACCCGTCATAGGTCGGCTCGCTCGATCGCGGCGCCGAGGCTCCGCAGGCGCTCGTCGATGCGCTCGTAACCTCGGTCGATCTGGCGGATGTTCCCGATCGTCGAGAGTCCTTCGGCGCAGAGTGCCGCGAGGACCATCGCCATTCCCGCACGGATGTCCGGGCTCTCGAGCCGCTCGCCGTAGAGCGTCGCCGGGCCCGTGACGACGACTCGATGCGGGTCGCAGAGAATGATCCGCGCGCCCATCGACACGAGCTTGTCGACGAAGAAGAGTCTGCTCTCGAACATCTTCTCGAAGATGAGGATCGTCCCGGTGGCCTGCGTGGCGACGGTGACGGCGATCGAGGTCAGGTCGGCCGGAAAGGCGGGCCAGATGCCGCTTTCGATCTTGGGTACCTGGCCGCCGAGGTCGTCCTCGATGAGGAGCTCCTGCCCCGGCGGGACACGCACCGCCGAATCCGTGACCTCCATCTCTATGCCGAGCTTGCGGAAGGCCGGTACGATCGAGATCAGGTCGTCCGCCTCGACGTCCTCGATCGTGACGTCGCCGCCGGTAGCTGCCGCCAACCCGACGAAGCTCGCGACCTCGATGTGGTCGGGGCCGATCCGGTACTCCCCGCCGCCGAGCCGGTCGACTCCCTCGATGCGCAGGATGTTCGAGCCGATCCCCTCGATGCGGGCCCCGAGCGAGCCGAGGAAGCGACAGAGATCCTGAATGTGCGGCTCGCACGCCGCATGTCCGAGAACGGTCTCACCGTCCGCAAGCACGGAGGCCATGATCGCGTTCTCCGTTCCCATGACCGAGGCCTCGTCGAGGTACACGCGGGTCCCGGTAAGCCCGTTCGCTGTCAGCTCGTAGACGCCGTCGAGCGCCACGTCCGCTCCGAGGGATGTGAACGCGTGGACATGCGTGTCGAGGCGGCGCCTGCCGATCACGTCGCCACCCGGCGGAGGCACGGCAACTCGCCCGAAGCGGGCGAGCAGCGGTCCGGCGAGCAGGAACGAGGCGCGGATCTCGCGGCTGAGTTCCGGGTCGAGGTCGGTCTTGCCCACGCCGGCCGGATCCACCCGGACCTCGTTGGGCCCCGTCCACTCTATGTCCGCTCCGATGTCGGCGAGGAGCTCGACCATGGTCTCGACGTCCTGGATGCGCGGGACGTTCGAGAGGCGGACCTCCTCCGTCGCGAGCACGCTCGCGGCGAGGATCGGAAGTGCTCCGTTCTTGTTACCGGACGCGCGGACCGTGCCCGTGAGCGCACGGGCGCCCTCGATCACGAAGGACTCCATGAGGCGGCAATGGTACTGGCGGCCGCGGGCGCGGCCGCCCGGAGTCAGAGGTTCTCGATCGGGAGCCTCGGCACCGCGTCGCCCGGCTCGAAGCCGAGCACCTGCGCGTAGAACGAGAGCTCGGCCTCGAGCGATCGCGCGATGTTCTCGGCCTTGCGAAAGCCGTGGCTCTCGCCCTCGAAGAGCAGATACGCGTGAGGGATTCGCCGCTTGCGGAGCGCGGCGACGATGATCTCCGCGTGGGACTGCGGCACGATCTCGTCGTCCGCTCCCTGGAGGACGAGCATCGGCGTCGTTATCCGGTCGGTGAAGTGGATCGGGCTCCGTGCGCGATAGAGATCAGCCGCTTGCGGATAGGGGCCGACGAGCGTGTGCTCGTACCGGAGCTCGAACTTGTGCGTGTCGCCGGCGGCGAACTGCTCGAGGTCCGCCAGGCCGAAGTACGACGCGCCCGCGGCAAACTCGTCGGTGAAGGTCAGCGCGCAGATCGTCGTGTAGCCGCCGGCGCTCCCTCCGTGGATAAGGAGTCTGTCGGGGTCGGCCTCGCCCCGGTCGACGAGATGGCGGACCGCGCTGACGCAGTCCTGGAGATCGATCACTCCCCACCGCCCGTTCAAGCGCTCGCGATACGCGCGACCGTAGCCGGTCGACCCGCCGTAGTTGACGTCGGCGACCGCGAATCCCCTGCTCGTCCAGAACTGCGTCCCGAGCGCGAAGATCGGCGTCGTGTTCCCGGTGGGCCCACCGTGGACGTCGACGATCAGCGGCGGCAGCTCGCCGTCCCCCGGCGAATAGCCAGGGTTCGTGGGCGCGTAGTAGAGCGCGTGCGCGGTGAGCCCTCCCTCCGTCGGGAACTCGATTGCGCCCGGCGTCGAGAAGAAGGCGGTGTCCACCGGAACCTGGGCGCTCGACCGGAGCACGTCCGACGATCCTGTCTGTAGATCGAGCCTGACGACCTGGACGGGGATCGTCGCCGACCCGGCGATGAAGACGACGATCGAGCCCTCCGCGGCCACGGACGGTCCCGACCACAGCGCGTCGTGCGGTGCGTCGAACGCGTCCAGCTGCCCGTTCTCGGGATCGAGCACCCCGAACGAGGTGCGTCCGTCTCGGTCATGACAACAGGCGATCCGTCCGTCCTCGAGGAACGCGAACGAGCTCGTGCCGAGGCTCCACGCCGGATACCCGAACTCCGCCTCGGCCTCGTGGAGCACGCTCCGCTCTCCGTCATGGACGCGCTCCAGGTTCCACCAGCCGCTTCGATCGCTCGCGAAGACCAGGTCGCCGCCCGGGCTCCACGCCGGCTGCCAGATCGACTCCTCGCCGTCCCGCCCCGCGATGTGGGCCGGCTCTCCGAGCGTCCCGTCCTGCGCGAGGTCGGCGACGAAGAGCTCGCACCCGTCCCAGGGCATCCACGGCAGGTTCCACGCGAGGAAGCTGAGCCGCCCGCCGTCCGGTGAGATCCGAGGGGCCGCGTAGAAGTCGCGACCGCCCGCGAGCACCCGGGGCTCGGAGGAGCCGTCGGTCGAGACAGCGACGAGCTCGTTGACTACCTCTTGCGGGCGTCCGCCTCCCTCATGACGCTCACGCACGCCGATCCACAGCGACCCGTCGGAGGTGATGCGTCCGTCGGCGAAGCGGTGACGCTTGTCCGCCATCTCCGCGGTGATCGCGACCGGGACCGCCCCAGGGTCGTGCCGGTAGAGACGCTGGTCGTCGAAGTTCGAGAAGAAGACGGTGCCGTGATGGACGGAATACGCGCCTCCTCCGTACTCGTGCACCATCGTCCGGACGTTGAAGCCGGGAGGCGTGGCGTCGACCGGCGCACTGCCGGCACCGGCCCTCATCAGAACGACGCGACCGCCCTCCGAGGGCCGCCCTTCGAGCCACCACACGCTGCCGCCCTCGAGCGAGAGACTGTGGAGGGAGATGCCCGCCTGGGCGACCATCTCGGCCGTGATGGGTGACGCCCACGACCCGCAGGGCGCTGCGGTCTTCCGGTTCAGCTGGGTCTCCAACGGCGCGGCTATCGTACTCAGCCGTGCCGACCCGAGAACAGGCCTGGAATACGCTCACCCGCTACACGAAGAGCGAGTCGCTCCGCCGCCACGCCCTTGCGGTCGAGGCCTCGGTCCGGTTCTACGCACGGCTGTACGGCGGGGACGAGGAGCTCTGGGGCTGTGCCGCACTCCTGCACGACTTCGACTACGAGATCCATCCCACACTCGACAAGCATCCGCAGGACGGCGCCCCGATCCTCCGCGAGGAGGGGTATCCCGAGGAGGTCATCGAAGCAGTGCTCTCACACGCCGAACACCTTGCGATGCCGCGAGACACCCAGCTCAAGAAGGTCCTGTTCGCCTGTGACGAGCTTTCCGGGTTCGTGCATGCCTGCGGGCTCGTACGGCCGACGGGGCTCGAGGGTCTCGAGCCGAAGTCGGTGAAGAAGAAGCTCAAGCAACCTTCCTTCGCTTCGGGTGTGCACCGGGATGAGGTCTACGCCGGTGCCGAGCTGCTCGGGCTCGAGCTCGACGAGCACATCGCCAACGTCGTCGCTGCGCTGCAGCCGATCGCGGGCGAGCTCGGCCTGCGGACCGCCGCGGACGCGGCGTGAGCTCATTTCGGGGTGATCGCCCGTCGCGAGGGAGATGATGGTCGCCGCATCGCGACATGGCCGTTCATTCTGAGAGGAGCTCTCAGCGGTAGCGCTCGAGGAACGCGAGGACGCGGTTCCAGGCGTCCTCGGACTCCGAGGCGAACTCCTCCTGCTTGCGGTCGAAGAAGCTGTGGGGCGCGCCCGGATACGTCACGAGCTCGTGCTCGACGCCCGCTGCGTCGAGAGCCTCGTCGAACGCGGCGATGTCCTCGGCGGGGATGCTTGGATCGGCTCCCCCCATCAGGCCCAGGATGGGCGCCCGGAGCTCCGCCGCGCGCTGTGCCGGTCCCGGCGTTCCGTCACGGAACGGCCCTGGACCTCCGTAGAAGCCGATCGCGCCGGCAAGATCGTGGCCGGCTGCTGCCGAGAGCCATGAAGAGCGACCGCCGAAGCAGAACCCGACCGTGAACACCGAGCGACACGAGCCACCCTCCGCCGAGCGCAGGTATGCGATCGTCGCAGCCACGTCCTGCTGGACTCCCTGGGGCGTTGTCTGCTGGACGTGCGGCATGTACTCGAAGTCGGCGTCGCGCTTGCCGACGCCCGCGGTGCGGCCGAAGTAGTCGAACGCGACGGCTCGATAGCCGCGCTCGGCGAAGCGAAGGGCAAGCTCCTCGTAGAAGCGGTAGAGGCCGCGAACGTCCGGGAGAATCACGATACCCACGCTGCTGGGCTCGTCCGGCGAGGCCGCGAACGCCGCGAACCTGTTGCCGTCCGCCGCTTCGAGGACGAGGTCCTCGTGCGAGACGGCGGCCCCGGAGATCGGTGGAATCGGTGGGAGCGAGTCGTGGTCGAAGCACATGCCGACGACGATACCGCGCTAGAGCGCGCCGACCAGGCGGTCGAGATCGTCGTCGTTCGTCCACCACCCGACCGATGCCCGCACGAGCGCGGTGCCGGGAAGATCGCGCACGACGACGCCGGCGGCCGCGAGGCGCGCGACGACCGCCTCCGGCTCCTCCCGCTCGACGCGCCACGAGACGAGCGTCGCCCGATCCTCGGGCACGACGACGTCGTGACTCGCCGCATGGAGGAGCTCGCGACAGCGCTCCGCCATCGCCCTCGCGTGGTCGAAGCGCCAAGCAGGATGTGTGTCGAGCGCGGCGAGGAGACCGGAAAGCGCGCCCGTGGAGATCCAGCCGTGCTCGAAGCGGCGCGCACCCGGCCAGGGCACGAAGGAGCCGTCGGGATCGTGTTCCTGGCGGGAGAAGTAGCTCGGCCGCGCGACGCGTAGGCGCTCGGGGTCCGCGACGACGAGAGCGCCTGTCGAGTCGGGCCCACCGAGCCACTTCTGGCCGGAGATCGTCAGGAAGTCGAGTCCCGGCGCAGCGACCGGGATCGCGCCGACGGACTGTGCTCCGTCGACGAGGACGGGAATCCCGCATCTCTCGCGAAGTGCCCGAACCGGAAGCAGCTGTCCCGTCGTCCACAGGACCTGCGACACGGCGAGCAGTCGCGTCCGCGGCGTGACGGCCGCGACGAGAGCATCCGGGTCCGGCTGCACCACCACCACGCGCGCTCCCGAGGCATGCAGCGGCCCGATGAGCCCGAAGTGCTCTTCACTCGTCGTGATGACGTCGTCTCCGGGCTCGAGGCCCAGCCCCGCAACGACGATGTTGCACCCGTCCGTCGTCGAGGACGTGAGCGCAACCTGCTCGGGCTCCGCTGAAACGAGCTCCGCGAGCTTCCCACGAAGCTCCTCGCGGAGCTCGAGCATGTGGTCGATGTACGCCTTGCCGGCCCGCCCGTCGGCGACATCTCGCTCTTCCTCCCGCCGCATCGCGTCGACCGTGGCGGTCACAAGCGGGCCCATCGATCCGGCGTTCAGGTACGCCAGCCGCTCCAGAACCGGGAACTGTGCGCGCGCCTGCATGAGCTCCGCAGCGGTCGGCATCGCGCCATTCTGACTTTGGTGCCCTTTCAGGGGATGTTGCCGCGTTCCTGGCGAGCGAAAAAGCAAGCCAGGCAAGGACGCAGGGAGCGCCCGTATTGGACATAGGGGCGCGACCGAGGACGAAACATGGCGCCGCTTGGCAGCCGGCGAGGATACGGAGGACATTCCCTGAAAGGGCACTAGTGTTTGCGCCGTGCTCGGACGAGGCCGGTTCGACGATCTCGTACGCCGTCAGCTCGACCTCTTCGAGAGCGACGCAGCGCCTCTGCTCGACGAGGCGGAAGCCGCGGACGCCGCCTGGACGAGTGCCGGACGAGACGAGACGGAGAAGCTCTTCGGCGACTACCAACTCGTCGTCGACCAGATCGCCGAGCACCTCCTAGACGTGCGCGAGACGTACGCGTCCTCGCTCGACGAGGAAACGGCCGCTCGTTACCGCAGGGTCTTCAACCGCACAGCGTCGAAACGCTTCCGACCGTACTCGGCACTCCTCTCGGCGGAGACGTGACGCGGATCGAGGACTACGGGCTGATCGGCGATTTGCAGACCGCCGCCTTGGTGAGCAGGCACGGCTGCATCGACTGGCTCTGCCTGCCGCGGTTCGACTCGGGCGCCGTGTTCGCCGCCCTCCTGGGCGATGCGGAGAACGGGCACTGGACGTTGCAGCCCGCAGGCGAGTTCACGGCTCCGGGACGTCGTTACACAGACGACACGCTCATCCTGGAGACGACGTTCGAGACCAAGGGCGGCAGCGTCCGGCTCATCGACTTCATGCCTCCTCGGGAGACGAAGCCCGACGTCGTACGCATCGTCGAGGGACTTCGCGGCCGCGTCGAGATGCGCATGGAGCTCGCGCTTCGCTTCGACTACGGCTCTGCCGTCCCGTGGGTGCGGAACGTCGACGGCACGCTGGTCGGCATCGCCGGGCCCGACGCCGTGACCCTGCGAACGCCGATCGTGCTCGAGGGACGAGATCTCCGCACGTTCGCCGAGTTCACCGTGGCCGAGGGCGATCGCGTGCCGTTCGTGCTCACCTGGTTCCCGTCGCACGAAGGGCTTCCTGACGCATTCGACGCCGAACACGCGCTCAGCGACACGGCGACGTACTGGGAGGAGTGGGCCGCGCGATGCACGCACGACGGGCAGTGGCACGAGGACATCCACCGGTCCGTGCTCACGCTGAAGGCGCTCACCTACGCGCCGACCGGCGGTCTCGTCGCCGCGCCGACGACATCGCTGCCAGAGGCGATCGGGGGCGTGCGCAACTGGGACTACCGCTTCTGCTGGCTTCGCGACGCGACGCTGACGCTGCTCGCCCTCGTGCGGTCGGGCTACGTCGAGGAGGCAGGAGCCTGGCGGGACTGGCTGCTCCGCGCCGTCGCAGGCAATCCGGAGGACCTGCAGATCATGTACGGCGTCGCCGGAGAGCGCCGGCTGACGGAGCTCGAACTGCCCTGGCTCGCGGGCTACGAGGCTTCGCGGCCGGTCCGCATCGGCAACGGTGCCTGCGACCAGCTTCAGCTCGACGTGTACGGGGAGGTGATCGACGCTCTGTACCAGGCGCGGCGCCAAGGGCTCGACCCCTCGCCGCACGCGTGGGCCCTGAGCCGCAGGCTGCTCGCTTGGCTCGAATCGGGGTGGCGGGAACCTGACGAGGGAGTCTGGGAGGTCCGAGGTCCGCGACGCCATTTCACGCATTCGAAGGTCATGGCCTGGGTCGCTTTCGACCGCGCCGTCAAGACGCTCGAGCGGTTCGGCAACCCAGGGCCGCTCGACCGCTACAAAGCAGCGCGGAGGGAGATTAAGAAAGCGGTCTTGCGCGACGGGTACAACGCGGAACTGGGCTCGTTCGTGCAGTCCTTCGGCTCGGACCGCCTCGACGCGAGCCTGCTCCTGATCCCGCTTGTCGGCTTCCTCCGCGCCGACGACCCGCGGGTGGTGGGAACGGTGGATGCGATCCAGCGCGAGCTCATGCGCGAAGGCTTCGTCGAGCGCTACCGAGCGGACGACGAGAACGCCGGAGTCGACGGTTTGCCTCCCGGGGAAGGTGTGTTCCTGCCCTGCTCGTTCTGGCTCGCGGCGGTGCTCGCACAGCAGGGGCGCCACGACGAGGCCGTCGAGCTCTTCCAGAGGCTGCTTTCTCTACGGAACGACCTCGGTCTCTTCGCGGAGGAGTACGACCCGGAGAGCAAACGCCTCGTCGGCAACTTTCCGCAGGCCTTCACGCACCTCACGCTCGTTGAGACGGCGTTCACGCTCGCGAAGAAGCGCGGAAGGTGATGTGAAAGACGAGCCGCGGCTGCAAGCGCTAGCGGCGGCCAAAGGAGTGCGGCCGGGGGAGCGACTCCCAGACCGTGTCGCTCTCGGCGACGCTGCGCGCGAGGGGACCCAGGGACTCGATCCGTGAGACGAGTACGTTGCGGTTCTCCCCGATCCGCTCGTAGCGCCCGTGCGCGAGGACGAGCGGATCCGCGCGCACCGTCGCCCGATTCCTCTCGTAGACCCGAGGCATGACGATCAGGTTCATCTGTCCGTGCTCGTCCTCGAGGAGCATGAAGACGATCCCGTTCGCGGTGGACGGCCGCTGGCGCGCAACCGTCATTCCCGCGATTGCGACGTCGCTCCCGTGCGGGTGCTCGCGGAGCTCCGCGCTCGAGAGCGTCCCCGGAGGCAGGTGCGGGCGGAGGAGCGCGAGCGGGTGCGTGCCGACCGAGAGCCCCATGTGCTTGTAATCGGCGAGCATGCGCTCCCAGCGCGTGAGATCGCGGAGCGTGGGTGTCTCGGCAGTGGGCTCGAGCGAGAGTGGAAGCTGTTTTGCCTCCCCGCCCGTTCCCGGAACCGACTCCGCCCTGAAGACGAGGCCGAGTTCCCAGAGAAGCTCGCGCCGCGGACGGCCGAAGCCGTCACACGCGCCTCCCTTGACGAGCGCCTCGAGGCCGTCCCGCGAGAGGGCGGTGCGGCGGGCGAGGTCGGCGACGTCGTAGAACAGCCCGTTCGCCTCCCGTTCCGAGACGAGGGTCTCCCCGTCGTCCTCCCCGACCGACGCGATGTAGTTGATTCCGATCCGGACCCGCGGTGGAGAGCCTCGTGACACTTTGTCACTTGACTCGATCACGCACTTCGCCGAGCTCGAGTTGACGTCCGGTGGCAGGACCTCGACCCCGCGCCGCTGCGCGTCGCGAACGAGGGTCGCAGGCGGATAGAAGCCCATCGGCTGCTCGTTCAGGAGCGCACACAGGAACTCGGCGGGAAAGTGGTGGCGCAGCCACTGCGACTGGTAAGCGAGCAGCCCGAATGCCGCTGCGTGCGACTTCGGGAAGCCGAAGCCGGAGAAGCCGACCAGCTTGTCGAAGGCGCCGTTCGCCGTCTCGGCGTCCACGCCCCTGCCCCCCGCTCCCGCGACGAACCGCTCGCGAAAAGCCTCGAGCGCGTCGTGGCTTCGCTTCCGGCTCATCGCCCGCCGCAACCCCTCCCCTTCCCCGACCGTGAAGCCGGCAAGCGCGATCGCGACCTCGAGGACCTGGTCCTGGAAGACGACGACGCCGAAGGTCGACTGCAGCGGCTCGCGCAGGAGCTCGTGGTCGACGGGCCAGGTGTAGAAAGGGTCCTTGCGCAGCTTCTCTCTTGCGTCGATGTAGGGATGCACCGCCTTTCCCTGGATCGGCCCAGGCCGCACGAGAGCGACCTGGACCGTGAGATCGTCGAGGTTCACCGGCCTGGTGCGCAGGAGGCTCTGCATCTGCGCCCGGCTCTCGATCTGGAACGCGCCCACCGTGTCCGCTCGTTGGATCTCTGCGAACACCTCCGGATCGTCGAAGGGGATACGGGAGAGATCGATGATCTCGCCACGCGTACGGGCAATCTGGTCGACGCAGTCCTCGACCGCCGACAGCATCCCGAGGCCGAGAAGATCGATCTTGAGGAAGCCGGCGTCCGAGCAGGAGTCCTTGTCCCACTGGCAGAGCTGACGTCCGGCCATCGCTGCCGGCTGCACCGGGACGAGCTCGATGAGCGGCCGGGTCGAGACGATCATCCCACCCGGATGCTGCGAGACGTGCCGGGGAAGTCCCGCGATCTCGCCCGTCAGCCAGGCGAAGGCACGCCAGCGCGGGGACTCGAGCTTCCGCTTCCCGTCCGGCAGCTGCTCCAGCTCTTCTGCGACGCGGCAGGCGTTCCAGCCGTCCGACATCCGAGCGAGACGCTCGAGCTCGGCGTGCGGGAGCCCGAGCGCCTTGCCCACGTCGCGGATCGCGCCGCGCGAACGGTAGGTGGCGAAGCTCGCAACGAGCGCCGCGTGCTCCCGCCCGTAGTGCTCGGTGACGGCGACGATGAGCTTCTCGCGGATGTCGCGCGGAAAGTCGAGATCGATGTCCGGCACGGAAGCGAGCTCGCGGTTCAGGAAGCGCCCGAGCGAGAGGTCGTTCGCGACCGGGTCGACGTGCGAGAGGCCGGTTAGGTAACAGACGATCGAGCCGACCGAGCTGCCGCGCCCGCGCCCAGGTGGCAGGAACCTCCGCGGTGAATGCACCCCTCGCACCTCGAACGCAACCTCACGGGCGATCTCGAGCACCTGACGGTGGAGGAGGAAGAACCCCGCCAGACCGAGCTGGTCGATTAGCGTCAGCTCATCATCTAGGCGTTTTCGCGCCTGCGCGAAAACGCCCAATCCCGACTCCGCGTACCGTTCACCTAGTGCGTGGTGGCAGATCTCCGCGAGCTGTCGGATCGCGGGCTCGTCACCGTCCGAGAAGTCCGGATAGCGGTAGCCGAGCTCCTCCGTCAGGTCGAACGTGAGCCTCTCGGCGAGCCGTCCACTGCGTTCCGCGGCGACGCGATCGAAAGAGAAGCGCTCGAGCATCTCCTCAGGCGCTCGGAGGACGCTCTCCCGGTTTCCGCGCCGCTCCGGCTCGCAGCCCTCGAGCGAGGTACGGGAGCGGATCGCGACGAGGACGTCCTGGAGCAGCGTGCGCCGTGGATGGTGAGCGTGGACATCTCCGGTCGTGACCGTCTCGACGCCGAGATGCTCCGCGAGGTCGCAGAGCAGCGCGTTCCGATGCGCGTCGCCACGCTCGAACGGTCGCTGGAGCTCGACGAAGAAGCGATCGCGGCCGAACGCCCGCGCGAGGCGCGCGGCGGCGTTTGGGTTGACAACTCCCAACCCTCGTCGAGCGCAGCCTGAAAGACACACCAGGCCCTCGTTCAGCTCTGCAAGAAGCTCGAGCGGCACCTTGGGCGGAAGCGGCTCACGGTTCCCCACTCCGGCGCCGGCAAAGCCGGCGCCTGCGCTCTTGGGTGGCTCCGTCGAGCCTACGCCATCCTTCCCCGGCCGTCGCGTACCTGCATGCGCTGCCGTGAGCAGGCGGCAGAGATTCCCGTAGCCTCGCCTGGTCTCGACGAGCAGGGTCACGTGGGAACCGCCGTCGAGGGTCACTTCGGCGCCGGTGATCGGCTGCACTCCGAAAGCCTTCGCCGCGTGTGCGAACTCGAGCGACCCGTAGACGCCGTCGTGGTCCGTGAGCGCGAGCGCCTCGTAGCCGAGCTCGGCGGCCCGCACGGCCAGCTCTTCCGGCTGCGACGCGCCGTCGAGGAACGAGTACGCGGAGTGGCAATGAAGCTCGACGTAGCCCATGACTAGGCTGCGGGCAGATGGTCGAGATCCGCGAAGGCGAGGTCATCTTTCACCGCGAGGAGCTCGACGTCACGCTCCTCGCGGACGTCGAGCAGCTCGGCGCGGCCGAAGTGCGTGCCGCTCCCGGTTGGGGAAAGGCGCCGCTCCACGTTCATGCACGACACGCGGAGGCGCTGTTCGTCTACGAGGGAGAGCATGCGCTCCGGCTCGAGGATCGCGTGCATCGGGTCGGCCCTGAGACCTGGGCGTTCGTCCCGCCCGAGGTCGTCCACGCTTTCGAGGTGACGGGTGACCAGCCGGCGCGGTTCATGGTCCTCCACGCCCCGTGCTCGGGATTCGGCGACTTCGTCCGTGGCTCGGCGGCTGCCTTCGACCAGCATCCCCCGCCCGAGTACGCAACAGGTGACCCCGGCCTCGTCGTCATCGCCCGGGCTGGGGGCACGGACGGCGAGACGATCACCGATCGTCCAGGACGACGCGCGACGCTGCTCGTCGACGCCGACGAGCTCACGGTGTCGGAGTTCCTCTACGGGCCCGGCGAGCGAGGGGCCCAGCCGCACGTCCATCGCCACCACGCCGACGCGTTCCTCGTCGTCGAGGGCGAGTTCACCTTTGCTTCTCGCGACGGGTCGTTCACCGCATCCGCGGGAACCTTCCTCCTCTTCCCTCCGGGCGTCGTCCACGGCTTCGACAACGACAGCGACCAGGATGCGCGCTGCTTCAACCTCCACCTGCCGGCGAGCGGGTTCGCCGATTACCTGCGCGGGCGCAACCCAGACTTCGACCAGCACGATCCGCCGGCAGACGGCGGTGTCGATCCGGCATCGGTGATCGCCGTGCGTCTCCCCGGATAGGTGATGGACTCTCCGATTGCGCTGCGGCAAGGTGAGGGCGAGCGCGCCGGAATGACTGCGATCAAGGCGGCGCGTCCCGAGCTCTCGCTTCTCGAATTCGAGCTGCAGCCGGGCGGCGGCGTCAGCCCCCACTTCCACAAGGGCCACAGCGACTCGTTCTACGTGCTCGAGGGAGAGGTCGAGTTCCACGTCGGAGACGAAGTGGTAAGCGGAACGGTCGGCACGTACGTGCTCGCACCACCGAATGTCGTCCACTACTTCCGGAACGTCAGAGACAAGCCGGCGCGGCTTCTCAACCTGCACACTCCGGGGGGCTTCGCGGAGTATCGACTCGAGCTCGAGAGACTGCGGGAGCAGGGGATCGAGCCGGACAGCGACTTCTTCGAGCGTCACGACATCTTCGACGTCTGACCCCAGTCTCAGGCCTTCTGGCTGAACCAGCATCCCGCCTCCCGATCGCGGTAGACGCAGACGTTCTGGCCGCTCTCGAGCACGACCTCGAAGTAACGCCGGTCCACGGGCGCGTCCGTCCACCAGCGGTCGACGACACGCCACTCCTCGCGGACGAGCGCGACGAGCTGTCGGTTCACGACTCGCGGCGTCCCGTCGAAGCCCGTCTCGACTAGGGCAGGCCTCGGCGCATTCAGTCGTCCCGCGGCACTAACACGGGGGAAACCATGTTTCCCCCGTGAGGGCCCTTCTTCATCGCTGTGCACGCTCGGTGACTTGCGGGCCTGCGCGGGAATGAATCCCGCTCCGCCCATCTCGCGTTGTGCACTGCTCGACGTTGCAGGACCGGTCTTAGCTTCTATCTCCTCAGAGCTCATTCGTCCCGAGGAACGACCAGTGCCCGTGCTTCTGGAATCCGTGACCACGGCGCGACCTCCACCACCGCGCAAACCGAGCCCGTCCCCGTGCTCGCCCGCACCTGCTTCAAGCCCTCTCGCAGACGTGAATTCGCCTCCTCTCCCGCCGGCTCGACGAGCGCAAGCTGCATCCCCGTATGCTCCGCGAGCTCCACGGCCTCCAAGCGAAGCTCGAGAACCGGCGCCGGGAGCTCTTGGAGCTTCGGTCCAAGCGCCGCGCGGAGCCTTGCAGCTTCGGCGGTCGCGTCGCGGAGAGTCACCGTGCGGCGCCACGAGCCGCCGTCGACGAGCCGGGCGGACAGTGCGAGTTTCCGAAATGGCCGCCCGGCTCGTTCGGGTCGCGCGAGCAGGCGCTCGAGGAGGGAGCCGAGCGCCCGTCGCAGCGTGAGCTCGTTGCCGACCGCATCAGGGAACGCGAGCATCTCCGCGAGCTCGGAGACGGGCCTGCGCCCGCGCACTCGTGCTTTCCTGCCTCCGTGGGCGAGCCGCCATGCCTGGCGGCCGTCGATGCCGAGCCGCTCGGCGACGGCGGCACCCGGCAGCCGCGCGAGCTCTCCCAGACGGCGTAGGCCGAGCCCTTCGAGCTCCGCATAGCGTTCCGTGGACAGCGGCAGCAAGGAGAGCGGAAGCGGCTCGAGGAACTCCTGTTCCTCCTTCCCCTCGACGATCACGATCTGGCCGGGTCGCGCCACGCTCGCCGCGGCGAGGGCGGTGAAGCGTCGGCCGGCCGCGCCGATCCGCGGGTCCCAGGTGGAGCCGACGGCGGCGAGCGCACGCTCGAGGGCCGGTCGCACTCCCCCGTAGAGCCGCTCGACCCCACGGGTTTCGAAGACGACCACGCCGTGCTCGACGGGGTCGACTGCGAACCCCGCATCCTCGAGCCGGCGCAGCACTCCCTCCCACTCCCGCTCGACGGCAGCCGGATCCCGTTCGACGAGGACGAGCCCCGGGCACGTCGAGAGCGCCTCCCCCAGGCGCATTCCCGGTTTCACGCCGGCTGCCTCCGCTGCGCCGGTGACCGGGCCGAGGAGCTGCTCTTCGCCGACCTCGGGCGCCAGCGCGGCAGGGACGAGAGCGAGGCGTGGACGTTGTCGCAGCGCCGCTCGCAGCTCGAATCCGGAGACGAGAAGGCATGCGACCATCAGAACACATGTTCTATACGAACATATGTTCCCCTGTCAAGGTACACTCGCCTTTTGTGAACATTTGCGGTCGACTGGCGCGGTCGTCAGCATCATCGCCACATCGGGTGAGCCTCGTCCGAGACGTCTTAGATCGCCAGCACCGACGCTCGGTAGCACTCCGTGACGTACGGAAGCTCGATCTTGTCCTCGGTCGCATGCCCGTCGAAGAGCCTGTCCACGGCACCGAGGATCGCCTCCCGCTCGGCGGGCGCCTTCACCACGCAGTAGCTCCGCGAGAGGACGAGGTCACGGAGCATCTTGCGGTCGAGGCGCTGCGCCCACTCGAACGTCGTCTTCTCGACCGGCCCGAAGAGCCCGCTCGCTTCGATGGGCTCCTCCGCATCGCCGTGCTCGACGGTCTCGGCCCCGATCGTCTGGCTCAGCTCGGCAACCCAGCGCTCACGGTCGTCGCGCTTGTTCCAGACGAGCGCGAGCCGGCCTCCTGGCCTGAGCACTCTCGCGATCTCGGGCAGCGCGACGGAGTGATCGAACCAGTGGAACGCCTGTGCGGCAGTGACAACGTCTGCACTCGCGTCGGGAAGCGGGATCACTTCCGCGTTTCCGAGGATCGCGAACGCCCCGGGCGCGTTCGCCGGCAGGAGCTCGAGCATCTCCGGCAAGGGCTCGATGGCCGTCACGCGATGCCCGAACACGACGAGCGAGCGTGTCAGCTTGCCGGTGCCCGCGCCGACATCGACGACGTCGCATGGTGTCTTGCCGACGAGCCAACGCACAGCCTCGTCCGGGTAACCCGGGCGCCCGCGCTCGTATGCATCGGCGACCTGTGCGAACGAGATCGCCGGGCCGCGCTTCGCCTCATCGCGGTTCACGATCACCTCGGGCGAGTCTAGAGCCCGATCTCGGCCACAGCGCCTCGCATCTGCTGGAAGCGCGGAACGACGTCGAGCACGCTCTCGCGCGCGCAGAACCGGAGATCCTCTGCGAGCTCCGGCGCGTTCTCCATCAGGTTGCGGCCGCTCTTCGACGCACGGAACGCCTCCTCCGCCCCACTCCACGTCTCGACGAGCCTCGCCGCCGCCGCCGCCGCGTCCGTTTGCTCCCAGCCGAGCCCGGCGACGATTCGTCCCGCCACGAAGAGGTCGTCGAGCGCGAGCGTGCCCTGCACTCCCGCGCACACGACGAGGACGTCCTCCCCCGCTTCACGCGCGGCCGCGAGCACGGCCGCGAGGTTGAGAAGCGATGCCACGAGCACCCGGTTGCAGCGCGCGGCCGCGGTGACGATTGCCCGCGTACCGTTGGTCGTGGAGAGGATGAGCGTCCCATCCAACGGCTCGCGGTACTCGCGAGGCGAGTTCCCGAGGTCGAACCCGGGAACGAGGACGTTCATGCGCTCGCCTCCGAGCACTCCCTCGCCGAGCTCTTCGCGGAGTGCCCGCGCCTCGTGCACCTCGGCCGCGCACAACACCCGCTCGTAACCGGAGGCGAGCGCCTGGCAGATCGTCGAGGTCGCGCGGATGACGTCGATCACGATTCCCGTCGGGGCCTCTCCGGCTTGGGCCGGAGTGAACGCGACATCGACATGCACGCGGGTACGCTAGCCGCGCGTGACCGAGCCTCTTCGCTGTTACAGGCATCCCGATCGGGAGACGTACGTCTCGTGCACCGAGTGCGGGCGCGGCATCTGCCCGGACTGCATGGTCTTCGGCCCGGTCGGGATCCGCTGCCCGGACCACGCGAGATCCGCAGCGGTCGCGCCAGCTCAGCGCGCGCGGATGACGACGCGTCGCTTCAGCGCCCCGGCCGGGATCGTCACGCGGGTCCTCATCGGCGTCAACGTCGGCGTCTATCTCCTCGAGCTGGCCCTTGGCGCGGGCATCAACGCGAACAGCGGGTGGATCTACGAGCACGGCGTCCTCTTCGGCCCGGTCGTGGCGGACGGCGAATGGTGGAGACTGATCACCGCGGCTTTCTTGCACTACGGGCCGGTCCACCTCGGCCTGAACATGCTCGTCCTGTGGTTCATCGGCCCTGCGCTCGAGGAGTACCTCGGTCCACCGAAGTATCTGTTGCTGTATCTCGTGTCCGGCCTCGCCGGCTCCGCGGGCGCACTCATCTGGTCACCGAACGCTTTGACCGTGGGCGCTTCGGGAGCGATCTGGGGCCTCATGGGCGCCGCAGTCGTGCTCGAAGCACGGCGAATCTACGTCTTCGGCGGGCAGGCGATGGGGCTCGTCGTCTTCAACCTCATCTTCACGCTCCTCATCCCCGGTGTCTCGATCGGAGGACACATCGGCGGAGGGCTGGGCGGAGCCGTCGCGGCACTCGCGTTCGCGAGCTTTCGGCGCACCCCGGCGCTGGCGATCGTCTCCGTTGCGGCCATCGGCGCCGCGAGTGTCGCTCTCGCGTTAGCTCAGGTTGAGTAGGACTAGCGGGTCACCCTCCGATCGCGACCGCGGTGACGCCCACTTCGGCGAGGGCCGCCTGAGCGGCCGCCAGCCGGGCCACGGGCACGCGGTACGGCGAGCAGGAGACGTAGTCGAGACCGAGCCGGTGGCAGAAGGCCACGGAACGTGGCTCACCCCCGTGCTCACCGCAGATTCCGAGCTTGATCTCGGGCTTTGCGCTTCGCCCGCGCTCGACTGCGATCCGCATCAGATCGCCGACCCCGTCCTCGTCGAGCACCTCGAAGGGGTTCCGCTCCAGGATGCCGTGCTCGAGGTAGTAGGTCAGGAACTTCCCCTCGGCGTCGTCGCGCGAGAAGCCGAGCGCCGTCTGGGTCAGGTCGTTCGTCCCGAAGGAGAAAAAGTCCGCTTCCTCGGCGATCTCGTCCGCCCGCAGGCAGGCGCGCGGGAGCTCGATCATCGTCCCGCAGAGGTACGAGACCGAGGGCGTCTCGGCGGCGACCCGCTCCGTCAGCTCGCGGAGCCGTGCGAGCTCCGCCTTGAAGCCGACGAGCGGATGCATGATCTCGACGAGCGCCGCCTCCCCGGTCCGCCGCTCGACGGCCTCCGCGGCGCGCATGATCGCACGTACCTGCATCTCGTAGATCTCCGGGAACTGGAGCCCGAGACGACAGCCTCGGGTCCCGAGCATCGGATTCGCCTCCTGCAGCTGCCTGATCCGCTCGCGCATCGCCTCGGACGTCGCCTCCTCGAGCGGCGGCAGGAACTCGTGCAGCGGCGGGTCGAGCAAGCGGATCGTGACGGGCAGTCCCGCCATCGCCTCGAAGATCCCCTCGAAGTCGCCCTGCTGCAGGGGAAGTAGGCGGTCGAGACCCGCGCGGCGCTCCTCCTCGTCCCGTGCGAGGATCATGTCGCGGACGAGCGGGAGGCGGTCCTCGGCCATGAACATGTGCTCGGTCCGGCAGAGGCCGATTCCCTCCGCTCCGAACTCGCGCGCCTTCGCCGCGTCCACCGGCGTGTCCGCATTCGCGTGCACCCGCAGGCGGCGAAGCTCATCGGCCCAGGAAAGGACGGTGCCGAGGTTCTCGTCGATCGCCGGCGGCACGAGCGGGACGGCTCCGACGATGACGCTCCCCTTGCTCCCGTCGATCGTGATCACGTCCCCGCCGGCGAGCTCGATCTCGCCGAGTCGGATCGTTCCCGCGTGGACATCGATCGAGAGCGACTCGCATCCGGCGACGCACGGCTTCCCCATCCCGCGCGCGACGACGGCGGCGTGGGACGTCATGCCGCCGTGTGCCGTGAGGACGCCGCGTGCCTGGATCAGACCGTGGATGTCGTCCGGGGTCGTCTCCCAGCGGACGAGGATCACGTCCTCGCCGGCCTTTCCGCGCTCCTCCGCGGTATCCGCGTCGAGCACGATGGCGCCCGACGCTGCGCCGGGTGATGCGTTCAGACCTCTCGCGGCAACCTCGATCGTCGCCTTCGGGTCGATCATCGGGTGCAGCAGCTGGTCGAGCTGCGCCGCGTCGATCCGCGCGACTGCCTCCTCGCGACTGATCAGGCCCTCCTCGACCATTTCGACCGCGATCCGCAGCGCCGCAGCACCCGTGCGCTTGCCCGTGCGTGTCTGGAGAAGGTAGAGGGTCCCCTCCTCGACCGTGAACTCGATGTCCTGCACGTCGCGGTAGTGGGCCTCGAGGCGGTCGAGCGTCTCCACGAGCTGCTCGAACGCCTCGGGCATCCGTTCTCGCATGTGCTCGATCGGCTCGGGCGTGCGGATCCCCGCAACGACGTCCTCGCCCTGGGCGTTCGGCAGGAATTCTCCGAACACGCGCTTCTCGCCCGTCGACGGATCGCGCGTGAAGCACACCCCTGTTCCCGAGCTCTCTCCGCGGTTTCCGAAGACCATCTGCACGACGTTTACCGCCGTTCCCAGGTCGTCGGGAATTGCGTAGGTCCGGCGGTAGACCTGTGCCCGGGGCGAGTCCCAGGAGTCGAAGACGGCCCGGTAGGCGCGCCGCAGCTGCTCGCGCGCGTCCTCGGGAAACGCGGCGCGGGTTGCGTCCTCGTAGATCTCCTTGAAGGTCGCAACGAGCTCGCGCAGGTCGTCGACGGAGAGATCCACGTCCTGCTCCAAGCTCCGTGCCACCTTCAGCTCTCCGAGCGCCTGCTCGAACCGCTGTCCGTCGACGCCGTCGACGACCTCGCCGTACATCTGGATCAGGCGGCGGTACGAGTCGTACGCGAAGCGCGGATTTCCCGTGGAGCGCGCGAGGCCCTCGACCGCCGCGTCGTTCAGGCCGAGGTTGAGGATCGTGTCCATCATCCCCGGCATCGAGACCGCCGCGCCGCTGCGCACGGAGACGAGGAGCGGGTCCGACGTTTCCCCGAAGTTCTTGCCCGTCTGCTGCTCCAGCGTGGCGAGGTGCTGCTCGATCTCGTCGTCGAGCCCTTCCGGAACCTCACGGTTCTTCAGGTACGCGCGGCACGCGTCCGTCGTGATCGTGAACCCCGCAGGCACCGGAATGCCCAGCTGCGTCATCTCGGCGAGCCCGATTCCCTTGCCGCCGAGGAGCTCGCGCCCTCCCCCGGCGTCCTCGTCGAAGGCGAAGACGTAGCGCATTTGCGGGGGGAATCTACACTCGGCGCGTGCCCGGCCAGGTTCTAGCCATCGGCGGCTTCTCGCTCGGGAGCCTTTTCGACGATCTCGTGCTCGAGCTCGGCGGCCCTCGTGTATGCCTCGTGCCCACGGCGAGCACGTACCCGGAAACCACACTGGTCTCGTTCTACGACTCCTTCGCGCGCCGGGCGGATCCGAGCCACGTCACGTTCAACCCGTGGCCGCGTGCCGACCTGCGCGAGCACGTCCTGGCGCAGGACGCCGTCTACGTCGCGGGGGGTTCGACGGCGAACATGCTTGCAGTCTGGCGTGCGCACGGATTCGACCGGATCCTGCGGGAGGCCTGGGAGCGCGGCATCCTCCTGTGCGGGTGGAGCGCCGGGATGATCTGCTGGTTCGAGGCGGGCGTCACGGACTCGTTCGGGCCCGAGCTGGCCCCAGTGCACGACCTCCTCGCGCTCCTGCCCGGAAGCGCCTGCCCGCACTACGACGACGAGGAGCGGCGACACGGCGTGTACACGCGGCTCGTGGCGGACGGCTTCCCCCCGGGCTACGGTGTGGACAGCGCTGCGGCTCTGCACTTCGTCGGTGCCGAGCTGCGCGAAGCGGTCGCCGTGCAGGCCGGAGCTCGGGCGTATCGGGTCGAGCCCGGGGTCGAGACGCCGATCGAGGCGCGCATCCTCGAATGACCCGAGCTCGCGTCACGGCATGGCTCGTCACCGGAGTTGTCTGCACCTGGATCGCGGCCATGCTCGCCGGCTCGGCTCCGGCGCGTGGCCCGAAGGCCGTGACGATCCGCGTCGATGCGCAGGACTTCTCCTTCAAGCTCTCGCGACGCTCGGTGCCTGCGGGCTCGACGGTCCGCTTCGTCGTCCGCAACCGCGGCCGCACGGTCCACGACTTCGTCGTCGGGGGGCGGCGCACGGGGAAGCTCCAACCCGGCCGCAAGCAGACGCTCACGGTGGAGTTCCCGCGCAAGGGTTCCTTTCGCTTCCTGTGCAGCGTCAGCGGGCACGCGCAACTCGGGATGAAAGGCAGGCTCTCGCTCGGCAAGGCTCCTGCGCCGACGCCGGAGCCTTCGGCTCCGCCGGTCACCCTCTCGGGAGCAGCGGTGCTCACGGGCATCGGGACGTTCGAGAGCCCGATTCTCGTCACGGCGCCCGCCGGGGACAAGCGCATCCACGTCGTCGAGCAGACCGGTGTGGTTCGGATCGTGCGCGACGGTGAGGTCCTCCCGCACCCGTTCCTCGACCTCCGCGAGCGGGTGACGGCGTCCGGCGAATCCGGGCTCCTCTCGATCGCATTCGCGCCCGACCACGAGCAGAGCGGACTCCTGTACGCCTTCTACAACGCGCGCAGCGGCAGCTACGGGGACATCCGGATCTCAGAACTCCGGCCGCTCGCCCGCGGATCCCAACCTGGTCGATCCTTCCTCTGAGCGAGTGCTGCTCACGATCCCGAAGCCGTTCGAGAATCACAACGGAGGCGTGCTCCAGTTCGGCCCCGACGGGTACCTGTATGCGTCCGTTGGAGACGGCGATCCGGGGTTCCTGAACTCTGCGGGATTCTTCGCGCAACGTCTGGACCACTCCTCGGCAGGATCCTCCGGATCGATCCGAGCGCCGGCGACCCCTACGCGGTGCCTGCGGACAACCCGTTCGTCGGCGTCGACGGCGCCCGCCCCGAGACCTGGGCATACGGTCTGCGGAACCCGTGGCGCTTCTGGATCGACCACGACACGGGCGCGATGCTCATCGGTGACGTCGGCAGCACGTCGAGAGAGGAGATCGACCTCGCGGCTCGGGGCAGGCCGGGCCTCAACTTCGGGTGGCCTTGCTATGAGGGCACCCTGGGCTTCGACGCGACCGCGACGTGCGACCTCACGGTTGCCCCCACTCCTTGACTTCCCGCGCGAGAACGGCGCGTGTGCGGTCGTCGGAGGCGTGGTCGTCCGTTCGTCTCGTCCGAGGATCTCGGACTGGTCGTCCCGGGCCTCTCGAGCTTCGGCGTCGACGGGCGGGGACGCGTGTTGGCGACGTCCCTCGCAGGCCCCGTCTATCGGCTCGATCCGAGGCCGAGCGGCTGACTCAGCGCCGCGCGCGCGAACGAAGCTCCGCCGCCCAGGCGGCGGCGCGCAAGCCGAGCCAGATCGGGGTGAGCAGCACGTAGAAGACGACGACGCTGAGAAACAGGAGCATCCACCAGGCCGCGAGGCGCGGGAGCGGCGCCCATCCTTTCTCGCGGAGATCGCCACGCCCACCCGGCGGGGGCCGCCAGGGCACGGGAAGCGGCGGCTCGCCGGGCGCGCCGTACGGGGAGGGCCGCTCTTCGCCGTCGCTCACGTCCGCGCAGCCGCCGCCCGCCGGCGGCGCTCGACGAGGCGGATGATCCGCATCGCCGTCTCCTCGACGGACAGCTCGGTGACGTCGATGACGGGGCAGCCGAGGCGGCGATGGAGCGCCGCCGCCTCCTCGAGCTCCGAGTAGATCTCCTCGAGCTCCGCGTAGCGGCGCCGTGGCCCGCCCATGCTGCGAACACGACGGGTGCGGATGTCCGCCAGCCGCTCGGCGTCGATCGTGAGCCCGACGATCTTCGCAGGGTCGATCTCGAAGAGCTCCTCGGGCGGCTCGATGCCCTTGACCACCGGGACGTTCGCGGCCTTGTGCCCGAGGTAGCCGAGGTAGATCGAGAGCGGCGTCTTCGACGTGCGGGAGACGCCCACGAGCACCATGTCCGCCTCGTCGAGCCCTCGCCCGAGCCCGTCGTCGTACCTGACCGCGAACTCGATCGCCTCGATCCGCTTGAAGTACGTGGCGTCGAGTGGAGCCCGAGCGCCCGGCTGCATTCGCGCGGCCACGCCGGCGACCCGCGAGATCGAGTCGATCGGATGGCCGAGCAGATCGCAGTAATGGATACGCGCGCGGCGACAGAGCTGGCGCATCGCATCGCGAAGCTCGGGCTCGACGAGCGTGTAGACCATCACCGCCGGCCGGCCTCGTGCCTGTTGCACCGCGATGTGGAGGTCCTCGACGTTCTCGACACGCGGATGCCGCATCTCGACGAAGGGTTGGTCCGGGAACTGGGCCTCGAGGGCGAGAACGAGTCTCGCGGCGGTTTCTCCCGTCGAGTCCGAGACGATGTGCAGCTCGACGGGCTCGCGATCTGGGTTGCCGCTCACCGGCAGGAGGCTATACGCGGGTCTAGGTGGACTCGGGCTCGAGACCGGCCTCGAGCACCGCCTTCTCGTCCCGCTCGTGACGAAGGATCTCGTCGACGTACGACTCCACCGCGAGCATGAGACCCACGTCGCGTCCGCTCCGTTCCGACAGATGCCAGCGGTGCTCGAGGACTTCGTGAAAGATCTCGGCCGCCTCGCGCTTGCCGAAGAGCTCCTGCGGCACGGCCGCAATCGCGCTCTCGAATACCTCCGTGAGCCAGCGCGCGGTGACGACGCTCGTCGCGAGCGGTCCGCCCGCCTGCTTTTCGAGCTCGGCGCGGAAGCAGGCCAGATCGTTGAGCATGCGCCGCGCCTGGTTCTCCTGCGTGCGGAGCCCGGTGAGCTCCAGCAGCCGCTTGCGGTGATGTCCAGGCTCGAGGACGCTCGGGTGCAACCGCAGGCGATAGGCATCGGCGTCGCCGAAGAGCTCCACCTCCTCGACGTCGAACCCCAGCTCGTTCACCCGCCGAAGCCGCTCGTCCACGCGGAAGCGCTCCTTCGGGCCGAAGACCTCTTCGTGCACGAGCTCGTCCCAGAGCCGTGCATACCGGACGGCGAGCTCGTCCGCCGTCTCCTCGGGCGGCTGCTCGAGCGAATAGCGGAACTCGGCCGCGACATCGAGGAGCTCACCCACGAAGTTCTCGCAGGCGATCTGGAGATCGTGAAGCCGCTGCCCGTCGGTGAGCATCGGATGTACCTCCCCGGTCTCGGCGTCGACGAGATAGGCGGACAGCGCTCCCGCGTCACGGCGGAAAAGCGTGTTCGAGAGCGAGCAGTCGCCCCAGAAGAACCCAGCCAGGTGCAGGCGGACGAGGAGCTCGGCGCTCGCATCGAGCAGGCGATGCCGCAGGCCGGCGACCATGCCCCGCGCGAACAGCGCCCGCAGCGGAAGCGAGTACTCCAGGTGGCGGGTGATGAGGACGGCTCCGAGGTCGTCGCCGCGCTCGGCGACAACACCGACCGGAGCGACGACCGGGATGCCGGCGGTCTCGAGCGTCAGGAGCAGGCGGTACTCGCGCCAGGCCAGCTCCGGAGGCAGTTCCTTGAGCGCATAGAGCGCGCCGTCGTAGTCGACGAAGCGGACGACGTGCCGCCCGATGCCGCGCACGACGCTCGTGAGCCGATCGGATTCCAGCTCTTCGAGCGGCTCGTCCCAGGGAAGATCGAGGAAGTCGGGATAGCCAGTGCGGGCGACGAGCTGAAATCTCGGGGGCATCCGCCAATGGTGCCTGTCTCGCCGAACAGGCAACCAGTGGCCGCAAATCGATCGGAAGCCGTTACTCCACCGACACCCACACGTCGCCGTTCAGGTAGACGACACCGACGGGCCCCTTGTCGTGGACTGGACTCGTGATCTCGGTCGTGCGAGTCAGGCGATTCGTCTTCGGATCGATGCGTTGAAGACTCGACTCCGTCGCCACCCAGACGAAGCCGGCACCGAATCCGAGACCCCGCACTCTCGGATCGGTGTCGATCGTCACCGTCGTCTTCCCTGTCTTCGGATCGATGCGCCGCACACTGCCCGGGGACTCGCTCCCGACCCATACCGAGCCCGCACCCGTCGTGTAACCCCATGGCCGATTGCCCGCGGGAATCGCCTCGTACCGACCGGAATCGGTCTCGAAGCGCACCAATCCCTTGTCCAGCGTGATGAACCAGAGCGAGCGGCCGACAGCGCGAGGTGGCGTCGGATCGATGCCGATCGTATGCGTCTCACGAACGGCACCTGTCTTCACATCGACGCGCCAAAGCGCCTGCGGCTTCTGCGTTCCAAGGTTCGGCACCGTCAGCCAGATCGAATCGCCGACGAATTCGAGGAAGCCAGCATCGCCGAGCTCGTAGAGCTTCCTGTGAGCGACGCGAAACGATCGTTTCACGACGCCCGAGACACCGTTGTGCTGCGCGATCCGGTTACCCGCCATCGTGACCCGGAGATCGCCGCCCGCGGCGGCGATTCCCGCGACCTCGCCGACGTCGACATCCCGCACACGCCTCGTCTTGGGATCGATCTGCGACAGCCTCCCGTCATTCCGGTGATGCACCCACACATGCCCCCGTGCGAGACGCACCTCGAGGACCCCAGGGCACGCCTCGAATGACTTACGCACTCGGCCTGTTCGATCGACGCGCACAACGGCGTCCTCGATCCGAGGCTGGGCCTGGGTATGAGTGCGCTCCTCCGTTGCTGGCTCGTCCTCGGGCCCGGAGCAGACGCTCGGTACGACGGCGAGCATGCAAAAGGATCGTCAGGGTGAGCGTGCGACGCAACCGAGGCCAGTAACGTCTCGGCCTATGCCCGACGTGGTCACCATGGACAAGATCGTCTCGCTGGCCCGCCGGCGCGGGTTCGTCTTCCCGTCGTCCGAGATCTACGGCGGGCTGGGCTCGGCGTACGACTATGGGCACTACGGCGTGCTCATGAAGGAGAACGTGAAGGCGCGCTGGCTCGAGGCGATGGTGCGCGAACGGGACGACATCGTCGCCCTCGACTCGTCGATCATCCTCCACCCGCGCGTGTGGGAGGCGTCCGGGCACGCCACGGGCTTCACCGATCCTCTCGTCGACTGCCGGCACTGCAAGCTCCGCTTCCGCGCCGACCAGCTGGACGAGGCCCAGTGCGGCGCGAGGCCGAGCAAGCATCCCGGAGAGACCGAGCTCTGCGACCTCACCGAGCCGCGACAGTTCAACCTCATGTTCCAGACGCGGATCGGTGCCGTGGAGGAGACCGGGCTCGACGCGTACCTCCGCCCGGAAACCGCGCAGGGGATCTTCGTCAACTTCAAGAACGTTGCGCAGATCGCGCGCCGCAAGCCGCCCTTCGGGATCGCGCAGATCGGCAAGGCGTTCCGAAACGAGATCACTCCCGGGAACTTCATCTTCCGGACGCTCGAGTTCGAGCAGATGGAGATGGAGTACTTCGTCCCGCCCGACGAAGCGGAGCAGTGGTACCGCTACTGGATCGAGGAGCGGCAGAACTGGTACCTGCGGCTCGGGATCCGGGAGAGCCACCTCCGCGTACGACCTCATGAGCCGGACGAGCTCTCCCACTACTCGCGGGCGACGAGCGACATCGAGTACCTCTTCCCCATCGGCTGGTCCGAGCTCGAGGGCATCGCCAACCGCGGCGACTACGACCTGCGCGCGCATACCGACGCCTCCGGGACCAAGCTCGAGTGGGTCGACTCGGCGACCGGGGAGCGCTACACCCCGCACGTCGTCGAGCCGGCCGCCGGGGTCAACCGCTCGCTGCTCGCGTTTCTCGTGGACGCCTACGAAGAGGAGGTCGTCGCCGAGCGCCCGCGAACGGTGCTGCGGCTCCACCCGGAGATCGCGCCGGTGAAGGTCGCCGTCCTGCCCCTGATCCCTCGCAACGAAGACATCGCGACGCGGGCTCGCAAGCTGTACGAGGAGCTCCGGGAGGCAGTCGTCGCCGAGTACGACGACAACGGGCAGATCGGTCGCCGCTATCGCAGGCAGGACGAGATCGGCACGCCGTTCGCGCTTACGATCGACGAGCAAACGCTCGAGGACGACACGATCACGATCCGTGACCGTGACTCGCTGGCGCAGGAGCGCATCGCGATCGCAGGCGCGCGTGCCTTCGTCGTCGACAAGCTCGCCGCAGAATGGAAGACGCCGAAGCCGGACTAGCGTCGACGATCGCGCTCGAGCAAACGCCGTCGGGCTCGCGGAACCCGAACGCGCTCAGGAAGTCGTGCACCGCTTCGCGGTCGATTCGCGTCGGATCGTCGTCGGCTCGAGGCCGCCGTCGAGCTCGCGCCTCACCCGGCCAGCGTCCTCAGCCTGAACCCTCCGTGGAACTCGTACGAGGAGACCACGACCGCGAGCCCGTCACGCAGTGCGCGGTCGCCGAGCGCGAGCCCGTGTGCATCCGCAAGCGGAGTCATGAGCAGCGCATGCATGCCGCGAAATCCTTCCGGCGAGAGATCGATCGCCTCGGCAGGTGCGCAGGCTGTGCAGACGGCTCCCCCGGCTCGTGGGAGATACCCGACGAGCTCGTCCCTGGCGCCGCACTGGACACAGCCCTCGAGGTGCGGGACATAGCCCGAGAGCCAGAGGAGCTTGAGCTGGAAGGCGAGCGCGAGCGGATCGAGCGCCGCGCGTCCGCGCACGCCTTCCGGCATCGCGTCGACGGCGGAGAGGAAACGGGTCAACGCCTCGAAGGCACGCTCGTTCCGCTCTTGCTCGACGAAGAGCCGGAGCATCGCCTCGGCTCCGACGAGCCCGACGGAGAGGCGGTAGCGGTCTTCCCGCGTCGGCCGATGGGCGTCGACCAGCGAGGCCCCAGTGACCGTATGCAGCTCGCCCGAGCCCTGGTGCAGGAGCAGTTCGACATGGGAGAACGGCTCGAGTCTCGCGCCGAAGCGGGATTTCGTCTTGCGGACGCCCTTCGCCATGGCGCCGACCCGGCCGCGGTCGAGCGTGTAGAGATGGAGCACGCGGTCGGCTTCTGCGAACCGGAACGACCGCAGCACCACGGCCTCCGTCTTGTAGCTGCGGGCCACGCGTCCAGTCTAGGCAGGCCGGAAGCCGATCCTACGGCTTCGTGCCTGCCGTCAAGAAGAGCGAGAACGAGTACAGGAAGTGTCCTCTGGCCACGGCGTCGTCGATGGTCTGGGTCCACCGCCGGACATCCTCCGCTCGAGCAGCCCGCGTTCGTGAGCCGACGCAGCCCAGTCTCGAAGACCCATCGCATTGTCGAGAGCGGTGGGATCGCGAAGCACGATCGTCGTCGCCTCGACCGCCACGTCCGTGAGTCCGGCGCAGGCGAAGAGACCGCCCATGCGGTGTGCCAGCGTCCCGTTCCGCAGAGCATGGTCGGCGCGAAAGCGCAGAACCTTGCGGGCGAGTGCCTGGTCCTCGACGTCGACGACCTGCGTGTCGTAGTCCGGGTCGACCACGACGATGCGCCCACCCGACTTCGTCACTCGGACCATCTCCGCGAGCGCGGACTCGGATCGGCGAGATGCTGGAACGTCCGATCGGCCCAGCACCCGTCGAAGGTCGAGTGATCGAAGGGAAGCTCTTCGGCGCTCGCGACCTGTGCCTCCCGCAGTCCGCGGCGCCGCGCTTCCTCGATCATCGTGCTCGACACG
>JBKPDR010000010.1:0-107456 GCA_046727975.1 Actinomycetota bacterium | reverse complement strand
CGGACGGATCGCAGCAGCCGTCGTGCTTCTCGGCCTCGTCGCGGGAATCGCGAGCGTCGCACTTCCTCGGATCAGCGTACGTACGCGCGTTCGGCCGCCGACGATCGCGATCGCAGCCCTGGGCGGGATCCTGGCAGCTGGGGTCGTCGCGACAATTCGTGGGGAGCCGCTCGGCCTGCGAACGGACTACTGGCGAGTCGCCTGGGACGAGTTCGAGCAGAACGCCTGGCTCGGCTCAGGGTCGGGCACATTCGCCGAGTACTGGCAGCGCGCGGGCATCGCGGCGGGCGTTCGCGACGCCCACAACCTCTATCTCGAGACCCTGGCCGAGCTGGGTCCGGTCGGATTTCTGCTCCTCGTCGCCGCGCTCGCCGTGCCACTGTTCGCCGCGGTGCATGCGCGCGAGCACCCGCTCACGGCGATTGCGATCGGTGCGTACGTCGCCTTCCTCGTGCACGCAGGGTTCGACTGGGACTGGGAAATGCCGGCGGTGACGCTCGGCGGGCTCTCGTGTGGCATCGCGCTTCTCGTCGCGGCGCGTCCCCGGCGAGGTGAGATCCTCGTCGCGCCGCTCGGGCGGGCGGCCCTGACGCTCGCCGTGATCGCTCTTGCCGCGTTCGCGGTCGCTGCCCGGTTTCTCGTCGAGTAGTACCAATCACTCGATCTAGGGCGCAGGGCGGGAGTCTGGTTGGCGACGAGAAAGCGAGTAAAGTTAGCCGCGAAGGGGAGGGGAAAGGAGTGGGGATGAACAAGGCCATGCTTCGGTTTGCAGGCGCGCTTGGGCTCGTGGCCGCGATGCTCGCGTCTCTGGCCGTCGTGGGATCCGCGGCGCTCGGCAAGTCCAAGCCGTCGGCCGCGCAATACCAGTACAAGGTCCTCGTCTGCCACCGGACGAAGTCCAAGAAGAAGCCGTTCCACACGATCAGCGTGAGCGCCGCCGCCGTCCCTGCACATCTCAGGCACGGGGACACGCTCGGCCCGTGTGAAGCCGATCAAGCCTCGGCCCAGAGCGGCAAGGGGAAGGGGAAAGGCAAGAGCAAGGGCAAGAGCGCCGGCGAGAACCCGGGCAAGGGCAAGGGCAAGGACAAGTAGCGTCCGAGGTCGTGCGGCAGCGAGCCACGCTCTCGGGAAGAGGGCGCGGCTCGTTGCGTTTGGCCCGGATCACGAAGAGGGGGCCCGGGTGGGCGGGCCCCCTGCTCCTGTCGGCGCAACCTCGGGGCCAGGCAGATCCGCCTGCGGGGAGAGGAGTCGCGCCGTAGGCGCTATGTGTGACAGATCGCACAGCTGATTGCGAGCTGTCCTCGGGATTTCCACAGCCGAAAACCCGCAAATTGGACGAACTGCGTAGCCACCATCCACAGACCGTGTGAATCGATTCCGCGCGATCGGATCTGCAGGCCCACGGCTACACTCAGGTCGTGGCGGAGTACGGCACCCTGAGGATCAAGACCGGGCTCGCAGAGATGCTCAAGGGCGGCGTCATCATGGACGTCGTCGACGCTGAGCAGGCGCGGATCGCCGAGGAGGCCGGCGCCTGCGCGGTGATGGCGCTCGAGCGCGTCCCTGCCGACATCCGCGCCGAGGGCGGCGTCGCGAGAATGACCGATCCGCAGCGGATCAAGGAGATCCAGGACGGGGTGTCGATCCCAGTGATGGCCAAGTGCCGCATCGGGCACTTCGCCGAGGCCCAGATCCTCGAGGCTCTCGAGATCGACTACATCGACGAGTCGGAGGTCCTGACTCCCGCCGATCTCGAGCATCACGTCGACAAGTGGCAGTTCACCGTGCCCTTCGTCTGCGGCGCGACGAATCTCGGCGAGGCGCTGCGCCGGATCTCCGAGGGCGCGGCGATGATCCGCACCAAGGGCGAGGCGGGCACCGGCGACATCGTCAACGCGGTGACACACATGCGCGCTGTCTTCGGTGCGATTCGGAGCCTGCAGGCGATGCGCGAGGACGAGCTTCACGCGGCGGCGAAGGAACACCGGGCTCCGTATGAGCTCGTCCGCTGGGTCGCCGAGAACGAGCGCCTGCCCGTCGTCACGTTCACCGCCGGCGGCATCGCGACGCCCGCCGATGCCTCACTGTGCATGCAGCTCGGCGCGGACGGAGTCTTCGTCGGCTCGGGGATCTTCAAGTCGGGTCGGGATCCGGTGGAGGACCACGAAGGTTGGGCGGAGGACGTCGGCCGGCGCGCGCGCGCGATCGTGGAGGCGACGACGCACTTCGACGACCCGAAGGTGCTCGCCGAGGTGTCGACCGGCCTCGGACAGCCCATGGTCGGCATCTCCGCAGCCTCGCTGCTCGACTCCGAGCGGCTCGAGGTTCGCGGCTGGTAAGGCACCTTCCCTGACGGGAAGGTGCCTAGAGGAAGCACCCTTCTACACTTTGGACGTGGATAGGCCTCTGCGGATCGGGGTGCTTGCGCTGCAGGGCGCGTTTCGCGAGCACGTGCGCTCGCTGCGGCGCCTCGGCGCGGAAGCCGTCGAGGTGCGGTTGCCGGACGAGCTCGACGGGCTGGACGGTCTCGTCATCCCCGGCGGCGAGTCGACGACGATCATGAGGCTCGCAGAGCTGTACGGGCTCGACAATGCCATCCGGCGTTTCCGGGGCCCCGTGTTCGGGACGTGCGCAGGGATGATCGTGCTCGACCGCGAGCACCTCGGGGCGGCAGATCTCGTCGTCGACCGGAACGCCTACGGCCGCCAGGTGCGGAGCTTCGAGGCGGAGGTGGAGCTCGCAGGAGACGATCTGCCGCTGCGCGGGGTGTTCATCCGCGCGCCCCGGATCCGCGAGCTCGGCTCGGGCGCCGACGTCGTCGGGGAGCTCGAAGGCGAGCCGGTGCTGATCCGAGACGGGCGCTTCCTGCTCGCGTCGTTCCATCCGGAGCTGACGAACGACCTGCGCGTGCACGAGCTGTTCCTGCAGATGATCAGAGAGGAGCAGGGTGTCGGGGCACTCTAAGTGGTCGAGCATCAAGCACAAGAAGGGCGCGGCGGACGCGAAGCGCGGCAAGCTCTTCACGAAGCTCTCACGCGCGATCATCGCCGCCGCCAAGGAGGGAGGGCCGGACGCCGCGGGGAACCTCGCACTCCAGAACGCGATCGAGAAGGCGCGTTCGTACTCGATGCCGAAAGACAACATCGAACGCGCGATCGCCAAGGGCTCCGGAGTCGACGCAGACGGCACGCACTTCGAGACGGTCGTGTACGAGGGCTACGGGCCGGAGGGCGTTGCGGTCCTCGTCGAGGCGCTGACCGACAATCGCAACCGCACGGCGTCTGACGTGCGACATCTCTTCACGAGATTCGGGGGGAACCTCGGCGCGACGGGTGCCGTCGCGTGGCAGTTCGAGCGCAAAGGAGTCGTCCTCGTCTCGGCGGACGGAGTCGACGAGGACGCTCTCGTGCTCGCGGCCGCCGACGGCGGCGCTGACGACGTCGAGCGCGACGGCGCGACGTACCAGGTGACGACGGCTCCCGAGGAGCTTCGAACCGTCCGGGAGGCGCTGGAGGCGGCCGGCTATGCGATCGAGTCGGCCGAGCTCTCGATGATCCCGAAGTCGACGGTCGACATCTCGGACGAGGCGGCCGCGAGGAAGGTCGTTCGTCTCGTCGAGGGTCTCGAGGAGGCCGACGATGTCCAGGACGTGTACGCGAACTTCGACATCTCCGAGGCGCTTCTCGAAGCGGTGGTGTGAGACGCTCTCGAGCACTGACCGCCGGCGACAGGGCGGGCGCGAGCTTGACCGCCAACCGGATCGCGTCGCTGCTCTCGGCGCGACTCTTCCTCGAGCCTCAGCTCGCCCAAGGCATGCTCTACTTCATTTCGAGCCTCTCGGGGCGTCTCAGCGTGTATGCGATGGAGGAGGACGACGGCGTGCCGCAGCCGTTGCTCCCGCCCCAGATCGCGCTCCAAAACCCGGAGCTGATCGGAGGCGCCTCGACCACGTCGACGCGATGACGGAGGTACTACCGAAGGACGACGGGCTGGACGTCGAGCGCGCAGGCGTCGTCGGGCGCTCGTATGGCGGCTACATGACACTCATGCTCGCGAGTCGCCACCCGGAGCTGTGGCGTGCCGCTGTCGACATGTTCGGGCCTTACGACCTGCTCACGTTCATGAATCGGATCCCCGAGACCTGGAAGCCGTACTTCGCCCTCGCGGTCGGCGATCCGGACCGCGACCGCGACCACCTCGTCGAGCGCTCTCCCAGGACCGGTATCTCCGAGACCGCGTGCCCGCTGCTCGTGATCCAGGGCCAGAACGACCCACGCGTCGTCGAGCGCGAGTCCCGCGACCTGGTCGAGGAGCTCCGCGGCTTCGGCAAACAGGTCGACTACCTCGTCTTCGAGGACGAGGGGCACGACGTGCTCAAGCTGCCGAATCGGGTTCGCTGCTACGAGAGCATCGTCGGCTTCTTCGACGAGCACCTGGCGTAGTAGCGCGCGCGAACTCCCTGAGGACGGCCGCTCTTCGCGGCCTTGTCGCTCCCCTGATCTGCGCTGCTCCGATGCTGTTTCTCGGCAGTGCCGTCACCGCCGACGCTCGTCCCCGCGAGAGCAACGAGCAACGCGATCGCGGCGAGAGTCGACGCTGGTGGGGGCAGTTTCGTGAGGTGCTGGCGCATGGAGCCTCCCCTGCTGGAGTCCGTCTTGCCTCGTTCGAAGGTACCCGTGCGCCCTGATCCGAGAACGTGCCTTCACAAAAAGGCAACGGCCGAACGCGTTGGGAAGGGACGAACCAGAACTGATGATCTGACCCGCGAGCGGCTGACTGCGACTCCGAGACCGTCGTCCGCACCGGTCCGTACCCTCCTGCCGTGAAGGTCGTCGGCATCGACCCAGGAACGGCTGCGTGCGGGTACGGGATCGTCCACGAAAGCGGCGGGCGCCTCCGGGCGATGGGCCACGGGGTGTGGCGGACACCCGCTCGCGCCCCTCTCGAGGATCGCCTGATGACGATCTTCGGCGGGGTACAAGAGCTCCTTGCGGAGCACGCGCCGGACGCCGTCGCGCTCGAGGAGTCCTTCGTCGGTGCAGACGCCCGCATCGCTCTCTCCGTCGGGCAAGCCCGCGGCGCCGTGCTCGTCGCGGCCGCGTCCGCCGGGGTCGAGTGCGCCGAGTACGCGCCGGCCCGCGTCAAGCAGGCCGTGTGCGGGTACGGTCGGGCTGAGAAAGGCCAGATCCAGCGCATGGTCAAGCTCCTTCTCGGGCTGGAGGCCGTTCCGGGCTCGTCGCACGAGGCGGACGCCCTTGCGGTCGCGATCTGTCACGCCCTCGCGCCTCCGCTCCTCGAGGTGGCGGGATGATCTCCCGGTTGCGCGGAACGCCGATCGGCCGGAGCGCCGACGGCCTGGTGCTGGACGTCGGCGGCGTCGGCTACCTCGTGGCCGCCACCCCCGGCGTGCTCAGCAGGGCGGACGCTGGGCGCGAAGTCACGGTCGAGACCTATCTCCACGTCCGCGAAGACGTGCTTCAGCTATACGGCTTCGCGGACTCGGGGGAACGCGAGCTCTTCACTCGTCTTCTCGGCGTGAGCGGGATCGGCCCCAAGGTCGCGCTTGCTGTCGTCTCGAGCGGGTCGTCCGACGAGCTGCGCCGCGCGATCGCGTTGGATGATCCGGCGCGCTTCCAGGTCATCCCCGGGATCGGGAAGAAGACGGCGGAGCGCATCGTCCTCGAGCTCAAGGGCTCGATCGCGGACGCAATCGTCGAGCCGGGCTCGGGGAGCGTGGGCTCGGCCGAGCTCGTCGCACGCGACGCCCTCGTCGAGCTCGGCTACTCCGTCGTGGAGGCCGAGCGGGTTCTCGCCGGTGTCGATCCCGGCCTTCCGCCGGAAGAACGGGTTCGCGAGGCGCTCAGACACGCGGCATGACTTCGCAGTTCCTTGCACCGGCGCTGCGCGAGGGCGATGAGGCGGTCGAGCAGACGCTGCGCCCGCGGCGGCTCGCCGACTTCGTCGGACAGGAGCGCACGAAGGAGCAGCTCGAGATCGCGCTCGCGGCAGCGCGGGGCCGGGGCGATGCTCTCGACCATGTCCTCCTCGTCGGCCCTCCGGGCCTCGGCAAGACGACGCTCGCCACCATCGTCCGCGAGGAGCTCGACGTCGGCCTCCGGACCGTCGCCGGCCCGGCGCTCGAGCGGAAGGGGGACATGGCCGCCATCCTCACCGGGCTCGAGGATCGCGACGTCCTCTTCATCGACGAGATCCATCGGCTGAACCGCGCGATCGAGGAGATCCTCTACCCGGCGCTCGAGGACTTTCGTCTCGACATCATCGTCGGCCAGGGGGCGGCCGCGCGCACCCTCACGCTCGACCTACCGCCGTTCACGCTCATCGGCGCGACGACGCGAACCGGGCTCCTGACGACACCGCTCCGTGACCGCTTCGGGATGACGTTCCGGCTCGGGTACTACGAGCCCGACGAGCTCGCGAGCATCGTGCGCAGATCGGCCCGTATCCTCGAGGTCGAGATCGAGGAGGGCGCCTCGGACGAGATCGCGTGTCGTGCCCGCGGCACACCGCGCGTCGCGAACCGCATCCTGCGCCGGGTCCGTGACGTCGCCGAGGTGCGCCATGCGGGAGCGGTGACGCTCGACGTCACACGCGAGGCGTTGGAGCTTCTCGAGGTCGACGGGGTGGGGCTCGAGCGAACCGACCGGGAGCTCCTCGCCGCGATCGCGCACAAGTTCGGCGGCGGTCCGGTGGGTCTCTCGACGGTCGCCGTCTCCCTCGGCGAGGAGCCCGACACGATCGAAGACGTGTACGAGCCATTCCTCCTCCAGCTCGGGTTCCTGCAACGGACCCCGCGGGGCCGCATCATCACCGCGCTCGGTCGGGAGCACATCGGGTCGCCCGCCGAGTCCGAGGGAGGCCTTTTCTAGCGGTGTCGGTTCACATATGGACGCCGGGCATGGCCGGCCCGCTCGACGAGTTCGTCGTGCGGCTGACGCGCATGGTCGGATCGTTTGCGCAGGAACACGAGCTCGAACAGGCCGAGGTACGGATCGAGCTCGCCGACGGAACCCGCTACCTGCTCGAGTCGGCGGCGGCCGAGCCCGGCTTCGGCTTCTTCTCGTTCACTCCGCATCGTGGAGACGGAGAGGAAGCGCGACGTGTGATCCTCCCCATTGGGGTCGTCAAGCTGATCGAGATCTCGGCGCCGGATCCGGAGCGCCGCTTCGGGTTCGTGCTCGCCGAATAGCCCCTGAGGTTGTTCGGGCGTAAGCGGCAGGTGATGAACCAGTGAGCTTCCTCAAGATCGACGGGAGCGACCGCGCCGTCCCCGGCCAGGCAGTGGTCAGGACGTGCGGTCGAGGAGCGCACGGAGCGCCTGGTGTGGGTCTTCCGTGATGGGCGTGCCGTGCGAGAGGCACAAGATCTCGAAATCGAGCTCGAGCGAACGCTCGACGCTGCGCCTCGTCTCGGCAGGATCTTCGTGGAAGCGGGCCGGCACGAAGGTGAGCTTCCCGCTTCGGGTGTGCATGACGAGGTCGGGCGAGAAGAGCACTCGCCGCCTGCCCTCGAGGAGCAGTGAGTAGTGGGGGAGCTCCGGGCCCGGCGTGTGGAAGGTTCGCAACCCGCCGGGCAGGAGCTCGTCGGCGCCGTAGTGCTCGTCCGGCTCCTCGTCCGTCGCTCGTGAACCTTCGGGGAGCCACACCTCGACGTCGAAACGGCGCCGATACCGCCAAGCCGATCGCTGGTGCGTCGCCGCCGTGAGGACGATCGCCGTCACGGGCTCGAGCGGCGCGAATGCATCGTCGACGAGCGGCAGGGGGTCGATGAGCACGCAGGCGCGCTCGTCGCGCACGGCGTGTGCGGCGCTCAGATCGCCGCCGATCAGCTCGTTCTCGACCCGCCAGTGGTAGAGCCCGGGGACGACCTTCGCCAGCTCGGTGGCAACCGTATTCGGCTCGGCCACGGGACCATGGTATGCCGGTGCGACTTGGACGACGTCAGCCGCGGTACTGAAGCTCGTGCCAGGAGGGAACGGGCATGAGCTCGACGAGCGTCCGCTCGCCTTCGGGATCGGCATAGCCGAAGTCGCCGGTGTCCTCGATCCAGGACACGTCGAGCAGCCCTTCCTTCACGCGATGGTCGAGCCACGCTCCGCGGAAGACGAGCTTCCGGAGCCAGTACACGAGCGACTCGCCCTTGACGAGCGAGACGCGCTCCCAGTGCCGCACGAGATAGAGACCGAGGCCGCTGCGCGCGTCGATGATGCGGCCGTCCGCGACGAGCTCCACAAGGTCCGCGGTCTCGTCCTCGTCCAGCTCGTTCGAGTCGATGAGGCCGAGCCGAACCGCCGCGGCCGTGACGCGCTGCTCGAAGTCCTCGGCGTTGAACTCGAACCGATGCCCCAGGAACTCGACGACGAAGTCGTCTCCCGAACGGTAGTTGGCCGCGAGCATCAGCTCTCAGCCTATCTAGGCTTCGTGACGTGGAAAGCCGGCGCCTATGGATTGCAATGGCCCTCGCGGTGCTCGCGATCTGGCTCGTGGGCGCGGCCGTGACGCGGTATTCGCTCGAGCAGATGGCGTACTTCGCGCCCATCGCCGTCGTCGTTTTTGGCGCCACCGTGGGGATCGTCCTGCTGTGGGTGAAGGTCGTCGTCGATTCGCTCCGACGGCGACGCGGCGACCTCTAACGGTCAAAAGACCGTCCGACGCGCTCCGTACCGTCACTCGACGTGACGGGCGCTTGGACGATCGCACCTCTGGACCCCGCTTCGACGGAGGAGCTCGTTCGCGAGCTCGTAGTGAGCGAAGTAACGGCGTCGGTGCTCGTTCGGCGCGGCCACGGGGATCCAGTGGAGGCGCGCCGCTTCCTCGCTGCGGAGGTCCCCGGCCACGATCCGTTCCTGCTCGGCGACGTCGCTGGTGCGGTCGAACGTATACGCACAGCAGTCACAGAAGGGAAAGAGATCTGCGTCCACGGCGATTACGATGTCGACGGCATCTGTGCGACCGCGCTGGCGCTCCTCATTCTTCGTGAGCTCGGGGCGGAGGCCGTCTGGCACCTCCCGAGCCGCTTCGAGGAGGGCTACGGCCTCTCGAGCGAGACCCTCGGCCGGCTCGCGGACGACGGCGTCGAGCTCGTCCTTACCGTGGACTGCGGGATCACGGCCGTCGAAGAGATCGCGGATGCGAAGGCGCACGGGCTCGAGGTTGTCGTCACCGATCATCACCGGCCCGGGGAAATCCTGCCCGACTGTCCAATCGTCGCCACACAACCCTCGAGCTATCCGTTCCCGGAGCTCTGCGGCACCGGTGTGGTGCACAAGCTCGGCGAGGCTCTACTAGGGCCCGAGCACCCCGCCCTGCGGAAGCACCTGGACCTCGTCGCGCTCGCGACGATCGCGGATGTCGTGCCGCTCGTCGACGAGAACCGTGCACTCGCGACGGCGGGGCTGCGCGCGCTCGCGTGCACACGTCGCCCGGGTCTCCAGGCGCTGATGCGGAGCGCGCGGGTCGACCCGGCCACGGTCGACTCGTCCGCAGTCGGCTTCCGCCTCGCTCCCAGGATCAATGCCGCCGGCCGACTTTGCCGACCGGACATCGCGCTCGAGCTGATCCTCACGGATGACCTCGAGCGAGCGAAGGCCCTCGCGTCGGAGCTCGAGGGCCTGAACCGCGACCGCCAGGCCGTCGAGGACCGGATCGTCCGAGAGGCGGCCGCGATCGTCGACTCGTGGCCCGAGAAAAAACGCCGCCGCCGTGGTTACGTGCTCTGGAGCGAGGACTGGCACGAGGGTGTGAACGGGATCGTCGCCTCGAGGCTCGCGGAGCGTTACCACCGCCCCGTCGTCCTGATTGCCGGTGCGCAGCCTACGTCTGCCGGGGAGCAGTGGAAGGGCTCCGGTCGTTCGATTCCGGGCTTCGACCTGTACGGCGCCCTCGCTGCCTGTTCGGGCCACCTCGAGCGCTTCGGCGGCCATCGCGCCGCTGCCGGGCTCTCCATCGACCCTTCGTGCATCGAGCTGTTCGCCGAGGCCTTCGTGGCTCACGCCGATTCCCTGCTCGCCGAAGAGGATTTGTCGCCCGTGACGGTTGTCGATGCCGCGGTCAACGCACAGGACCTCACGCTCGAGCTCGCACAGGAGCTCGAGCGGCTCGCTCCCTTCGGGCTCGGAAACCCCGACGTGACACTGCTGGTTCCAGCCTGCTCGCCAGTCGAGCCGACCACGGTCGGCGACGGGAAGCACCTCCGCTTCCGCGTCCGCCAGCACGGGAGCGACGCGGGAACCGCGATCGCGTTCGGCCAGGGGACGCAGATCGACAGGCTGCGTGCCGAGGGCTGTCTCGACGTCGCGTTCCGACTCAAGGAGAACCACTGGAACGGGACGGTCGCACCGCAACTCGTCGTCCGGCGGCTGTTCGACACACCGGAGGGCTACCTGGAGCTTCGAGAGCGGCTCGCTGAGGTCTGGCGCCAGGGGAAGGCCGCCTGGACGCCCGAGGCGCACCGCATCTTCGCCGAACTGGGGCTCGAGACCGAGGGGGAGATTCGGCGGCGCAAGCCGCTCCTCGAATCGGAGACCTTTCGCGCTCTCCTCGAGCGACAGAGTTTGCCGCGCGCGGCGTGAGAGCGCGCTACTGCGAGGGCAGCAGGGCGTCACGCATCGCGACGGCGAGTCGCCTCGCGAGGCGCTGCCGAAGCCAGCGTCGAAACGTCTGCATGGGAGTTCGGCTTTCGTCGCTCTGCCTTGCACTCCTCTCGGGACGCGAGAAGGTGTCGCGTAAGTCGCCGAGTACACTGGACAGATGAGCGTCCTCGACGCAAAACGGCACCACGAAGACCTTGTCGAGGAGCTGATCGCCGAGGTCGAGGCCTATAACCCCGACGTCGACAAGGAGCTCCTGCGACACGCGTTCGTCGTCTCCGAGCGGGCGCACGAGGGGCAGACGAGACGGTCGGGCGAAGACTTCATTCATCACCCGCTCGGCGTCGCTCGCATCTGCGCCGAGCTCCACCTCGACGAGCAGACAATTGCCGCAGCGCTCCTCCACGACGTCGTCGAGGACACCGGCTCGGACCTGGAGGAGGTTCGCTCCGAGTTCGGCCCGGAGATCGCTCAGCTCGTCGAGGGCGTCACGAAGCTGACCCGGATCAGCTTCCAGAGCCGCGAGCAGGCGGAAGCCGAGAACTACCGGAAGATGATCGTCGCGATGGCGCAGGACGTGCGCGTCATCCTCATCAAGCTCGCAGACCGGCTCCACAACATGCGGACGATCGAATATCTCGGCCGGCAGAAGCAGGCGCAGAAGGCGCGCGAGACGCTGGAGGTGTACGCGCCGCTCGCTCACCGGCTCGGAATCCATGCGCTCAAGTGGGAGCTCGAGGACCTCTCGTTCCAGACCCTCCATCCGCGGAAGTACGCGGAGATCAAGGCGATGGTCGCCGACCAGCGGGCGGACCGGGAGTCTCAGGCCGACAAGGCCGCGCAGATCCTGGGCGCAGAACTGGTCAAGGCGGACGTCCCGGCCGACATCACGGGACGCGCGAAGCACCTCTACTCGATCTACGACAAGATGGCCAAGCGAGGCCGCGAGTTCAACGAGATCCACGACCTGACCGCGATGCGCGTGATCTGCGAGCGGTCGGACGAGGAAGGAACGCGCGACTGCTACGCCGCGCTCGGGCTCGCGCACTCGCTGTGGAAGCCGATGCCGGGCCGGTTCAAGGACTTCATCGCGATGCCCAAGCTGAACCGCTACCGCTCGCTGCACACGACCGTGATCGGCCCCGAGGGAAGGCCGCTCGAGATCCAGGTCCGCACACGCCAGATGCACGAGGAGGCCGAGTACGGCGTCGCGGCACACTGGCTGTACAAGCGCGGGCGGGGCGCGAAGGCCGACGACGAGTGGCTCATCTGGGTCAAGTCGCTGATGGACTCGCAGCAGGAGGAGCAGGATCCGAGCGAATACATGCGCACGCTCCGGACCGATCTCTTCTCCGATGAGGTCTACGTCTTCACGCCGAAGGGCGAGGTAAAGGTGCTTCCCTCAGGCGCGACGCCGATCGACTTCGCCTATGCGGTCCACACCGACGTCGGTCACCGCACGGTGGGCGCGAAGGTCAACGGCCGCATCGTGCCCCTTCACTACCGGCTCACGAACGGGGATTTCGTCGAGATCCTCACCTCGAAGTCCGGACGCGGCCCGTCGCGCGACTGGCTCGCGCTCGCGACGTCCTCGCGTGCGCGCAACAAGATCCGGCAGTGGTTCCAACGCGAGACGCGAGGCGAGACCGAGGCGAAGGGCCGCGACCTCCTCGACCAATCGTTGAAGGCGCAGAGCCTGCCCTACCGGAAGCTGCAAGGATCGAGCGTCCTCGCGCAGGTGATACGCGAGACGGGATTCAAGAAGGCCGAAGACTTCTACGTCGCGCTCGGTGCGGGCAAGCTCCAGCCTGGCTCGATCGTCAACAAGGTCCTCCAGCGCCTGAAGACAGACGAGGGTGTCGCCGAGCCCGTCATCACGACGAAGCCGGCAAAGGCGCGGACGGCAGTCTCGAGCGACCGGCTCGGGATCACGGTCGCCGGTGTCGAGGAGGTTCTCGTCCGGCTCGCGAAGTGCTGCACACCCGTTCCCGGTGACCCGATCGTCGGTTACATCTCGATGGGCCGCGGCATCACCGTGCACCGTGGAGATTGCCCCAACGTGAAGGCGCTCCAGCGAAATCCCGAGCGCTTCACGGACGTTGAGTGGGAGGGCGGCGCGTCGTCCGGGTTCCTCGTGCAGATCGCCGTCGACGCCTGGGACCGTGCACGGCTGCTCGAGGATGTGGCGCGCACATTCGCCGAGCACGGCGCCAACATCGTCTCCTACGGCGGTGTGGTGGAGGACGGGATGGCGCGCAACTGGTACACGGCCGAGGTCGGGGACGTGAAAGAGCTGCGCTCGCTCCTCACCGCGCTACGCAACCTCGACGCCGTTTTCGACGCGTACCGAGTCACACCGTCCTAAGAGGGTCAGACCCCACGGGTCCGACCCCCACGACCCTCAGTCCGCGAGTGGCCAGTCGGGGTGGTCGCGCAGCGAGATGAAATCCTCGTCTTTCCGCGCCCAGCCGGCCATCTCCGGGCGGAGTTCGAGTGCCCGCCGAAGGTGTGCGAGCGCCTCCTCTGGGCGCCCGGCAAGCGCTTCGGCGCAGGCGAGGTTGTAGAGCGTCGACGGATGGTCGGGCCGCCGCTCGAGTGCACCCGCGAGCTCCGCGGCGTACGCGTCGAAGTCCCCAGCGGCACGGTGGCGCTCCGCTGCGAAGAAGTCCTCCCATGCTGACGGCTCGTAGCTCCCGCCTCGAGGCCCGCCGATCGCCAGGACGGCCGTGCCTGGCTCCGCCGCACGGGCGTGGCGCTTGACCCTTGGGTCGCGAACGAAGACCACGGTGCCCGCGGGTGCGTCGAGCGTCTCCTCGTCGAGCGTAAACGTTGCACGGCCGCCGAGCACGACGTAGACCTCCTCGTGCCCGAGACTCTCCTCGGTGTGCTCCTCGACGACCTCGTCCCCCTCGTTGGGCGCCACGTAGGCGTTGATCCCGAACGCCCCGATGTCGAGCGTCCGCCGCACCGGACGCCAGAGCAGTTGCCCGCCGACGACGGCAATCGGCTCGATCTCGTCCAGTTTCACGCTCTGCCAGCCTTGCGGCACGGAATCGACTCTATCCGTCGACGCGCCGAAGGCCGCTTGGCGGCCTTCGGCAAAGCTCGTGTCGCTGTCCGCCTCGAGGGCGGTGGTCTCGGCTCTTCGTCGCGCGTCTTCCGGGAGGTGGAGGCGCCGACCGCGCCTCCACCTGCTCCGAGTCTCATCATGTGGCTCCTTTCGGTCTCGAGCGCGCCGGTCGCGCTCACTGGAGCCATCGAATCAACTCGCTCTAAGACGGGTCTGTGGTTGCACTAAGAAGCTCGTAAGTCGCGCACGCCGCGAGGGGTGGCGCGGGAGCGGCGGATTCCTCCGCCGCTCCCGCAAGTCGTTCGGTGTCCTCCGTTACGACGGGCGGGAGACCAGCGTGACCTCGACCGTTCGCTCGTCACCGCCGCGAACGAGGGTGATGGTGACTTTGTCACCAGGGCGCTTCGAGTCGACCGCGTTCTGCAGCTGCTGCACGGAGGTGATCGACTCGCCGTCGAGCTGGGTGATCACGTCGCCTCCCGTCGGGTAGGTCTCGCCGTCGATCGCCCGCTCGCCGCTCGAGGCCCGGAGCCCGGCCGAGTCTGCAGGAGTGCCAGCTCGCACCTCGGTCACTTCGACGCCGGGGACGACCCCGAGGCGCTGCGCCGCACCTTCCGGAATCGCGGCAACCCCAACGCCGAGATACGCATGCTCGACTTCACCGCCGCCGATGAGCTGCGGAATGATCGTGCGCACGGTGCTCGAAGGGATCGCGAACCCGACGCCGTCGTTTCCCCCGGAATCGCTTTCGATCTGCGCATTGACGCCGATCACGCGACCCCGTGCGTCCAGGAGGGGGCCTCCCGAGTTCCCGTGGTTGATGGCCGCGTCGGTCTGGATCGAGTTCGTGATGGTGAACCCGTTGGGCGCCCTCATCTGCCGGTCGAGAGCACTGACGATGCCGCTCGTGACGCTCCCTTCCAGTCCGAACGGGCTCCCGATCGCGACGACACTGTCGCCGACCTTGAGCGAGCTCGAATCTCCCAGCCGAAGCGGCTCGAGAACCGACGACGGTGCGGCGACCTTGATCACGGCGAGGTCAGTCGACCTGTCACTCCCGACGAACCGGGCGGGGTACGTCTCACCGTTCCAGAAGCGGACCGAGATCGACTCCGCACTGCTGACGACGTGCTGATTCGTGACGACGTTGCCGTTGGTGTCGTACACCCAGCCCGACCCTTGGGCTTGCTGCTGACCCCCGAAACCGGTGGAGGGCGCTGTGACAGTGACCTCGACGACCCCTTTGTACGCCCGCCCGTAGATCGTTCCGATCGACAGCCCACCCGAGTTCGATGCCGGCTCGGAGCCCTGAACTGTCACCTCCCGCACGACCGTCGTCGAGTCGTCCTCGAGCAGGGCGTACGTGCCCGCTCCTGCGCCGGCGCCGACGACGGCCGCGGCGAGAAGCGCTGCGCTGACGGGAAGTATTCGGAGACGACGCTGTGCCATTGGGAAGTTCCTTTCGGTGGGTACCCGCCGATTGGACCAATCAAAGCCTAAGCGTCGTCTGAGATGCCGATAAGAAGTCGCTAAGACTGTGGGTCGACTGCGGGTCGGTAACGCACAATGTCGCCATGAGGATTCTGGTGGTGGACGACGAGCCCGCCGTCCGCGAGTCGCTGCGGAGGGCCCTCGCGCTCGATGGATACGAGGTCGAGCTGGCGACGGACGGCGAGGAGGCGCTGACACGCCTCAACGCGGCGACGCAGCCCGACGCGGTCATCTTGGACATCCTCATGCCGGGAATCGACGGTCTCGAGGTCTGCCGGCGGTTGCGCTCGACCGGAAGCGAGCTGCCGGTGCTGATGTTGACCGCGAGAGCCGAGGTCGACAGCCGTGTCGCCGGCCTCGACGCGGGTGCGGACGACTACCTGCCGAAGCCGTTCGCCCTCGCAGAGCTCCTCGCACGCCTGCGCGCTCTGCTCCGCCGTACGTCCAACGGCACGGCCGACGTTCTTCGCTTCGCGGACCTCGAGCTCGAGCCGGGCACGAGGGAGGTGCGGCGAGGAGGAGATCCGATCGACCTGACCCGCACTGAGTTCTCCCTGCTCGAGCTCTTCCTCCGCAATCCGCGACAGGTACTGACGCGCTCGATCATCTTCGAGCGTGTCTGGGGGTACGACTTCGGGCCGACGTCGAACTCACTCGACGTCTACATCGGTTACCTCCGTCGCAAGACCGAAGGGGGCGGCAGGCCGCGCCTGATCCACACGGTTCGCGGCGTAGGCTACGCGCTGCGCGAGCCATGAGCTTTCGCGCCCGGATTGCCGTCGCCGCGGCAGCGGCGGTTGCGCTTGCGGTCGTGCTCGCCTCGATCCTCGTCTTCCTCGTCGTCCGCTCGCAGCTGCGTGCTCCCATCGACGACGCACTGGAGGCGCGCGCACATCGAATCGGGGAGATCCCAGTCGACGTCTTCAGGACGCCGGTTGGTGAGGCATACATCGAGCTGAGGCCGCTCTTCGGCGAGCCGGGTTGGTTGGTCCAACTCGTGAAGGCAGACGGAACGCCGGTTCGGCCTGAGTTTTACGAGGCCGGCTTGCCCGTCACCGCGGCGGCCGTTGCGGTCGCACGAGGCGAAGCGGGTGGGTACTACAGCGACACGACTGTGGAAGGCACGCATCTCCGCGTGCTCACGTTCCCTTACGGCCCCGGATACGCGGTGCAGGTCGCGAGGCCGCTGACCGAGGTCGATGAGTCTCTGCGGAAGATCGGGATCTTCCTCCTTCTGATCGCAGGGACCGGTGTCGCGGCTGCCGCAGGACTGGGCTTCGTCGTCGCGCGTGCCGCGCTGGCCCCCGTCAAGCGACTGACCGAGACCGCGGAGACGGTCACCGCAACGGGCGATCTCTCCCAGCGCATCGACATCGCTGGGCGCGACGAGCTCAGCCGCCTCGCAGCGAGCTTCAACAGCATGCTCGGTGCGCTCGAAGAGTCCACGCGGGCGCAACGCCAGCTCGTCGCCGACGCCTCGCACGAGCTGCGGACGCCGCTCACGAGCCTGCGCACCAACATCGAGGTGCTGGCGAGCGACCGCGCGCTCCCGCCGGAGGAGCGGGGCCGATTGCTCTCGGACGTGGTCGAGCAGCTGGGGGAGATGACGACGCTGATCTCTGAGCTGATCGAGCTCGCTCGAGCCGAGCAGCAGACCGCGCACCCCGAAAACGTGCGACTCGACCTCGTCGCAGGAGAGGCGCTCGAGCGCGCACGTCGGAACCGGCCTGGCATTCGCTTCACGGCCGATCTCGAGGAGACCGTCGTGCACGGAGTGCCGGCCACCCTCGAGCGCGCGATCGGGAATCTCCTCGACAATGCGGCGAAGTGGAGCCCGTCCGGCGGCGAGGTCCACGTCGAGGTCAAGAACGGGCAAGTCACGGTCCGGGATCACGGGCCCGGAATCTCCGAGGAAGACCTCCCCTACGTGTTCGATCGCTTCTACCGTGCCCGCTCGGCCCGCGGGCTTCCGGGTTCCGGCCTCGGTCTCGCCATCGTCCGGCAGGTTGCGGAGGCGCACGACGGAGAGGTCGTCGCCGAGCGTGCGGACGGAGGTGGGACGAGGATGATTCTCCGTCTCGAGGGCCGCTCACCCGTCATCGCCTGACCTTCTTAGCGAGTTCTTAGCCCGCTCTTACGACGCTTTCAGCGGACGCTGGTTGGCTGCGCTCGCGATGTTCTACGTCACGTATACCCTCGCCGAGCTTCGGCGTCGCAGCGGCCGAACGATCCTGACCGCACTCGGGCTCGCGGTCGGCGTCGGGCTCGTAGTCACCGCCAACGCGCTCTCGACGGGGCTGGATCGGGCGCAGGAAAAGGTGCTCGAGCCGCTGACCGGCGTCGGAACGGACATGTCGGTCTCGCGGCCCATCGACCTGTCGCCTTCGGATGACGGCGGCTTCCCCGACCTCTCCGAGGAAGAGCGTCAGCAGCTGGAGGAGGAAAACGGCGGTACTCGGTTCGGGCTGCGAAACCTGGGCGAGCCAGGCGAGAAGTTCTCGCGCGACGACTTCGTCTCGACCGCCCAGCTCTCGTTCGCCGAGAGCAACATCTCGAAGATCCGCGCCCTCGACGGTGTGAGCGCCGCCGCGGGCGGCCTCACGCTGAGCTCGATCCACATAGAGGGCACTGTCCCGGAGGAGCAGGGGGCCTTCGTGCGGCCGGTTGGACCCGGCGCGGGCGCCGGTCCCCAGAACATCGACGCGACCGCGTTGAGCGTCAGCGGGGTCGACGAGCGGCATCGGCAGCTCGGGGCGATTACGCCTGGACAGGTCACGAGCGGCCGCTATTTCGGGAGCTCGGACGCACGTGAGGCGATCGTGAACGAGAGCTACGCGAGCAGGGAGGACCTCGGTCTCGGCGACACGATCACGCTCGGCGGCAAGAAGTTCACGGTCGTGGGCATTGCCGAGACTCCTCTCGGCGGCCAGTCGTCGGACGTCTACGTCGAGCTTTCGCAACTCCAGAAGCTGTCCGACCGCGTCGGTCGTGTGAACACGGTGTACGTCCGCGCGGAGAGCAGCGGCGACGTGGCCGCCGTCGCCGCCGCGATCGAGAACACCGTCGAGGGCTCCTCGGTCACGACGGCAGAGGACCTCGCGGATCGCGTCTCGGGCTCGCTCGTCGATGCCAAGAACCTCGCCGCGAGCCTCGGTTCCGCGCTGAGTGTCGTGGGCCTTTTCTCGGCGTTCCTGATCGCCAGCCTGCTGACGCTCTCGTCGGTGGCGAAGCGCGTTCGTGAGCTCGGGACGCTCAAGGCGCTCGGGTGGTCACAGCGCCTCGTCGTGCGCCAGGTCACCGGGGAGTCGCTCCTCCAGGGACTGCTCGGTGGCGCGCTCGGGGTCGTCATCGGGGTCGCCTGCGCCGCTGCCATCGGCGCCGCCGGACTTTCGCTCGACGCGACGGTCTCGTCCGAGGCAAGCGAGGGGCCTCGTTTTGCCGGGCCGTTCGGTCATGGTGCAGTCACGAGCGGCTCGACCGACGTCGCACTCGACGCGCCCGTGAGCCTGGCGCTGATCGCCGCGGCCGTTGGACTCGCCCTCCTGGGCGGCCTCGTCGCCGGTGCGGTCGGCGGGCTCCGTGCTGCCCGGCTGCGTCCCGCGGATGCCCTTCGACACATCGACTGAACGAGGACCGACGTGACAGTGACCGATCTCGAGCGCACCTCTGCCTACGTCCTCGAAGGCGTCTCCAAGACGTACACCCTCGGCGGGCACGAGGTCCGCGCGGTCCGCGACGTCCGGCTGACGATCGACCTGGGGGAGTCCGTCGTCGTCGTGGGACCGAGCGGCTCCGGCAAGACCACGCTCCTGCAGCTGCTCGGCGGCCTCGACCGGCCGACGGCCGGGAGCATCCTCTTCGAGGGGCGCGACGTCGCGCGTATGGGCGATCGCGAGCTCGGCCGTCTGCGCCTCGAGACCTTCGGCTTCGTCTTTCAGCAGTTCAACCTCATCCCGACCCTCACCGCTGCGCAGAACGTCGAGGTGGCTCTCGCGCCTCGACGCATCAACGGCACGGAGCGCGGCAAGACGGTTCTGAGCCTTCTCGACTCCGTCGGTCTCGCGCCCCGTGCGCACCACCTGCCGAGCAAGCTCTCCGGAGGCGAACAGCAGCGTGTGGCTATCGCCCGAGCGCTCGCCAACGAGCCGCACGTCCTCCTTGCCGACGAGCCAACGGGCAATCTCGACTCCGAGACCGGTGCAGAGATCATCGATCTGCTTCTATCGCTCACCGATGAAGGAAGACGGACGGTCGTCGTCGTCACCCACGACGCGGACATCGCCAAGCGTGCGCGAAAGATCGTGCGGATGCGCGACGGGCAGATCCTGCCTGCGGGACACACGGCGACGGAGAGCGTGATTTCTTAACTCGTTTTCATCCCGGTCTTAGGAGCCCTTGCTCGGATATGCGCATGAAAACCAACACGAAGGTCAAACTCGGTGCGGTCGCAGCCGCGGCGCTAGCGGTCGCCGGCGGAGGAGTTGCGGTTGCGGCGACCGACGCCTGGTCCCCGAGGGACGAGGCGGAGGCGGTCATCGACGATGCCGCGCAGCAGTTGGGCGTCGAGCCGGCTGAGCTCAGCGAGGCGCTGAAGCACGCGTTGAAGAATCGCGTGGACGAGGCGGTTGCCGATGGACGCCTGACGGTAGAGCAGGGCGACCGGCTGAAGGAAAGAATCGACGCAAGTGACGTGCCCTTGCCGTTCGGAGTCTTCGGTCCCAAGGAGTTCGGCGACCACATCGGGCCCTTCTTCGGAAGTTTCTCGACTGCAGCCACCTACCTCGGGCTCACCGAGGCCGAGCTTCGCTCGCGGCTCGCGGACGGCGATACCCTCGCGGAGGTCGCCAGGGAAGAAGGGAAATCGGTCGACGGCCTCGTGCAGGCACTCGTCACGACGGCGGCGGACAAGATCGACGTCGCGGTCGACGCCGGCAAGCTGACGAAAGCAGAGGCCGACGAGGTCAAGGCGGATCTCGAAGAGCGCATGACGGACCTCGTCAACGGCGAGCTCCGCTTCGGGCACCGCTTCGGCTGGGGCGGGCCCGGCTTCGACTTCCGTGGACCGAGGTTCGGCGGCAGCTTCCGCGGTTTCCCGGGGAGCGATTGGCTGCAACCCGGCCCCTCGGCCTAGTCGACCTCAAGAGACCCTGGGCGAGGATGAACCACTCGAACGGGGGATGATCCGGGCCGAGTGGGGTACCTCGATCGAGGGATTGCATCCCCCGAACGCGCGATTACAAGGAGTGTGGGGAGAGGGGAAGGGAGCCGCGCGCCCCGCCCTCGGGTTGGGCGCGCGGCGAAGCCTCTCGAGTCCACCGTTCGAGGGGTGATCCCCCTCCCCGTCCCGCCGATGTTGCTCCACCGCCGCGGCGAGCACCTGGAGGCGCGCGTGGCTGCCGACGAGATGCTGCCGCTCGCGCGCCGAATCGGCGGCTCGGAGTATCTCGGCCCTGCGTTGCTCGGCGAGGCAGAACTCGAGCTGGCGCGAGGCAACGAGGCGGCTGCCCGGCAGGCGCTCCTGGAAGCGGTCGACATAGCGGCCGAGGAGGACGTCGCACATGTCCTCCCGCTAATCCCGGCTGCTGCCCGGCTCCTTCCGAAGAAGGACGTCGAGGCGCTGCTCGAGCGCGTGAGCGCGCTGTCGCCGCTTCCGCTGAACGAGGCTCAGCGCACGGAGGCGACGGCGCGCATCACGGGCGACGCCGACCGTTTTCGGGAGGCGGCGAGCCTCTACGCGCCCGTCGAGACCCCCGACGAGGAGGCGCAGTGCCTCGCGGCCGCCGGTGACGTGGACGCTGCCGCGGCGATCTTCGAGCGTCTCGGCGTGCCGGTGCCCGCGATCGTCCGATCAGGGTTCCCAAGCCTCGCCGCGGGTGTCCCAGCCGATGAGGACGTAACCGGAGATGAGGAGCGCGATCCGCTCGAGAAGCGCACGGTCGGCGTCGCCGTCGATCCACAGCTCACCGACCTTGGCGCCTCGATAGGCGATCGGCACGCGTGCGCGCTTCGACTCTTCGGCGTTTCCCGCGCTCGGGCCGAGCATCACCTTGTCGTCTTCGAGGAACGCGATCCCGGCCCAGGAGATCTCGGGATCCTCGGTCAGCGCGTGCACGATCGACCGCAGAACGTCGTCGGGCTCGCCGCCCCGTTCGAGAATCCGGTCGAGGGCTTCGAGGGAGTGCGAGCTCATTCCTCGAGGTCGGCGCCTTCGAAGGCGCGGATCGTCGCTCTGAACGACTGGGGGATCGGCGTCGGGCGGTGGTTCGGATCGACGAGGACGAGCGTCTGCGAGGCCTGCACCATCAGGGTCTCGTCCGGCAGCCGGTAGGCCGCGCACTCGTAGGTGATGCTGGTGTGTCCGATGCGGCTGACGCGGACGAATGCCTCGATCAGGTCGTCGAAGCGCGCAGGCGCGAGATAGTCGACGTGCAGTGCGCGCATCACGAACTCGGCGGCGCCGAGCTCGACTTCGCCGAGATGGCGGTGGTACTCGGTGCGCGCGTGGTCGAAATACGGGAGGTAGCGGCCGTAGTAGACGACTCCCTGTGCGTCGGTGTCCGAGAACCAAACGCGGTTGAGCGCCGAGTACTTGAAGGGCGCACGGCGATCGGTGGCGCGACCGAGCTCCAGCTGGTCCGGCACGACGGCGATCCTAGTCGCGCCCGCGTCTGTGGAACGAGCACAGGGGCTCGAGCCGCCCGAGCCCCTGTGCTCGAGCCGCCTATCCGCAGTCGTCTCACGCTACTCGGCGTGTCACGCGCGGTCACTCACTCGAAAGAGTGACTCAGCTGCGAATGAGAGCAAGCACCTCGTCGCGCTTGCTCTCCATCAGATCCTGTGAAAGCGCCTCGAGGTTGAGCCTGAGGAGGGGCTCCGTGTTCGACGGGCGAACGTTGAAGTGCCAGTCCTCGAAATCCACCGAGATCCCGTCCAGGTGAGAGATCTTCCCGCCCTCCGCCATGTACCGCTCCTTGAGCTCCTGCAGCTTGAGCGGAACGTCGGAGACCGGCGTGTTGATCTCCCCGGTCAGGAAGTAGCGCTCACGGTAGGGCGCCAGGATCTCCGAGAGCTTCTTCCCACGGCGAGAGAGAAGCTCGAGCATGAGGAGGAACGGCACGACGCCCGAGTCCGCCTGCGAGAACTCGCGAAAGTAGTAGTGCGCCGACACCTCTCCTGCGAATTCCGCTTGCTCCTCGCGCATCCGGTGCTTGATGAACGCGTGCCCTACACGGTTGACCAGCGGAACGCCGCCGGCGGCTTCGATCGTCCGCGGAACGGCCCAGCTCGCCCGCACGTCGTAGATCACCTTGGCGCCCGGCTCCTTCTCGAGCATCGACTCGGCGAGCAGGGCCGTCACGAAGTCCCCGGGCACGAACTCGCCCGTGTCGTCGACGAAGAAGCAGCGGTCCGCGTCTCCGTCATAAGCGACCCCGAGGTCTGCATTTTCTCCGCGTGTCTTCGAGACGATGAACTCGCGGTTCTCGGGAAGCAGTGGGTTGGGTTCGTGGTTCGGGAAGCTGCCGTCCGGGGCGAAGTGGCAGCGGACGACGTCGAGCTGCGGGAGGCGCTCGAGGACCGGCGGGAGCATCGCTCCGGCCATCCCGTTCGCTCCGTCCACAACGATACGGAGGGCCTTGATCGCGTCCGCGTCGACGAAGGAGAGGACCTTTTCGACGAACCCGGCCCAGACATCTTGTTCGCGAACTTTCCCGCGCTTCTCCGCCGGCCCGAAGCCTTCGAGCGCACGGCTGCGGATCTCTGCGAGCCCTGAGTCCCCGCCCACGGGGAGCGCGCCGCGGCGCACGATCTTCATCCCCGTGTAGTCCATGGGGTTGTGCGACGCCGTGACGCAGATCCCACCCTCGAGCGCAAGCTCGCCGACGGCGTAGTAGAGCATCTCCGTGCCCACGAGGCCGATGTCGAGCACGTCCGCTCCGCCCTCGGCAGCACCTTCGATCACCGCCGAGGCCATCGCGGGTGACATCAGGCGCATGTCACGTCCGACGGCGATCGTCCGCGGCTCGAAGTGCTCGACGTATGCACGAGCGATGCGGTGTGCGCCCTCTTCGTCGAGCTCGGACGGATAGAGGCCGCGCACGTCGTAGGCCTTGAAGACCTTCGGATCGAGCACGGGTCGATGCTAACCCGGACCTCGCCGTGATCTCGGGCCGTATTCACGCAGCATGGGAACCCGTTGCAAACGAGCGGTGTATCGAGGCCGTTGAAAGTCGCACTTGCCTTGGCCTGTGCAGCGGTCGTCGCCGCGCTCGTCGCGGGAACCGCCACGCCTCGGTCGGTGGCGCGTCCGGCAACTTCGGCGAAGGCCCCGACCGCGGTCCTCGGCATCTCGTACCGACCGTCGTCCTCCACCGGCGTGCTCGCTTGGTTCGACCCGCTCACCCTTCGGATGCTTCCCGGTCGCAAGGCCCCGCTCGCGCACCATCTCGGAAGCTGGGCTTTCTCCCCGGACCGCGCCGTGCTCGCAATCGCCACCTGTGGAGGACCGGGCGCAATTCCTCCCGGCGTTCGCTTCGTGGACGCCCGCCGGATGCGCGTGCTCGGCGACCTCCGACTGCCGTTCGACCACGAGTGTGTCGGCCCGCTCACCTGGCTCCATCCCGGGCGGCTGCTCGCCGTCGTCCGGAGATCGAACGACACCGAGATCGTGCTCATCGATCCCGCGGCGCGTCGTGTGCTTCGTCGCGAGCCGCTGCCGTCGGGCTCGTGGGCGACCGCCCGCACGCGCGATGAGCTCGTCGTTCTTCTCGGAACCGACGACTCATTCGCTCCGGCACGGATCGCCGTCGTCGACGCGGAAGCGAAACTCCGCATGGCCACGGTCGAGCGAGTGCTCGCGGGCACTGTCGTCGATGAGCAGGGCGAGGACCTTCATGCACAAACGATCTCGCCAGGCCTGGCGATCGATCCGGACGGGAGGCGGGCATTCCTCGTGCCGGCATCCGGCCCGATCGCAGAGGTTGACCTGCAGACCTTGGACGTGGGCTACCACGAGCTCGATCGGCCGTCGCTCTTCGGGCGCTTCCTTCGCTGGCTGGAGCCCGTCGCCGAGGCGAAGGCGATCGAGGGACCGGTGCGCAACGCGCGCTGGCTCGGCGACGGGATACTTGCGGTGTCGGGCATGGACTATTCGATCGCGTCCGATGCTCGGGGCGAACTGATCGAGATCGGCCGCCCGGCGGGGCTGAGCTTGATCGATATGCATTCGTGGACGACGCGCATGCTCAGCCGCGAGGCGAGTAGCTTGACGACAGCGCCTGGGATGGTCATCGCAAGCGGCGGGGGTTGGAATGGGCAGGACGTTTACGGCCCCGGCCTATTGGCCTTTGGGCTCGACGGCAACGAGATGTGGCGGCTTCACTCCGGGAAGCAGTCGTGGATCGATGCAGCCGGTTCTGTCGGGTACGTCTACCCGGCTCCAGGCATCGCCGAAGTCGTCGACCTCGCGACGGGTCGAGTCTTGAGGACGATCAAGCGACACGAGCGGCAGAATCCGTGGCCTCAACTCCTCGTGACGCAGGCGTCCAGCTGGTAACCAAGCGGTAGCCGCGTTCGGTGGGACTCCGGCGCGGGCGTGCGTCGTTTCTACAATTCAGTGATGGAGCGAAAGCTCGCGACCGTTCTTTTCGTGGATCTCGTCGACTCCACGCAGCTTGTCACGGCCTCCGACCCGGAGATCGTGCGGCGCCGCGTGAACGAGTTCTTCGAGACGGTCTCCCACTTCGTGACCGTCCACGGCGGCATCGTCGAGAAGTTTGCGGGCGACGCAGTCCTGGCCGCCTTCGGCGTGCCCCAGGCTCACGAGGACGACGCGCAGCGGGCCGCGAGAGCTGCGCTCTCCATGCGCCAGGCGGTCGACGGCCTTGGTCTCGAAGCGCGAATCGGGATCGAGGCCGGCGAGCTCCTCGTCGACGACGTCGATTCCACGTTCGTCACCGGGGAAGCGGTCAACGTGGCGGCGCGGCTGCAGCAGGTCGCGAAGCCGGGCGAGATCCTCATCGGACCTACGGCTTATCGTCTGAGCGGCCCGACCCTCGTCGTGGAGGATGCGGGCCCGCTCGAGTTGAAGGGGATGGATGGGCCGGCCCGCGCGTGGCGTGTCGTCGCCGCGGTCGACGGACCGGGCCGTCCCGTCGGTCCGCGTGCGCCGCTCGTGGGGCGCGACGCGGAGCTCGAACACCGCGAGAACACCTTTTCGCGTATGGCCCGCGACGGCCGGGCCTACCTCTTCACGATCTACGGGGAGCCTGGAGTCGGCAAGAGCCGGCTCGCCCGCGAGTTCGTCGACGGCCTCGAGCGCGCGAGCATTCTCACCGGGCGCTGCCTTCCGTACGGCGAGGGCGTGACCTACTGGCCGCTGGCGGAGATGATCAAGTCGGCAGCCGGCATCTCCGACGACGATCCTCTCGAGGAGGCGTTCGAGAAGCTCAGGGCGTGCTGCGAGGAGGAGGCTGTCGCCGATGTCCTCGGCCTTGCAGCGGGAATGCTCGAGGCGCTCGAGAGCGAGAAGAGCCCGCAGGAGATCTCATGGGCCGCCCGTGAGATCATGGACACGCTCGCCGACGTCCAGCCGCTCGTCCTCCTCTTCGAGGACATCCACTGGGCCGAAGAGCCGCTCCTCGATCTCATCGAGCACCTCGCCGACGCGGTGCGCGCGCCACTCCTCATCCTCTGCCTGGCCCGCCCAGAGCTCCTGGACGCACGGCCAGGTTGGGGCGGCGGGCGTGTGCGCTCGACGGCGATCGAGCTCGAGGCCCTGTCCGAGGACGAGAGCGTGCTCCTCGTCGAGAAGCTGCTCGAGCAGATCGATACGCCGCCTGCGCTGCCGCGCGAGCTGCTCGCGAGGACCGAAGGCAATCCGCTCTTCGTCGAGGAAACGATCCGCATGCTCGTCGAAAGCGGAAGTCGCGACGGCGTCCCGGACCGCGTCCCCGACACGCTGCAGGCGCTGATCGCGGCCCGCATCGACCACTTGTCCGCCCCCGCGAAGACGCTCCTCCAGCGCGCTGCCGTCATCGGTCGCGTTTTCTGGAATGGTGCAATCGAGCACCTCTCACCCGATCTCGAGGAGATCGACGCCCTTCTCGACGACCTGCTGCAACGCGAGTTCCTGCTCCGTGAGCCCCGCTCGTCCATCTCGGGCGAGACCGCGTACCGCTTCAAGCACCTCCTCATTCGCGAGGTCGCGTACACGGGTCTCGCGAAGCTTGCCCGCGCGCAGCACCACGCCCGCTTCGCGGAGTGGCTCGGAGACAGGACGGGCGAGGAGCTCCTCGAGATCCGTGCCTACCACCTCGACCAGGCCGTCGAGCTCATGACCGAGCTCGACGGTGCTCCGCCGCAGGAGCTTGCCGAGACGACCGCGAGTGCGCTCGTCAAAGCAGCCAAGCGCGCGATCGCGCGCGAGGCATATCTGACCGCACGCAAGCTCGGCATGCGTGCGATGGAGCTCCGACCGACGCTCGGCGCCCGGTGGGTCGCGGCACGTGCGGCGTGGCGGATGCAGGACCTCGCCACGGTCGAGATCGAGATGGAGAAGGTTCGCGACGAGGCCCGCGAGCAGGGCGAGCGCGTACTCGAGGCGCTGGCGCTGACGGCGTTGGGCGAGGCAGTGCTCAAGCGTGAAGGTGACCCGGTGCGCGCAGAGGGCATCGTCGACGAGGCTCTCGAGCTACTCGCCGGCGAGGAGGACCCGGTTGCGCACTTCGACACGCTCACGGTCGCAGCGCTGATCGACGCGTGGCAAGGCCACATGGATGGATACATCAGGCACTTCGAGAAGGCGTTCACGATCGCGGTGGACGCCGATCGCAAGGATCTCCAGACGCTTGCGGCCCAGTCTCTCGCTCAGGTGTACATCCTCCGCCTCGAGATGGACGAGGCCGAGCGTCTGCTCACCCGGGCGCTCGAGCTTGCCGGAGAGAGCGGAAGCGTCCGCGCACGGCTCGGGACGACGATGGCCTACGGTTGGTTCCTGATGGTGAAAGGCGAGATCGATGCTGCCGAGACGGTGCTCGAGGAGGTTCGGACGACGGCGTCCGAGCTGGGTCTCGAGCCCTCCGAGTCATCCGCCCTTCTGAAGCTGGCCAAGATCGCGCGCGTGCGCGAGGACTTCAAGAGCGCCGAGAAGCTCGCGCGCGAGGCCGTCCGGCTCACGGCGGCGCGCGGAGACCGCGGGCTGCTTCCCGTGTTCCAGGCCTGCCTCGCTCACACGCTCGTCGACGTCGGAAAGCTCGAGGAGGCCGAGAGGGTCGCACTCGAGGCGCGTGCTGGGGTCGCCCCGGAGGATCGGGAGGGCCTCATCGCGACGACCACATCCGTCGGCGCGGTGCGGGCGGCGCAGGGGCGGAGCGACGAGGCCATCGAGCTTCTTCGCTCCGTGCTCGACCTCGCGGAGGAGACGGATCTCAAGGTGTACGGGCTTGCGCCGGTCAAGCTTTTGGCGAGTCTCATGCGCGATCGGGGTCTGGACGACGAGGCCATCCAGTACGAAGAGCGTCTCGCGGAGCTCGCTCCGTCAGAGACTGCGGCAGTGCTCGTCTAGCCTTAACGCTAGGCCGACTCGACGAGAATCGCGCGGATCGCCTGACTCGAGACCTCGTCGGGTGACTCCGAGATGATCGTGGCGGGGCGCTCGAAGCGGATCAGTGCATCGTGCAGCGGCTCGGCACGGAGCGTGCCCTCTCCGTACGGCAGATGCTTCGTCTCGTTGCGGTTTGCGTACGCGATGTCCGAGAAGTGGACGTGGAAGGGCGCGCCGGGCTCGAGCACGTCGTCTGCGGCTTCGAGAGCGGCTGCGAACGGCTCGGCGCCGACGTAGGCGCCGTCGCTGGTCGCGTGCATGTGCGCGAAGTCGAGCACCGGCCGTACCCACCCCGTCCGGCGCGAGATCTCGATGACGTCGTCCAGCGAGCCGAGGTCGCGCACGCGCCCCATGACCTCCACTCCGAAGGGAACCGCCCGGCCCTTGGCCTCGAGACGCTCCCGCAAGGAGCCGAGCTGCTCGACGACGGCGTCGATCGCGTCCTCGCGGGGACGCCCCAGCAAGAAACCGGGATGGAACACGACGAGCTCGGCGCCGCTCGCCGTTGCGATGCCCGCGCTGCGGTCGAGCGCGCCGACGGCGGACGTGAACTTGCGTCCGCTCGCCTCGAGATGCCCCATGAACCCGAAGAGCGGCGCGTGCACCGAGAGCGCGATGTCGTTCTCGCGCGCGATCGTGCCGAGGCGCTCGGCGAAGGGATAGTCCATCCAGAACGCCGTCTCGAAGTCGACCTCGCACGCTCCGTAGCCGCGCTCGAGAAGAAGCTCCACGGCCTCCTCGGGCGACTCGCGCGACGGCATACGAGACGGACCCACACGAATCTGGGCGGGCACATGGCCATGTTAAGTGGTCGCTCCGGCGACGAATGGCACCCTGCCGCAGGCTGCAAACCGTCGCAGCCTGCGTCCTCGGTCGCACCCATATCTCGAGTCGATATGGGCGCTCCCTGCGTCCTTGGCCTACTCGGTTTTCGCCCGCCACGTGGCACCCTCGTCACCGGAGAGACCACTCGTAGCGATGTGATTGGCTACCCTCGTGAAGGCGACCCTGCTGCTCGCGGACTACGCGGTCGTCTCCGACGGAAAGCTCACGATCGTCGGCGGAGGCTGGTCGCAGACCGGCCCCGAGCCTGCGCCTTTTGGCATCGGTCTGCTCATTCAGGTGCCCTGGGACCAGGCGAACACCATGCACTCGTTCGCGGTGCAGCTTCTCGACGCCGACGGCGAGTCGGTCGTGGTCGACACGGACGAGGAGGGAGAGCAGCCCGTCGCCTTCGGAGGCGACTTCGAGGTCGGACGGCCGCCCGGGCTGAAGCCGGGGACACCGCTCGACTTCCCGGTTGCGATGAACTCGACGCCTCTTCCGCTCGAGCCCGGCCGGTACGAATGGCGGTTGACGATCGACGGGGAATCGCGCCAGGACTGGACACTCGCATTCACCGTGCGATCCGAGGAGCAGTAGCGGAATCCGGCAGTCCGTCCGGAGGCGTGCGTACGCTCGAACCATGTCCATACGACCGAGCCGCATCGATCTCCTCGAGCTCGACATCGACCTCCGCCTTTCCGATCTCTGGCGCGAGGCCGTCGACGTGAGCGAGTGGAATCTCGAGGTCGTGGCCGCGTTCATCCGCGCGGCGTACGGCAAGGGGTACTGCGATGCTCTGACCGAGGAATCGCCCGGAATGCTCTGCCAGGAGCACGGGTACGGCATGCCGGATCGCCGCGTGCCGCAGCGAGACGCCGCGTAAGCGTCTGTTCAACCGCTTTTCGCAGCTGCGGGGCTAGACTGTCCAGCGTGGCACGCAAGGCGAGTCCGGCGCGCTTGGTGATCGCGCTGTCGGTTGCGGCGGTGCTTGCCGTCTTCCTTCTCTACACGTCGATCGCGGGCGGCGGCAATCCCTCGATCGCGCCCAGTGAGCTTCGCGGCCGCACGGACACCGTGCAGCTGGCGGGTCGCGTTATCGGCCCCGCGACCGGAAATTCACGCTCGGGAGGCCTTCGCTTCCTGCTGCGAGATGTTCGCGGCGACAGGTCGACTGCGGTCCGCGTGCTCTACACCGGTTCGCTCCCCGACCTCTTCAAGCCGGGCCGCGACATCGTGCTCGAAGGGCGCCTCCGGAATGGGACGTTCGTCGCAGAGCCGGGCTCGATGATCACGAAATGCCCGTCGAAGTACGCGCCGAAGAAGAGCGGCGACTCCACCTAGGCGAAACCCGATGCCCGAGCTGGGTCGTGCCGCTCTCCTCGTCACCCTCGGACTGAGCGTCTATGCGCTCGTCGCCGGGGCGGCGGCCGCACGGCTCGGCCGGCGCAGGCTGGCCCTCTCCGCCCAGAATGCGCTGCTCGCGGCCTTCGGCTCGACCGCCGTGGCGGCCGCCGTTCTGCTCGCCGCGCTCCTGCGGCACGACTTCTCGTTCACGTACGTGGCAAGCACGACGAGCGCGGCACTCCCGACCGGGTACACGATCTCTGCGTTCTGGGGTGGTCAAGAGGGATCGCTCCTTCTGTGGTTGCTCGTCCTGACCGGTTTCGGTGCGCTCGCAGTACGGCTGAACCGCCGGTGGGCGCGCGATCTCATCGTCTGGGCCGTTCCGGTCTTCGCCGGCGTCGCGGTCTTCTTCTCGTTCCTCGTGGTCGTGGTTGCGAGTCCGTTCGAGACGCAGCCTGCACCACCCGACGGGGCCGGCATGAACCCGAGCCTCCAGAACCCGTACATGCTCGCGCACCCGCCGTTCCTCTACCTCGGCTACGTCGGCCTCACGGTTCCGTTCGCCTTTGCGATGGCCGCGCTTCTCTCCGGCCGCGCCGATGAGCGCTGGCTCGTCGCGACGCGCCGTTGGACGCTCCTCGCCTGGACAGCGCTCGGCGTGGGGCAGCTCCTGGGCGCGCACTGGGCGTACGTGGAGGTCGGATGGGGTGGCTACTACGCGTGGGATCCGGTCGAGAACGCCGCGCTCATGCCATGGCTCGCGGCGACCGCGTTCCTCCACTCGGTGATGATCCAGGAGAAGCGCGGGATGCTCCGGATCTGGAACGTCCTGCTCGTCCTGCTCGCCTTCTCGCTTTCGCTCTTCGGGACGTTCCTGACCCGATCGGGCGTCATCAACTCGATCCACTCCTTCACGCAGAGCTCCATTGGCCCCTGGTTCCTCTTCTTCATCGGCGTGACCCTGGCCGTCTCGTTCGGACTGCTCTTCTGGCGGCTGCCGTTGCTCCGCTCGCCCACCCGCCTCGAGTCTCCCGTCTCGCGCGAGGCCGCGTTCCTCTACAACAACCTGCTCCTGCTCGCGCTCTGCCTGACGATCCTCTGGGGTGTCGTGTACCCGCTGCTCTCGGAGGCGGTGCGGGGTGAGTCGGTGGTCCTCGGGCGGTCGTACTACGACTTCTTCCTACGCATCTTCGGTCTGCCGCTCCTGCTTCTCATGGGAATCGGCCCGCTCGTCGCCTGGCGGCGAGCTTCGCTCGGAAGCCTCGCGACGACGTTCCGGTGGCCGAGCATGGCCGCGCTCGGCGCGGGCGTCGGCCTGCTCGTCCTGGGCGCGGGACGGTCGCTCCCCGGGCTCGTGACGTACACGTTCGCCGTCTTCGTCGCAGCGACCATCGTGCTGGAGTTCGCCCGCGGGACGCGCGCGCGCAAGGCACTCGCCGAGACCAGCTGGCCGGAGGCCTTCTCGTCGCTGATCGCCCGTAACCGCCGCCGTTACGGCGGGTATGTCGTACATGCCGCGATCGTGCTCCTCGCGATCGGCATCGCAGGCTCGAGCGCCTTCGACAGCGTCGCGGAGGCGAAGCTCCGGCCTGGCCAGTCGATGGAGGTCGGCGATTACACGCTCGCCTATCGATCCCTCGACGAGCGCCAGGCGGAGAACGCGATGGAGGTACGGGCGAAGCTCGACGTCACGCGCAGTGGCGACGACCTCGGGACGCTCGAGGCCGGCAAGAACGCGTACACCGTGGAACAGCAGGTCTCGAACGAGGTCGGCATTCGGAGCGACTGGCTGACCGGAGAGGACCTGTTCGTGATCGCCGACCAAATCGACCCCAACGGCGCGGTGTACTTCCGCGTCTTCGTCAAGCCGCTCGTCAACCTGATCTGGCTTGCGGGCTTCGTCTTCGTGCTCGGCTCGCTGATCACGTTGTGGCCCGACGCCCGCGAGCAGCGTCGACTCGTCGCGCGCACGAACGAGGTCGGAGCTCCGGCCACCACTTGACCTGGGCACTCGTCCTCGCGGCGCTGCTGGCGGTGGCCTGCGTCGTCGCGGTTGCGTTGCCGTTTCTCCGGGAGCCCGAGCCGGAGTCCGATAGTCTGGCTGGACCGGACGAGCGAGAACAACAACGCCTCGAGCTGCTGGAGGCGCGCGATCGATCGCTCGCCGCGCTCAAGGAGCTCGAGTTCGACCACAGGACCGGAACGATCTCCGACGACGACTACCGGCAGCTCGTCGGACCGCTTCGGCGCGAAGCGGCGGCTGCCCTTCAGGCACTCGAGCGCGACTCCGCCGACGGCAACCCGGAGCCGCGGAAGCGGGAGGGACGTCCGTCCCGCCCGCGAACCTTTTCGGGATGAGACGGCCGTCGCTGCTCGTCTCGCTGCTCGCGTTCGCACTCGCGTTCGCGGCGCCCGCATCCGGGGACGACCCGGGCGACGAGAAGGCTCAGGTCGACGCGCGGATCGCGGCTCTCGAGCAGGAGATCAACGCCGGGAAGGAGCGCGAGGGGGTTCTCACCTCGCAGTTGTCGGCGGTCGCGGGAGAGCTCCGGTCCGCGCAAGCCGCCGTCGACGATGCCGAGAGCAGCCTGGACCTCCTCGAAGACGAGCTCGCCGCGGAGCAGGCGCGGCTCGAGCGGCTCACGATTCAGCTGCGGGAGCAGACCCGTCGTCTCGTGCGGCTGCAGGCCGAATACCGGCGCGCCGTCGGCGTGCTCGAAGAGCGGCTGCGTGCCCTGTACATGGAGGAGCCGCCGGATGTTCTCTCCTTCCTCGTTTCCGCCTCGAGCTTCTCCGACCTGATCGACAACGTCGAGTTCATGAACCGGATCGGGCTCCAGGACCAGCGGATCGCACGGCAGGTCAGCCGGGCCAAGGCCGAGGCGGCGGCCGAGCATCTCGCAACGATGGAGACGCGGCGGCTCACGGCCGCGACCGTGTCCGTCATCGCTGCCCGAACGGACGAGGCGCGTGACGTGCGCAACGAGCTCGTCGCGAATCGGGACGTCTTGCTCGATGCGCGGCAGCTGAAGCAGAGCGCGCTCGCGGACGCTCGTGAGACGCGTGAGGAGTTCGTCGGCGAGGCCGAGGCACTCGCCGCCCAGAGTGCCGCGCTCGCCGCGCAGATTCAGGCGGCGCAGGGCAGCACGGCGTCGGTGGGGCCGGTGTCGGCCGCAGGGCTCATCTGGCCCGTGAACGGTCCCGTGACCAGCGGATTCGGAATGCGCTGGGGACGCATGCACGAGGGCATCGACATCTCGGCCCCGACCGGCACGCCGATCCACGCTGCGGCCTCCGGGACCGTCATCTACGCCGGCTGGCTCGGGGGCTACGGAATGCTCGTCGTCGTCGATCACGGAAACGGGCTCTCGACCGCGTACGCGCACTGCTCGTCTCAGCTCGTCTCTGTCGGGCAACAGGTCGCTCAAGGGGAGACGGTGGCACTGGTCGGTTCGACGGGGCATTCGACCGGACCCCACCTCCACTTCGAGGTCCGCGTGAACGGCGTCGCCGTCGACCCGCTGCTGTACCTCTAGGCGGCGGCGCTTGCGGCGTCAGGAAGCTCGGCCCCGACGACGACGTGCAGATCGGGTAGCGCGCGCCAACGCTCGTCGAGACCGAGCCCGTAACCGGCGAAGAGCTCGTCCGGCACGGTGAACCCGACGTAGCGAAGCGGGATGTCCTCGACGAGGCGCCGGTAGGGACGATCGAGGAGGGTCACCGCGGCGAGGCTCGTCGGATTCCGTAGCCCGAGCGTCCGACAAAGGAAGTGGAGCGTGAGACCCGTGTCGACTACATCCTCCACGATGAGGACGTGGCGTCCGTCGAGCGGGACGTCGACGTCCTTCAGCAGGCGGACGCCGCCGTCTCGACCCTCCGTGTAAGGAGCCAGCTCGATGACGTCCAGGGTATGGGGGATGGGAAGGGCTCGCGTCAGGTCGGCGAGGAAGACGACGCTCGACTTGAGCGGCGCAACAAGGAGCGGGTCGCAGTTCTCGTAGTCGGCCGCGATGTCGGCTCCGAGCTCTGCGACCCGCTCAGCGATCGCGTCCCGACCGAGGTAGACGGGGCCGACCTCGCCGTGCTCCGAATCCTGGGCGCGGGTAGGCACGAGGCTACGAGGCGAGGCGCAGGCGGTACCGCTGCGCGAGGCGCTCGATGTCGCGTCGGTAGAAGAGCTTGATCCGCACGTGTGGATAGAGGCGCCGCAGCTCCCGCAGCTTGCGGTTCTTGCGGGTCACGAGCGACTGCTTCATGACCGTCACCTCGATGAACAGGTCCTGCTCCGGGAGGTAGAAGTCTGGAGTGAACGCGCTGACGATACGGCTTTCGTCGTCGCGCTCGAGCACGAACGACTGCGGCTCGTAGTCCCAGCGGATGCCGTAGTAGTCGAGGATCCTCGCGCACTCGAGCTCTATGCGATTCGCGAACCTTGGCGGCTCGGATCCGCAGTAGGCCTGGAAAACCGGGCTCTCGACCCGCACCTGCGCCAGGGTAGCTGCGGCCCCGGACGGCCCTCTTCGCGGCTCGTAGACTGTCTGCATGGCTGCTTCGAACGGCGTCTTCCGTATCGCGCAGCTCTCGGACCTCCATTGTGGAGGCCCCTATTTCGAGGCCAGCCTGCTCGAGCGGGCGATTGCCGAGATCAACGAGCTGCAGCCGGACGTCGTCATCTGCTCGGGTGATCTGACCACCTTCGGGTTCCGTCACGAGTACCTCGTCTCGCGCGAGTACATGGATCGCATCGACTGCGATGCACTCGTCGTCGTGCCGGGGAATCACGACTCCCGAAATGTCGGCTATGTCCACTTCGAGGAGCTTTTCGGCGACCGAAACTCGGTGCTCCGCAAGGGAGGAGTCGCGATCGTCGCGATCGATTCGACCGAGCCCGACCTCGATCACGGGCAGATCGGCCGAGGCCGCTATCGCTGGATCGAGGAGCAGTTTGCGCAAGAGCCGGCGGACCTGCGGATCTTCGTCCTTCACCATCACCTTCTCCCCGTTCCTGGGACGGGGCGGGAGCGGAACGTCGTCTACGACGCCGGGGATGCGATCGAATGCCTCCAGCGCGCCGGTGTCCGGCTCGTGCTCTCCGGCCACAAGCACGTGCCGTACGTCTGGCGGCTCGAGGACCTGTTCGTGGTGAACGCCGGCACGGTCTCGTCGCTGCGCCTGCGAGGAAACACGAGGCCCTGTTACAACGTCATCGAGATCGCCGACCGCAAGGTCGACATCTGGCGGCGGCACCCGTTTCACGGTCAGGTCAAGCTCGTCCGCTTCTCCCTCGACACGCTCGAGTACGCGAAGTTCACGGGCGCGATCGAGGACGAGGTCACCGCCCGCACTTGAGAGCTCCTAACACGGCGAGGAGCGAGGCTGCCCGAGAGCAGCGCTGGGCGCCTCAAGGCTATGTCCTCAGTCGCGCCCATATGTCCAATATGGGCGCTCCCTGCGTCCTCGCCTTGCACCACCCATCGCTCTCGGGCAGCGGGTCCCCACCATGTTAGGAGCTCGCCGAGCGCTCGCGATCATCGACGGCGAGCACTACCCGCCCGTCGTTCGGGACGCGCTTGCCGAGTTGCCGTACGACGTCGTCGCCGCTGTGCGAGTGGGCGGGATCGAGAAGCTCCGGGAAGGGGCGGAGGAGAACCAGTACGGCGTTCCTCTCGAGGCCGATCTCGAGAAGGCGATCGCCCGCCACGGACCGGACGTCGTCGTCGATCTCTCCGACGAGCCGGTGCTCGGGCCCGTCGAGCGATTCCGGCTCGCGAGCTACGTGCTGACCCAGGGGATCCCGTACCTGGGCGCGGATTTCCGATTCGACCCCCCTCCGCAAGATCCGTTCCCGCTGCGCTCGCTCGCGGTTCTCGGCACGGGTAAGCGCGTGGGCAAGACCGCGGTCACCGGATACCTGGCCCGGCTGGTCTCGTCCCGCGCTCGGGTCGTGGTCGTGGCCATGGGGCGAGGCGGGCCCAGGGAGCCGGAGACCATCACGGTACCGCCGACCGTCGAGGCGCTCGTCGCGCTCTCCCGCGAGGGGCGCCACGCTGCGTCGGACCATCTCGAGACAGCTGCCCTGGCCGGCGTCGAGACGGTCGGCTGCCGCCGCTGCGGGGGAGGGCTTGCAGGAGCTGTCTACGCCTCCAACGTCGCCGAGGGAGCGCGTGTCGCGCAGGAGCTTGCTCCGGACCTCGTGATCTTCGACGGAAGCGGCGCTGCGCTCCCCCCGGTCGCGGCGGACCGCAGGATCCTCGTCGTCGGTGGCCACCAGGACCCGGCGGTGGTTGCCGGCTACCTGAATGCGTACCGGGTGCTCCTCGCCGACCTCATCCTCGTGACGATGGCCGAGGAGGGGACGGGCTGGCAGGCGGTTCGCAAGGCGCTCCGCGAGATCGTGCGGCCCGGAGTCGAGGTGATCCCGACGGTTCTGCGCCCGCGCCCGGCAAGGGACATCCGAGGGCGGACGGTCGCGTACTTCTGCACCGCGCCTCCCGCTGCCCACGGCACGCTCGCCGCGCATCTGAACGAGCGACACGGTGCCGACGTCGTCCACGTCTCCGGTAACCTCGCCGACCGGCAAGCGCTCCGGAAGGAGCTTTCCGGGGTCGACGCAGAGGTCTTTCTCATCGAGCTCAAGGCGGCCGCGGTGGACGTGGTCGCCGAGGGTGCATTTGCCCGTGGAGGAGAGGTCGTCCTCGCGGCAAACGATGTGGTTTCGCTTCCCTCGGAAGGGGAACTTGACGCGATGCTCCTGGAAATGGCACGAATTCCTCAGTGAAGGAGCGGAGACACCTCAATCCGCTGCCCCTCGGAGACGAGATCCCCTTCTCGAAGGGCCTGATGACCCGCGCGCTCACCGTCACGGGTCTCGATCCGGAGCGTGCCTGGCAGATCGCGCTCCGCGCAGACCGCGATCTCCAGGATCGCGGGGCACATTCGCTCGACCTCGAACGGCTCGGTGAGCTCGCGGCCGACGTGATCGGGGAGGAGGAGGCCGCGCGAACCGTTCGCCGCCTCCGTAGCCTGGATGCCCTGCAGCAGATCGAGGATCCCTTGGTTCTGCTCGTCGGTGGAACGACGGGTACCGGGAAGTCGACGATCGCGACCGAGGTCGCCCATCGGCTCGGCATCACACGCGTGACGTCGACCGACTTCATCCGCCAGACGATGCGCGCGTTCTTCGCCGAGGAGTTCATGCCCTCCGTGCACTTCTCGAGCTTCGACGCGAGGTTGGCGCTCACGAAGGCAGAGGAGGAAGAATCGGGCGACGCGGCGATCCTCGGCTTCCTCGACCAGACCCGAAACGTCCTCGTCGGGGTGCACGCCGCCCTGGAGCGGGCGGCGACGGAACGGTGGTCGATGGTGCTCGAGGGTGTCCACCTCGTGCCCGGGATGGTCGGCGCGGATGTCCCGGGAGCTTTCGTGGTGCCCTGCGTCGTCGCGATCGAGGACGAGAACCTCCACCGGAGCCACTTCTGGGTGCGCGAGTACTCGACAGAAGGGTTGCGGCCACTCGAGAGGTACCTCGACTCCCTGCCTCAGATTCGCCAGATCCAGGAGTACCTCGTCGAGCGCGCCCGCAGGCACGACGTTCCGGTCATCGTGAACGACACGCTCGACCGCGCGATCGGTGAGGTCATGGACCTCGTGCTGCGGCGTGCAGACCGGCTCGTCGGCACGGCCTGAGATCAGCGCAAGGCTAGACTTGCCCCGTGGTCACACGAGAGGAAGTCGTCGATGCACTGCATCAGGTCGAGGATCCCGAGTTGGGCATGGACATCGTCGAGCTCGGGCTCATGTACGACGTCGAGGTCGACGGCCCGAACGTGAAGGTGCTCTACAGCCTCACGTCCATGGGCTGCCCCGCGGGGCCGATGATCGCGGACGGGATCATCGACGTGGCGAGATCGGTGCCGGGCGTCGAGGAGGTCGAGGCAGAGCTGACGTTCGATCCGCCCTGGACGCCGGACCGGATGTCCGATGACGCGAAGTTCATTCTCGGCTTCGGCTAGCCGCTCGCCTGTCTGAGCGCCTCCACGCCACGCAGCGAGGTCGGGACGCCGTTCGCAGCCGATCGATGTGGTTACCCGCCGTACGAGAAGACGGCGGCGACATCGTCCGGGTCGAACTCTGGAAAGAACCACACCTCCGCGACGAGATCCCCGGCGAACCGATAGACGGCGATCTCGCGGCCTTCCGCGCGCGGACCTGCCCGTTCGACCGACCAGACGACGACCAGACGACGACCGTCGCCACGTGGTCATGGGTCGCGATCATCTCGCGAGGTTCGAGCGCAAACGTGTCCTCGGTCATGTCGCCGAGCTTCGTGAGGTAGGCGACGACGACGTCGCGGCCAACGTAGTCGCCGAGTAGTCGAAGTCACCCGGCTCGTGCCATACGAGCTTCTCGGCGAGGAACTCGCCCATTCCCTTCCAGTCGCGGCTCGACCGGCAGTCGTACAGCGACTCGAATTGCATCCGCGTGCGTCATGAGTCGGCTCCGATGGCGAGCACGATCTTGCCGAATTGGCTTCCCGACTCCAGGCGCTCGTGGGCCGCCGCGGCCTCCGCGAGCGGGAAGACGCTGTCGAGGTGGATTCTCGCTCGGCCGCTTCGGATCAGGTTGTACGCGCCTTCGAAGTCTGCAGGCATCCCCATCGTCGACCCGTAGACGGTGAGCTGCTTCCACCACAGCCGGTAGAGCCTCGCAGGTGGGCTGTGGCCGCTCGTCGCGCCGCACACGACGATGCATCCCTCATACGCAGCGGCGCTGAGTGAGCGCTCCCACGTCGCCTCGCCGACGGTCTCGACGACGACGTCCGCGCCGGCGCCTCCGGTTGCCTCCTTCACCGCAGCGACGACGTCCTCGTCGCCGTGACCGATCACGACCTCCGCCCCAAGGGCGCGCGCGCGATCGAGCTTCTCCCGGCTCGACGACGTGACGATCGTCCGCGCTCCGAGCGCGCGACAGATCTCGAACGCTGCGAGAGCGACGCCTCCGCCGATGCCCCAGATCAGCACCCACTCTCCCTCGCGCACACGCGCCTTTCGCACGAGCATCCGATGAGCGGTCTCGAAGACGAGCGGGAAGGCCGCGCCTTCCTCGAAGGAGAGCGAGTCATCGAGTGGGTAGAGCTGAGTCGCCGGAATCGACTTCCGCTCGCAGTACGTCCCGTCCGTGTGCTCGCCGATGACCAGGATACGGCCTTCGCCCGGAACTCCCGGGTTGAGGACAACGCGATCGCCGACGGTGAATCCGACCGCTCCTTCCCCGAGCTCGGCTACGACTCCAGCCCCGTCGGCTCCGAGGATCCGGGGCTTCGGCACGGAGGGGAGCCCCCGGCGGACCCAGATGTCCAGATGATTGAGGCCGGCGGCGCGAAGCTCCACCAAGACTTCCCCCGGTCCCGGCTCGGGATCGGGGATCTCGTCGACGACGAGGACCTCGGGGCCTCCGTCTTCGTGAATGCGGACGGCCTTCACTGGGGCAGAATCCTCGCATGACCGCCGCCGAGCTGAGGCGGCTGGCCGCGGAGCTCGGGCTAGACGCTGTCGGAGCTGCTCCGGCCGAGCCGTACGAGGACACGGAACGCCACATCAGACAGCGCCGCGCCCGCGGCCTGTTCGCCGACATGCGCTTCACGATGGCGCGGCCCTGGGTGTCCTGCCATCCGGAGCGCTTGCTCGAAGGGGCGCGCACGGTAGTGGCCGCGGCACTTGCCCACGCGACTCGAGGGCCTGAGCCTCGGCCCGACGAGGGCAGGCTCCCTCGCTACACCTGGCGAGACGAGTACGAGGAGCTCCGACGGAGGCTCGCCGAGCTCGGCGAGCGGATGGGTGGCGCGTACCGCGTTTTTGTCGACTCGAACGACCACGTCGACCGCGCCGGGGCCGTTCGTGCGGGCGTTGGTTTTCACGGCAAGAACACGCTGGTGATCAACCCCGAGCACGGCTCGTGGGTCGTGCTCGGAACGCTCGTCACGGACGTGGAGATCGAGCCGACACCTCCGCTCGAGCTGGATTGCGGCTCGTGCCGGCTTTGCATCGACGCGTGCCCCACGGGAGCGCTGGACGAGCCGGGGGTCCTGGACGCGACGAAGTGTCTCTCGTACTGGACTCAGGCTCCGGCGCCAATTCCCGTGGAGTTTCGGGAGGAGCTCGGAGACATGGTGTACGGCTGCGACATCTGCCAGGACGTGTGCCCCTGGAACCGTGTGATCGAAAAGCGCCGCCGGACTGCAGAGCCACATGCCGACAGCACGCCCACCGTGTCACTCCTCGACTGGCTCACCCGCGACGGGAGCGAGCTCGTCGCCGAGTTCGACCGGCTCTACGTGCCACGAAACGACCCGCGCTGGCTTCGACGGAATGCCCTCGTCGCAGCCGGCAACGTCGGCACCGCCGACCTCAAGTCGACCGTCGCTGAGTACGCACGGGGCGACGACGAGATCCTCCGAGAGACGGCGGGATGGGCCCTTGAGCGCATGGCGAAGCGTACTGCGTGACCGGGGACCCGACACGCGACCGGCTCGCACTGCTGGCGCACGAAGTGCGAAGCCCCGTCGCCGCGCTCGCGGCCATCTCCGAGTTGGCCGGACAGGATCGGCTCGACGAGCGCTCGATGCGGGAGCTCCTGCGGCTGGTCGTCGCGGCATGTCTCGGGATCGAGCGGGTCGTCGGCGAGGCTGCACTGGGCTCGGTGCGGCTGGAGGAGGTCGACGTCGGACAGCTCGTCGCCGATGCCGTCGCGTCCGCCGCCCTCGGCGGCGCGCGCATCAGAGCAGTGATCGCTTCTGATCTCGGCCGGATCGAGGTGGACCCGATTCGTCTGCGACAGGCGCTGGACAACCTGATCGTGAACGCCTCGACGCATGCAGGCTCGAACGCCGAAGTCGTCGTGCATGCGGCAGCGGAGCAGGATTCCGTGCGGCTGTCCGTCTCGGATCGAGGCCGCGGCATCGCTCTCGAGGATCAGTCCCGTATCCTCGAGCCCGGTGTGCGCCTGGACACACGCGGGCCCGGCGCGGGTCTCGGGCTTTCTATTGTCCGCACGATCGCGGAAGCCCACAACGGCACGCTGAGCGTCGAGTCCACACCCGGTCAGGGCGCGACCTTCACGATTGCCCTACCCGTACGACGAGGCTAGCCCGCCGGGAACGCGTCGAGCTCGTAGCGGTGCAGGAGCCGTCCCTGGGAGTCGTGCTCCGAGATGGCGAACGACGCGCGCGAACCTTCGACGTGAACGTCGGTGGTTGCAATACGTACCGCCAGCCCGCCCGCCACTTCGTACACCTCTGCGTAGCCGTCGCGCGCGACGACGACATACCCTGCGTCCCTGCCGGGCTCGATCCAAGCAAGACCCAGAGGCCTCGCGTCGGCGGTTCGACAACCCGCGATATCGAGCCGGGGGTCGCGCAGACGACCTCCGTACAGCCGGCCGAATGAGTTTCCGCACCAGCGGCGGTCTTCCTCGCGCGAGCCGGGACTGTTGTCGCAGCCGCTGAGCCCGGCCGGGTCGCGGAGGGTAACCGTCTCGCTGTCCACTCCTATCCGCTCCACGATCGGTCCGACTGGACGGGCCTCGTGTGCCGGCCCGCGCAGGCAATCCGCGGCAAGCGACCCCGCCCTGACAGCACGGACGCGCACCAGGCGGACCCTTGTCAGCACAGCCGGGGTTGAAATGCCCTCGAGGTCGATCGGTAGCACCTCAGCTACGGAGCCGTCCATGAGGAGCTCCGGCGGGTCATCGTCCGCATCGCATGCCGTCAGAAGCCCGAAGGCAATCGCTGTGACCAGGAGGGAGAGGCGCAGGGGGGAGGCTCTGCGCTTCTCCCTCCGGTGCTCAGGTACTCCAGCCGATGCGGCGAACCCCGCTGTAACCGGAGTCGCCCCTGTACGTCCGCGTCCAGATGTTGGTGCCGTACGCCTCGCCCTTTGCCTCGATGATCTGATCAGAGCCGTCGGCGTTCCTCGCGTAGATCATCCCGATGTGGCTCTGGCTCGCCAAGGCGTCCATCCTGAAGGCGGCCGACTTGGACAGCATCGTGTTCGGGGCTCCCGTCCCGCTCTTGAACTGTTCCGCCTTGTAGGGGCCATGGACGTGCCGGAGCATCCCCCACTGGTAGAAGCCGGCATTCGTCGTGCTCTCTGATTCGCGCCAGACCTTGAACGTGAGGCCGGAACAGTCGCCCCCTTCGCCGCCAGTCGACCCATTCTGCGGTGGATCAGCCGGCGAGTCGTCACGGTCGTTGTCGTTCCAGCACCCACCAGCCCACTGGTAGCCCTCGTACCGAGCGCGAAGTGCAACGGTCGTCGACCCGTCACGGGTGATGTACGAGGTCTGCGTGGGAGCGGCGTAGTTGCAGTTGTCGGCAACGAACCGCGTGTGGTACGCGCCAGCCGTCCCCGCCGCCGCGAATGCGAAGCCGAGGGCGAACGCCCATACGAAGACGCGCGGAATGCGCGGCATCACTTCACTTCACCTCCAGACGAAAGCGGTCGACGAACAAGCCGGCTGGGGTGGAGCCGAGCTGGTAGAGCGACGAGCCGACGAGGCGGAAGCGGCTGAGCGGCGCGGTCTCCGCCCAGTCGGCCGAGGCGAGCGAGAACGCCCGAACGATCCCCTTCAGGCCGACAACGAGTCCGAGGAACTCGCTCAGATCGTCCGTGTACACCCGCACGACGAGGACCAGCTGGTTGCCCACGGGCTCGGCGAGCTGAACCTCGGCGAGCGGTGTCTCACTCGTCACACGCCAGGACCGTCGGAGGCCGTTCGGTCCGACAATCGCCGCCCGGACCTCGTTTCCGACGCGCAACACGACCACCTCATCACCGCCGCGAACGGGCCGGCCGGAGCGTCCGGACTCTCGCTGCGAAGAAGCGGGGAGCACCGTCCCATCCGCGGCCGCGTGCATCCATTGCCCCGAGGGCTGCTGCAGGACGACAGGCCCGTTCGGGCCAATCCGAACCTGCGTCGAGCGTTCGGCCGTGTCCCCACTTGCCACGACCGCGCCGTTCGGGCCGAACATACGCAGAGCGTTGCCGCCGCCCGGGACTCCGGTCGACTCGAGGACATAGACCGTCCCGTCCCCGGCCACCGACATGTCTGCAAGCGTGCCGTTGATCTCAAGCGGCACCCGCGAAGGAGCGCGGGCTCCGTCCCGCCACCGGAGAAGCCGCCTGTGTGCCTCGTCGAGAACCGTCACGGTTCCTGACGTGTCGACATCGAAGGCCGTGCCTCCGATCGGCGGCAGGTTGCGGCCCTGCTCGAGGCCGACGTCATCGGGCTCGTCCCCCCAGGCCGCCTCGGCGACTCGGCCGTCGGGCTTGCGTGGGTGCCCGAAAGCATGTGCACCGAGGCGCACGGTGACGGCCCGCTCGAGTGGGAAGCTGCGGTGCGGCGCATCCGCGCCACCGGCGGGAAGCGTCGTCTCCGTGTCGAGAGCCTCGTCTCGAAGGTCCGCGTAGTACGAGAAGCCGTCTGGCGATTGTGCGATGCCCTCCGGAACGCGGGCGACGTAGCGTCCTTCGTCCGCGTCGGGATCGACGTGGAGGGGAATCCCCTGGAGCTGTCCGGCACTTCCGGAACGCACGAACACCGTTCCGCTCGCGCGGCACGCGGACTCCGCATCATCGTCGACTCCGCAGTACACGTCGTAGCGCAGGTCGACGGGTTCGTCGGGCACCGTGAGAAGCGCGGGGCGGTGGGTCGCCTCGAGCAGGGGACTTGGAGAGTCCTGTGACGGCCGGGCCGCGCCTCCCGCGCCGGCCAAGACGACGAGCAGCCCTCCAACCGAAGCACCGGCGAGGCCTCCCCACACACCCCTGAGCGCACCGCGATCGATTTCAGCCCTTTTCATCCCTGCAATCCCGCCGTCGAGTTGTCTCCGTTGTCAGATATGACAACAGACTAGCGAGGAGCGCGGACAGATGAGTCGTCGCCGGGCCGGCCGGCACCGTCTCGGCGCTTCCTTGTGACGCTATGCGGACGGAACGCGCAGGAGCTCGCGTTGGAGGCGCCGGGCTCGTCGCGCGACGAGATCGCGCAGCCGCTGCGGCTCGAGCACGACCGTTTCACCACGGTCCGCGAGGACCTCGGAGAGGAGCCAGTCCTCGGTCTTGTACGGCACCTGGGCGAGCGCCGATCCATCCGTGAGTGGTTGCGCGCCGCGTTCGAGCTTCCAGCGCGCGACCGCGGGGGTGTGGAGGAGACGCGCGACCCGCGGGTTGTGGAGATACGAAGGATCGAATCCCTCGCGCGGCTCGTAGCGCTCGTCCGTCAGCTGTGCCGAGCGCATGCGGTCGAGCCGGAACGTTCGGGCGCCCCCGGCGGTTCGATCCCACGTGTGGACGCGCCAGACGGGGAGCTCCCGCTCGAAGGTGTACGGCTCGACGCGGCGGAGGGAGGGCTTCTCCTCACCCTCCTTCAGGTACTCGAGCTCGACGACGCGGTGCTTCTCCGCCCCGTCGCTGAGAACGCGCACCAGCGCCTCCTCGTCGGACACAACCCGCGGCTCCGGCGTGGCGGCAAGATCGAAGCGTCCGAACGTCTCCTCGAGCTTGCGGCGCACGCGCGCGAGTGGCGTGTGCGCCTCGGCCGCGATGGTCGGGCCCACGTACTCGATTGCCAGCCGGATCGCGCGAGCCTCGAGCGGAGTGAGCTTGGGAGGTAGGCGAAAGACGTCGCCATAGAGCTCCTTGTCGACTCGGACGATGTCTCCGTCGTGCTCCGCGTACACCGCGTAGCAGCCGCCGCCGAAGTTGACGAGATTGAGGAGCGACAGGTGATCCTGCAGCTCCTCCAGGGGGATCGCGAAGCTTGCCGCGAGCTCGGCCGCGTCGAGGACAGCGGTTCGCTCCTCGCCGCATGCGGCGAGGAGGTGGGCAAGGAGCGACTGCAGCACGCCGAAGCGTTCGGGCGCCACGGGGCCGGTCGGGCGCTCGGGAAGCGGTTGCCTCGGATCAGCTCGCTTTAGGTTCGCGGGCTCCGGGGCCGGGCCGGTATGCGCGTCGACCAGCCGGCCGAGCGCGTCCGCGACGGCGTCGCGAAGCTCCTCGGACTCGAGCGGGATCGCACGCCCGTTCTGTCGCAGCACCCAGCCGGCGAGCAGGTCGACCTGTGCGAAATCGGTCTCGAAGACGCCGTCCTCGACCTCGCCGGCATCTGCGAGCGTGCGCTCGACCCACCACGCAGTGTCACCGGAGACGGCGATCCTGGCGGTGCCGACTCCGTCGCCGATTTGCCACGGGCGCGGAATCCTATGCTGCTCCACGTCGAAGTCGGGAGGGACTCTGAAGTCACGCTCGCGGCGGGTCGCGAAGCGGATGTCTCCACGAATGCGGGAGACCTTGAACGTACGCACCGTGTCCCGCTCCAGGTCGTGCCCGACGACGTACCAGTTGCCGTCGTCGAGTCGGAGCGCGTACGGGTTGACGACGCGCTCGCCCGGCCGCGCGCGCCGAGGGCTCCAGTAACCGAAGCGAACGGTTCGCTGCTTCGAGATCGCAGACTCGAGCTTCGAGAGACGACCGGCGAGCTCGGGAGAGTAGTCGGGCGCGCTGACTCGCACGCGCTCCGCCGTCTCCGTCGGCGGCTCGGCGAAGCCGGACCGGCCGAGCGCGAGGTTCTGGAGAGCGAGTCGAAGGGGCTCTGCGTACGCGAACTTGCCCTCGAGGTAGTAGAGGGCGGTCTGGAGCGCTGCGAGCTCGTCGTCGTCGAGCTCCAGCCGGTCGAGGAAGTAGTTCTCGGAGCGGAGCGTGTAGAGCTCCTCGCCCGTGAACTCGTCCCGTTGTGACTGCAGCGGCACGCCGAGGGCGGTGAGCTCCGCGCGGTCGGAGTAGAAGCGCCGGGCGAATGCCTCGTCCGACATCTCGCTGTAGCCCTCGACGTTGGACTTGACGTCCCGAGCCGTGAGCGGGCGTCGCTCGGCCATGAGGAAGGCCACGAGCGAGAGCTGTCGGATCAGCTTGTCGGCGTCGTGTGACATGGCTTCGCGAGCTTACCGCTCTGACTTAGACAGCGCTCCTGACGCCAGCGGCGTCAGCGCTCGGCGCGAGCCGGGCACGGCCAGGCGCGTCAGGCGGCGACGGTGACGGTGGGCTGCTCTAGATGCTGGTGGGACGGGCAGTAGTCGCGCCCGGGCAGCGGGGTCCGCTGGCACGCCTTTCCCTTGCGGGTCGTCGCGTGGCAACGCGCGACACCCCCGTCCAGGAGCCCGGCCTCCACCTGTTGCTCGATGAAGGACATCGCGGCGCCGACGCCTTCTCGTACCGACCACGCGACCTGTGCCTGCGCGGTGATCGGGAAGTAGCGCCTGATGTCCGCGAAGAGCGAGCGGTCGGGGCGAGCGAAGTAGTGTGGATCCTCGGCGAGCCGTTCCACCGTCTGCTCGCATTCGCAGAGCACGGCGCGCCGGTATTCGAGCTGCGCCGACATGTCCGCGTAGGGGTCGATCAGATCCTTGATCGAGCGATAGATCGCTCGCGAGTATTGATACATACAGGAGCGCAGCTGTGCGGCGTGATCGTCCATCGAGTCGATCGAACTTTCTTGAATCCCCGTTCGTAGCCCGGAAAAGGGCGTGTCGGCGCTCTGCAGGGCACAGTGTAGCGCCTTTCCGGCGTTGTTACAAAGTCGGGGCTTGCATTGCCCTGATAGACAACGGACTCAGCGCACGATGCGACGCACGCTCGCGGTTCGCGAGAACGCGCGGGCCGGCCGAAGCGCGCTCGTCGCCTCGGCCTCGGACGAGTATACGCCGCTGAAAACCACCCAGTAGCCGGGATGAAGGCTCGCGTAGCGCGAGGAGTCGAGCACCCCGACGGACGCGAGTCCCCGCTTGCGCGCTGCGCGCGCACGCTCGACCGCCGCCTTGCGTCCCCCGGTCTGTGGCAGAGACGCGAGGGCGATCGTCCACCCGTCCTCTCCCACGGGCCAGTCGACGATCGTGTTTCCGCTCACCTCCGGGGTCTCGAGGGTGCCGCTCGCGGGTGCGCGCGCGAAGCCGCCCGTGGCGGTGACGATCCTGGTCGTGTCCCCGCCCCCGGCGGCAGCGACCGCCGCTACCGCGCCGACGAGGGCCGCGACGAGCCCTACGAGGCTGCGAGCGATCCAGCCACGGCCCGGACCGCGTACGGACCCAACCGGGCCGTCTCCCGGGAGACGGAGCCCACACTCGACGCAGTACTCCTGACCGGGTTCGACCTGGTCCCCGCACCGCGGGCATACGGTCATCGCTCGCCCACCTGCGCCTCGCCGACGGCTCGCCCGCAGGTCGCACAGAACCGCGCTCCCAGCAGGATGGGCGCGCCGCAGACGCAGACAGCCCCGCCGCCTCCTGCGCGCAGGCGGATCGAGCCGTCGAGCAGGGCATCGATCTCGTGGACGCGGGCTTCGATCGCGACGATCTCGGCACAACGTTCGACGAAGAGCTCCGCATTGAAGCGGTCGCGCTTGTACATCTCGAGCGCGAGACCGCCGAGGTCGCGAAGGCGGTCTTCGCGAACCACGAGCAGCGCCTTCCGCTCTCGCTTCAGCTCTCGGCTCGGCGGCGCGACGTACGCTCCGTCGGACGACGCGCCGGTGTCGGATCGGCTCGCGTTGCGGCGGGCCATGGTCAGAGCTGGAACACGACCAGCCGCTCCTCCGTCATCTCGCGGATCGCGTAAGCCGGTCCTTCGCGGGTGTTGCCGGAGTCCTTCACGCCTCCGTAGGGCATCTGGTCGGCGCGGAAGGTCGGCGCCTCGTTCACGGTCACCCCTCCGAACTCGAGCTCGCGCGCCGCGCGGAGCGCCTGCTTGACGTCCCGCGCGAAGACCCCGGCCTGGAGGCCGTAGCGAGTGCTGTTGGCGAGCTCGATCGCGTCGTCGAGATCGTCGTAGGGCGTGACCGTGCACAGCGGACCGAAGACCTCCTCGCACGAGATCTTGGCGTCGCGTGGCGCGCGCACGACCACGGTCGGCCGAAGCAGCTCGCCTTCGAGCGTGCCACCCGTCAGGACCTCGGCACCGTGCGTCTTTGCCTCCTCGATCCACGCGAGGATACGGTCCCGGTCGGAGGACGAGATCAACGGGCCGACGTCGGTGTCCTCCTCCGCCGGGTCACCGACCTTCAGCGCTTCCACCGTCGGCAGGAAGCGCTCGAGGAAGGCCTCGTAGGCTCTCCTCTCGACGTAGATCCGCTGCACGGAGATACAGCTCTGGCCGGCGAAGGAGAACGCGTTGGCGGCCAGTCGCCCGGCAGCGTCGTCGAGGTCCGCGTCCGCCGTCACGATGACCGGGGTCGCGTTCCCGAGCTCGAGGTTCACGCGCTTTCGTGAGGCGCGCTCGCGGAGCTTCCAGCCGACCGCGGCCGAGCCGGTGAAGGTGATCAGCTTCACGCGCGCGTCCTCGACGAGCACGTCGCCGATCTCTCCGGCGGAGCCGCAGACGACGTTCAGCCAGCCGGCCGGCAGCCCCGCCTCCGTCTCGAGCTCGGCGAGGAGAAGTGCCGAGAGCGGTGTCTGCGACGCAGGCTTGAGCACGACCGCGCAGCCGGCCGCCAGCGCCGGCGCGATCTTGTGCGCCACGAGGTTGAGCGGGAAGTTGAACGGTGAGATTGCGCCGACGATGCCGATCGGCTGTCGGATCGTGAGCGCGAGCTTGCCCACTCCGGCGGGCGAGGCGTCCATGGGAACCGCGTCCCCGGCCAGCTTGCGAGCCTCGACGGCCGCCATGGTGAACGTCGAGATCGCCCGAGAGGCCTCCACCCGTGCGGCCTTCATCGGCTTGCCGGCCTCCGCCGAGATCGTCCGCGCCGCCTCGTCGGCTCGCTCCGCGAGCTGCGCAGCGACGCGGTCGAGGATCGCCGCCCGCTCGTGCGCCGGGACTGGGTCGCGCATTGCACGTTCGGCAGCATCGAGGGCCCGGCGGGTCTCGTCGGCCCCTCCCTGGACGACGCGCCCGACGATGTGCCCGTCGTACGGGGATCGGACCTCCAGCCAGTCACCCGTCTCGACCCACTCGCCGCCGATCAGGAGCCTGCGCTCGGTCGCCGTCGTGGCCACGGTTCCAGTCTAGACGCGACGATTGTCGGGACGGATCTCCCGTCCCGCGGCCACCTGCGGCATTTTCTGGGCGCCGTCCACGCCCGCGGTGCTAGCGTCAGTTCGATGACCCCTGCCTATCTGGTCGATGCCGTTCGCTCGCCCATCGGCAGGCGGGGAGGCTCGCTCGCCGAAGTGCGTGCCGAGGAGCTCGCCGGCCAGGTCCTGAACGGCCTCGTCCATCGGCTCGACCTCGATCCGGGTGAGATCGAGGACGTCCAGATGGGCTGCGTGACCCAGATCGGCGAGCAGGCGCTCAACGTCGGCCGACAGGCGGTGCTCGTCTGCGGGTGGCCCGAGACGGTGTGCGCCTCGACGATCGACAGGCAGTGCGGCTCGTCGTTACAGGCCGCGTTCAACGGCGCGTCGGCGATCCAGGCTGGGCACCTCGATCTCGTCGTTGCGGCGGGTGTCGAGCACATGACCCGCGTCCCCATGGGGTCGAACCTCGGCGAAGCGGGCTGGCGCGCGGTGAACGAGAAGATCGGCGAGCGCTGGCCGATCGTCCCCCAGGGGATCTCGGCGGAGGTCATCGCCGAGGACTGGGGTCTCACGCGCGAGGAGCTGGACGCGTTCTCGTACGAGTCGCACAGACGAGCCGTGACGGCGATCGACGAGGGCAGGTTCGAGAACGAGATCGTCCCGGTCGAGATCGGTGCCGCGGGCGCGACGGTCCTCTTCGGAGTCGACGAGACCCCGCGGCGCGACACCTCCCTCGAGAAGATGGCCTCCCTCGCGCCCGCCTTCAAGCCGGACGGCGTCGTCACAGCCGGCAACTCGAGCTCGATCGTGGACGGCTCCGCCGCGATGCTGCTCGCGAGCGAAGCGGCTGTCGAGCGGCTGCAGCTGGAGCCCCGCGCGAGGTGGGTGTCCTTCGGTCTCTCGGGGGTGGATCCGTATCGCATGCTGCACGGGAACCCGATCGCCTCTGCCCGGGCTCTCGCGAAGGCAGGTCTCACCTGGGACGACGTCTCGGTCATCGAGGTGAACGAGGCGTTCGCCTCGGTCGTTCTCCAGTTCCTTGCGGATACGGGGCTCCATGCGCGGTGGGAGGCGGGGGACGTCAACCCGAACGGGGGCGGGATCTCGCTCGGACACCCGCTCGGTGCGACGGGGGCGAGGATCACCGCGACGCTGCTGAACGAGCTCGAGAGGCGTGGTGGACGCTACGGGATCGCGACCATGTGCATCGGGCAAGGACAGGCGATCGCGGGAGTCCTGGAGCGTATCTGAGCAAGCCCGGCTAGATCAGCAGAGCTGATCGCCGTCCCCGTTACCTCGACTAGTGCTGATCGACTTGATCGCGCATCATTCGAATCGTGTTCTGCTTCGTGATCGTCGGCTTCCTGCTCCTCGTCGGACCGCTTGCGATCCTCTTCGGCGCCGACTCGCGCATCGACGAAGTCGCCCGTCAGCAGCGATTCCGCACCTGACGCGTCCGGCCGCGCTCGGCTCCCGCCGGGCGCTGACGCCGCGGGCGACAGGAAGGCGTCGGCCTCGAGCCTCGGTCGTGCTACCTGCACTGCCCTTCGGTCTCGGCCTTATCCTCGTTTGCGAGCGGCGCCCCCAGACACGCCAAGTACCCGAACCGCGGTGTACCGCGCGGTTAGGATCGCGCGCGACGTGGCCGCTCGGGAGATTCGCAGGATCGGTGTCGTGGGCCTCGGCGCGATGGGCTCGGGCATCGCGCAGCTCGCCGTCGAAGCGGGTTACGAAGCCGTCGGCCGCGAGGTGACGGACGAGCTCGGCGAGAAGGCGCAGGAGCGGATCGCTCACTTTCTTCGGCGTAAGGTCGAGAAGGAGCAGATGACCGCCGACGAGCGTGAGGCGGCACTCGGCCGACTCGCTCTCACGACGGACCTGCCCGACCTCGCGGAGTGCGACTTCGTGGTCGAGGCGATCGTCGAGGATCTCGAGGCGAAGACCTCGCTCTTCGCCGATCTCGAGCGAATCGTTCGTCCCGACGCGATCCTTGCGACCAACACCTCGGCCCTCTCCGTAACGGAGATCGCAGCGGCCGTCGCGACTCCTGAGCGGGTCGTGGGGATGCATTTCTTCAATCCTGCGCCGCTGATGCCCCTCGTCGAGATCGTGAGCGCCGAGCTCTCCTCGGAGGAGGCCGTCGAGACGGCGTACGAGGTCGGCGAGCGGCTCGGGAAGCGCCCGATCCGGTGTCACGACACCCCTGGGTTCGTCGTGAACCGGATTCTCATTCCCCTGCTCAATGACTGCATTCGCGTGCTCGACGAGGCGCGGATATCGCCGGAGGACCTCGACACCGCGCTGACCGCCGGCGCCGGCTGGCCGATGGGGCCGTGCACGCTCGTCGATCTCGTCGGTATCGACGTTCACGTCCACGCCTCGGAAGCGCTCTACGAGAAGCTCCGGGAGCCGCGCATGGCGCCCCCGCCGCGCATCGTCGCCATGAGGAACGCGGGCCTGCTCGGACGCAAGAGCGGCCGCGGCTTCTATGCGTACGACGCTCCCTGAGAGAAGGGCTTGGAAAAGCGGCCTCGCGGTGGCCGCTTACAGTCTCCTTACAGCCTTCTCACCCTGGACACACGGCGGGTCCGGATACTGGGTTGGAGCAATGCGGAAGCTCATCCTTCTCAGCTCTTCCGCCGCCGTAGCGGCACTGTTGACCGGCGCCGTTCGCGCGGCCGAGCCCGACGCGGGCGCGCTGTCCGTCGAGCGCGGTAAAGGTGTCGTCGTGCTCGAGCTTCGAGGAGTGATGCTCGGTCGGCTTGGAACGGGCTCTCTGACCGTCACCGATCTCAGTCCCCGCGACCGGTACACGGCGACGGTGACCGGCAGAAAGATGGCCTGGGTGCGGCAGGTTGGGCCCAGAACGACCCGCTACCGTGGCCAGGGCCTGCGGTTCCGCATAGACGGCGGGCGCTTTCGCGTCGTCGTCCGCGGCGCCGGGATCGCGTTGTCCGCGGTGGGAAAGGGAGTCGTGTCTCTCGATGCCGAGCGTCTGACGCCGTTCGAGGACGCCGGCGTCTATTCCCTCGAGGAGGGTGTCGACTGCCTGCTCGAGCCCGAGCTCTGCACCCCGCTTCCGGACGAGCCCGAGCGCTACACGATCGGTCCGACCACGACACCATGAGCGAGCAGCACACGATCCTGGTCGTGGAGGACGAGACGTCGATCGCGTCCTTCGTCGCCGCCTACCTGAAGAACGCGGGATATGGGGTGCGCACCGCGTCGACCGCCCAGGCGGCGCTCGGGGAGATGGCGAGCGAAACGCCCGCACTCGTGATCCTCGACCTCAACCTTCCGGATGGAGACGGCGTCGAGCTGTGCCGGCGCATTCGCAAGGGCTCCGACGTCCCGATTCTCATGCTCACCGCCCGAGACGAGGACGTGGACAAGATCATCGGGCTCGAGGTCGGCGCGGACGACTACATGACGAAGCCTTTCAACCCGCGCGAGCTGGTGGCCCGGGTGAAGAGCGTCCTCCGCCGCGCCGCGCCCGAAAGGCGCCGGACGGAGTCGGCCGAGCTGCGGCACGGCGACCTCGTCATCAATGCGGGGAAGCGGGAGGTTTACGTCGGCGACGAGGAAATTCGGCTCGCCCCCAAGGAGTTCGAGCTGTTGTGGGAGCTCCTCGACCATCGAGGAATCGTGCTGACACGCGACCAGCTCCTCGAGCGGGTGTGGGGCTACACCTTTGCCGGAGACACCCGGACGGTGGACGTCCACGTGCGTCAGATTCGCCGCAAGCTGGGTGCAGCGTCGCCCATCGTGACGGTCTGGGGCGTGGGCTACAAAGTCGCCTCCGAGCGCTCGCCCGCTCCGGCGACGTAGGCGTACTCTGAGCCCGAGATGCTCGGGTCGCTCCGTGTCCGCCTGACCGCGCTGTTCCTCGCAGCGGTGCTCGTGTTCGGCCTCGTGTCCATCGCCCTCGCCGTCCGACTGTTCCAGGACGTCACCAGATCGCAGTCGGTCCGTGAGATCGAGCGAGAGGCGCAGGGGCTCGCGGAGCTCTACGCCGATTCGGCCTTGCAATCGAGCGACGAGGGGGCCAGGGCACCTGAGTTCGCGGCGAAGTCGCTCGAGCTCGCGACCGGCGACAGCCTCTACTACGTCGGCGCGTCGCTCTTTCCCGGACAGCGGTTCGGGCTCACCCGCCTTCCCCGAGCCGCGCTCGGCGACGTCACTCTCGAGCGCGACCGGCTCATCACGTTCGAGTTCACACCGCCGGGCGACGACCGCAAGCTGCTCGCCGCGGCCGAGCCAGTCCAACTCGTTCGCGGGACCGAGCCCTTCGGCTGGCTCATCGTCGCGAAGCCGACGGCGGAGCTCCGGGAGGAGTGGGTGAACCTCCTGCAGCGGCTGCTGCTCGCACTGGCAGCGGGCATCGCGCTCGCAGCGGTGCTCTTCTGGTGGCTCTCGCGCCGCCTGACGGCGCCGGTGCTCGCGCTCACTCGTGCGACGCACGACGTGGCCGCCGGCCGCTACGACGTGGAGATCCCGGAGCCCCAGGGCAGCGACGAGATCTCGCTTCTCTCGGAGCGCTTCCGCCGCATGGTCGACAAGCTCGCCGAGGCGGAGAAGCTCAAGCGCTCGTTCCTGATGTCGGTCTCCCACGAGCTCCGCACTCCTCTGACTGCAATCCGCGGTCACGTCGAGGCTCTGCGCGAGGGGATCGTCAGTGAGCCCGAACACGTCGAGGCATCACTGGAAATCATTGCCGCGGAGGCGGATCGCCTCGAACGACTCGTCGGCGACGTGCTGGACCTGGCGAAGCTGCAGGCGCATCGCTTCACCGTCCGCCATGAGGAGGTCGACATGGGGCGACTGCTCGAGCATGCCTACGGGGCGTTCACGGAGGAAGCGCGTCAACGCGACATCGATTACCGGCTCGACGCGGACGGCGGAGCGCCGGTGATCGTGTCCGACGGGGACCGGGTGCTGCAGGTGATCTCGAACCTGCTCTCGAACGCGTTTCGCTGGACACCCGACGGTGGCCGCGTCGAGCTCTCGTTGACGACGGAGAACGCGAAAGTCCGGGTGGACGTCTCCGACTCGGGCCCCGGGATTCCACGCGAGGATCGAGATCGCATCTTCCACCCCTTCATCTCGTTGGACTCCAACGGAACCGGGCTCGGCCTCCCGATCGCGCGCGAGCTCGCTCTGGCTCTCGGAGGGCGCATCGAACTCGAGTCCGAGCCTGGCAGGGGCAGCCGCTTCCGGCTCGTGCTGCCGGCCGGTCAGAACGGCTGACTCAGGCTCTATGCGGCCGCCGCACGCTCGATGAGCGCTTCGGCCTGGCGACTCTGAGCCGGAAGATCGACGAGGGCGTTCAGCCGAGCCAATTCGACATGCAAGCTTTCGAGGTGGCCGAGACGCGTGTCGACCGTCTTCCAGCCGGAGCTCACGAGATCGACGAGCAGTGCGAGGTCGTCGACTCTCGCATGGCGCTCGGCGAGGAGCTCACCCTCGAGTCGTTCGAGCCTCCGAATCGACTGGTTGAGAAGCCCGCGGATCTCGGCGATGTGTCGCGCAACGGGGAGAACCTCCGCCCGCAGGCCCTCGCGCACGGCGTCTTCTACCTCGGCCGGTATCGAGGCCTCGAGCCCGGCTGCGGTCACGGCGAGCGCTTCGATCTGCTCCCTCGAGCGCTCGAGAGCGGACTCGAGGTCGGCCGGCTCGGCGCGGCCCGCGGCTGCGTCCGCGATCCGCTGCTTCGCGCGCTCCAGAGCGACTTCGTCCATGGAGGCGAGGCTACTCTCACCATCGGATGGACACCTCGGTGCTCGAGTACGACCTTCCGAGCGAGCTCGTCGCGCAACAGCCTGCCGAGAAGCGAGACGCGTCTCGTCTGCTCGTGTATCGCCGTGCGTCACAGGCCGTCGAGCACCGCCTCTTCTCCGAGCTGCCGGACATCCTCTCCGGTGAGCTCGTCGTCGTCAACGACACCCGTGTCGTCCCGGCGCGGCTGCGACTGCGTCGTGAGTCGGGTGGCGCCGTGGAGCTTCTCCTCCTCGAGCGCAAGGGTGCGAACGGCGTGTGGGAGGGACTGGCCCGGCCGGCCAAGAAACTGCGGATCGGGGAGCGCCTCGGGCCGGCCGAGCTCCTCGAGCCCCTGGGCAGCGGACGCTGGCTCCTACGTCTCGAAGGGGAGCCTGCAGGCGAGACTCCGCTTCCGCCCTACATCCACGAGCCACTCGCCGACCCAGAGCGGTACCAGACCGTGTTCGCGCGCGAGTCGGGCTCGGCGGCCGCACCGACCGCCGGGCTGCACTTCACCCCTGAATTGCTCGCGCGTCTCGCGCCGGTCACGGTGACGCTCCATGTCGGGCTCGACACGTTTCGTCCGGTCACGGCGGAGCGGCTCGAGGACCACGAGCTGCACGGCGAGCCCTACGAGGTCGGCGCCCCCGAGTGGGCTCGAATCGCCCGCGCCGAACGTGTTCTCGCCGTCGGGACGACGTCCGTACGAGTGCTCGAGACCGTTGCGCGCACGGGTGAGCTCAGCGGGCGGACGTCGTTGTTCGTGCGCCCAGGATTCGAGTTCCTGCGCGTGGACGCACTCCTGACGAACTTCCATCTGCCTCGCTCGACGCTGCTCGCGCTCGTGATGGCCTTCGTGGGCGTGGACGAGACTCGGGAGCTGTATCGGCTCGCGGTCGCCGAGCGTTACCGCTTCTACTCGTTCGGCGACGCGATGCTGGTTCTCTAGCGTGGCCGCGTCCAGACGTGGTGTCGCCCCCGGGATCTACGGCTCGATGTGATGCCGACCAGATGCTGCGGCTGTTTCGCTTTCGGCACCATCCCGTCTCCCATGCGCCAACACTTCCCCGATAGGCTCGAAGTGGGAGGAGGCGAGGGGTGGCCCCGGGTTTCCGATCCGGCTCGGAGGGAGCGTGCGGTCGTCGCGGACGCCACGCATGACCGTCCTGGAGCGCGGAGGCCGTTGACTCCGCCGAGCGGGAGTACGGATTCCTGAGCACGTTCACGGTCAGCGCAACCGAAGGCGCTGCCCGCGCCGGAAGTCTACGGACCGCACATGGAGAGATCCCGACGCCCGCCTTCATGCCGGTCGGCACGAAGGCCTCCGTGAAGTCGCTTCACCCGGAGGAGGTCCGGTCGCTCGGCGCGCACGTGATCCTCGGCAACACCTACCACCTGCACTTCCGCCCAGGGGAAGACGTCATCGCGGGGCTCGGAGGGCTCCACGGCTTCTCGGGCTGGGAGGGCCCGATCCTCACCGACTCGGGCGGGTTCCAGGTCTTCTCCCTCCGCGACACCGTTCTCGGCCTCGACGACGATGGGGTGACCTTCAGATCGGTCTACGACGGCACGACCGAGCGGTTCACGCCCCAGGGTGTCGCCGAGATCCAGCGCAAGCTGGGCTCGGACATCGCGATGTGCCTCGACGTCTGCGTCCCGGCGGACGCGAGCCGCGCGCGGCTGGATCGCGCGGTGCAGGTCACCACCCATTGGGCCGAGAAGCAGGTCGACGCGGAGCGCGCGCCGGGGCAGCTCCGATTCGGCATCTCCCAGGGCGGAATCGATCGCGAGCTGCGCACTCGCTCCATCGAGGAGATCACTGCGATGGTCTTCGACGGATACGCGCTGGGCGGGCTCGCGGTCGGAGAGACGCGTGAGGAGATGCTCGAGACCGTCGGGTGGGCCACGCCGTTGCTCCCGTTCGACCGGCCCCGCTACTTCATGGGAATCGGGGATGCGGCGGGCATCCTCGACGTCGTCGCCTGTGGTGTCGACCTCTTCGACTGCGTCCTTCCGACCCGGACGGCGCGTACCGGCTCCGCGCTGACCGCGACCGGACGACTCAATCTTCGCAACGCCCGTTTCGCCCGCGATCCCCGTCCGATCGAGGAGGACTGTGGCTGCCCGGCGTGCGCTCGTTTCTCTCGCGCGTACGTGCGACATCTCGTCACCCAGCAGGAAATCCTCGGGCTTCGGCTGCTGAGCCTGCATAATCTCTGGTTCGTACTCGACCTGACCGCACGCACCCGGGCGGCGATCGAGCGCGGGACGTTCTCGACCTTTCGGCGGGACGCCCTCGCGCGGCTCGCCCGAGGGCCTGAGGAGGATCCGTGAGCTTTCTGATCTTGATGGTGCTTCTGCTCGTCGTGTTCTACGTTCTTGCGATCCGACCGCAGCGGCAGCGCCAGGCGAAGCACCAGTCGACGATCGACGCGCTCGGGGTGGGCGACGACGTACTCACGACGGGCGGCATCTACGGAACCGTGACGCAGGCCGAGGACGACGACCTCGTGGTCGAGATCGCCGACGGCGTCAGCGTGCACATGACGCGGCGCGGCATCGCGGCCGTCCTCCCGCCCGAAGAGGAAGAGGAGGACGTCCTCGAGGCGGACACGGTCGAAGAGTCTCAGGACGAGCTCGATGAAGCGGCCGTTACGGCGGACGAAGAAGCTGTTACGAGTGAATACGACAAGGACTCGTGGTCTCAGGAACGCCGCTAACCTGACCCGCCGAACGTGAACCAACGCTCATCCCTCTACATCGTCGGCCTCCTCGTCGCGGCGCTCGTGGCCGTGGCGCTGCTCGCGGTTCCGGGATCGCCGATTCGGCAGGAGCCGACCCTCGGTCTCGATCTGCAGGGCGGCCTCGAGGTCACGCTGCAGGCGGTGCCGCCTCCGAACCGAGAGCTCACGGACGAGGACCTCGATCGCTCGGTCGAGATCATGCGCAGCCGCGTCGACAAGCTCGGCGTCACCGAGCCCGAGATACGCACGCAGGGCTCGAATCAGATCGTCATCCAGCTGCCCGGGATCAGAGACCCCGCGGCCGCCGCGCAGATCATCGGCAAGACGGCGCAGCTCGAGCTCTTCGACCTCGAGACGTCAGTCGTGGGCCCGTCGGTCTCGATCCGCGGCGATCCCGTCGAGCACGCGTCCCTCTACCAGCTGCTCTCGAAGGTTCAGACCGAGGCGAGGACGGGCAACCCGGACACGTTCTACGTGTTCAATACGAGGACCCGGCGCGTCGTCCTCGGTCCGGTGTCGTCCGAGCGGGAAGCGCAGAAGGCCGTCGATGCGAAGCCGGGCCGGTCGCTCTTGGCGGTCCCCGAGCACATGGTGGTCGTCACGTGCGGCCAGAACGCGGGCTTCTGCCCCGGTGGGCCGCCGGGGCAGGGAGGCATCGTTCCCGACCGCACGTACTACTACCTGTTCCGATACGACCCACCGAGCAAGCCGGAGATGACCGGCGAGGATCTCAAGCTTTCAGGGACGCGCGCGGACTTCGACACGAGTCCGGGAGGCGGCGGGCAGCCGATCGTGACGATGGAGTTCACGGGCGCGGGCGGCAAGAAGTTCCAGGAGATCACCGCCCGCGAATACACCCGGGGCAACATCAGGAACGCGCCGCAGCACTTCGCGATCGTCCTGGACCGCGAGATTCGCACGTTCCCGCAGATCGACCCCGACGATCCTGGGCTCTCGGGGGGCATCGGGGGAGGCCGTGCGCAGATCGAGGGCCTCGATTCGATCGGGGAGGCGAAGGACATCGCGATCGTCCTCCAGACCGGCGCGCTGCCGGTGAACTTCGAGACACTCGACCGGACCGACATCTCCGCAACGCTCGGGAAGGACTCGCTCGCGCAGGCGTGGCGTGCCGCCATCGGTGGGCTCGTTCTCGTCGCCTTCTTCCTCCTCCTCTTCTATCGGTTCCTGGGTCTCGTGGCGGTTGCGGGGCTCGGGATCTACGCGGCGTTCCTCTACGCGACGATCCTCCTGTTCAACGTGACGCTGACTCTTCCCGGCTTTGCGGGCCTCGTGCTGACCTTCGGCGTCGCGGCCGACGCGAACATCGTCATCTTCGAGCGCATCAAGGAAGAGGTGCGCGCAGGCAGGTCCGTGCGAGCAAGCATCGCGCAGGGGTACAAGAAGGGCTTCGCGACGATCGTCGACGCCAACGTCGTGACCGCGATCACCGCGCTCGTCCTCTTCGCCGTGGCGACGGCCAGCGTGCGCGGGTTCGCGCTCATGCTCCTGATCGGAACGGGCTTGTCCATGCTGACTGCGGTTCTCGCCACGCGAGCGATCCTCGCGCTGCTGGGAGGGTTCAACTGGTTCGACAACCCGAGGTTCATGGGCGCGACGGGCCAGGGGCTGCCCCGTTGGCTCCGTCTGGACTACATCGGCAGACGTCGACTGTGGTTCGGGTTCTCGACCGCCGTCATCGCACTCTCGCTCGCGGCGCTGGCGGTGAAGGGCCTCAACCTCGGAATCGACTTCGAGGGCGGGACGCAGATCACGTTCCGGACGTCCGAGCCGACCTCGCTCGAGACCGTGCGCGAGCAAGCGGCCCGGATCGGCCAGGCGAACGCGGTCATCCAGGGCCGTGGCGAGTCGGTGGACGGGAACTACACGAACTTTCAGATCCGGACCGAGTCGCTGGCGATCGGAGAGCAGAACAGTCTCCAGCAGGACCTTGCACAGGCGGTCGGAGCAACGGCATTCGGTGCGAAGAACGTCTCGGAGAGCTTCGGCCGGCAGATCGCGAACTCCGCGCTGTTCGCGATCTTCGTCAGCCTGTTCCTGATCGTCGTCTACATCTCTTTCCGCTTCCAGTGGAAATACTCGGTCGGCGTCCTCGTCGCGCTCGCGCACGACCTGGTGATCACGGTCGGCATCTATGCACTCACGGGGAGGGAGGTCTCGACGGCAACGGTCGCGGCCATCCTCACCGTGCTCGGCTACTCGATCTACGACACGATCATCGTCTTCGACCGAATCCGCGAGAACGTCCCGCTCATGCGCCGGGCGTCGTTCCGGGTCATCGGCAACATCTCCCTCTGGGAGGTTCTGCCGCGCTCGCTCGCGACGTCGTTCATCACGCTGCTCCCGATCGGAGCGCTCTACGTGTTCGGCGGCGACACGCTCAAGGACTTCGCGTTCGCGCTTCTCGTCGGGATCGGGTCCGGGGCATACTCGTCGATCTTCCTTGCCGCTCCCTTGCTTGCGGCGCTGAAGGAGCGCGAGCCCGACTTCCAGCGCCGTCGGGACGACCTCGGCGCGCTCGAGGGCGTCGCGTCGGTCGGAGGCGTTCTGATCGAGGGCGACGGCGACGGGACCGGGAAGGCGCCGGATCTGCCTCCGGAGCCGGAGGAACGCCCCGTGGCGCCTGCACCGGCGGGAGCGAAGCCGGTGTCTTCGAAGCGGGAGCGCCGCCGGCAGCGGCGTGCCTCGAGGCCTCATGGCCGAACGCGATAACGATCGCGGACCGCTCGAGACGCTCGGCCTCGCCGGCATCGGCGCGCTCGCGCTGGCCGCGGAGCGCGCGGACGATCTCGCGGACGAGCTTGCCCGCCGGCTTGGAATCGAGCGGGACGAGGTCGGGAACGCGGTCTCCGATGTACTCGAGAGCTGGCGCCGAGAGGCGGGCAGAGTCGGCGAGCACGCGAGTGACGCGGCCTCGCGGGTTGCCGAGGAGCTCGGAGTCGCGTCGCGCGAAACCGTCGACGAGCTCGCACTCCGGGTTGCACAGCTCGAGCATCGACTGAAGCTGCTCGAGCGCTCGCGCTAACCTCGAGACGCCGCTTCTGTCGATCTACGAATCCGCTCCGGAAGCGGACTTCGCGCGCATTTCCAGGGATTCTTGCGAGCGTACCCCGCCCGCCGTGCTGGCCGCTGCCCGAGACCCGTGCGACACTGACAGTATGGCCATCCAGGAGGCACGCCCCCAGAGAAGCCTCGGCCGTCTGACCGAGATCGCCCAGGTCGCGGTCCGTCACGGGTTCGGGTACTTCCTCCGGAAGCACCGGCTCGGCGACCTCGTCCCCTGGGGAGAGCGCGACCCGATCGACGGGAGTACTACCGACCGGGGCCGTCGACTGCGTGAGATGCTCGACGAGCTCGGCCCGACGTTCGTCAAGTTCGGCCAGCTGCTCTCGACCCGTCCGGACGTCGTTCCGCCCGACATCGTCGTCGAGCTGCGCGGGCTCCAGGACGACGTCAAGCCGTTTCCCTTCGAGCAGGTGCGTCAGGTGCTCGAGGCCGAGCTCGACCTTACGGTCGAGCAGGCGTTTCGCGAATTCGACGAGGTGCCGATCGCCTCCGCCTCGATCGGACAGGTCCATCGGGCGGTGCTTCCCGACGGCCAGGAGGTCGCGGTCAAGGTTCAGCGTCCCGCCGCACCGTCCCAGATCGAGGCGGATCTCGGGCTCCTCTACCAAGCCGCCAGGCTGCTCAAGGAGCGCGTTCGTGCGCTCGAGTTCATCGACCCGCAAGAGCTCGTCGACGAGTTCGCGCGCTCGATCAGGCTCGAGCTCGACTACGGCCACGAAGCTCGGAACGCCGACACCTTCCACCGCAACTTTGCTCGTGACAGCGGCGTGGTCGTCCCTCGGGTGATCCGGCAGTACTCGACCGACCGCGTGTTGACGCTCGAGTATCTCCGCGGGACGAAGGTCTCCGAGCTCGATCTCGAGGCGATGCGACCGGAGGAGCGACGCTCGGTCGCCTACCAAATGGCGGACACATGGATGACGATGGTCTTCAGGCACGGCTTCTTCCACGCCGACCCGCATCCGGCAAACATCTTCGTCCTCGACTCCGGAGAGCTCGGCCTCGTCGACTTCGGCCAGGCCGGAAAGCTCACCGACGAGGACATGGCTCGGCTGACGCGGCTCTTCGTCGACGCCGCCACCGAGAACATCGATGCGATTCCGCGACGACTCCGGGAGCTCGGCGTGCGGTACGCGCCCGAACGCGAGGAGGAGTTCCGCGCGGAGCTGCGCACGCTCTTCGACCGCTACTACGGGACACGACTGTCGGACATCGACCCAGTACAGGTGATCCGCGAGGGCTTCCAGCTCATCTACTCGATGAACCTGCGACTCCCGTCCCGATTCGTGATGCTCGACAAGGCCATTGCGACTCTCGCGTCGGTGGGCGGGGAGGTCTACCCGGACTTCAACGTCTTCGAGGTGGCGAAGCCGTACGCGCGCGGTCTGCTCGCAGATCGCTTCCATCCGCGGGTCATGGCTCAGCGCGCACGGCTCGAGGCGATGGCGCTCGGCTCGATCGCCCGCGAGTTCCCGTATCAGGCATACGACGTCCTCGAACGGATGCGCGAGGGCACGTTCCAGATCAGGTTCGACAACCCCGGCCTCGACAAGCTCGACGAGCACATCGACCAGGCGTCGAACCGGCTCTCGGTCGCGCTCGTTGTCCTGGGAGGGCTGGTCGGCTCCTCGATCGTGGGCGTCTTTGCGACCGAAGGCCCCCAGATCCTCGGGCTCCATATCCTGTCCTTCCTCGGGTTCGTCTTCTCGGCCGCTTTCGGGCTGTGGCTCATCTGGGGAGTCTTTCGGCACGGAAGGCTCTGACGCGCCTGCGCACAGTGTTTCTGCAGTGACGAGGCTCTCGTGGACGGATGAGGAACGCTTTTCACGCTTTCGCCACAAAGGACATCTGGCACCGGCGCTGAGGCGCGGCTAGCGTCGGCGATATGCCGAGCGCTGTCCTCGTCGCCGAGCCCGAGCCGGAGACGCGCGAGTATCTCGGACGACATCTTCGCGACGACGGGTTCGACGTGCTCGGGGCGTCGAGGAGGAGCGAGGCCTTGGACATCGCCGAGCGGGCTCGGCCGGACCTCGTGCTCCTCGCCGAGCTCGACCTCTGTCTACGGCTTCGACGGGGCGAGCCCGGGAGGAACTGGGATCGGAACATCCCCGTGATCTTGCTCGCGCCGTCCGCGGACACCCTCGAACGGGTGCGAGCACTCGACCGCGGCGCGGACGACGCTCTCGCGCGCCCCTTCGCCTACGAGGAGCTTGTTGCACGCATCCGGGCACTCCTCCGCCGGAGCTCGACGACGACGGCGGAAGCGCTCACCGCGGGAGATCTCTCCCTGGACAAGCGGACTCGCCGGGTCTCGGTCCGAGACACGCTCGTCGCGCTGTCGGCGAAGGAATTCGACCTCCTCGCGCGGCTCGCGTCAGAGCCGCATCGCGTCTTCACGAAGGAAGAGCTGCTCCGCGAGGTCTGGGGCTTCCGTGCGCTCGGCCGGACCCGCACCCTCGAGTCCCACGCCTCGAGGCTCCGGCGCAAGCTCACCGTCGCTGCGGAGGACCGCTTCGTCGTGAACGTCTGGGGCGTCGGCTACCGCTTGTTGGAGTAGCAGCGCCCGCTGTCATCATCTCGTCATGGCGTGGCGCATCGACCCGGAGGGTGTCGAGCCGCGCGCGCTCGCGAGGCTCGCGCCGGTCGACGGTCTTCGCGTTCTCGAGCTCGGCTGCGGCGACGGCCGCCTCACCTTCCGCGTCACCCGCGAGCACGTCGTCCTGCGCCGCCTCCGGAGCTCCGGCGTCAAAGCGAGCTCTCGAGCTCGAGAAGGGTGACCTTGCGGTCCAGGCCGCCCGCGTAGCCCACGAGGGCACCGTCCGCGCCGACGACGCGGTGGCACGGGAGCACGATCGGGATCCGATTCCGGTTCATGACGGTGCCGACCGCTCGGGCGGCCCGCGGCCGCCCGACCTTCGCTGCCAGCGCTCCGTACGTGGTCGTCTCCCCGTAGGGCACCTTCGCGAGCTCTCGGAGAACGGACACGGTGAAGGGTGATAGGGCCCGGAGGTCGACCTGGAGGTCGAAGCCGCGTCTGCGGCCGTCGAAGTACTCGTCGAGCTCGCGCCGGGTTTCCTCGACGCTGCGCGCGGAGCGGAGAATGCGCGGCCCCGCGATGCGGGCGAGCCGCTCCAGGTGCTCGTCCGGGCGAGGGTCGTACGAGATCGCCGCGAGGCCACGCTTGGACGCAGCGACGAGGAGCGGGCCGACGGGCGACTCGACGACGTCGAAGCCCATGTCGACGAGGCCCAGCTTCGTTGCCGCTTCTCGGAAGCGGTGATCGACGTCGGAAGAGATCGTCATCGAGGATTCCTCCTGTTTCGTAGTCTCCGTACCCCAGTCGACGCAGCCTGCCGGGCCGCGTCCGCGCTGGAGCCGAGGGCTGCAGCGATCTGGTCGTAGGAGAGGTCGTATCCGTAGCGCAGCACGACGGCGGCCCGCTCTTTCGGGGACAGCCCGTCCGTGAGCGGCGCGAGCTGTTCGTACGCGGGAGCCTCGTCCTCCGAGAGCTGCTCCACGGGCTCGGACGACGGCCGTGAACGGCGCAGAGCGTCGATCGCGACGTTGCCTGCGATGGTCAGCACCCAGGCCCTCAGGTGCTCACCGTGCTCGAGCCGCCCGTACGCTTGGAGCGCACGCAGGAAGGTCTCCTGGAAGGCGTCGTCCGCCCGCTCTCGACCGAGCCGGCGGCGGAGCAGCCGCATCACCTCGCTTCGGTGCTCTTCGTAGAACAGCTCGAAGGGCGGAATCGACACGTCGTGCATCATCACGTTCCAACGCGCGACCCCGCGCTTTTGTGAGCATGCGGCCCATGAGGACGGCGGTCGTGGGACACATCGAATGGATCGAGTTCATTCACGTCGAGCGGGTTCCGCACCCAGGCGAGATCGTCCATGCATCGCAGTCCTGGGAGGAGGCGGGGGGAGGGGGCGCGGTGGCGGCGGTGCAGCTTGCCCAGCTTGCAGACGCGGTTCTCCTGTTCACCGCGCTCGGAACCGATCCGCTCGGCCGTCGCGCCAAGGCCGAGCTGGAAGGACGTGGGATCCAGGTGCACGCCTCCTTCGTGGATTCGCCTCAGCGACGCGCGTTCACATACGTCGACGAGACCGGTGAGAGGACGATCACAACCATTGGACCGAAGATCGGTCCGCGCGGGCACGACGACTCTCTGCCCTGGCTGGAGCTCGCGCGGTGCGACGCCGTCTATCTCTGCGCCGGTGACGTCGACGCACTGCGATTTGCACGTCGAGGTCGTGTCCTCGTCGCGACTGCGCGCGAGCTCGCCACTCTCCGCCGCGGTGGCGTCGAGCTCGATGCGCTCGTCGGCAGTGGGAAGGACGATGCGGAGCGCTACCGGCCGGGCGAGCTCGATCCCGAGCCTCGGCTCGTCGTGACGACCTCCGGTGCGCTGGGCGGCTGGGCGCAGCCGGGCGGCCCGTTCTCGGCCGCCCCGATCCCGGGTCCCGTGGAGGACGCCTACGGCGCGGGAGACTGTTTCGCGGCGGGCCTCGCCTACGCGCTCGCGGCGGGGGTCGAGGTCACCGACGCGCTCGACTTCGCGGCGCGGTGCGGCGCCGGCGCGCTCACAGGGCCCGGCGTACACGCCGAGCCCGTCCCCCTCTGACGCCGTCCGCCGGCGCCTGACGCCGCTCGCAGCACGATGCTCGCGCTCGTCGTGCGTCCGTACCTCTTCGTACTCTCCCCGCTCCTCGCGCTCGCCTCCTCTTGCGAGCATGCCCGAGCGACGTCAGACAGCGCGGCATTGTGGCGCGCAGGGGTTGACAGTGGGGAGATGTGGAGTAAAGTGGGGACTCGTGGGGGAACCTCCCCGACTCCGGCGATGTTCTACGGCGAGTACGAGCACACGTTCGACGAGAAGAACCGGCTCACCTTGCCGGCGAGGTTTCGTCATGCGCTGGCCGGTGGAGTCGTGCTCGCTCGGGGCATCGAGCGGAACATCGACGTCTTCCCGAGCGAGAGCTGGCACGCGAACGTGGGCCGGATCGCCGAGCTCGACTCGCTCACGAGGGAGGCGCGGGAGATGAAGCGATACGTGTTCGCCGGCGCGAACGTGACAGAGCTGGACCGACAAGGCCGCGTCCTCGTGCCGCTGCATCTCGCAGAGCACGCGGGGCTGGGCAAGGACGTCGTGGTCGCCGGCGTGCACGACCACATCGAGATCTGGGACCGGCCCACCTGGGAAAGCCATCTGAGCGCGATCGAAGGGAGCGCGGGCGATGTTGCCGAACGTCTTGCGGACAAACGCAGCTGACCACGTCCCCGTCCTGGCGGAGGAGGTCCGGGACCTCCTTCAGGTCCAGCCGGGCGAGACCGTCGTCGACGCGACCTTCGGCGCCGGTGGGCACTCGCGCCTCCTCGTGGAGGACCTCCAGGGGCGTGGCAAGCTCGTGGCGATCGACCGCGATCCCACCGTCCGTCCGTACTTCGATCGCGTGAAGGCATCCGCGCGCGGCGTGCAGGCCCGCTTCCTCCGCGGCGACTACGCCGTCGTCCTCTCGCAGCTGGCCGCGAACGGCGTCAAGGCCGACGTCGTCCTGCTCGATCTCGGCCTCTCCTCGATGCAGGTCGATCGCCCCGAGCGCGGCTTCTCGTACGCGACCGACGCGCCGCTCGACATGCGGATGGACCCGTCGGAGGAGCTCACCGCAGCGGACGTCGTCAACACCTGGGAGGAGCGGGAGCTCGAGACGATCCTCCGACGCTACGGCGAGGAGCGGTACGCGCGGCCGATCGCGCGCGGGATCGCCCGCCGGCGGAGCGAGGACAAGATCGAGCGCACCGGCCAGCTGGTGGACGTCGTTCGCGCATCCATCCCGGCGCCGGCTCGCTTCGGCGAAGGGCACCCGGCGAAGCGCGTGTTCCAGGCACTCCGGATCGTCGTCAACCACGAGCTCGACTCGCTGGAGGCGGGGCTTCCGGCGGCATTCGAGATGTTGCGTCCCGGCGGCCGCATGGCCGTCATCAGCTTTCACTCGCTGGAGGACCGCATCGCGAAGCGGTTCCTGCGGGATCGGGCGCGCGGCTGCACCTGCCCACCGGAGCTTCCCGTGTGTGTCTGTGGACACGAGCCCGAGCTGCGCATCCTCACGCCGAAGCCCGTACGTCCCTCCGCGAGAGAGACGGGGCTCAATCCGCGCGCCGCGTCCTCGCGCCTGAGAGCGGCGGTCAAGGTCTGATGTCCACGATCGCGCAGACCGCACGGCTCGGACGTGCGCGCGGCAGGACGGCGGCCCGCGCGCGCCCGCGCCTCCTCGCCGGCGGCGTGCTCTGGATCGTCGTGTTCGCCCTGCTTCTCGCGGGCGTCGTCGCGGTCAACGTCGCCGTCTTGCGTCTCAACCTCGAGCTCGACCGCGTGGGACGCGAGCGCTCGCAGCTCAAGGCGGACGTCGCCCGGCTGCGATCCGAGCTCTCGAGCACGGCGGCGACGGCACAGATCGAACGCACGGCACAGGACGAGCTCGGGCTCGTGAGGGCGGATCCCGACACCACGGTCTTCGTCCGGCTGCCCGCGAAGTGAAGCTCTCGGCGACGAACCGGCGCATCCGGGTTCTCGCCGTCCTTTTCGGGATCCTTCTCTCCGCCGCCCTCGTACGGGCCTTCTGGATCCAGGCGATCCGCGGCGACGCCTACGCCGCAATGGCCGTCAAGCAACACCGCGAGACCGTCGTCGTCCCGGCCGCGCGGGGGACGATCTTCGACCGTAACGGCGATCCTCTCGCGATCGGCGAGCAGGCGACGACGGTGTACGCGAATCCCCAGCAGATCGACAACGCACGCGACCTGACACTCGTGGTCGCGAAGGAGCTCGACCTCACGCCGCAGGAGGTCTACCCGAAGCTCACGGATCGCTCGCACGGCTTCGTCTACCTCGCGAGAAAGACGGACACGCTCAAGGCGGCGGCGCTCGAGAAGCGCGAGCTTCCGGGCCTCGGCTTCTTCCCCGAGGAGATGCGAACGTACCCGCAGGACCGCGTCGCCGCGCAGGTGCTCGGCTTCGCGGGAATGGACAACAGGGGCCTCGAGGGCCTCGAGCGATCGCGCGAGAAGGTGCTGGGCGGACGGCCCGGCAGCCGGACGATCGTGAAGGACCCGCTCGGCCGTGCGCTCGACGTCGTCTCGACCCGTCCCGAAACGCCCGGCAGCAACGTGCGGCTCACGATCGACTCCCAGATCCAGGCGAACGCCGAGGACGTCCTCGAGGAGACCGTGCGGCGGTGGGGAGCGGTAGCGGCCACCGCGATCGTCATGGATCCGCACACGGGAGCAGTTCTCGCGATGGCGAATGCACCCGGTTTCAATGCGAACCGCTTCCCGACCACCCGCGCGGACCGTCGTCGCAACCGCGCAGTCACGGACACCTACGAGCCGGGCTCCACCTTCAAACTCGTCACGATCAGTGCTGCGCTGCAGGAGCGGGTCGTCTCGCCCGGCACCTCGTTCCGCCTGGCGCCGACGCTTCGCGTCGCCGACCGCGTGATCCACGAGGCGCACTCGCGCGGGACGGAGCGACTGACAGTTCGGCAGATCGTCGAGCAGTCCTCGAACATCGGAACGGTCACCATCGCCCAGCGGCTCGGCGAAGGCCGTCTGGCCTCCTGGGTCGATCGCTTCGGTTTCGGCCATCAGACCGGCGTCGACTTCCCGGGCGAGTCGGCGGGGTTCGCACTTCCGCACGATCAGTGGTCGGGCTCGACGATCGGCACGGTTCCGATCGGACAGGGGATCGCTGTCACGCCGATGCAAATGGCCAGGGCCTACTCTGCGATCGCGAACGGAGGCAGGCTGGTCGAGCCTTACCTCGTCGATCGTGTCGGCGGTGAGGCACGCGCGCACCGGAAGGGTCAGCGCGTCGTCTCGCGTGCCGTGTCCAAGCAGATGCTGTCGATGCTGCGCGGGGTCGTGCTCGAGGGAACCGGAACGGAGGCGGCAATCCCGGGCTACACCGTCGCGGGCAAGACCGGCACGGCCGCCAAGGTGGAAGCGAGCGGACGCTACTCGACCTCCAGGTACGTGGCCTCTTTCGTCGGGATGGTGCCGGCGACGAAGCCCCGCCTCGTGATCATGGTCATGGTCGACGAGCCGCACGGGACGATCTGGGGCGGCGCGGTGGCGGCTCCTGCGTTCCAGCAGATCGCCCGCTTCAATCTCCAGCATCTGGAAGTGCCGCCCGACGCGCCCGCGACCGGACGGCGGTAGCGGCTTGACGTGAATGCGGAGCGCCGCGGCCGCGAAGCGGCCGCCTTTAGGGATCTTGCGCGAACAGGATCCGTGCTAGCGGAGCCCGTTCATGCGCACTACTCCAGCCTTCGTCTAGCCTGTTCGCGCGTGGAATTGGACGCCCTGATCCGGGCGCTCGCCCCGAGCGAGGTGACCGGAGCCCGGCAGGTCGAGATCGGCGACCTCGCGTACGACACGCGCCGGGTGAAGATGGGCACCCTCTTCTTCTGCGTCCCCGGGTCGCGCGTGGACGGTCACGACCTCGCGTGGGAGGCGATCGAGCGCGGCGCCGCGGCTCTCGTCGTCGAACGGGAGCTAGAGGTGGACGTCCCGCAGCTCGTCGTTCCGGAGTCGCGCGCAGCGATGGCTGTCGCGGCCGACGTGTTCTTCGGGGAGCCGACGAAGGCGCTCGACCTCGCCGGGGTGACCGGAACGAACGGAAAGACGACGACGGTCTATCTCCTCCGCTCGATCCTCGACGCGGCCCGGCGGAGACCGGGGCTCGTCGGCACGGTGGAGTGGATCGTCGGAGGGGAGTCGCGGGCCGCACCGTTCACGACGCCGGAGGCGATCGACCTCCAGCGGCTCTTTCGAGAGATGCTCGACCGCGGCGACCGTAGCGCCGCCATGGAGGCGTCGTCGCACGGCGCCGCGCTTCGACGGCTCGACCGTGTCCGCTTCGACGCGCTCGCCTTCACCAATCTCAGCCAGGACCACCTCGATCTCCACGGGACGATGGAGGACTACTTCCAGGCCAAACGACGGCTCTTCACCGGAGGACAGCCGCCACCGGCCGCGGTCAACGTCGGGGATCCGTGGGGACGGCGGCTCGCAGAGGAGCTCGCGCGGGCCCACCGTGCTCCCCTTGTCACGTTCGGCCTCGACGATGCCGCGGACGTGCGGCCCGAGGGCCTCGTGCTCACGGCGCACGGAAGCCGCTTTCGGGCCGCCGGCATCGCGATCGAGACGTCGCTGCGCGGCCCCTTCAACGTCGAAAACGTGCTCGCCGCAGTCGCCGTCGGCCTCCTCCTCGATCTCGACGAGGATGGGATTGCCGAAGGTGTCGGGCGCGTGACGAGTGTTCCCGGACGGTTCGAGGTCATCGACGAGGGCCAGCCGTTCGCGGTCGTCGTCGACTACTCGCACAAGCCGGGCGCGCTCGAGTCGGCGCTCCGCGCGGCGCGTGGGCTCGGCGAGGGACGCGTAATCGTGGTCTTCGGAGCGGGCGGCGACCGGGATCGCGGGAAGCGGCCGCTCATGGGGAGGATCGCAGCCGAGTACTCGGACCTCGCGATCGTCACCTCGGACAATCCGCGGTCGGAGGATCCGCTCGCGATCATCCAGGACGTCCTCCAAGGCACGGGCGTCGACGTCGAGATCGACCCGGACCGGCGGACGGCGATTCACCGCGCCATCGATCTCGCGGCGCCCGGCGACGTCGTGGTCATCGCGGGCAAGGGGCACGAGCGAGGACAGGACATCGCCGGGGTCGTCCACCCGTTCGACGACCGTGAGGTCGCGCGGGAGGCACTTCTCGCACGTGAGAGCGCGAGAAGTGCCTAGCAGGGCGTGCCGAAGATGATCCCGGTCCGCTGGGGCGAGATCGAGGCTCTCGGGCTCGGGCGGCTCGAGCCCGGCGAGAGGACGGACCCGATCACTGGCATCAAGGCCGACTCCCGTGAAGTCGGCCCGGGGGATCTCTTCGTCGCGCTCAACACCGGCGTCCGCTACGTCGACGAGGCACGGTCGAGAGGGGCCGCGACGCTCGTCCCGAGCGACCAGCAGACAGCCCTCGCCGCGCTCGCTTCCCTCGTGCGTTCGAAGAGCGACGCTCACGTCGTCGCGGTCGTCGGCTCGACGGGGAAGACGTCGACGAAGGACATCCTCGGCGCGCTCTGCGCCCCTCACGCGCCGACGATTTCCGCGGACCGCAGCTTGAACAACGAGATCGGCCTTCCCCTGACGCTCTGTCGGCTCGAGCCCGACACCGAGATCCTCGTCACGGAGATGGGGATGCGCGGGCTGGGGCAGATCGCCCAGCTGTGCTCGATCGCGCTCCCGGAGATCGTCGTCGTCTCCCACATCGGCCCCGAGCACCTCGAGCTGCTCGGAACGGTCGCGCAGGTCGCGGCGGCCAATGCCGAGGCCATCGCTGCGCTGCCGTCCGGCGGGGTCGCCGTCGTCCCCGCCGGGGTGGAGGAGCTCGAGCCGCATCTGGGTCGCGAGGACATCGATTTCAGGCGCTTCGCGCCGTCGGACGTGGACTTCGAGGATGGACACGGGCTCTTCCGAGTGGGCGGCGAGACCGTCGAGCTCGAGCTTCCGTTCGCGCACCGGCACCACGCGGTGAACACGCTCGTCGCGCTTCACGCGTATCGCGCCCTGGGGCTTCCTCTCGGGCAAGTGCAAGAGGGCGCGAGCCACATCGAGCTCTCGCCGTGGCGCGGCGAGGAGCTGCCGCTTCCGGGCGGCGGGTTCGTGATCAACGACGCCTACAACGCGAATCCCGACTCGATGCGGGCGGCGATTCTCCATCTCGCCGAGCGTGCGGGGAGCCGGCGGCTCGTCGCCGTCCTGGGCGAGATGGCGGAGCTAGGAGAAGCCTCCGACGCATACCACGGCGCGATCGGCGAGCTGGTCGAAGAGCTCGGGGTGGAAGTGATCGGCGTGGGCGAGCCCGCCTCCGCGTACCGGCCGCGTGTGCTCGTCTCGAGCGCGCACGACGCCGTTGCCGCGGCGCGCTCTCATGTCCGCCCCGGAGACGCCGTGCTCGTCAAGGCGTCGCGCGCGGTGGGGCTCGAAGGCATCGCCGACGAGATCGCGAATTTCGCCCGCACATGGTCCCTGTCCTGATCGCCGGCCTGCTCGCGATGGTCGCGGCCGTCGTGATCGGGCCCAAGTTCATCGAGACACTGCGGGCGAGGAACCTCGGCCAGCAGATCAGGGAGGAGGGGCCCAAGTCGCACGTCGTGAAGCAGGGAACGCCGACGATGGGCGGCCTCTTGATCGTGGGCTCCGCCGTGCTCCCCTTCCTCGCGCTCTCGCAGTACACGTGGGAGGCGATGACCGTGCTTTTCGTGACGCTCGGTTGCGCAACGATCGGCTTCGCCGACGACTATTTGAAGCTGCGCCGCCGGCACTCGCTCGGCCTCCCCGGACGATGGAAGATGGTGCTGCTGGTCGCCGTGACGGTCGGGGCCGCGATCTTCCTCCAGCAAACCGCGTCGTTCGACACCTCGGTGTACATCCCGGTCCTCGGCTGGGACCTGGGGCTCGGGGCCTTCTTCTACCCGTTCCTGTTCGTCGTCATCGCCGGGACCGTCAACGGCGTCAATCTCACGGACGGCATCGACGGGCTCGCCGCCGGCACGGCGACCATCGCCCTGCTGACCTTCCTCGCGATCGCCGGCATCTCCTGGCTCCGCTCAGGGGATCCGGGAGCGCGAAGCGACACCTACCTCGACCTCGCGACGCTGGCCGCAGGGCTGATCGGAGGCACGATCGGATTTCTCTGGTACAACGCCTTCCCCGCCGAGGTGTTCATGGGCGACACGGGGTCGATGGCGCTCGGCGGCGCGATCGCGGGCTTCGCGGTCGTCAGCGGCACCGAGATTCTCCTGCTCTTCATCGGTGGCATCTTCCTCCTCGAGGTGCTCTCGCTGATCATCCAGGTCGTCAGCTTCAAGCAGACCGGCAAGCGGGTCTTCCTCATCGCTCCCATCCACCACCACTTCGAGATGAAGGCGTGGTCGGAGACGAAGATCATGGTGCGGTTCTGGATCATCTGCGCGATCTTCTGCGCGACCGGTTTCGCGCTCTTCTACCGCGACTTCCTGCAGTTCGTCCCGCGTTGAGCGAGCTTCGGGGCCGGCGTGTCCTCGTCGTCGGGCTCGCCCGCTCCGGGCAGGCAGCCGCCGAGGCGCTCCTGTCGCTCGGCGCGACGGTCGTCGGGTACGACCGGGACGAGGAGCTCGCGGCGGGAAGGCTCGTCGCGCTCGGTGTCGAAGTCCACCTCGGACGCGAGGAGGAGACACTGCTGCAGGGGATCGAGCTCGTGATCAAGAGCCCGGGGGTACCCGGAGAGACGCCGCTCGTGGCGGGCGCCCGCACTCGGGAGATCCCGGTCTGGAGCGAGATCGAGCTCGGAGCACGGCTGCTGCCGAATGCCATCCTCGGCGTCACGGGCACGAACGGGAAGACGACGACGAGCGAGCTGCTGGGCGCCATCTTCCGGGCCGCCGACCGGCCCGTCGAGGTCGCGGGCAACGTCGGGCGGCCGCTGACTTCCCTCGTTGCGAGCGTCGAACCGGAAGCGTGGGTCGTCTGTGAGCTCTCCTCGTTCCAGCTCGAGGACGTCGAGACATTGACGCCTCGGATCGCCGTGCTGCTCAACCTCGAGCCGGACCACCTCGACCGTCACGGGAGCTACGAGGCGTACGCGGACACGAAGCTGCGGATCTTCGAGAACCAAGGCAGCGATGACGTCGCGGTCGTCCCGCGAGGGCTCGGCCCCATTCCCGGGGATGCGCGCCGGATCGATTTCCGCTTCGACGACGAGCTGCCTGCCGAGCCCCGGATTCCGGGCCCACACAACAGAGAAAACGCGGCCGCGGCGACCGCCGCCGCACGGTCGGCAGGCATCGAGGACCGAGCGATTGCTTCCGCGCTGCGGAGCTTCCCCGGCGTGCCCCACCGCATCGAGCTCATGCGCGAGCTCCGAGGCGTTCGGTACGTCAACGACTCCAAGGCGACGAACGTCGCCGCGGCCCGGCGTGCCCTCGCATCGTTCCCCGACGCGCGCCTGCACGTGATTCTCGGCGGGCGCGGCAAGGCGGAGCCCTACCGGCCGCTGGCCGAGGCATTCAAGCCCGATGATCGCGCATACCTCATCGGCGAGGACGCAAGCCGGATCGCCCGCGCGCTCGAAGATGCCGGCGTCGCGTATCTCGACGCGGGTGCTCTGGCCTCGGCCGTCGGCGAAGCAGCCCAGGCTGCTCTGCCTGGTGACGTCGTGCTCCTGTCCCCCGCGTGCGCCAGCTACGACCAGTTTCGCGACTTCGAGGCGCGCGGCGACGCCTTCCGCCGGCTGGTGGAGGAGCTCGGATGATGGCGGCGGGACGGTTCGATCAGAGGCTGCTCGTCCTCGTCACGCTCGGCCTCGTCGCGTTCGGGCTCGTCATGGTCTACAGCGCGACCTCAGCTTCGGAGGCGCTCGGGGACGGCGACTCGATGAGCTACCTCAAGCGGCAGGCGGTGTATGCGCTCATCGGCGTGATCGTGATGGCCGTCGCGTCCCGCTTCGACTACCACCGGCTGCGCTACATCGCGCCCCCGCTCCTCCTCGTCGCGCTCGGCCTGTGCGCTGCCGTGCTCGTCGCGGCGCCTTCCGTGAACGGGGCGCATCGCTGGTTCCTGTTCGGACCCGCGAGCTTTCAGCCCTCGGAGCTCGCCAAGCTCGCGCTCTGCCTGTTTGCGGCGGTCTACCTCGCACGTCGGCGACCGCCGCGGACCCTTCGCGAGCTGCGCCCGCTCGGGCTGCTCACGGCCATCTTCTGCGGGCTGATCCTGCTGGAGCCGGACCTCGGGACCACGATCTCTCTCTGCCTCATGATGCTGGCCGTCCTCCTCGTCGCCGGCGTGCCCATGCGCCTGCTCGTGCTGGCTTCGTTCCTCGCCCTCGGGGTCGGCTTCATTGCCATCTGGGCAGAGCCGTACCGGCGCGCGCGCCTGTTCAGCTTCCTCGACCCCTGGAGCGACGCCGAGAACTCCGGCTTCCAGATCGTGCAAGCGACGATCGGGATCGGCTCCGGCGGAATCACGGGCGAGGGCCTAGGGGAGGGAATCCAGAAGATCCTCTACCTGCCGGAGGCGCACACCGACATGATCTTCGCGGTCGTCGGCGAGGAGCTGGGCCTCATAGGGTCCGTGCTCGTGATCGGTGCGTTCGCGGCGTTCGGGTATGCGGGCCTCCGCATCGCGCTCCGCTGTCGCGACCCGTTCGGGAAGCTGCTCGCAGCCGGGCTGACGGCGCTCGTCTGCGGTCAGGCGGCGATCAACCTCGCGGCCGTGCTCGGGATCGCCCCTCTGACCGGCATCCCGCTTCCGTTCGTCTCGTACGGCGGCTCGAGCCTCGTCGTGCTCCTCGCGGGCGTCGGCATTCTCCTTAACATCGCCGTCAATGAGCGCGTCGCCGAAGCTCGCGTGCCTGATCGCGGCAGGCGGAACCGCCGGGCACGTGCGGCCGGCGCTCGCCGTCGCCGAGGCTCTGCGCGAGCGGGGAGTGACGGTGACGTTCGCCGGGTCGCCCGACCGCGTCGAGTCGCGACTGGTTCCTGACGCGGGCTTCGAGCTCGATACGTTTCCCGTCGCCGGCTTGCCGCGTCGACTCGGGCTCGCAGCCGTGCAGCAGGTTGTTCGCGCCCTGAGCGCGCCGTTCTCCTGTCTGCGGATCCTCCGGAAGCGAAGACCGGACGTCGTCCTCGGTGGGGGCGGGTACGTCGCGGGGCCGATGGTGCTGGCGGCGCGCGTGCGAGGAGTCCCCGCGGTCCTGACCGAAGCGGACGCTCACCTCGGGCTCGCGAACCGTCTCGCGGCGCCGCTTGCACGCCGTGTCTTCCTCGCCTACGAGATCGCGGGACGGGACGGACCGAAGTACCGCGTCGTGGGTCGCCCGATCCCGAAGGCCCACCTGCACGCGAGTCGCTCCGCCGGGCGGGAGCGCTTCGCGCTTCCGCAGGACGGTCCGGTGCTCGCCGTCTTCGGCGGGCTCGCCGGAGCGCGCGCGCTCAACGAGTTCGCCGTGGCGACCTACGGTGAGCAGGGTCCCGCGGTGCTCCACATCGCCGGCGAGCGGGATTACGAGGCGCTTCGCCCGCGCGTCGGGCGCCCCGACTATGTCCTGCTCCCGACGACCGAGCACTTCGGGGAGGCGCTCGCGGTCGCGGATCTCGCGCTCTCGAGGGCGGGGGGAACCGTGTGGGAGTTGGCCGCGGCGGGGACGCCCGCGATCCTCGTGCCGTATCCACACGCGACATCGGACCACCAGGCGGAGAACGCCCGCCACTTCGAGCGGGGTGGGGGTGCGCTCGTAGTCCGTGAGCACGACCTCGAGCGTGTCCCTGAGCTCGTCGACGAGTTGCTGGCCGATCCGGCTCGTCTCCGGCAAATGAGCGAGTCCATGACCGGCCTCGCGAAGCCGGATGCGGCGCTGGAGATCGCGGACGAGCTCGTCCGGCTCGGGAGCGAGCGACGGTGAGCGCGCAGCCGCTCGAGGGTCGCCGCCTCTACTTCGTCGGGATCGGCGGAGCTGGGCTCTCGGCATACGCGAACATCTCGCGTGCCTGGGGAGCCGAGGTCCGTGGCTGGGACGCACGCGAGACGATCTTCATGGACACGCTGGCGGGCGTCGAGATCGACGTCGGAGGAGAGCCGGCGCCTCCACCCGACTACGAGGTGGTCGTCTCGGCGGCGCACGTCGATCGCACCGACGGGCGAAGCCGTGCCGACTTCCTCGCGGAACTCGTTGCGCTGCGGCGCTCCATCGTCGTGGGCGGGGCGCACGGCAAGTCGACGACCGCGGCGATGATCGCGTACGTGTTGCGCGAGCTCGGCGAGGACCCCGCGTGGATCGTGGGCGGCATGGTCCCTCAGCTCGGCGGAAACGCCGGCTCGGGCGAGGGCTGGCTCGTCGTCGAGGGGGACGAGTCCGACCGCTCGATCGGGCTCCTGCGGCCCGAGATCGCGGTGGTGACGAACGTCGAGCTCGACCACCATGCCGCGTTCGCGTCGGACGCGGAGCTCGAGGTGTTCTTTGCGGAGTGGTTGCAGCAGGCGCCGCTCGTCGTCAGAGGCTGGGAGATCGAGCCCATCGCGTCCGAGCTCGGGATCGCGGGGGAGCACAACCGGAGGAACGCGGCTGCCGCGATTGCCGCCCTCGAGCTCGCAGGAGTCGACCACGAGGACGCGGAGAAGGCGATTACCGGGTTCGCGGGCGTGGGCAGGCGCTTCGAGCTCGTCGGCGAGAAGGGCGGCGTGCAGGTGTACGACGACTACGGCCACAACCCGACCGAGATCGCGGCAACCCTGAGAACCGCACGGGAACGGACGGCGAGGCGCCTGATCGCCGTGTACCAGCCTCACGTGTACGAGCGCACGCGCCAGCTCGCGCGCGAGCTCGGCGCTGCGCTCGGGCTCGCGGATGCCGCCGTCGTCACCGACGTCATCGGCGCCCGCGACGAGCCCCCGCCGGGCGTGACCGGCAAGCTGGTCTTGGACAATGTCCCGCCTGACATTCGCCGCGGGTGGGCACCGGCCCTCGACTCCGCCGCACAGCTCGCGCTCGCCTGGGCGAAACGCGGCGACGTCGTGGTCACGCTGGGCGTAGGGGAGCCCTGGAAAGTGGCACGCGCGATCGTGGCGGGCCTTCCGGAGTGAAGATCGAGAACGGCGTCCCGCTTGCTCGCCTGACGACGATCGGCACCGGAGGTCCGGCTCGCGCGCTCGCGCGCCCGCGCACACTCGGTGAGCTCGAGGCCGCGCTCAGCTACGCGGCCTCGGAAGGCCTCGAGGTCGTCGTGGTCGGGCTCGGGTCGAACCTGCTCGCCGCCGACGAAGGAGTCGACGCGCTCGTTCTTCGGCTGGAGGGGGAGCTCGCCTCGGTCGAGGTCCGGGACGCGTCGCTCCTCGCCGGAGGCGGGGCGACGAACGCGGTCTGCCTGCACCGCGCCCGGGGGGCGGGGCTCGGGGGCTTCGAGTTTGGGTGCGCGATCCCGGGGACCGCCGGTGGTGGGGTGCGTATGAACGCAGGTGCTTACGGCCGCGACTGGTCGGACGTCGTCGCCCGCGCTCTCGTCGCGTCGGCGGACGGATCGGCGTGGGAGACGCCCCACGGGCTCGCTCTCTCCTACCGAAGCTCCGGTCTGCGGCCCGGGCAGGTCGTCGCGCAGGTCGAGTTCGCCCTCGCGCGACGGGAGCAATCGGAGATCAAAGCCCTTGTCGGCGAGCTCGTCGCGCAGAGGAAGGCCGCCCAACCGACGAACAAGCGGACATTCGGAAGCGTCTTCAAGAACCCGTCGCACGAGCTCGGTGCCGGCCGCATGCTCGAGTTGTGCGGCCTCAAAGGCCACCGGATCGGCGGCGCGATGATCTCGCCGAAGCACGCGAACTTCATCGAGAACGCGGGCAGCGCGCGCAGCGCGGACTGCGTCGCGCTCATGGTCGAGGCTCGCCGCCGCGCCCGCGAGCAGTTCGGCGTGACACTCGAGCGCGAGGTCGTCCTCGTCGGCGGGATCGAGCTCCCCCCCAGCGAGCCCGGGTAGGAAGCGCTCCTCCGGCGGCGAATCCCGCCGCATGGTCGGCGGGGGACGAACCGAGCGCGGATCGCGTCGGCGCGATCGGGCGGCAAGCGCCGTCGTTCCGCTTCCGCGCCACGCTGCCGGCGATCGCCTCGATCTTGCTCGGCTCGTCCCCTCCGGCCGCTCGCTCCTGCACGCCTGCGGCCTGCTGGCCGGCCTCTTCCTCGCCTATTGGGGCGCGCGTGCGTCGTCCGTCTTCGCGGTGGATCGAATCGAGGTCCGGGGCGCTCCTCCCTCCATCGCGCGCGACGTGAAGGCGGTGACGAGGAGCAGCCTCGGAGCGAGCCTGCTCGCGATCGAGACGGACGAGCTCGAAGCCCGCGTGCGGGCGCTGCCGTCCGTGATCGCCGCGTCGGTCGATCGCGCATTCCCACACACGCTCGTCGTCAGGGTGGCGGCCGAGCATCCCGTGGCGGTCGCGCGCCGCAGGGACAAGGCCTGGCTGCTGACGGGATCGAACCGCGTCCTCCGCGCAATCGACGCGCGCGCCGAGCCTGGTCTGGCGCGGATCTGGCTCCCCCGGCACGTCGCTGTCGAAGTCGGCCGGCCGCTGCCGCCGGTGTACGAGCCCGGTACACGGGCGCTCGCGAGCTTGCGGGAGGTGCGCTTCCCCGCGCACGTGAAGGGGGTCCGAACGACGGACGGCGAGCTCACACTCGTGCTCAGGAACGGGCTCGAGATCCTCTTCGGAGACCCAACCGACCTGATTCTCAAGCTCGCCGTGGCCGCAGAAGTCCTGCCGCGCCTGGAGGGTGACGCGGTCTACCTCGACGTCAGTGTCCCGGAGCGCCCCGTGGCCGCGAACTACCCTCAACCTTCAGGTTGAACGTTAGAGTTCGCACACTCGAAGGGCATTGACACCCTGGAGAAGGAGGCCTACCCTCCAAGGCGAACCGTGCACGCTAGTCGCACGTTCAAGGAGAGCTTCACCTTCAGGTGGGTCGAGAGATGAACAATCAGTCCGGAAGCTACCTCGCAGTCATCAAGGTCGTCGGCATCGGCGGCGGCGGATCGAACGCCGTCAGCCGCATGGTCGAGGCGGGGATGTCCGGCGTCGAGTTCGTCGCCGTGAACACCGACGCGCAGGCGCTCCTCATGACGGACGCCGACGTGAAGATCCACATCGGCGCCAAAGCGACTCGGGGTCTCGGTGCGGGCGCCGACCCGCGTGTCGGGCTCGAGGCGGCGTCCGAGAGCAGGGACGAGCTGAAGGAGGCGCTCAAGGGCGCCGACATGATCTTCGTCACCGCCGGCGAAGGTGGCGGAACCGGGACCGGCGGCGCGCCAGTGGTGGCCGACATCGGCCGGGAGCTCGACGCCCTGACCGTCGGCGTCGTGACGCGCCCGTTCGCGTTCGAGGGGCGTTTGCGCGCGGAACAGGCCGAGCAGGGCATCCAGAGCCTGCGCGAGAGCGTCGACACGCTCATCGTCATCGAGAACGACCGCTTGCTCGAGGTCGTCGAGCGCTCGACCCCCGTCACCGACGCATTCCGCATGGTCGACGACATCCTGCGCCAGGGTGTCCAGGGAATCACCGACCTCATCACCGTGCCCGGGCTCGTCAATCTCGACTTCGCGGACGTCCGGACGATCATGCGCGACGCGGGCTCCGCGCTCATGGGGATCGGCGTCGCGCACGGTGAGAACCGTGCGGTGGAGGCGGCTCGCGCGGCGATCTCCTCGCCCCTGCTCGAGACTTCGCTCGACGGCGCGACCGGGATCCTCCTGAACGTGACCGGTGGCCCGGATCTCGGCTTGTTCGAGGTCAACGAGGCGGCCGAGGTCGTCACGAGCGCGGCGGATTCGAACGCGAACGTGATCTTCGGCGCCGTGATCGACGAGAGCATGGGCGACGACGTGCGGGTCACGGCGATCGCAACGGGCTTCGGCGGGCGCGCCCGACGCCGCCGCGCGGAGGCGGCCGTCCCGGCCGCGGCCGCGTCGACGCCGGCCTTCCGGGCGCCGAGCGTCACCGACGTCGAGATCGACATCCCCTCCTTTTTGAAAGAGGAGTAACGCGGGCGCCAGCGGCGCCCGTAGCTTCCGAGCAGGTGTAGGGGCGAGGCTTGCCTCGCCCTCGTCGCCCGTCCGCCGGTCGTTAGAGTCGCGGGCGTGGAGGTCACGCTCAAGCGCACGCCTCTCTACGAGCGCCACGTCGAGCTCGGGGCGCGCATGGTTCCGTTCGCCGGCTGGCAGATGCCGGTGCAGTACGAGGGTGTCATCCCGGAGCACCGGGCGGTGCGCGCCGATTGCGGGGTCTTCGACGTCTCTCACATGGGCGAGATTCACGTCGACGGGCCGACGGCGCAGGCGTTTCTGCAGGAGATGCTCTCGAACGACGTCGACCGGCTGGACGACGGCGACGCCCAGTACACGCTGCTCACGAACGAGCAGGGAGGCATCGTCGACGACCTGATCGTCTACCGGCTCGCCCACGGCCAGTTGCTCCTCGTGGTGAACGCGTCGAACTGCGAGACGGTGTACGCCTGGCTCAAGGAGCGCGAGCCGCGCGGATGTGAGGTGCGGGATGCGTCCGACGAGTACGCGCTGCTCGCAGTGCAAGGGCCTCGCTCGATCGAGCTGCTCGGTCTCCCCGAGGCGCCGGCGTTCACACACGCGATGGGGGAGCTGGACGGGATCGAGGCGATGATCTGCCGCACGGGCTACACCGGCGAGCTCGGCGTCGAGCTCTGCTGTGCGGAGGAGGACGGTACGGCGTTGTGGGACGCCGTCCTCGCCCGCGGCGCCGTGCCATGCGGGCTCGGTGCGCGAGACACGCTTCGACTCGAGGTGTGCTATCCGCTGCACGGGAACGACATCACGCCCGAGACGGACGCGATCTCGGCGGGTCTCGGGTGGGCGTGCAAGCTCGAGAAAGGGTTCACCGGGGTCGAGCAGCTACGGCGAGTCCGCGAGGAGGGGCCGGCGCGGAAGCTCGTCGCCTTCGTGATGGAGGAGAAGGCCATCCCACGCCAGGGAATGCCGATCGAAGGCGGCGGCGAGGTGACATCGGGGACGCACTCGCCCATGCTCGACCAGGGCATCGGGCTCGGGTACGTCCCTGCCGCGAGCTCCGCTCCCGGCACTGGGCTCACCATCGACGTTCGCGGCAGGGCGAAACGCGCGCATGTCGTGAAGAAGCCGATCTACCGGAAGGAGACCTAGCGCCCGTGCCCGCCGCAGAGAGCTACCCAGACGATCTCAAGTACCACTCCGAGCACGACTGGGCTCGCATCGAGGACGGCGAGGCAGTGCTCGGGATCACCTGGTTCGCCCAGGACGCGCTCGGGGAGCTCGTCCACTTCGAGGCTCCGGAAGCCGGCGCGACGGTCACGAAGGACGAGGCGTACGGCGAGGTGGAGTCGGTGAAAGCCGTGTCGGACGTGGTCGCCCCGCTCACCGGCGAGGTGCTCGAGGTCAACCAGAAGGCCGTGGACGAGCCCGAGGCCGTCAACGAGGACCCTTACGGTGACGGCTGGCTGATCCGGGTCCGCATCGACGATCCCTCGGAAGTCGACTCGCTCATGGACGCTCAGGCGTATCGCGCCCACGTCGCCGAGCAGTGAGCTACCTGAGCCTCACGGACGCCGATCGCGAGGCGATGCTCGCAGCGATCGGGGTCTCTTCCGTGGAGGAGCTGTTCGCGCAGATTCCGGAGGGCGTTCGCCTCCGGCGCGAGCTCGACGTCCCGCCCGCGCTTCCCGAGCTCGAGCTCGTGGCGCACCTGACCGAGCTCGCGGGACGCAATGTCCATTCGGGAGTCGAGCTCTCCTTCCTCGGCGCGGGCATCTACGACCACTACGTGCCGGCGGTCGTGGACGTGCTCCTCTCGCGCGGCGAGTTCCTCACGGCGTACACGCCGTACCAGCCCGAGATGAGCCAGGGCGTCCTGCAGGCGATCTTCGAGTACCAGACCGTCATCTGCGAGCTGACGGGGATGGACGTCTCGAACGCGTCCGGCTACGACGGCTGCACGGTCGCAGCGGATGCCTGCTTCGTCGCCAAGCACACGAGTAATCGCAGCAAGATCGTCCTTGCGGAGACGCTGAACCCCCAGGTGCGCCAGGTGGTCAAGACGTACGCACCCGGCTTCGGCCTCGATGTCGAGGAAGTTCCCCATCGTGGCGGCACGATCGACCCTGACGAGCTGGCAGCTGCGTCGTCGGACGCAGCTGCAGTGATCTTCCAGCAGCCGAACTTCTTCGGCTGCCTCGAGCCTGCGCCCGACCTCGCCGCCGCGGCCGCGGAGGCGGGAGCCCATCCGATTGCACACGTCGACCTCGCGTCGCTCGGCGTGCTCGAAGCCCCGGGCGAGTACGGCTGTGCGATGGCGATCGGCGAGGGGCAGAGCATGGGGTGCCCGCCTCTCTACGGCGGCCCGCACTACGGATTCTTCGCGGCCCGGCAGGACTTCATCCGGCGCATGCCCGGCCGCATCGTCGGCGAGACGGTGGACGTGGACGGTCGCCGCGCGTTCGTGCTCACGCTGCAGACCCGCGAGCAGCACATCCGGCGCGAGAAGGCGACCTCGAACATCACGACGAACCAGACGCTGCTCGCGCTCGCCGGGCTGGTGACGCTCTCCTGGCTCGGCCCCGAGGGACTCCGCGAGGTGGGGGAGACGTGCCTGGCCCTCGCACAGTACGCGCGCGAACGGGTGCCGCTCGAGCCCGCCTTCGACGCGGCGTCGTTCAACGAGGTCGCGTTCCGGACGCCCCTGCCTGCTCGCGAGGTCGTCCGTCGGGCACGCGAACGCGGAGTGCATCCCGGCTACGTGCTCGGACGGGACTACGAAGGGATGGAGGACGTCCTCCTCGTCGCCCTGACCGAGAAGCGGACGCCGCACGATGTCGACCGCCTCGCGCAGGTGCTCGAGGCGGTGTCTCGATGACGGAGGCCGGTCGTGCGTGGCCCGACGCGCCCCTGATCTTCGAGCGTTCGCGACCTGGGCGGCGTGCGGGTCGCATTCCCGACTACGGTCTTCCCGAGCGCGAGCTGCCCCCAGAGCTGCGGCGCGCGCGCCCACCGCGGCTCCCCGAGCTCGCGGAGCCCGAGCTCGTCCGGCACGTCACGGCGCTCGCAGATCGCACGTTCGGAGTGGACACGGGCTTCTACCCCCTGGGCAGCTGCACGATGAAGCACAACCCTCGCGTCAACGAGCGCGTGGGCCGGCTTCCCGGATTCCGTGACCTGCACCCGCTGCAGGAGGACGAAGGGGCGCAGGGCGCCCTCGAGCTCATGTGGCGCCTGCAGGAGATGCTGGCCGAGATCGCGGGCTTGCCGGCGGTGACGCTGCAACCGGCCGCGGGCTCCCAGGGCGAGCTGACCGGGCTCATGTTGATGCGCGCGTACTTCGCCGACCGCGGTGAGGAGCGCGACACGATCATCACGCCCGACACTGCCCACGGGACGAACCCGGCCAGCGTGACGATGGCGGGATACCGGCTGGAGAAGGTCGACACGGACGCACGGGGCAACCTCGACCTCGAGAACCTGCGCGCGAAGGTGAACGAGCGGACCGCCGGGCTCATGCTCACGAACCCGTCGACCCTCGGCCTCTTCGACGAGGGCATCGAGGACGTTGCGCGGATCTTTCACGATGCCGGGGCGCTCCTCTACTACGACGGAGCGAACCTCAACGCCGTGGTGGGACTCTCGCGCCCCGGCGACATGGGCTTCGACATCGTCCACTACAACCTGCACAAGACCTTCTCGCAGCCGCACGGAGGGGGTGGCCCCGGCGGCGGTCCGGTCGCTGTACGCGAAAGGATCGAGCCGTTCCTGCCGGTCCCCCGGGTCGCGCGGGACGGGGACGAGTACCGCCTGGAGCACGACAAGCCGAAGTCGATCGGCCGAGTGCGGGGATTCGCGGGGCCCTTCGGCGTCTTCGTCCGCTCGTACGCGTTCATGCGGGCCTACGGGCCCGGCCTCGAGGAGATGTCCGAGGCTGCGGTTCTCAACGCGAACTACGTGCTCGCACGCCTTCGGGACGTCTACGACCTTCCCTACGACCGGCACTGCATGCACGAGTTCGTGCTCTCCGCGCGCCGGCTCAAGCGTGAGCACGGGGTCACGGCGCTCGACGTCGCCAAGCGCCTCATGGACTACGGGATCCACCCGCCGACGATCTACTTCCCGCTCGTCGTACCCGAAGCGCTCATGATCGAGCCGACCGAGACGGAGCCGAAAGAGCGCCTCGACGAGTTCATCGACGCGATGCGGCGCATTGCGGAGGAGGCCGCCAGCTCCGCAGAGCTTCTCCGGGAGGCGCCACACGCGCGTCCCGTGAGGCGGTTGGACGAGGTCCGGGCGGCCAAGCACCCCGTCGTCCGGTACGACTTCGGCGAGCGCGAGCACGCCGGCGCGAGCGCCTGAGCGCTCGTGTATTTGGCAGCGGACGGAACTCGGCGCGGAGAGCATGCGACGGTGGCGCCGCCACAGCAAGAGGTGCTGGAGGAGCAGGCCGCGCTCGGCGCGGCAACGCCTCCGCCGTGGCGGCCTTTCCCCGACACCGTCGTGGGTGGCTGCTTCATCTGCTTCGAGCGCGGCCCGTCCGGCCCTGGCCGGGAGGGCGACCCTGCGTGGGCCGCGGCTGCAGTCGAGGAGGCCACGGCGGCCGTCGCCGGCACGGCGAGAGCCCCCTATCAGCCGGGTTTGCTCGTCCTCCGCGAAGGAGCGCTCCTGGAAGCCGCGGTGAGGGCGCTACCGAGGCGCCCCGACGTCCTGCTCGTCAATGCGACCGGTCGGGATCACCCGCGTCGCGCAGGGCTCGCACTTCACCTCGGCGCGATCCTCGGCCTGCCAACGGTGGGCGTCACCCACCGCACCCTGCTGGCGACGGGCGACTGGCCCGACGACCAGTGCAGGGCGATGGCCCCGCTCGCGCTGGCCGGAGATCTCGTCGGCTACTGGCTTCGAACGAAGCGCGGGTGCCGACCGCTCGCCGTGCATGCGGCCTGGCGCACGGACCCGCAGACGGGCGTCGAGGTCGTGCTCGCCTCTGTGCAAGCCGCGCGGACGCCCGAGCCGCTCCGCCGCGCCCGTGAAGCAGCTCGGGTCGCCCGGGCCGCAGCGGGTGCGTAGACCGAGGCTTTGCTGCGCGGAAACCGCGCCGCAGTCCGGCGAGGCTACGCCCCGAGCGCCTCAGCCGCGCGCTGGTACTCCGCGGCTGGGACCCAGACGATCATCCCGTAGCGCCCTGATCCGGCGCTCGCGGCCGCTGCCGCCGTCAGATTGATGTTCGCCTCCGCGAGCTTCGCCGTGATGTCGGCAACCGCTCCTACGCGGTCGTCGCCCTGGATGAGAAACGCCCGCTTCGCCCCGCTGAGCGTGATTCCGGCTCGCTCGGCGGCTTCTACGAGCGACTCCGGGTCTTCCGGAACGATGTCGATCTGCGACTGGCCGCCGCCGAGGGGAAATCCAAGGAAGGCGAGCAGGTTCACGCCGCCGTCCTTCAGCGCCGAGAGGATCCGCTCGCCCTCTCCGGGCGCGTCCGGAACCGTCACGTAGTAGTAGTCGATGCCTCGCACGGTGTCGGCCATGGTGGACCCCCTCCACGAATGTGCGGTATATAGGACGAACGATACGCCGGCTCGCGCTGCGCGAATCGGACGAGGAGCGGGCAAGAGGATGTAGACCTAGGGGCGTGATCGTCTCACTCCACGTCGCGACGGGTGCGGCGCTCGGTGCGCTGACCCGCTCCCGGCTCGCGGCGCTGGCCCTGGGCCCGCCGCTGCACCTCGCCTGTGACTGGGTGCCGCACGAGGACATCCGCGATCGCCGTTTCGAGGTCCGGAGCGGCGTGTTCGGTCTGGCTCTGCTGACGCTCTGTCGCGGGCCGCTCGACCCGGCTACGCTCGGCGCCGCATCCTCCTCCGCGCCAGACCTCGAGCACCTCTTTCCGCGTCTGCGTCCGCACGGTCGCAAGCTCTTCCACGGACGGCTCGGCTGGCATCGCTCCGGCGGCTTCCGCGCTGACGTTCAACTCGTCCTCGCGGGCGCGATCATCGGGCTGTTCGTGAAGCCGCCCCGGCAAGCATGTCCGATGCAGGTCCCGTCGATTCGAACGAGCGTTCGCGCCACTTTTCGTGTTACGCGACGGTTGCGACCGGGGCTCCGTCGTCGACGCGCAGGGTGACCTCGGATCCGGCCGCGACGGCGCCTTCGGCGCGCGCGAGCACGGTCAGTTCGTGGTCGACCCGCACGTACGCGACGTCGACGCTGCGGTGACTCGTCAGCTCGGTCACGATGCCGCGGTCCGCCGGCTCCGCGGTAAACGACCGACTGCCGCAGACCGGGCAGAGCTCGCGCCTGGGGAAGCTGCGGTGGCCACAACTCTCGCAGCGCCACACCGGCAGCCCGGTCAACTCGTCGACTCCAGCGCCACTACTGCGGCACAGGCGCCGTACAGGTAGAGCACCCCGCCGTAACCCGTGACGACGGCCCGCCGTGCGCCCGCGACCTGACGCCCGCCGGCGTGCCCGAGAAGCTGCCGGACGGCCTCCACGAGGCCGTGCATCCCGCCCGCCGCTCCCGCTTGACCCGCCGAGAGCTGTCCACCTGAGGTGTTCAGCGGCCAGTGCTCGCGCTCGAGCCGCTCGCGGACGAACCGGCGAACGTCTCCGTCGCGCAGGAAGCCGAGCTCTTCGAGCTGGATGAGCACCATGACCGGGTAGTCGTCGTACACGGACACGAGGCTGACGTCGTCCGGACCGAATCCCGCCTCGTCCCAGAATTCGGCCGCGACCGAGCCGAGCCCAGACGCGAGGCCGTCCCCGAGCTGGTTGTCGTGGTTGAAGGACAGACGAAGCGCACGGGCGTGGACGCCGGGGGCGGATGGTTCCGCACGGGAGACGAAAATCGCATCGGCTCCGCTGACGACGGGTACGCAGTCGTAGCGACCGAGCGGCGGAGCGACGAGGGGAGCCGCGAGGTACTCGTGCATGCTGAGCGGCTCCCGGTACACAGCACCAGGGTTTCGCGCCGCCCAGGACCGCTGCGCGACGGGAATTGCGCCGTAGTCCGCGCGATCGAGGCCGTGACGCGCCATGTGGCGCTGCGTGATGAGCGCGAACTGCGCGTTCGGCCCGCCGGTCGGGATCGGCGCGAGGTGCTCGCTCGTCGCCCGGTTGTAGTGCGAGACGAGCCACTCGAAGTCCTCGGGCCGGAGATGGTCGCCCGCGAGGAGGACGACGTTCGCCGCCTCGCCCGACTCGACTGCGCTCAGGGCGTGCTGGAGGAGATTGAGTGCCGAGACGCCTCCGTGCGGATCCTCCATCGCCCAGCGAAGCCGGACTCCGAGTCGCCAGGCGAGATCGACGGCGTGGTCCGGCGGAAGCGTGAAGGAGGCGATGCCGAGGCCGTCGACCTCTTCGCGTCGGACACCCGCGACCTCCAGCACCCGCACGAACGCGTCTGCAAGCAACGCGGCCGTCGTCGTCCCAGCAGGCGGGTGCCTGCTGTACGGCGACTCCGCGGCCGCCACGATGGCCGCGGCGTGGCCGTCATCTCGACGGAGCGTCACCGGATCAGGTGCCGAACGCGCTGCCTCACGCCAGCCGCCGCCTGTCGTCCACGCGGGCGAGCTTCCCGCCCTCCGAGCGAGGGCCCTGGCCGGGCGCGAGCAGGGTGACGCGCATGGACGTTCCGATCGTCTCGCGGATCAGCTTCTCGACGCGGTCCTCCAGTGGCCGCATGGCGGCCGGATCGAGCCAGCCGACGCCCGAGCCCAAGTAGCTCTCGGACACTTCGACCTCGACCTCCACCTCGTCGAGGGTCTCCTCCCTTGTAACGACCAGCCGATAGTGGGGCGTGAGCTCGGGCACCCGCAAGAGCACGGACTCGACCTGGGTCGGGTAGACGTTGACTCCGCGCACGATCAGCATGTCGTCGGTGCGGCCCGCGATGAGCGCCATGCGGGCGAGCGTCCGGCCGCAGCCGCACGGCTCGCGGTCGAGACTGGTGATGTCGCCCGTCCAGTAGCGCAGCAGCGGCAGCGCCTGCTTGGTGAGCGTCGTGAAGACGAGGACCCCCTGCTGGCCGTCGGGGAGCGACTCGCCGCTCTCCGGATCGACGATCTCCGGGAGGAAGTGATCCTCGTTCACGTGTGAGCCGTCGCGAACCTCGACGCACTCGTTCGAGACGCCTGGGCCGATGATCTCCGAGAGGCCGTAGATGTTCGTCGCCCGGATGCCGAGGCCGGCGTCGATCTGGGTGCGCATGCTCTCCGTCCACGGCTCCGCGCCGAGGCAGGCAAAGCGCAGGCTGATCTCGTCGGGCGCCACGCCACGTTCTGCGAACCCCTGCGCGAGCGTTAGCGCGTAGCTCGGAGTACAGCTGATGACGTCCGGGCGCAGGTCCTCGATCAGGCCCAGCTGGCGCTCGGTCATCCCACCCGAAACGGGAACCACCGTCAACTCGAGGCGCTCGCCACCGTAGTGGAGTCCGAGCCCGCCGGTGAAGAGGCCGTAGCCGTAGGCGTTGTGGAGCATCATCCCCGGCTCGACGCCCGCCATCGCGAGCGCCCGCGCATTCACCCGCGCGAACAGGTCGACGTCGTCGCTCGTATACCCCACGACGATCGGCTTCCCCGTCGTGCCGGACGACGCGTGCAGCCGAACGCACCCTTCGTGGGGAACGGCGAAGAGGCCGAACGGATACGTATCGCGCAGATCCGTCTTGCGAGTAAACGGGAGGCGACGGAGATCCTCGAGCGAGCTGATCTCGGGCACGCCGTCGAGGCGCTCGCGATAGAGCGGGACACGCTCCCGCAGGTACCAGACGAGCCGCTGCAAGCGCTCGAGCTGAAGCGCCTCGAGCTCCCCGCGCGGCATCGTCTCGAACTCGGGCTCGAAGATCACCGTCGTCCGAGCGGAATCATTCCACGGTCACTCGTCGGCGAAGAAGAGGGGCCGCCCGACGCGTGCTTCCACGCGGAGGTACTTCCAGAGCCGCGCTCCCTCGACCTCGCCCTCTCGCAGGAGGTTCGTCACCTTTGCGACCGTCTCGAGATCGGGCACGTCGGCGAGAACGTAGGCCGTCCACGGCCAGACGACCGAGGCGCCGACCTGGAGCTCGTCGTCGTCCATCGTTCCGAGCACGCGGACGCCGAACCGGCCGCGGAGGTCGGCGAATACCTCGGTGATCGCCGCCGCAATCCGGGGGACGCTGTCGGGCTCGGCCTCGAAGAAGCTCTGCGTGACCCCGAAGCAGAAGAGAACGCGGAGGTCTCTTCCGTCCTTCTCGCGGTAATCGTCTGCCATTAGGGTGACCGTAACCGATGGAGCAGTGCCTGACCCCGCGTCAGCGCGAGATCGTCGAACTCGCCGGCCGGCTCGCGGACGAATTCGCCGGCCGCGCCGCCGAGCACGACCGGAAGGGCTCCTTTCCCTTCGAGAACTACGAACGCATGCGGGAGGAGGGGTACCTGGGCCTCACGGTGCCCGAGGAGCTCGGCGGGATGGGCGCCGGCCTGTACGACCTGGTCCTCGCCCAGGAGCGGCTCGCTGCCGGAGACGGGTCGACCGCGCTCGCGGTGAACATGCACGTCTCGCCGATCGGGCAGCTCGCGAGCCTCTGGCGGGCGAGCGGCGACGAGCGGCTGGCCGAGGTGCTCCGCCGAGCGGCCGATGGCCGGCTCGTCTATGCGTCGATGTCGGCCGAGCCCGGCGACCCGATCCTGATGAGCTCGACCACCGTCGCGCGACCGGTCGAGGGCGGGTACCGGGTCAGCGGCAAGAAGATCTTCGGCACCGAGTCGGCCGCCTGCACCGAATTCTCGACGCGGGCGCTCGTCGACGATCCCGAGCAGGGGCCGACCGTGATCTTCTTCCGGCTCCCGCGCGACGTCGAGGGGATGACGGTGAAGGAGACCTGGGACGTGATGGGTATGCGGGCGACGGAGTCGAACGACTTCGAACTCGAGGACGTATTCGTACCTGAGGAGGCAGTCTTCCACCGCTACCCGGCGAACCACTTCGACGGCACGATGCTGAAGACCGTGTGGGGGTGGGCGATGCCGACCTTCGGTGCCGTCTATCTCGGCATCGGCGCCGGCGCGCTCGCGTTCGCGCGCGAGTTCACGCTCAGGGCCAAGAAAAGGGACCACCCGCAGGTGCAGCATCTCTTCGCGGAGATGGAGGTCCTGCTCGAGACCGGACGTGCCGTCCTCCAGCGGCACGCGCACGAGATGGAGACGGGCATGCTCTACTCGGAGCTGCCGGTCCAGGAGGGGATGGCGAAGGCGGTTCTGACGAAGTACGTGGCGACGAACAACGCCTGCGGAATCGTCGACCGTGCGCTCCACGTCGTCGGCGGCGCCGGGTACTTCCGGCGCTTCGCGCTCGAGCGCATGTACCGCGACGTCCGTGCCGGGCCGATCATGCCGTACACGAACCTCGAGGCACACGACCTCTTCGGACGCACCTCGCTCGGAATCGAGATCGCGCCCGCCGTCCCGCTCCCCGACGCGCACCGCCCGCTGACTTCCGGCATCGAGCGCAGCGTGCGATGATCGGGCCAACCTCGACGAGCAGCGCTCGTCGAAGCGGAGGCAGATCTTTCCGAGTGAGGAGGGGTAGAGCATGAAGAGACCACGAGGACGGTCGCTGGCGGTCGTGACCGTTGCGCTGGTCGTGCTGACCGCGGTGAGCTCGGCTGCCGGGCAAGGCCGGGCGCCCATCCAGCTGGCGATGATCTCGCCGCTGACGGGCCCCCTCTCGTTCGTCGGGCTCGACAACCGCGCCGGCGTCCAGGCGGCGGTCCGAGAGATCAATCGCGCCGGCGGGATCAAGGGGCGCCAGATCCAGTTGACGATCTTCGACGACGCCTCGAACCCGTCGCAGGGCGTCGTCCACATGCAGCGGATCGCGTCCGAGGCGAAGTACGTCGGCGTGATCGGATCGGGCTTCAGCTCTGTCGGGCTCGCGGTGGCGCCGATCGTCTCCGCCTCGAAGATCCCGTACATCAGCATGGCCTCGTCTGCGGCCCAGGTGACGCCTGCCAAGCCGTACTACTTCATGACGACGGCGACGAGCAGGCTGTTCGCGTACTCGATGGCGGCGCAGCTGCGAAAGGCGGGCGTCAAGCGAATCGCGCTGATGAACGACAACGGCGGGTTCGGACAGGAGGGCCTGCGCAACGTCAAGGAGCTGGCCCGGCGCTACGGCTTCGAGATCGTCGAGGAGATCGTCTTCCCGCTCACCTCGACGAGCTTCACGGCGGAGCTGACGCGGGTGAAGAACTCGAACGCGCAGGCGCTCTGGCTGTGGAACGCGACCTCGCTCGCTGTGACCATCACCAAGGATGCGAAACAGCTCGGGCTGACCCAGCGGCTCGTGTTCACGGGTGGCAACGCCTCGCCCCTGTTCCTGGGGCCGGCGTGTCCGGAGGCGAACGGCGCGCTCATCAACACGTACCTCGGGCCCGTCGCGCAGTACATCAAGCGCTCGCACCCGTCCCGTGCGATCGCGTTGCGAGTAAACCGGTTGATCGGCAAGCAGGGATCGACCTTCAACTACGACGGCTACACGGCGATCCGGATGTTCCGGGAGGCGATGCTGAAGGGCGGCTTCACTCGCGAGCGAGTCACCAACGCGCTCGAGACCAAGATGAAGGGCTTCGCCGGTCCCGGAGGGCGCTACTTCTACAGCGCGGTCAATCACTCGGGACTGCAGACTGAGTCGATGGTCGTCTCGAACATCCGCAACTGCAAGATGGTCCCGGTGCCGGGCCAGAAGATCCTGCAGGCGACGAAGTAGCGGTGTCCCTCGAGGGGCGCACCGCCGTCGTCACCGGTGCGGCGCAGGGCTTGGGCGAGGCGATCGCCCGGGCTCTGCACGCGCGGGGCGCGTCGGTGGTCGTGGCGGACGTGAACGGCGACGGCGCCGAACGCGTCGCCGCATCGCTCGCCGAGCACGCGCGCGGAGCGCACGTCGACGTCCGGAACCGCGCATCGATCGAGCGGCTGCTCGACGACGCCGACCCGGTCGACGTGCTGGTGAACAACGCTGCCCGCACGGTCTTCCGGCCGCTCTGGGAGATCGAGACGGACGAGTGGGACGACGTGCTCGCGACGAACCTGCGCGGTGTCTTCTTCGGATGCCAGCTCGCGGGGTCGCGAATGCGCGAGCAGGGGTGGGGGAGGATTCTCAACATGGCTTCGATCGCCGGCCAGTCGGCTGGTGCCTCCGGCGCGCACTACGCCGCCTCGAAGGCTGGAATCATCGTGCTCACGAAGATCGTCGCCGCGGAGCTCGCCCCTCACGGCGTGACCTGCAATGCCCTCGCACCCGCCGCGGTGCGCACGCCGGTCTTCGACGACCTCCCCGAGGAGCGGCTCGAGGCTCTGCGGCAGCGAATCCCCGTGGGACGCTTCGGCGAGCCGGCCGAGATCGGCGAGTTGGCCGCCTTCCTCTGCTCCGAGGCGGCCGGCTACATCACCGGCGCGACCTTCGACGCGAACGGCGGATTGCTCATGCGCTAGCGGCCCCTCGTGCTGCAGGCGGTGGCGGCGCCTAATCCTCCTGCCGCACGGGCCTGAGCCGCCGCATGCCGTCTCCGAGAGCCGGCAACAGCCCGCGCGGGAAGAAAAGGATCACGACGATCAGGATGACGGCGAAGACGCCGACGGAAAACACCTGCGGCGCCTGGTCGGGGAGGGCGAAGCCGAGGAGGCTCGGTCGCGTCCCGAGCTCGCGCAGCTCGTGCTCGAGCCAGGTGATCGCGATCGCTCCGACGACCGCCCCGTACACGGATCCGAGCCCGCCGACGGCCACCATCACGACGAACTGGATGCTCAGGAAGACGCCGAATGCGTCCGGCGAGAGAAACTGGAGCATGAAGACGTAGAGCGCGCCGGCGAGGCCCGCGAGCCCGGCGGAGAGGACGAACAGGCGCAACTTGTAAGCGGAGACGTTGATGCCCGCGGCAGCGGCGCTCCGTTCACTCGTCGCGATCGCCTGCAGCGCTCGGCCGGCGCGGGAGCCGACGAGGTTCAGCGCAACGAGGAGGGTCACGAGCACGGCTCCCCAGACGAGCGCGGTGTGGCGCGGTGTGCCGCCCGTCACGCCGGTGATCTGCCAGCCGAAGACGTCGAGCGGCTCGATCACGGCGAGGCCGGGGTCCTGACCGCCGGTGAAGCGGCTCTGAGCGAAGATCGCGGCGAGCAGGATCAGATGCAGGGCAAGTGTCGCGAATGCGAGGTAGTGCCCACGGAGTCGCAGCAGCGGCACCCCGATGACCGCCGCGACGAGGCCGGTCAGGATCGGCGCAACGGCCACGGCGAGGGCGGGGTCGATCCCGCCCCCCGGGTTCACCAGCCGGTCGTCGGGGTCGACCCCCACCGTCAGGATCCCGGCGGTATACGCGCCGAGCGCGTAGAACGCTCCCTGTCCGAGCGAGATCTGACCCGCGAACCCGATCAGCAGCGAGAGGCCGATCGCGACGATCGCGTAGAGACCCATGAGCGTGTACAACGAGCGGTCGCCCGGGCTCAGCTGGTAGCCGAGCCAGATCGCGAACCCCCCTGCTGCGAGCGTTCCGGCGAGCCGGGCGAGAGCGGGTAGGCGACCACGGACGCGTCTCATTCGTGCACCTCGTGCCGCGCACGCCAGCCGATCAGGACGAGCATGATCACGAGGGCGGCGGCAAGCTCGTACTGCCGTGCCTGCTGTCCGAGGCCGGGGATCTCGTCGGCGTAGCCGACGACGAGCTGCTGGGCGATGCCGAGGGTCAGCCCGCCGACGTAGGCGAGCCGGATGCTGGCAAGCCCGCCGAACGCGGCGGCCGCGAAGCCGTTGATCGCGATCCGGACGTCTGAGTCGTAGTTGACCGGGTCGACGGGGGTGAGGAGCACCCAGCCCAGCGCCGACAGTCCCGCCGAGACCGCGAACGCGACCACGGCGACGGCGCGCACGTCGATCCCGACGAGCTCCGCCGCCCGGCGCGAGTCCGCGCACGCGACGAGCGCCTGGCCGGCGATCGTCCGCTGCAGTCCCAGGGTGAGCAGGAGCGCGGCGAGGAGCGTCACACCAGCAACGAGGACGTATTGCGGCTGGACGAGCACTCCCCCGATGTCCCACGCGCGCTCGAAGATCGTCGGGTACGTGTGCGGCCGGTCGCCGAACGCGAGCAGGTTGAGCGACGCGATCAAGAGCGCGATGCCGAGCGTGATGATGAGGCTCGCGAGCGGCGTCGTTCGGCGTCGGAAGCCGACCGCGACGAAGCCCACGAGCGAGCCGATGAACGCGACGACCAACACCGACACGAAACCCGCGAGCAGGCCCTGCATGTCATCGATGAGCTCGACCATGATGAGCCCGCCGAGCACGGCGAAGGAGCCCTGCGCGAAGTTGACGATCCCGGTGGTCCGGAAGATGAGCACCATTCCGATTCCGACCAGGGCGAACGCCGATCCGGTCGAGACGCCTACAACGACGAGCTGGAGAAATTCCCTCACCCGCTCGGCTCCGTCTGCGTGCCGGGCTCCGTTTCGGCCAGATCGAGCCCTCCCCCGAGGTAGGCGCTCCGCACGGTCTCGTTCCGCTCGAGCTTGTCGCTCGGACCGGAAAGCACGAGGCGCCCGGCCTCGAGCACGTACGCGCGCACGGAGAGCTCCAGCGCAAGCACCGCGTTCTGCTCGACGAGCAGCAGCGCGACACCCTGCTCCTCGTTCAGCCGGAGCAAGAACTCCGAGAGGCTCTGGACGACCAGCGGCGCAAGCCCGAGCGACAGCTCGTCGATCGCCAGCAGGCGAGGCTCTGCCATCAGCGCTCGCCCGATGGCGACCATCTGCTGCTCGCCGCCCGAGGTCTGGCCGGCGGGCCGCTCGCGAAGCTCGCGGAGCTTCGGCATGAGCGAGTAGACGCGCTCCAGCCGCCCTGCGATCTCGCCGCGACGGCCGACGTAGCGGAGCGTCGCGCTGACGAGCTCGTGGCGGAACTCCCGGCCGTACGCGCCGAGCAGGAGGTTCGCCTCGACCGGAAGCGTCGGGAACACCTGGCGTCCCTCCGGCACCTGTGTCAACCCCGCGCGCACGATCTCGCCCGGGGCGCGACCCGTCAGATCGCGGCCTCCCAGCCGCACGCGCCCGGCAGCCGGCTTCACGAGTCCGCAGATCCCGTTGAGAAGGGAGGTCTTGCCCGCGCCGTTCGGGCCGATCAGGGCTACGCGCTCGCCGGGTGCCAGGGAGAGCGAGACGCCGTCCAGCGCAACCGCCGGCCCGTACCTGACGACGAGGCCCTCGACCTCCAGGAAGGGCGCGGCGGTCACAGTGCCCCTGCCGTCCCGAGGTAGGCGCCGATGACGCGCTCGTCCTCTCGCACCTCGGCGGGCGTCCCGTCCGCGATCAGCCGGCCGCGGTCGAGGACGAGTACCCGATCTGCGACTGAGCCGACGAACTGCATGTCGTGCTCGATCAGGAGCATCGTCAGGCCTTTCTGCCGGAGGTCGCCGAAGACGTGCCTGAGCTGCCGCTTCTCCTGGGCCCGAAGACCCGCGACCGGCTCATCGAGCAGCAGCACCTGGGGGCGCTGTGCAAGCACGCGGGCGACCGAGAGCAGCCGCAGCTGTCCGAGCGGTAGCGCGTCCGCCGGGTCGTGCGCGCGGCGTTCGAGCCCGACGAGCTCGAGTGCGCGCTGCGCCTCTTCGCGAATCAGGCGCTCCTCCCGCCACTGCCACGGCGGCCGCAGGATCCCGCCCAGGAAGCCCGTGCGCGTCCAGGCATGGCAGCCGATCATCGTGCTCGCGTGCACGTCGAGGTGCGGCGCGCGCATGACCTGGAAGACGATGCCCAGCCCCGCGCCGGCGCGACGGTGTGGCGACCAGCGGGTCATGTCCCGCTCGTCCAGGAGAATCCGCCCCTGGTCGGGCTCCAGGACGCCTGCGACACAGTGCATGAGCGTCGACTTGCCGGCGCCGTTCGGCCCGATCAGACACGTAAGCGCCCCCGGCTGCAGAGCGAAGGAGACGTCGTCGACCGCCCGCACGGCTCCGAACGTGCGCGAGACGGAGTCGACAGTGAGCGCAGGCGCCGTCGGCTCCGCCATCGCCGCGACTCTACTGACGCCGAACGGCGTAGCCTGCCTGCTCGCGATCCCACGTCGACGCCGTCAAGCCCCGCTCGCGCAGCACGTACTTCTCGACCTTGCCGCTTGCCGTCGCGGGCAGCTCCGGCAGCACGTCGACGTATCGAGGCACCGCGAAATACGGCAGACGGGACTCGCAGAAGCGAATCAGCTCAAGTGGGTCGACCTCGGCGCCCTCGCGCACGACGACGCAGGCGAGCACCTCCTCCTCGGCGAGCTCCGACGGTACGGGGACGACCGCCGCCGCCGCGACGTCGGGATGCGCGAGCAACGCCTGCTCGACCTCGAAGGATGAGATGTTCTCGCCGCGGCGCCGGATCACGTCCTTCAGCCGGTCGACGAACCGGAATCTCCCGTCGGGGTCGCGCACCACACGGTCGCCCGTGTGGAACCAGAGGTTTCGCCACGCGGCCGCCGTCGCCTCGGGCAGCCCGTCGTAGCCGGAGGCGAACGCCCAGGGCTCACGATGGCGCACGAGGAGCTCGCCCGGCTCCCCGTCCGGCACCCCGCCGTCGTGCACGTCCGCGACGCGCGCCTCGAATCCCTCGAGGACGCGGCCGAGGGTGCCCGGACGAAGGTCGGCGAGCGTGTTCGCGATCACGATGTTCGTCTCCGTCGACCCCCAGGCGTCGATCAGCGTCACACCGAATCGCTCGCGGAAGGGCGCGTGCAGCTCGGATGGTGTCGCTGGCGCGAGCGCGACCCGGACCGTGTGGGCCCTGTCGTGCTCGCCTTCAGGCCGGCGCAGGAGGATCGAGGCCATCGCGCCGAGCAGGTATGTGACGGTCGCCCCGGCGCCGGCGAGGCGCTGCCAGAACGAAGAGGCCGAGAAGCGCGGCCCGAGCACATACGTCGCTCCCGCGACGAGAGCCTGGCAGAACGCGTTGAGCGCGTTCGTATGGAAGAGCGGCAGGTTCGTGTAGAGGACGGAGTTGCGGTCGATCGAAAGCACTTCGCCCGTCTTGGCACCCCACCAGTACCACTGCGCGTGCGGGCAGAGCACGCCTTTGGACGGTCCCGTGGTCCCGGACGTGTAGAGGATCGCGCACGTGTCTCCGGGGCCGACCGGATGTGGCGCGAGCGGCCGGGATTCGTCGGGCAGACCGCCTGCGTCGAGCACCCACGTCGCGTCGAAGCCCGCCTCGGCAACACGTTCGCGGAGCGCCGACTCCAGCGCGACGGCCCTCGGCTGGGCGCTCGCGAGGACGTGGTGGAGCCCTTCGCCGCGGAGCGCCGTGTTGACCGGGACGAGGATGGCGCCGACCCAGCCGCACGCGAGCCAAAGGCGAACGACCTCGGGGCGGTTCTCGCTCACGACGACGACGCGGTCGCCGGCGCCGATCCCGGCGTTCGCAAGCGCGCCTGCCAGACGGGTAGTGCCGTCGCGGACCTCGGCATAGCTCCAGACGGCATCTCCGAAGCGCAGCAGCGGCCGCGTGCCGTGCAGCTCTGCGGCACGCTCGAGCATGACCGGCAGCGTCTGCTCTCGCGTCGCGAGCTGGAGACGGGCGATCACCGCCGGATTGTCTCTAGTGGCGCCCAGTCGGTACAAGCGGCGCGCCGCGGGCCCGGAGCCCGCGGGGAAGTTCTCTGCGCGCGCCGCTGTCCGGGACGGCGATACGGTACTCGTGCGGCGCGCGAGCTCGCCGCGATCCGAGACGATGAGCAAGCCCTTCGCCTCCACCGCGGACACAGCCGAGCAGGTCTCGACCCTCGAGGAGCTCGCGTCCGGCGTCTATGCGTTCACGGCCCAGGGGGACCCGAACCTCGGCGCAGTCGTCGGCCCGGAGTCAGTCCTCTGCATCGACGCGCGCGCGACGCCCACCGCGGCGCGCGAGTGGCTCGATGCGCTCCGCGCAGTTACCGACAAGCCGGTCGAGTGGCTCGTGCTCACGCACTACCACGCGGTCCGCGTGCTCGGAGCGTCGGCGTTCGAGGCGCGCCACGTCGCCGCCCACGCCGGGACGCAGGCGTGGGTCGACGAGCGCGGTGCAGAGGACTGGGAATCCGAGTACCGACGCTTCCCGCGGCTCTTCCGCGACGAGGCGTCGATCCCAGGACTGACCCATCCGGACGTCGTCTTCGCGGACACCCTGAAGCTCGTGCTGGGCGGCCGCGAGGTGCACCTGCGCTGGCTCGGGGGCGGGCACACCCAGGGGGATGCCGTCGTGTGGCTGCCGGAGGAGCGGGTGCTGTTCGCCGGCGATCTCGTGGAAGCACGGGCAGCCCCGTACATGGGCGACGCCCTCGTCGCCGAGTGGGGCACGAGCACGCTGGAACGCCTGGAGTCCTTCGGGCCTGAGACGCTCGTGCCCGGTCGCGGACCCGCACTGCGGGGAGAGGAGGTCGCGCGAGGGCTCGCCGAGACGCGCGAGTACCTGCGGACGATCTGGACGACAGTGCGTGGCGCGCACGCCCGTGGCGCGTCGCTCCGTGAGTCCGGCGAAGAGGCTCGGGCCGCCCTCGAGCCGCGCTTCGGCGACTGGTGGATCTTCGAGCACTGCTTCCCGTTCAACGTCGCGCGCTGCTACGACGAGGCCTCGGGGCTGGCGCCGCAGGTGTGGACGGCCGAGAAGGACCAGGAGGTGTGGGCAGCCCTCCAGTCCTGATCGTCGGCGCCGGGCCGGTGGGGCTCACACTCGCACTCGAGCTCTCGCGCTTCGACGTGCCGACGGTCGTGCTCGACGCGAAGCGCGAGCCGGCACGGGAGGGATCGCGCGCGATCGTGCTCGCCCGGCACGCGCTCGAAGCCTTCGTGCGGCTCGGATGCGGGACACCGATGCTCGAGAAGGCGGTCGTGCTCTCCCGCGCTCGGACGTACTTCCGCCGCACCGAGCTCTTCTGCATCGAGTTCCCGCCCGAGCGCCCGGGAGCTCTACCGCGCTTCGTCAACCTGCAGCAGACGTACACGGAGGGGGCGCTCCTCGAAGCGATTGCGCGGACGACTTCGGTCGCCCTGCGCTGGGGCGCGCGCATAACCGGACTTCGGCAGAACGCCGACGGCGTCACCTTGGCGCTCGAGCGCGGCGGTGAGGTGCACGGCAGTCACGTGGTCGGATGCGACGGCGCCCACTCGAGCGTCCGGGAACTGCTCGGCGTCGCGTTTCCTGGGCGTAGCCACCGGGACCGCTTCCTGATCGCAGACGTTCGCGCAAGGATGCCGTTTCCTCGCGACGAGCGCCGCTTCTTCTTCGACCCGCCGCAAAACCCCGGCCGCACGATGCTCGCCCATCCCCAGCCCGATGACGAGTGGCGGCTCGACTGGCAGGTGCCGGGAGACACCGATGCCGACGTCGAGCGACGGAGCGGGCGCCTCGACGAGCGGATCCGCCGCGTCGCCGGGCACGCCGACTACGAGCTCGTCTGGGCGACCGCGTACCGCTTCCAGCAGCGGGTCGCCGACGGCTGGCGCTCCGGCCGCGCCTTCCTGGCGGGCGACGCAGCGCATCTCTTCTCGCCGTTCGGCGCCCGCGGCATGAACAGCGGTGTCGAGGACGCAGTCAATCTCGGCTGGCGGCTCGCGCTCGTTCGAGCCGGAGACGCTGACGATCGGCTCCTCGACGGATACGAGCGAGAGCGCCGTCCCGCTGCGCTCGAGAATCTCCGCGTGACGGCGGCGACGATGCGGTTCATGGCGCCGCCAACGCTAATCCAGCGCCTCGCCCGCAACGCGATCCTGTACGGCAGTCTCTACAGCCCGACGCTGCGGCGGCGCGTGAACAGCGGCCGACTCGCGGAACCGGCGGTGTACGGGGACGACGACGGTGTCGTCGGGCACCCGCTTCCGGCCGATGTTCCGGCCAGAGAGGTCGTCCACCGCTTCGCGGTCGCGCGGTTCCACGACGGCGAGGTGCTCGTGCGGCCGGACGGCTACGTCGCGCGGTGGCTCCAGGGCGACGCCGAGGCGGCAGTCACCGATCTGCTGCGAGGGCGAGGCGGCGCCGCAAAGGCCGCGATGCCGGCGTCTGGCCACTCGAGTACTGCCCGTCGAACCAGGCACTGACAGGACGAGGCGACCGTGGCGAGCGTTCGATCAGCTGAACGGCGGACTACCCGAGCGGTTGCCAGAGCTCGATCCGGTTTCCCTCCGGGTCCGTGCACCAGCCGAAGCGGCCGTACTCCAGGTCTTCCATTCGATCGTCCACCGGGACCCCGGCGGCTCGCAGTTGCGCGAGCATCGCATCGAGATCGCGGACCGTGAAGTTCGTCATGAACTGCTTCTCGGACGGCCAGTAGTTCGTGTCGTCGGAGAACGCCGCCCAGACGGTGTTTCGACTCTCGGGGAAGACGACGGTTCCGTCGTCCGTGACCGGGACGCCGAAGTGCTCGCGATACCAGTCCGCGAGGGCCTTAGGGTCCTGCGCGCGGAAGAAGACGCCGCCGATTCCGGTCACGCGCTCGCGCTCAGCTCCCGCCACGCCGCGACCTTATCGGTTGCCATGATGCCCCGATGACGCGCGGCGAGCACACAGCAAGGCGGCACCGCTTTCCGGCCGGGTACGGGATCTCCGAATCGTGGGAGGGTCTCATGTCGTGGAGCTGGGCGGAGGAGCGCCTCCAAGCGTCCCGCAACTACTGGGTTGGGACGACGAAGCCCGACGGAGCTCCCCATGCGATGCCGGTCCGGGGCATCTGGTTCGACGAGGGCGTCGTCGTCAGCACCTCGCCGGACTTGCGCAAGGCCCGCAACCTCGACCGCGACGCGCGCGCCGTCGTCCACGTGGAGAGCGGCGACGAGGTCGTCGTCCGGGAGGGCGAGGCGGAGGAGATCGCATTCGACGCGGGCATGGCCGATGCCTACGAAGCGAAGTACGACTATCCCCCGAGTCCCGCTTCGCCCGAAGACCTGTGGTACCGACTCAGGCCGCGTGTCGTCTATGCGTGGACCGAGCGGGACTTCCCGAAGACGGCGACACGGTTCACCTTCTCCCCGTGATCGACCTTCGCTCGGACACCGTGACGAAGCCGACGCCGGGGATGCGGCATGCGATCGCCGAGGCTATCGTCGGCGACGAGCAGAAGCGCGAGGATCCCACGGTCATCGACCTCGAGCGGCGGGTCGCGGACCTCCTCGGACACGAGGACGCGGTGTTCGTCCCGACGGCGACGATGGCGAACCAGATCGCGCTCCGACTCCTCTCCCGCCCGGGCGACGTGCTCATCTCCGAGCGGCACTCGCACGTCGTGGTTTACGAGTACGGCGGGCCGGCGGTGCACGCGGGCCTCGTCGTCCTCGGGCTGGAAGGAGACGCCGGGCGACTCAGCGCCTCTCAGGTGCGCGCTGCTGTTCCCGAGCGCACGAAGGCGGCCGATCAGGCGCCTTCGGTCGTCTCGCTCGAGAACACGCACAACAACGCCGGCGGGAGGGTCTGGCCTCTCGGGCAACTGGCGGAGGTCGTCGAGACCGCCCGCGACCTCGGCCTCGCCGTCCATCTCGACGGCGCACGCCTCATGAACGCGGCGGTGGCGCTCGGCTGTCCGCCCTCCGGGATCGCCTCCCTGGCGGACACGGTCACGCTCTGCCTCTCGAAAGGGCTCGGGTGCCCACTCGGTGCGCTTCTCGCAGGCTCCGAGGCGCTCGTCCAGCGCGCGCGTCGCGAGAAGCATCTCTTCGGAGGCGCGATGCGCCAGGCCGGGATCGTGGCCGCGGCGGGCCTGTACGCGCTCGATCATCACGTCACGCGCCTCGCGGAGGATCACGCGCGGGCCAGACGGCTCGCGGACGGGCTCGCCGCGGCGGGTGTTCCCATCGACTTCGAGCAGGTGGAGACGAATTTCGTGCAGATCGACGTCGGCCCCGAGCGTGCCGCGGCGCTCGCCCGGCTACGGGAAGCGGGCGTCGGCCTCTCGGCGACGATTCACCCGACGGTGATCCGCGCAGTGACCCATCTCGGGATCGACGACGACGACGTCGAGAGCGCGATCGACCTCGTGGCGGGCGTGCTCGTCGCGAGAGGCGCGATACGAGATCGCAAACACCGCGGCCGCGGAGCGGCCGCGCTTTAGGGAACTTCTCGCGAGCGGACAATCGCGCGAGCGAATTCCGGTCTGGCGCACCACGATTCCTACCGCACCACGAGCGTGACGCTCGCCATGCGCTGCGGCGGGTACCAGAGACGGAGCTTCGAGCCCTTCCCGGCGGACACCGTGCGCCTGAGGTAGCCGCGCGAAGAGGTGTACTGCACTCCTCCGACCGCGACCCAGGCGCCGCTCTTCCAGGCCTGGAGGAGGTAGGGCTGGCTTCCCGTGCCGGGTCGCACCTGGCCCCAGACACGGGTGCGATTGCCTCGGCGCGAAACCTGCACGAAGGGCAGCACAATCGCGTTCAGCGCCGGCTTCGCCTTGCCGCTCACGGTCTCGAGCCCGCTCTGCCAGCGGTCGAGATCGGGCTCGTCGCGATAGAGGTACTGAATCAGCATCTCCACCTTGGGCGCGGCGTACGTTCGCTGCGCCGCCTGTGCGAGGTAGAGCGCCTGCTCTGCAGGCGCGACGCCGAAGGGATCAGGCGGGTTGGTCTGGTAGCCGTATTCGGTCAGCCAGACCGTTGCGCGCGGGAACGCCTTGCCGACCGCCTGGAGGAGGCGGTCGAGCGTCGCCATCGTGATCGTGTTGCAACTCCCACAGCCGCCCGAGTATGGCGTCGCGCCGGGGAAGATCGGATAGGGATGATGAGCGTACGCATCGAGGTGGGCGCCTGCCCGCCGGATCCCCTGGAGGAAGTCGAGCGGCGAGATGCCTCCTCGACCGCCTCGAGGCGCGGTGACTCCACCGGCGACTTCGGCGAGCGGGTTGGCCTCCTTGATCCCGAGGTAGCCGGGGTTGAGCAGACGGGTGACGTAGAGGCTCGGCGAGGCGGGCTTCAGCCACGTTGCCTTGTTCGGCTCGTTCCAGATGAGCCAATGACGGACGTAGCGATACCGCGAGGCCACCGCGCGCGCGAAGCGCTGGAAGTCGGCCCCGCGAACGGGTATTGCGTTCGGCAGACCCGTAGCGCTGGCCCAGTCGGGCGTCCCCCACAGGGTGACCACGGCCGCGAGCCCCTGCCGATGAAGCGCGCCGAGGAGACGGTCGGATCGCCGCCAGTCGTAGTCGCCGGGCGTGAGCTCCGTCTCGTGCCAGTTCAGCGTGATCCGGACGAGGTCGAAACCGAGCCTGTCGAGCGTCGCGACGCGGTCGGCAAGCCTCCCGGGCCCGCCTTCGAGCCACGCGTCGTCCTGGATGCCGTAGCGGATCTCGGAGGCGCCGTCCGCCGGGTGCGCAGAGACTCCGACCAGGCACGCCACGCAGACGACGATCGTGACGATCCTCATCCGAATGGGTGTACCCGATCCCACGCAAGCGCGAAACCGTGCTTAAACGCACGTTTACAAAGGTCTTGCCCTCGTTTAGCGATCGCCTGCAAGCAGAAACCCCGCAACGACGACTCCGTATCCCGCGAGCAGCAGGAAGCCCCGCAGACGGCTTGAGCGTCCACCGGCGAGTACGAGCCCCGTGAACGCGACACTGCCGGCGAGCGCCGCGAGCTCGACCGCGCGGAACGTGAGCGCGAGCGGCTCGATGAGCCAGGAGAGCAGGACGACGGCGGGCACGAGGAAGACGGCCACCTGTGCTGCCGACGAAAGCGCGATCTCTGCGGCGAGCGTGATCTTGCCTCGATAGGCGACGATCACAGCTCCGCCGTGCTCGGCCGCGTTGCCGACAATGGCGACGATCACGGCGGCAACGAAGAAGTCCGAGAGGCCTGCCTTGTCGGCGAACGTCTCGAGCGAGCCGACGAGGATCTCGGCGACGAGCGCCGTCGCCACCGTGGCGACTGCGAGCGCCACGAGGGAACGCCTGAGCGACCAGGCGGTGACCTCCTCTCCGCTCGCCACATGGAGCGAGCGATGCCTGCGGAGCGAGTACCAGGTAACGCCCACGTAGACGACGAGGAGCACGACGGAGACCGGGACCGAGAGCGCCGCAAGTGAGTCGCGGTCGGGGTCGCCGTGCCAGCCGGGCACCGCGGGAATGAAGAAGACGGCCGTCGCGACCCCTATCAGCCCGAGAGAGAGGAGACTCGAGTACTCGTCCAGGACGCCGCGACCGCCGGCCACGAGCGACAGGCCCAGGACGAGCAAGAGATTCGAGACGACGCTGCCCGTGAGAGACCCGCGCACGACCTCCGTGAGTCCCTCGTTCACCGCGATCAGCGCGATGATGAGCTCGGGCGCGTTCCCGAAGGTCGCGTTGAGGAAGCCGCCGATCCCCGGCCCAGTGTGCTCGCCGGCATGCTCGGTCGCCTCGCCGATGATCCACGCGAGCGGGACGAGCGCCAGCGCTGAGAGCACGAACTCGACGGTCTGCGGGAGATCCGCCAGGTAGTGGAGCGCGATGACGACCGGCGCGAGGCCGAGCGTCGCGAAGAGCAGTCTGCGAAGCATCGGGCCGCAGAACCCTATCCGGCCCCCTGACGCGCCTGGCCGCGCTCGGCTCCCGCCGGGCGGAGCCCGGCTCCGCCCGCTGACGCCGCTGGCACGTCAGGCCGCTGACGGCTTGGAGTGTGCCTCGTCGCCCCTGCCTGAAAACCGCCGATTTGTCAAGTCTTGCGGCGGGCTGCCCTAGAGGGACACAATCGGTGGGTATGAGTGAGACTGCGGCTTCGGTCGGCCTTCCACTTCGGGTTCAGGACGAGGTCGAATGCCGCCACTGCGCCGTCCACTGCGACAAGGTCGTGTACCCAGGAGCCTGCCTGCGGATGGAATGTCCGTTCGTCTACAGCTACGAAGCCTGGGGCCATACGTACATGGGCTGCATGCAGAAAGTCTTCGACGTCGAGATCGATCTCGACCTGCTCGAGGCCGCGGAGTCGGAGCGCGGCGGCTTCGGGGCGGTGCGCGCGCGACGGTCGCCGCTGCCGATGTGCGAGGTCGAGGTCGTACCGTGCTACGCAAGCCGCGCCGACGAGATCGGCTGCCGCAACCCCGAGTTCTACGAGCTCCCGCGAGCGCGAACGAGCTTCCGCATCTTCGCGCGAGTCGCGGACTAGCCTCCTCCCGACGTCACCGCCGCCGCTTGGCTCGGCGCTTCCGCCTCCCGGTGCGATGGAGCTCGCGAAGGCGCTCGATGTCCGCTCTCGTCGGCGCCTTCTCCTCCCAGGTCTCGGAGATCGCGGGAAGGCTCTGGAATGCGGGATGCGCGAGGAAGGTCGCGAGCCCATCGGCGATCCTTCCGCGGCCGATGACCGCGTGACGGTCGCGGTTCGACCCCAGCTCGACTGCGGCATCGTTCACGTGCAAGCAGCGGAGCCGATCGAGCCCGATGCGTGCGTCGACGTCGTGAAGAGCGCGATCGAGCTCATCCGGGTCGGTCACGTCGACGCCGGAGGCCCACCAGTGACAGGAGTCGAGGCAGAGGCCGAGCCGTCGGTGCCCGGAGAGCGCATCGAAGAGATCCGCGAGCTCGTCGACCGAGCGCCCGATCGTTCCGCCTGCACCGGCGCAGTTCTCGAAGCAGAGCCAGAGGTCGTCTGTCGTCAGTTCGAGCAGCCCGCGCAGCGACGGCTTGAGAGTTCGAATGGCATCGCGGAAGCCGTAACCGCGGTGGGAGCCGACGTGGAAGACGACCGCCTCGGCCCCGATCGCCTGCGCCGTCTCCATGGTGGCACGCAGCGAGGTGAGTGACTTCTTGCGCATCGCTCTGTCTCGACTCGCGAGGTTGACGAGGTAGACCGCATGGCACGCGACGGCTGCTACACCCGCCTCCTGTCGACGCTCGCGAAAGCGCTCGAGCTCTTCGTCCTTGTGCGCCGTCGGCTTCCACATCCGCGGGCTCTGGGTGAAGACCTGGACCGCCTCGCCGCCGATCTCCTCGATTCGGTCGATCGCATTCGAGATGCCGCCGGCGGCGGAGACGTGGGCGCCGAAGAGCATGGGGCTACGCTAGTCGCCGATGCCTGTCCGGGTTCGCATGGCGCCGTCGCCCACGGGGTTCCTGCACATCGGGAACGTCCGGACGGCGCTCTTCAACTGGCTCTTCGCCCGCCACGAGGGCGGTGAGTTCCGACTGCGCATCGAGAACACCGACACCGCGCGAGAGGTGTACGAGGCCACGCAGCAGATCCAGGAATCGCTTCGCTGGCTCGGGCTGGACTGGGACGGCGAGGTCACGTTCCAGCTCGACCGCATGGACGATTGCCGCGCGACCGCCCAAGAGCTGCTCGGCGAGCGCAAGGCCTACGAAGACGAGGGGGCGATCCGCTTCCGCATGCCGGACGAGGGCGTGACGAGCTTCGACGACCTCGTCCTCGGCCGAGTCGAGGTCCCGAATGCGGAGCTCGACAATCTCGTCCTCGTCCGCTCCGACGGGCGCCCGACGTACAACTTCGCCTCACCGCTGGAGGATCTGTGGGACGGGATCACTCACGTCATTCGTGGCCCGGATCACATCTCGAACACGCCGAAGCAGATCAACATCGTGCGGGCGCTCGGCGCCGACCCGCCGATCTACGCGCACGTCCCGAACGTCCACGGGCCGGACGGCCGGAAGCTCTCGAAGCGGCACGGAGCGGTCTCCGTGGAGGACTTTCGCGCCGCCGGCTACGTCCCCGAGGCGCTCATGAACTTCCTCGCGCTCCTCGGCTGGGCTCCCGACGGGGAGACGACGATCATGTCCCGCGACGAGCTCGTCGAGCGCTTCACGCTCGAGCGCGTGGGCTCGAGCCCGGCCACGTTCGACTATGCGAAGCTCGACTGGATGAACGGGATGTACCTCCGTGCGCTCACGGTCGAGGAGTACGGGGACCGGCTCGTGAGCTGGCTGCGCGAGCAGGGCTACGACTGGTCCGAGGAGCGCGTCCGTGCGGCGGCCGCGATCGTCCAGGAGAAGATCGCGCGTCTCGGAGAGTTTCCCGGCTTCGCGGGCTTTCTCTTTCACGACGTCGAGCCCGATCCCGCGCTTCTCGACACGCGCATCCTCGGCTTCGCCGAGACTGCGCTCGCGGATACGACGCCATGGACGGCGGAAGCGATCGAAGCGTCGCTCAAGCATCTCTGCGACGAGCTCGGCGAGAAGCCGAGAACCGTCTACATGCCGATCCGGGTCGCCGTCACCGGGTCGAAGGTGTCACCGGGCCTCTACGAGTCCCTCGAGCTCCTCGGCAACGAGGAGGCCCTCGCGCGCATCAGGCGCGCAGCCCGGGCGGCCGAGGTGGCATGAC
>JBKPDR010000009.1:0-98456 GCA_046727975.1 Actinomycetota bacterium | reverse complement strand
CGGAACGCGCTCTCCTTCGACATCGGGAAGAGACGCTGGTCGGTCGTTCCGGGCCCAACTCCGCGCGAGCACCTCGGCGTGGCCTCGTTCGGCGGAACCGTGTACGCCGTGGCGGGGAGGACCTCCGGCCTGGACACGAACCTCTCGTTCTTCGAGTCCTGGCGACCGAGGGACCGGCGCTGGCGGCGGCTTCCACCGGTTCCCGATCCTCGAGGAGGCACGGGAGCGGCCGCTCTGAATGGACGCATCGTCTCGGTGGGAGGCGAGGAGCCCGGCGGAACCATTCGTGAGGTGTATGCCTATGGCATCGCGAGCCGGCGCTGGCAACGGCTCGACGATCTTCCAACCCCGCGGCACGGACTCGGCGTCGCGGCCTTCGGGGGTCGCGTCTACGTGATCGGCGGCGGGCCGAAGCCAGGTCTCGCGGTGAGTGACGCCAACGAGACGCTTCGGATCGCGACCGGTTGAAGCTCAAGCTGACGCTCGAGTACGACGGGACGGCGTTCCGCGGCTGGGCGCGACAGCCCGGGCGGCGAACGATCGAAGCGGTCGTGCGGGACGCCCTCGACGAGGTCTTCCCGCGGTGGGACGGCCTCGGGGTCGCCGGCAGAACCGACGCGGGCGTCCATGCGACGGGGCAGGTCGTGAGTTTCGACGCCGAGGGCGGCCCGCCACACTCGCGTTCCACCGAGGCCCTGAATGCGGTTCTCCCCGACGACGTCGCGGTGCTCTCCGTCGAAGAAGAAGCTCCCGACTTCCACGCGCGCTTCTCCGCTCGAGCGCGCTCGTATCGCTATCGCGTCCTCGCACGCCGCGTACCCTCCCCGCTCGACGCGCGCCGGGCGCTCTGGTGGCCGCGGGTTGTCCATCCCGAATCGCTCGCGCAGGCCGCCGAGTTCCTGGTCGGCGAGCACGACTTCCGCGCATTCACACCGTCCGAGACACAGCACGAGGTGTTCACGAGGAATGTCGCCTCGGCGCGCTGGGAATCGAACGGCGAACGCCTCGAATTCACGATCACAGCCGACAGCTTTCTCCGGCACATGGTGCGGACGCTCGTGGGGACGATGCTCGAGCTCGGGCCGGCCGCGCCGGCCCAGGTCAGGGAGCTTCTGGACGGGCGACCGCGCGAGGAGGCGGGGCTGACGGCCCCTCCCTGGGGCTTGTACCTCGAACGTGTCGACTACACCTGGTAGGGCTTGGCGTTTCGCCAAGCCTCACTAGTGCGATCGAGGGCTCGATCACGCTGGCTACGATCGATCGGTGCGGTATCGCGTCGTCCTCTTCGACCTCGACGGCACGCTGATCGACTCGGGGCCGATCATCCTCGCCTCCATGCAGCACGCGGTGAAGGCAGTGCTCGGCCGTGACCTGCCGGCGGAGGAGCTCGCCGCCACGGTCGGAGGCCAGGGTCTGGTCGCCCAGATGCGCGCGCTCGACGCGGCCCGCGTCGACGAGCTCGTCGAGGCGTACCGTGTGCACAACGATCCGCTGCACGAGACGCTCGAGGCGTTCACCGGGATGCTCGAGGTGCTCCCGCGTCTCAGGGAAAACGGGCGGAAGCTCGGCATCGTCACCGCGAAGCGCCACCGAACGGTTGCCCTCGCGCTCGACCGCTTCCCCTGGCTCGTGGAGAACTTCGACACCGTTATCGCCTACGAGGACACGGAGCGGCACAAGCCCGACCCCGCGCCCGTGCTCGCCGGCATCGGGCGGTTGGGAGGCACCCCGCACGCTTCGGCCTACGTCGGGGACTCGCCGTTCGACATCGCCGCGGCGAAGGCGGCCGGGGCCTTCGCGGTCGCCGTGGGCTGGGGTGGGATCCACGCCGACGAGCGATTGCTCGCGGAAGATCCGGATGTTCTCATCCACGACCCGGAGGAGCTGCTCGATGTCCTCTAAGTCGTCCTCCTGCGCAGCGTCGCCGAGAGCCCGGGCGACCGCGTTGCGCGAGCAACTCAACGCCGCGTCGACGGCGTACTACGTCGAGGACGAGCCGATCATGTCCGATGTGGAGTTCGACCGGCTCTACGACGAGCTCGTCGCGCTCGAGACGGAGCATCCGGAGCTCGTGACGTCCGACTCGCCGACGCAACGCGTCGGCGCGACCCCGTCCGAGCGGTTCCGGAAGGTCGAGCATCTTCTTCCGATGGGATCGCTGGACAAGGTGACGAGCGACGAAACGCTCGCCAAGTTCTCGGAGGACGTGCGAAAACGTCTCGGACACGACGAGCCGGTCGCCTACCTGGTCGAGCCGAAGATCGACGGGCTCGCGGTCTCACTCCTCTACGAGAACGGTCTCTACTCCCGTGGCGCGACGCGGGGCGACGGTGAACGGGGTGAGGACATCACGCCGAACCTGCGCACGATCCGGGCGATTCCGCTCTCCATCTCGACGAAGCGCGGGGAGCGTCCGCCTGCGGTGCTCGAGGTGCGAGGCGAGGTGTTCATGCCTCTCGCGGGCTTCCGGGCATTCACCGAGCAGCAAGCGGCAGAGGGGAAGCGTGCCGCGCCGAATCCCCGCAACGCCGCCGCGGGCTCGGTGCGGCAGCTCGACCCGAGCATCACGGCCAACCGACCGCTCTCGATCTGGGTCTACGGCGTCGGCCAGGTGGACGGCGCCCAGTTCGAGAGCCAATGGGAGATCCTGCAGTGGCTCCGGGCGCACGGCTTTCGCACGAACCCGTACGCCGAGCGCCTCGAGTCGATCGAGGAGGTCGCGCGGGCGTCGCAGGAGTGGGAGACGCGACGTGCGGAGCTCGACTACGAGATCGACGGAATCGTCATCAAGGTCGACTCGCTCGACCAGCAGCGCCGCCTCGGAGCGTTGCACGGCCGCCCGCGCTGGGCGCGGGCGTTCAAGTGGGCGCCCATGACCGCGCAGACGAAGCTCGTGAAGGTGCACATCCGTGTGGGTCGGACGGGGGCCCTCAACCCGTGGGCGGAGCTCGAGCCGGTGCAGGTCGGCGGCGTCACGGTCTCGAGCGCGACGCTGCACAACGAGGACGACATCAACCGCAAGGACATCCGCGAGGGGGACGTCGTGATCGTGCAGCGCGCGGGAGACGTGATCCCGCAGGTCGTGGGCCCGGTCCTCCCGCATCCAACAAAGACGAAGCCCTTCCGTATGCCGAAGAAGTGCCCGCTCTGCGGTGCCGAGATCGTCAAGCCGGAGGGCGAGGTCATGCACCGCTGTCCGAATCGGGCCTGTCCCTCACGCGGGCTCGAGACGCTCGTGCACTGGGTGCAGGCGGCGATGGACATCGAGGGAGTGGGCGAGCAGTTCGTCTGGAAGCTCTGGAACGAGGGGATCCTCCGCTCGATGCCCGACCTGTACCGGCTCACGCCGGAACGACTTCAGGAGCTCGACGGCTACGGACAGATCTCGTCGCAGAAGGCGGTCGAAGCGATTCAGGGTTCCAAGGAGCAGCCGTTCTCGCGCGTGCTCCTCGGGCTCAACATCCCGAAGGTGGGATGGGTCATGGCTCGCAATCTCGCGCTCCACTTCGGATCAGTGGATACGCTGATGAACACGACACCGGAGGAGCTGCAGGAGGTCGAGGGCATCGGTCCCGATCGCGCGGAGCTGATCGCCGAGTGGTTCGCCGACGAGGAGAACCGCAGGCTCGTGGAGGAGCTCCGTGCGCTCGGCCTGCAGATGAGGGCCGGAGAAGCGGAGCGGCCCGTCGAAGGGCCGCTCACGGGGCACCAGTACGTGATGACCGGAACGCTCGAGGGCTGGTCGCGCGAGGAGGCGAAGACGGCCCTCGAAGCACTCGGGGCGAAGGTGTCGGAATCCGTGTCGGGGAAGACGACGGGCGTCGTCGTCGGCGAGAGCCCGGGCTCCAAGCTGCAGAAGGCGCAGAGGCTCGGGGTCCCGGTCCTCACGGAAGACGACCTGCGAAAGCTCCTCTCCTAGGACCGAACGAGCAAGCGCACGAACCGATCCTGCGCGGACCGGGCGGACCAGTAGTTGACGGGCGAGCCGTTCTGCAGGATTGCGAACGCGTATCGGCGGCGCACGTAACCGGCGAGTGCTGACGCGCGCGATGTCGTGCCCGTCTTCGCGATCACTTGGCCACGGGCAGGGCGCCGCAGGAACCGGTCGCGGAGCGTTCCGGAGAGCCCGGCCACGGGAAGGGAGGACAGGAAGGCATCACGGATGTCCGGATCGCGCTCGACGATGCGCAACAGAGCGACGAGCGCTCGGGCGGTGAGGCGGTCGAGCAGCGACAGCCCCGAGCCGTCCACGACTCGCACCCCTGCGGTCGGAATACCGGCATCCTCCAGCGTCTCGTGCACGATCGCCGCGCCGGCGACGCTGGTCCCTCGTGGCCCCAGTGTCGCCCCGAGCTGCTTCAGCAGCATCTCGGAGATGAAGTTGTCGCTCTCGCGGTTCATCTCGCCGACGATGCTCACGAGCGGCTCCGAGAGGTCGACCGCGAGCGGGAGGACGTCTTCCGGCGCACGACCGGTGCGCGCCGCTCGGGCGACCGCGATTCCACGGCGTCCGAGCGCACGCGTAAAGGCGGCCGCAGCGGTCGCCGCCGAGGTGTTCGCTCCGCGAAGCTGCATGTCGAGCGTAGAGAGGGCCGAGAGCGGACGCGACTCGATCCCGAGGTAGGACCGCTTCCAGCCGCGCACTCCTCTCCGCGCGTCGTAGTAGCGCTCGTCTCCCAAGACGCGACCTGTGACTCGCCTGATACCCCACGCTGCGACCTCGCTCGCCAACGCCTCCAGGTCGGCGGCGCCGAGCGTCGGGTCGCCCAGGCCGACGAGGTACAGATCGCCGCGCCACTCCCGGGTGGCCAGCTCTCCCGCCCCGCGCACCTCGGTCCGGAAGCGGAACGCCGGGCCGAGGAGGCGGAGCGCCGCGAACGCGATGGTCAGCTTCTCGGCCGATGCAGGTGCGAGGGAGAGGTTAGGGTTGCTCTGGAAGACGACGCGCCCGGTTCGGAGGTCGACCGCGACCGCTCCGGTTCTGGTCGGGTCGACGTACGGTGACGCGAGCGCACGTTCGAGCTTGGGTTGCAGCGAGGACGCGTCCGGCGCCCTCCCCGCCGCGGCCGACGCGGCCGCGATCGTGCAGGCGAGTGCGGTGACGAGAGCAAGAACCGAACGCACGGTTCGGAAATCTAGGCTGTACGGCGGCGGGACCCGCCGTGCTGCTTACCCGTAGACGGTGACCGTGACCGTCCGCCGTCCCCACTTTCGCGCGGCCATGTCGGTCGGCATCCAGAGATCGATGATCCGGCCTTTGATCGCCCAGCCGATATCCGCCGCGACGCTCTTCCCGTAGCCCGGAACATACATCTGCGTCCCGAGCGGGATCACGTTCGGGTCGACCGCGACGACGCCCTTTGCGCAGGGCAACCCGCTCGCGGTGCGCCCGGGCAGGTGGTACGCGACGGCGTCCATCTTCAGCCGGTAGCCGGTCCGTTCGTGCTGCCCGCCCGCCGCGCCGGGAGCGGCGGCGACGCTCGCGAGAGAAGCGATCGCCGCGAGGGAGCCGGAGAGGACCGCGACAAGAAGGAGTCCCCACCTTCGTGTTCCCCTGCACACGAGGGCGGGAGCCTAACACAGCCCGGATTGTGACGCGTTCCAAGAGTCCATTTTGGAGGGATTTTGGCTCTATTGCCGGTTGCAGGCGTCCGTAGAGGGTGCTAGGGTCCCGCACTTGTGACGGGCAGGACCGCCACCGGCGGGCTCGCCCGGGATCGAACCCGTGGGCGTTCGATGGCCGGGTGGGCGCCGATGCTCTCCCTCATCGTGGCGCTGGCCGCGGGGCTCGCGCTTGCCGTCGGCTCGGCCTCGGCGGACCCGACAGTCTCGTCGAAGCGCGCACAGGCGCAGGCGATCATAGCCCAGGTCCAGGAGTTGAACTCGGACCTCGAGAGGACGGTCGAGGCTTACAACTACGCGGAAATCCAGCTCGACGAGCTCGACGCGGACCTTCGTTCCAACAGCCGGCATCTGGTCGCGGCTCGCAAGAGCCTCGGCCGCGCGCAGCGCACGATCGCGACCCGGCTGCGCGACCTCTACGTGAACGGCCAGGGGGACTCGACGCTGGAGGTTCTCCTCGGCTCCAGAAGCCTCGAGGACATCGTGACGCGACTGGACGCGATCCAGCGAGTCTCGAAGCAGGACGCGAGAGTGCTCGGTGACGTGCGGCGCTACAAGAAGGAAGTCCTCTCGCGCAAGGCACAGCTCGAGGAGGCGCGGGAGAAGCAGGCCCAGGTCGTGGCGCAGCGGGCGGCGGACAGACGAACGATCGAGGCGAAGATCTCCGAACAGAACCGCCTGTATGCGTCCGTCAAGGACGAGATCGCGCAGCTCCAGGCGGAAGAGCGTGCGCGGCAGGCGAGGCTCGCCGCCGAGGCGCGTGCACGCTTGCAGGCCCAGCAACTCGCGGAGCAGCAAAGCCATACCGAGATCGCGCAAGCGGTCGCTGCGGCTTCGGCTGACGAGCTCTACAGCGGCGACCTGCCCGGCGCACGCTACGGCGGTGTGGTCTCGATTGCACTCCAGTATCTGGGAATTCCGTACGTCTGGGGCGGGTCGAGCCCTTCGACCGGCTTCGACTGCTCCGGCTTCGTCGCGTACGTGTACGCACAAGTCGGCGTCTCGCTCCCGCACCATGCGGCTTCCCAGTACACCTACGGCGTGCCCGTGGCGCGCGAGCAGCTCGCCCCGGGCGATCTGGTCTTCTTCGATTATCTCGGACACGTCGGGATCTACATCGGCGGCGGCCAGTTCGTCCACGCTCCGCACACGGGCGACGTCGTGAAGATCTCGAGCCTCTACGACGACTGGTACTCGTCAACCTGGGTCGGCGGGCGCCGGCTCTAGGCTCTTCGCACACGCTCCGAGGTGAGCATTTTGTCTGCGGCGTAGCCGGTCCGGCCGTGTGTCTGCTACACCGCTCGAATCGTGCGTGCACGGCTCGCGCTGCTCATGGCCTTTGCCACTCTGCTCGTGTTGCCGGGAGCGACGTACGGCGGCAGCTACGTGCCGCCGCCTGGAGACGCGCTGCCGGCCTGGTCGCCCGACGGGGCCAGGATCGCGTTTCTGACCTCCAGAGGAGGCCCGGCCCTCGTCGTCATGTCAGCCGTCGGGCGGGACCAGACACGGATTCTCGACGTCTTGGGAGCCCCGTACGCCGATCCGACAAGCGTCGCTCTCTCCCCGGACTGGACGTTGGCGGCCGTGCTCCGGTTCACCCGCGACGGCCTCATCCTCTCGGCGGTCCGCCTCGACGGATCCGAGACGCATGAGCTCGCGCGGGCGGCATTCGGGAGGCCCGCCTGGTCGCACGATTCACGACGCATCGCGTTCCGCATGTCCGACGGGACGCTCGCCGCGGTTGGATCGGACGGCGGCGACTTCGTGCGGCTCGCCACCGGTGGGGCGGCGCCGGCGTGGTCTCCGGACGGCAGGCAGATCGCCTACGTCGGCGGTGTGCCGGGCGAGCCCGACATCAGGGTCGTCGATGTCAACGGCCAGAACGACGTCCTCGTGGCCGGCGGCCCCGGGGCGCAGCTCGAGCCGAAGTGGTCTCCCGACGCGACGCGCGTCGCGCTCCTCACGCAGCGCGCAACGGGCGAGCCATTCGCCTTCGCGGTCGTGCGAGCGGATGGATCCGAGCCGCGCACGTACGAGGCGGCCCCCGGGGTCAGCAATTCCGATGCGTTCGCGTGGACGCCCGACGGGAGAGCACTCGTGTACGCGCGAGACGCCACGCAGGGGCTCTTCCGCCTCGACCTGGCAAAGGGCGAGGCTCGCCGCCTGACCACGTTCGGGGGAGCTCCCGCCGTCTCGCCTGACGGCATGCGCATCGCGTTCGCCGCCGGCGGTGAGTGTCGCGACCGCTACGGCGTCTACGTCGCCGGCGTGGACGGGAAGCGAGTCACGCGCCTCACAAACGACTGCCGCATTCTGGGAACCGGCCGCGACGACGTCGTTCGAGGCACAGCGCTGGCGGATGTGCTCGTCGGGCTCGGAGGAGACGACCGCCTCCAGGCGAGAGATCCCGGGTACATGGGCGACACCCTGTTGGGCGGGGACGGGGACGATCTCCTCATCGGTGCGTATCAGGCCGACGTGCTGCGGGGAGGCCGTGGGAACGACCGCCTTCTCGCAGGACGCTCTGCGGACCTGCTGTACGGCGGCCCCGGACACGACTGGATCGACGGCCAACGCGGGCGAGATCTGCTCTACGCCCAGGACGGATCGGTCGACACGGTGCGCTGTGGCACGAACGACCTCGGCCGCGTCCCCGAGCGAGACGAGGCGTGGGTCGACACAGTGGACAAGCTCGACGGCGACTGCGAGGTCGTGCACCGCCGGCGTTGATGGTTACGGGGTCGGTGCGTACAGCGCCTCGACCTCGTCGCGGAAGTGCTCGAGGACTGCTCCGCGCCTCAGCTTCAGCGTCTGCGTGACCTCGCCTTCGTCCATCGTGAAGTCGCGAGGCAGGATCGCGAACCGCTTCACCTGCTCGAATCGCGAACGCTCTCGATTCACGTTCTCGACGATTCCTTCGACGAGCTCGCGCACGCGCGGGTCGCGGCTGAGGCTGGGGATGTCGCCTTCGATCCCGCGCTCCTGCGCCCAGCGGCCGATCTCGTCCGCATCGAGCGTGATCAACGCCGCGACACAGGGGCGTCGGTCCCCGACGACGAGCGCCTGTGAGACGAACTTCGACGCCTTGAGAGCGTTCTCGATGTTCTGGGGGGCGACGTTCTTTCCGCCCGCCGTCACGATGATGTCCTTCTTCCGGTCGGTGATCGTGAGGAGGCCGTTCGCGTCGAGCTCGCCCACGTCGCCCGTCCGGAGCCAGCCGTCGTCGGTGAGCGCCGTCGCGGTCGCTTCAGGGTCCTTGAAGTAGCCCTGGAAGACCGTTTGGCTCCGCACCAGGATCTCCCCGTCATCCGCGATCTTCACCTCGAAGCCGGGAAGAGCCGGGCCGACGCTGCCGAAACGGTACGGGTCGCGGTTGTTGAAGGTACAGGCCGTCGTGCACTCGGTGAGCCCATAGCCCTCGACGATGCGGATGCCGATCGCATCGAAGAACTCCATCACCTCGCGCGCGAGCGGCGCCCCGCCGGAGATCGGAATGCGCAACCGGCCGCCGAGTCGTTCTCTCACCTTGCGGAAGACGAGCCGGTCGGCAAGCCCCAGCCGCAGGGCGAGCCCACGAGGGAGCGGGCGGCCCTCCACGCGCAGACGGCTCGCCTCCCGGCCGAGCGGGAGCGCCCACTCGATCAGCCGCCTCTTCATCCCGGTCGCCTCCTCGAAGCGGGCGACGACCGCAGCGTGAACCTTCTCGTAGACCCGAGGCACGCTCGGCAAGACCGTCGGGCGCACCTGCAGCATCGCCTCGGGAACACGCAACGGGTCGGCCAGGAGCGCGATCGTGAAGCCGATGTGAGCGCCCGTGAGCAGCATGAGCCGCCCGAAATTGTGCGCCAGGGGAAGGTAGAGGAGCATCACATCGTCGTCCTGGAGGTAGTCCTCCTCCATGGCGTCGCCCACGCTTGCCATCACGAAGTAGTTGCGGTGGCTGAGCATGCAGCCTTTCGGACGCCCGGTCGTCCCCGACGTGTAGATGATCGTGTAGAGGTCGTCTTCGGCGATCGAGGCAGCGGCCTCGACGAGCGCTCCAGGACTCGACGTCGCAAAGTCGCGTCCGTGGGAAGCGAGGCCCGCCAGATCGTGGTAGGTCAGGACGTGCTCGAGCCTCGGCAGCCCGTCCGTCCGTGCCTCTACCTTGGCGAGCTGGTCGGCATCCTCGCACACGACGCCTACGGCCTCGGAGTGCTCGAGCAGGTACTGGACGTCGGCCGGTGCACTGTTGGCGTAGATCGGGACGGACACGGCGCCGACCTGCGCGAGCGCGAAGTCGAGGAGCGCCCATTCGAGGCCGGTCTGAGCGAGGATCGCGAACGTGTCCCCCTTCTTGACACCGCGTGCGAGGAGGCCGTTTGCCAGCTCACGGACTCGCTCGTCGGCCTCCTCCCACGAGACCTCGCGCCAGTCGCCCTCGCTCTCGACGAGGTAAGCGGGATAGGTTCTCTTCGCGAGCACGGCATTTCGCCACAGCGCGACGATCGTCCGCCGGTCGAGAGCTGGGCGGGTCTCTGCGGTCGCCGGCGCAGTCTCGGTCATCCAGCCCAGAGCTTACTTAGGGTGGGAAGGGGTTCCGGCCCCTGCCGCGAACACCTAGGTCCCTTTAGAGTTCTCCCACATGCGGACCACCTGGAACGGATCACTGAGCTTCGGCCTCGTGTCGATCCCCGTCGGGCTCGCCCCGGCGACGAAGCCGGCTGCACGCCAGTCGGACGTCTCCTTCCGCCTGCTCCACCGCGAATGCGGGACGCCGATCAAGCAGAAGCGCTGGTGCCCGACCCACGACCGCGAGGTAACGCAGGACGAGATCGTCCGCGGCTTTGAGGTGACCAAGGGTCAGTTCGTGCTCGTCGAGGACGCCGACCTGGAGGCGATCGAGCGGCACGACGACTCGCGGTCGATCGAGATCACGCGCTTCGTGCCGGAGGACTCGGTCGATCCGATCTACTTCGACCGCACCTACTTCCTCGTGCCTGCGAGCGGCGGTGCGCAGCGGCGCCCGTACGTGCTCCTGCTCGAGGCCATGCGGCAGACGAGCACCGCGGCGCTCGGAAGGTTCGTCCGTGCGGGCCGGGAGAGCCTCTGTCTCGTCCGCGCCAAGGAGGATGCCCTGGCGCTCGAGACGCTCTTCCTCGCCGAGGACGTGTACTCGCAGGCGGAGATCTCCGAAGCGGTCGACGGCACCGAGGTGAGGGATACGGAGCTCGAGCTGGCTCGACAGGTGATCGACAGCCTCGCCGCCGAGTTCGAGCCGTCGGAGCTGCACAGCGAATACCGGCGCGATCTCCGAGCTCTGCTGGAAGCGAAGCTCCGCGGCGAGGAGATCGCCGCTCCAGAGCCCGTCGTGGAAGCACCCGTGATCGATCTGATGGAGGCGCTGAAGGCGAGCGTCGCCGCGGCGAAGCGAACGGGCGACGAGAAGCCAGCCCGTGCGAAGAAGGCCGCGAGCGGCTCCAGAGCGCGCAGTCGCAGCCGCTCCTAGTAGTGCGCAAGAACGGAATCGCTTCTGGTGCGCTAAAAGCGGAGTCTGCGAGTGCAGATTCGGCTCGCGCGAACACCTGAAGGTGCCCGCGAAAGCGGGCGCCGGTGTACGGGTCCGTTCGCACAAAGATCCCGAGCGCGGCCGCATCGCGGCCGCGCTCGTGGGGCCGCGCACTGCCCCGCTCGAGCGGCCGCGCCTGCCCCGCTCGAGCGGGAACTAGCCTCGCCCGTTACGCGGTTGGACCTCTAGTTTCGAGAGGTCGACCCGGTGGCCCCGACAGCCTCGAGCGTTGCCTGGAAGAGCGTCTTGTCGACCTTTCCGTGGTAGATCGGCACGCCTTCCTCGATGCAGATGCGGATGACCTCGTCGCGGTCGATCCCCATCTCCTTGGCGAGCTCGTCGGGCGTCAGGTGGTTGGCCATCAGGTCCTCCTCGGAGAATCGATTCCTGCAGCAAAAGGCGGTTGTGCAGCAAAAAAGCCCGCCGGCGCAAGAGGCGCAGTCGGGCTTCCGGTCATTCCCTCTGTAGTGCGGGTCACAGGGCCCGCTCTGCAGCAACAACCATTGGGCTCAGCATACTCCGGACCTCGCACGCCCCGCAACGCCTCGGAGATAGGGTCGGACCTCACGGGCCCTGCCGCTACGGATCAGACCGGATTCGCGGGTCGAGGAGGCCCGCGACGATCGCATCCCGGCGCGCAGCGCGCGATTCGACGAAGGGCGACCCTCGCTCCGAGAGCCGCTACGCTTAGCCCGCTCGGGGTGTGGCGCAGCCTGGTAGCGCGCTCCGTTCGGGTCGGAGAGGTCCCCAGTTCAAATCTGGGCACCCCGATAGGCGGCTTTCGAGGAGACCCTCGAAAGCCGCTAGCTTCATATTCAGTGCTCAGAGCCGTCCTCTTCGACGTCGACTTCACCCTCTTCCGGCCCGGCCCCGAGCTTGGTCCGGAGGGCTACCGGCGCGTGGGGGAGCGCCACGGTCTCACGCTCGACCCGGAGCGGTACGCGCAGGCGCGGATCCAATCGATCGAGGCGTTGAGCCGCGAGCGAGACCTCGTCCATGACGAGGAGGTTTGGATCGCGTTCACGGAGCAGATCGTCCTCGGAATGGGCGGCGATCCGAGCGGTGCGCGTGAATGCGCAGTCGACATGGTTCGCGAGTGGGAGCGGCATGAGAACTTCACGCTCTACGAGGACGCGCTCCCCACGCTCGAGGAGCTGAGGCGCCATCGCCTCGCGATCGGTCTCGTGACGAATGGCCAGCGCGACCTCGACGAGTTCGTCTCGCACCACGGCCTCGACGTCGACGCCGCCGTTGGCTCGCGGGCGCACGGCAGGACCAAGCCGCACCCCTCGATCTTTGCGGCCGCGCTCCAGGCGCTCGAGGCCGCCGCCGGCGAGGCCGCGATGGTAGGCGACTCCTACGAGGACGATATCGAGGGCGCTCGGGCGCTCGGAATGCGCGGGATCCTCCTCGACCGCGACGGCCGTCATCCGGAGGCAGAGGACCGCATCGACACGCTCCTCGCGCTTCCGGCTGCGCTCGGCCTGCCGGCCAAGTGACAAGGTGTCACTTGGCTTGGGCAGGTCTTAGCTCACGCTGCCATGCCTCTGTGTGGGCGCCGAGCGGGACATCGACCGGCGTTGTGTCGCCGCCGAACTCTCGCGAAGCCTCGGCGAGAGTCCAGACCGGCCCGACGCACACGTCCTCGTCCTCGAGGAGAGCAAGCCAGTCGTCGAGGGTTCGCTCCGCGAACAGGCGCCCGAGCTCGTCTGCGAGCGCGTCCTGGTCGGACTCGTACTGTCGCTCTGCGAGGTCCGGCTGGTCGAGGAGCTCGCAGAGCCGGACGAAGAACTTCGGCTCGAGCGCGGCGACGGTCAGCTGGCGGCCGTCCGCAGTCGAGTAGATCCGGTAGCACGCAAGCCCGCCCGTGAGCAGTCTTGGACGCGGATCTCCGCCGACACGGTGCGCGACGAGGTCGTGTGTGCCGTGGGTCATCGAGACGACGATCCGCGTGCCTTCGCCCGTTCGCTCGCGTTCCAGCAACGCCGCGAGCACGCGCGTGACGGCGCGGAGCGCACCCGCGGCGAGGTCCGCCACCTGGACCGGCGGGAGGCCCGGCGCCGTGTCTGCAAGCGCTCCGGCCCACCCGAGGTAGTTGAGGTCGTGCCCGACCCGCCGAGCGTGCGGCGAGCCCTCACCGAAACCCGCTATCGAGCAATACACCGTCGTGCCGGGGAAATCGGCAGGGCCGATCCCGAGCCGTGTTGCAACCCCCGGGCGGAAGCCTTCGAGCACGACGTCGGCGCGAGCGCAGAGCGCGCGTGCGAACGCCCGGTCCCCCTTGAGATCGCACACGACGGATTCCGTGCCCTGGCGAAGAGCGGCGTCCCAGGCGGGAGCGGTCGAGCGGAGCGGATCGCCCCCGGGCGCCTCGACTCGCACCACCCGCGCTCCCAGGCGGAGCAGTTCCCTGCTCGCATACGCGCCCGGGAGGTAGCGCGTGAAGTCGACCACCAGGGTGCCCGAGAGCGGTTGCACGTCGGCTGAGCGTATCTCTATGCTCGTCCGGCGTTGACTGACCGTTCAATCGCCATGGAAGACAAGCGCCGCACCATTCTCGATGCGGCCGTGCGCGTGTTCGCCCGGAGCGGCTACCACGGAGCCCGCGTCGGCGACATCGCGCAGGAGGCCGGCGTTGCCCACGGGCTCCTCTACCACTACTTCGCGTCGAAGGAGCAGGTCCTGCATACGATCTTTCGCGAGAACTGGGCGGAGCTGCTCGAGCGCTTTCGGGCGGTCGAGGCCTCGGACGAGCCTGCGGAGCTGAAGATCGAGGGCATCGCCAAGATCCTGCTTCGGACCTGGCGTAACGACCCCGATTTGGTGACGGTCATGGTGCGCGAGGTCGCTCGGAGCCCTCAGCTGCAGGCCGAGGTCGACGAGGTCCGGGAGGTATTCCGCATCGTCCAGCGGATTGTCGAGCAAGGACAGGCGGCCGGCGCCTTCCGCCGCGACGTGGACCCGAGGCTCGCGAGCTGGATCGTGTACGGAGGGCTCGAGGAGCTCCTGACGGGCTGGGTGCTCGGCGGGCTCCCGGACGCCGACGACGAGGGGGTCGCGCTGGCGGAGCGTACGGCGGTCCAGCTCGCCCTCGGCGGGCTCTGCGCGTAGGCTGATCGGAATGGAGATCGTCAACCTCTTCGGGGACGACTGGGACTTGGAGGAGGAGCACGAGGGCTTCCGCTTCCGAGATGCCTGGATCGGCGCCCGCCTCGGAGCCGAGCTGATCGGCGGGAGCGTCTACGAGGTCGATCCCGGCAAGAAGCTATGGCCGTACCACCTGCACCATGCAAACGAGGAGTGGCTGATCGTGCTCCGCGGGCGGCCCACGCTGCGTACGCCGGAGGGGGAGCGCGAGCTCGTCGAAGGCGACGTCGCGTGCTTCCCGCGCGGCGCCGCCGGGGCGCACCAAGTGAGCAACCATACGGACGAGCCGGCGCGAATCCTCATGCTCTCGACGATGCTCATGCCGGAGATCCTCGAGTACCCCGACAGCGACAAGGTGGGCGCGCGCGACGCGAAGGGCGATCGGCTCTTCCTCGGCCGACGAGGCGAGCCCGCCGACTACTGGGACGGCGAAGGCTGACCTAGCGGAACGCGTTCTGCCCGGTCAGGGCCTCGCCGACGACGAGGGTGTGCACCTCGTGTGTCCCCTCGTAGGTCAGAACCGACTCGAGGTTGTTCACGTGGCGGATGACCGGGTACTCGAGCGTGACCCCGTTCGCGCCCAGGATCGTGCGAGCCCTCCGTGCGACCTCGAGTGCGCCGCGGACGTTCCCCATCTTGCCGAGGCTCACCTGCTCGGGCCGCAGTGTCCCTGCGTCCTTCATCCGTCCGATGTGGAGCGCGACGAGAGCCGCTCGGTTGAGCTCGAGCGCCATCTCGGCGAGCTTCTCCTGCGTCAGCTGGTAACCCGCGATCGGTTTACCGAAGACGATCCGCTCCTTCGCGTACTCGAGCGCCGACTCGAAACAGGCGCGCGCCGACCCGACGGCTCCCCACACGATCCCGTACCGCGCCTCGTTCAGGCACGAGAGCGGTCCTCGGAGCGTGGTCGCCCCTGGCAGCACGTTTTCGTCGGGAACGCGGACGTCTTGGAGGACGAGCTCGGAGGTGACGGAGGCGCGAAGCGACAGCTTCTTGTGGATCTCCGGCGCGGAAAACCCCGGCATGTCCTTCTCGACGATGAATCCGCGGATCGCGCCTTCATCCGTCCGGGCCCAGACGATCGCGATGTCGGCGATCGTCCCGTTCGTGATCCACATCTTGGCCCCGTTCAAGATCCAGTCCGAGCCGTCGCGGCGTGCGTGGGTGCGCATCGAGCCGGGGTCGGACCCTGCGTCCGGCTCGGTGAGGCCGAAGCAGCCGATCACCCCTCCCGCGTGCATCGGTGGAAGCCAGCGCTCCTTCTGCTCCTCGGAGCCCCAGCGCCAGATGGGGAACATCGCGAGCGATCCCTGGACGGACACGGCGCTGCGAACGCCTGCGTCGCCGGCCTCGAGCTCCATGCAGGTGAGGCCGTACGCGACGGCGCTGGCGCCGGGAAGGCCGTATCCGTCGAGGTGCATGCCGTAGAGGCCGAGCTTCGCGAGCTCGGGCAACAGCTCGCGGGGGAAGATGCCTTGCTCGAACCAGTCGCCGACCTCGGGAAGCACCCGCTCCCGCACGAAGCGCCTGACGGTGTCGCGGATCGCCTTCTCCTCGTCCTCGAGGAGTGCGTCGAGCGCGAGGAAGTCGAGTGGGTCGAGGGCGGGAAGCTCCGTTGTCGTCGTCGCCACGTGCACATCCTACGAGACGCCTGCCGACGGCTTGACCGCGCCGCTGCTCGCGTCGTAGACTCCTTGACTGACTAGTCAATCGAGAAGGAGAACGAGAGCATGTCAGCCGTAGAGACCGGCGTCGCAGGCGGAGTCTCGTTCGCCTTGACGCCGGAGCAGCGCGAGCTCCGCGCGCTCGCGCGCGAGTTCGCCGAGAAGGAGATCAGGCCCAAGGCGGCGGATTACGACGAGCACCAGACCCATCCCGCCGACCTGATCGCGAAGGCGCACGAGCTCGGGCTGATGAACGTCCACATCTCCGAGGAGCTTGGCGGCCTAGGCCTTCCGGGATTCGAGGGCATGCTGATCGGGGAGGAGCTCTCGTGGGGCTGCTCCGGGATCGCCGTCTCCATCGTCGCGAACACGCTGGGCGCAGCTCCGGTCATGATCGCCGGCTCCGACGGGCAAAGGCGCGCGTGGCTCCCGCCCCTGCTCGCTGAGCCGCTCCTCTGTTCGTTCGCGCTCTCCGAGCCGGATGCCGGCTCGGATGCAGCGCGCATCAAGACGACCGCGGAGCGCCGCGGGGACGAGTACGTCCTGAACGGCTCCAAGATGTTCATCACGAACGCCGGGCACGCGTCCTGGTCCGTCGTTTTCGCCTCCACTGACCGAACGCAGGGCCATCGCGGCCTCACCGCCTTCGTGGTGCCGATGGACGCCGACGGAGTCGTCGTCGAGAAGCACCTGGACAAGATGGGCCAGCGCGCGACGGACACCTCCGCGTTTGCGCTGAACGACGTCGTTGTGCCGACCGCCAACCGGCTCGGCGAGGAGGGCGACGGCTTCAAGATCGCCATGCAAACGCTCGACTTCACGCGGCCCGGCACAGCGGCGGGAGCGGTCGGCGTCGCGCAGGCCGCATACGAGTATGCCGTCGAGTACGCGAAGGGGCGTGTGACGTTCGACGTGCCGATCGCGATGCACCAAGGCGTCAACTTCCTGATCGCGGACATGGCGACCGAGATCGAGGCCGCCCGGCTGCTCACGTGGCAGGCCGCGTGGATGCTCGACTCGAGCTACGGGCGCAAGGCGACTCTCTACTCGTCGTTCGCGAAACGCTTCTCGGCGGACACGGCGATGAAGGTGACGACGGATGCCGTTCAGATCTTCGGCGGCTACGGGTACATCAAGGAGTACCCGGTCGAGAAGCTCATGCGCGACGCCAAGCTCTTCCAGATCTATGAGGGCACCTCGCAGATCCAGCGCCTCGTGATCGCCAAGGAGATCTTCCTCCCGCGCGAGGACTAGGGTCTCGCCATGGCGATCGAGCTCGACTTGTCCGGCCGCGTCGCGCTCGTCACCGGCGGCTCGCGCGGGCTCGGACGGGCCGACGCGCTCACCCTCTCCCGGGCGGGCGCGGACGTGGTCGTCGCAGACATCCTCGTCGAGTCCGAGATCTCGGAGGAGACCGATCGCTGGGGCGCACTCGCGACGGCGGCCCGAACGCAAGGGCTCGTGCATACGGAGTCGACTGCGGAGGAGATCCGCGCCATGGGTCGCCGGTCGCTCGCGCTCAAGTGCGACGTGACCGATCGTGACGAGGTGGCGGCTGCAGTCGCTCGCACGGTGGACGAGCTCGGCTCGGTCGACATCCTCGTCAACAACGCGGCGACGCTCGACCACGTCGGGCAGTTCCTCGACCAGAGTCCCGAGCTTTGGGAGCGCGACCTGCGTGTGAACCTGTCCGGCTCGTTCAACTGCGCGCAGGCGGTGTGGCCCCACATGAAGGAGCAGGGGTGGGGCCGGATCGTGAACATGGCCTCGGTCGCCGGAACGCTCGGCGGCTTCGGACAGGCGAGCTACTCGACCTCGAAGGCCGGCGTGCTGGGGCTCACGCGAACCCTCGCGATGGAGGGGGCGCGCCACGGGATCACGTGCAACGCGATCGTTCCGGGGGTCATCGGAACGGAGGCGTTCCACATGGCGAACCCAGTGATGAACGAGCGCATCGTCGCCCGGACCGCGATGAAGCGGCCGGGAGAGCCCCAGGACATCGCCAACGCGATCGCGTTCCTGTGCTCCGACCTCGCGGGCTACATCACGGGCGTCGGTCTGTACGTCAGCGGCGGGATCGAGCTCTTCGTCTTCTGAGGCCCAACGCCAGTTCTTAGCGACGCCTCGGTAGAATCGGCTGTCCCTTGCGCGCCGATTCGCCCCTTTTTGCGTCCCGAGCGCGTCGGCGCAGCCGTGCTCGCCCGGCGCTCGTCACCCTCGCGATCGCGGTGGTGGTGCTCGCCGTGATCGCCACGCTGGTCGGGTTCGCCTTCGCCGGTTCCCGGCACGAGCTCGCGGAAGGCACGCGGATTGCGGGAGTCGACGTCGGGGGACTGACGGAGCTCCAGGCGGCCGACCGGCTCGAGGGGCGGTTCGCCGGGGTCGCCGCCGTTCCGGTCACGTTCGTCGCCGGCGGCAAGCCTTTCCGGTTGGCCGCCAACCAGCTCGGGGTGGAGCCGGATTGGCGCGCCGCTGCCGCCGCCGCGGCGCACGAGGGCGACGGCTTCGGGCCTGTTCGAGGATTCCGGCGGCTCCACACCCGGGTCTTCGGGAGTGAGATTTTCCCACCGCTCGCGGTCTCGAGCGGAGCGCTCGAGTTCGCCCTCGACAGGATCGCTCGCGAGGTCGACCGCGAGCCTGCGAGCGCGGCGCTCGTGCGCAGAGGGCTGAGGATCGAGACGGTGCCCGAGCGCTCCGGCATCCGTCTCGAACGCAGCGCCGCCGCCCGCGCGGTCGTGAACGCACTGGGCTCGGTCGAGCGGTCGGAGCGCGCGGTCGAGCTTCCGGCGGCCACGGCGGAGCCCCCGGTGACCGCACCCATGCTTGCCGGCGCCGCCGAGCGAGCACGCGTCGCGGTCTCGGGCCCGGTCCTCCTCCGCGGCGCCGGGCGTGGGTGGCGCATCCCCCGCTGGAGGATCGCGCAGCTGCTCTCGCTGCCGAGCGACGGTCGACGGCGGCTCGCGATCGCGGGTCCGGCCGCAGACGACTACTTCCGGGCGCTCGCCCAACGGGTCGATCGTCCACCCGTCGATGCGGGCTTCGCGGTTTCGGGCGAATCGGTCCGCGTCGTCCCTGCCCGCGAGGGTCTCGAGCTCGACGTCCCCGTGACAGCTCGTGCGCTGCTTCGTGCTGCGACCTCACCCGTGCGGCGGGCGGCGCGGATCACTGTCGTCCGAGCGGCGCCCTCCCGGACGACGGCCGACGCGCGTGCGATGGGCATCACCGAGCTGCTGTCGACGTACAAGACGTACAACGCGGGCACGTACGACCGGATCACGAACCTGCGTCTCGGTGTGACGGCGCTCGACGGAACGCTCGTGCCTCCCGGCGGGACGTTCTCGCTCAACCGGGCGATCGGGGAGCGCACCGCGGAGCGGGGCTTCCGTCCGGCCCCGGTGATCATCGGAACGAAGTACGCCGAGGAGATCGGCGGCGGCACCTCCCAGGTCGCGACGACCGTCTTCAACACGGCCTGGGAGGCGGGTCTCAGGATCACCGAGCGCAACCCGCACGCGCTGTACATCAGTCGCTACCCGCTGGGGCGCGACGCGACCGTCTACTGGCCGTCCCTCGACCTGAAGTTCCAGAACGACACGACGCGCTGGATCCTGGTGAAGGGCTTTCCGGAAGGCGACGGCATCCGAGTCTCGATCTACGGCGGCGAGCAACGACGCGTCGAGAGCTCACCGGGAACGATGACGATCACGGGCTCGGCGCCGGTCAAGCGAGTGAACGATCCGACGCTCCCGAAGGGCAGAACCGTGGTGGAGGAGGAGGGATCGTCGTCGAGTCGAACCTCCGTGACCCGGACGATCTACGGTGCGGACGGCGAGCTGATCCGGACCGAGACGTGGAACACGTCGTACAAGGGCGAGACCAGGATCGTCCGCGTCGGAGCGAAGCTGAAGCCCGCGGAGAAGAAGCAGCCCGCGGGGGATGGCACGAAGGTGAGCCCGCCGACCGCCGGCGCGCCTACGACACGGCCTCCGACTCAGCCCTAGCGATCGCGTCCGCAAGCCAGTCGGGTACCCGCGTCGGCCGGAAGGTCTCGTGTTCGACCGTCGCGTGGCTCGTGTAGCCGTCCGCGACGAGGTCTTCACCCCGCGTGATCCGGTACTCGTAGCGAAAGCGGGCGCCGCGGAGGCCAGTGCACCGCGCCCAGATCGTGAGCCGCTCGTCGAAATAGGCCGCCTGGTGATAGCGGACGAAGACCTCGGTCGTGAGCGCTTCCAACCCCCGGTCCCTGATCGCCTGGTAGCCGCCCGCATGCCGCTCGAGGTACGCGACGCGTGCCACCTCGAGCCACACGACGAACGCTGCGTGGTGGGCGATCCCCTGCGCGTCGGTCTCCGCGAAACGAACGGTGACGTCGGTCGAGAACGAAAAGCCATCCACGGCACAACCCTAAGATCCTCCGATGTCCGCTGCTGAGCTCGCCGAGCTGATCCGCGAGCGGCAGCCGTGCGTCGTGCTCACGGGAGCGGGGATCTCGACCGAGAGCGGTATTCCCGACTTCCGCTCTCCGACCGGGATCTGGGCCGAGGTCGACCCATTCGAAGTGGCCTCCATCGAGGCCTTTCGCCGCGACCCAGAGCGCGTCTGGAGCTTCTATCGGAAGCGCATACACACGCTGCTCGAGGCCGAGCCCAACGCCGGCCACCTCGCGTTGGCCGAGCTCGAGCGGCGTGGACTCGTGCAAGCGCTTGTCACCCAGAACATCGACACGCTCCATACGAGAGCCGGTAGCCGCGACGTCGTCGAGGTGCACGGCTCGATTCGGTTCTCGCGTTGCCTTCGCTGCGGCCGCGAGGAGGGTCTCGCGGACGTGCTCGCTCAGCTCGAGTCGCGTCCGGCGCCGGTGTGCAGTGCTTGCAGGACGATCTTGAAGCCGGGCGTCGTCCTCTTCGGCGAGCTGCTTCCTGCCTCGGAGATGGACCGTGCGATGGCGCTCGCTCGCAGTGCGGCGCTCGTGCTCGTGGTCGGTTCGTCGCTCGAGGTGTGGCCTGTCGCCGGCCTTCCGCTCGAAGCACGGGCGGTCGCGATCGTCAACCGCGGGCCGACCACTCTCGACGATCGCGCTGTGCTGAGGATCGACGGCGGCGCCGGGGAGATCCTCGGCGCCGCCGTCGACAGGCTCTGATCCTCTACCGGAGATCGCCTCGCCTGAACGCGAGTTCAACCGCCTGCGCGCGCGTCCGAGCCCCGATCTTGGCGAGCACGCATCTCACGCGGGTCTTCACCGTCCCCTCCGTGACCCAGACGCGCCCTGATGTCGCAGAGGCCAGCGCTCGACCTTTCGCGCGCGGGCTGATATGACTAGCGACGTGCCGGAAGGGACGTCGAGAATCCGCCGGAAGACCACTCCGCGGCCGCGCGAGAAAGACTTCGTCACTCGGCTGACGGACGCCGGGGAGGAGGCGTTGCAACGGATTGCGGAGCTTCCGGGCGGTCAGCGGGCGCTCGGAGCCGTCAACGAGCTGCGCGCGCGGGTCGACGAGCTCACGAAGAAGGTTCGCGGTATCGACGCGCTCGAGGCGCGCGTGGCGAAGCTCGAAAAGCAGCTTGCGGAGCTCAAGACTCAGCGGAAGACGCCGGCTTCGCGCCGCGCCTCGACGCGGCGCACCTCGTCCCGAGGCCAGCCGGGGTCCTAGCCGCCTCTACGGCACACGGACGCGCAGCGCGCGCGGGACAATGTCGAACCGCGCGGGCGTGGTCCCCGGCTGCTCCCCGTCGAGCTCGATCGGAAGCGGCTCCTCCGAGTCCACGGTGACCGTGCTGCCGCGCAGCACCTCGAGCCGCGGATGGGGCAGGTGCGTGCCTCGATACGTCTTCGGAAGGACGAACAGCAGGTCGCGCTTCGTCACGTCCCCGATCAGAAGGACGTCGAAGAGCCCGTCGTCCGGCTCCGCGTCCGGGCACATCATCATGCCGCCCGCGACGTAGCGGCCGTTCGTCACGAGGACGTCGATCATCTTGCCGCCCCGGATCTCGTCGTCGACGGAGACCCGCATCTCGCCGGTTTGCCAGCCGGCGAAGACGGCCAGCGTCGCCCAGTAGTAGGAGATCCTCCCGCCGAGCGTCTTCGACGTCTCGTTCGCGCGTTTCGCGATCGCGCCGCTGATCCCGGCACTGCCGACGTTCGCGAAGTACGCGCGGCCCTCGGCACCCGCCCAGGTCCGGAACTCGACGAGACCGAGGTCGAGCTCCCGCACGCGCCCGTTGAGCGCGATCTCGACCGCGTCCTCCAGGCGTCGTGGGATGCCGAGCGTACGCACGAAGTCCCAACCGGTACCGCGGGCGATGATCGCGAGCTCCACGCCCTTCTCCTCCGCGATGCCGTTCACAACCTCGTTGACGGATCCGTCTCCGCCGACGACGACGAGCACCGTTGCGCCGCCGGAGACCGCCTCACGAGCGAGTTGGGCAAGGTGCCCCCGCTCCCGCGAGAGGAGCGTGTCACCGGCGAGCCCTAGAGCGGCGCAGCGATGCGCGAGCTCCGGCCAGCGGCGACCGGTCGACCCCCCCGCGGAGGCCGGATTGACGAGGAAGACGGTCCTGCCGCTAATGGGCGGCGGTCGCCGTCTCGAGCGCGACGCTCGTCATCCGGTCCACGGCCGCGCGCAACTCGTCGTCCGAGATGCGCACGAACTCGCCCTTGACGACGATGTCGCTCACGGTGAGCAGGCAGCCGGCCTGGACGCCGCGCAGGGCGCCGATCGTGAAGAGCGCGGACGCCTCCATCTCGACGGCGAGGACTCCACGCTTCGACCAGCGTTCGTACTGCCCCTCGTCCGGGTTGTAGAAGAGGTCGCTCGACACGATCGGCCCGACCCGGATCTTCTGGTCGCGGGTCTTGGCGACGTGGACGGCTTCGTGGATCAGCTCCCAGCTCGCCGTCGGGCAGTGTGGCTCGCCGCCGACGAGATGGCTCGCCGTGGAGTCGGCGGGCACGGCGGAGAGCGCCACGATCATGTCCCCGAGCGCATGGTCCGCCTGCAGCCCGCCGCAGGTCCCGACCCGCAGCAGGCGCTTGACCCCGAGCTGGATCAGCTCCTCGAACACGATCGTCGCGCCGGGGCAACCCATCCCGGTTCCCTGAACGGACACCGGCGTGCCCTCCCAGCGCCCCGTGTAGCCGAGCAGCCCGCGCTCGGCGTTCACCTGCACGACGTCGGTGAGGAAGGTCTCGGCGATGTACTTCGCCCGGAGCGGATCTCCGGGAAGGAGGCAGGCATCCGCGTAGTCGCCTGGATTCGCGCGCAGGTGGATCGGCACGGGCAAACCCTATGGGTTTCCCTAGCCGCAGGATCGATGAAGCTGAGCGGACGTACGTTCCCTCTCCTAGAGTTTCCGCGTGAGCGGAAGACTCACTGAGCCGGCTCGCGAGCAGATCCTCGATTTCTGCGCGCAGGATCCGGTCGAGCGCGTCTTCCTCGAGGACGTGGCACGGCGTGGACTGGGGAGATTCGTCGGTCTCGTGGAGAACGGCGAGCTCGTCGGCCTCTGCCACGTGGGGGTGAACGCCGTCCCGTCCGGCAACGGCTGCGCGGCTTTCGCGCGGGAAGTCGTTCGCGCAAGCCCGAAGATGGTGATCGGCGAAGCGCGTGCGGTCGGGGAGCTCTGGGAAGTGGCACGCGGCCGACTGCCGCGGCCCCGCGAGGACCGTCCCGGACAACCGGTGTTCGTCATTCGCGAACCGCCACCCCCCGGTGTGACCGGGCTGCGTCCGGCAACCGTGGACGATCTCGAGCTACTCCTTCCTTCGTGTGCGGCCGCGCACGAGGAGGAGCTCGGTGTCGACCCCATGCTGCGAGATCCCGAAGGCTTTCGCTGGCGTACGCGCGCCCAGATCGAAGAGGGCAGATCGTGGCTGTGGGCCGAAGACGGCACTATCCGCTTCAAGGCCGAGGCCTCGGCGTGGACACCCTCCGCCGTGCAGCTCCAACAGGTGTGGGTCGATCCGCCCGTACGACGTCGCGGCTATGCGACGCGGGCACTCCGCGACCTGTGCCGACTGCTGCTACCGCAGGTGCCCGCGGTGTGCCTGTTCGTCCGGGCCGAGAACGTCGCCGCCACCCGCCTCTACGAGAGCGTGGGGATGGAGCACGTTCTCGACTACCGCTCCCTTCTCCTCTGAGCCACGCGTGCAGAGCGTCTTTCTCGTTCGCCATGCACTCGCGCCCTCGAACCTGGAGGGCAGCGCGTCCTGCGCCGTGCCGGGAGAGGGACTTACCTCCGAGGGCGTCGAGCAGGCCTGCCAGCTCGCCGACGCGCTCACCTCGGAGGAGATCGAGCTCGGGGTGGCGAGCGAGCTCCGGCGCACGCAGGAGACCCTCGAGCTCGCGCTCGCGGGGCGCGACGTACCACGGATCGTCGTCTCCGAGCTCAACGAGATCGACTTCGGCCGCTTCGAGGGCGGGCCGCTCGACGAGTACCGGTCGTGGGCGTTCTCGGAGCCGCCGACGGTTCGCGCGCCGGGCGGGGGCGAGAGCCGCGCCCAGGTGGCGGCGAGGTTCGCACGGGGGGTGCAGCGCGTGCTCGCGAGGCCCGAGTCCGTCGTCCTGCTCGTGGGACATGCCCTCGTTCTGCGCTACATCGTCGACGCCGCACGCGGCCTGGCTCCGGCCAAGCGGATGGCGCCTGTCGCACATGCTGTCCCGCAGCGCCTCGGAGAGCACGAGCTGCAGCTGCGGCCGACCTGCTCGAGGCCTGGAGCCAGGCACCGCGCTTCCGGGATCCCTAAGGGTTCGACTTCGATCAGCTTCGACAGTTCACCGGCTCGGACCCGCGCAAGGTCCTCGAGTACCTGCGGGCGGTCTTCGGCGAGATCGAGGTGCTTGGGTCCGAGGCGCTTCGAGGCGTGGACACGACCCATTATCGGGCCACCGTCGACTTGCGCCGCTACCAGACGATCGTTCGGGTCGTCGACGCTTCGGCGCTTCAGGGCTAGTTTGTGTGCAAGAGCAGAATCTGCGAGCGCAGATTCCGCTCGCGCGAAACACCCCCTGAACCGCGGGCCCTGCGCGGCGCGGTCGCTGCGATTTCACAGCAAGCGTCTATCGCCGCGGCACAATGCGTGCATGGTCGAGTCCGTGCCCGAGCGCGTCGAGAGCTGGATCCGCCGACACGAGCTGATCCCCCCCGGCGGCGCCGTCGTGTGCCTCGTCTCGGGCGGCGCCGACTCGTCGTGCCTCTGGCACGTGCTGCGAGACCTCGGGTACGCGGTGTCCGCCGTCCACGTCGCGCACGGTCTTCGCGGCGAAGAGTCGGACGAGGACGCACGCCTTTGCGCAGACACGATGGGCGCCGAGATCCTGAAGCCAAGTGACACTTCGTCACAGGGTGGGACGGAGTCGGAGCTCCGCAGTGTCCGCTACGAGCTGACCGCGGGTCTTGGCCTGCGCGCGACCGGACACACGGCCTCGGACCAGGTCGAGACGGTGCTCTATCGACTCGTATCGTCCGGGACCACGAAGGGGATCAAGCCGATGCGCGAGGACGGCGTCGTCCGGCCGCTCTTGCCGCTCTGGCGCGTCGAGACCGAGGCGTATTGCCGCGAGCTCGGGCTCGGGTACCGCGTCGACTCCTCGAACCGAGATACCAAGCGCGGCCTCGTCCGAGACGAGATCCTTCCCCTCCTGCGCCGCCTCCACCCCGGTGCGGAGCAGAACCTGCTGGCGCTTGCGGACGAGCGCCCACGGCTGCCGAGAGGCCTCGAGCGAACGCTCGCCGAGCTGCTCTCCTCGACTGCCGGGACGAAGGAGGCCGATCTCGGTGCGGGCGTGCGGGCGGTTCGCGAGTACGACTCCGTTCGGCTCTCGGGGACCGTCACCTTCGGGCCATGGCGAATCGAGAGCGACGTTCCCGGGCTCGCGGTCCGCGCGAGGCGACCGGGCGATCGGCTCGCGGGGCGGCGCAAGAAAGTGCAGGATCTGTTCGTGGACGCGAAGGTTCCGCGAGCGGAGCGCGACGCGTGGCCGCTCGTCGTCTCCGGCGACGAGGTCGTCGCTGTCCCGGGGGTAGCCGAGGCGCCTGGGTGGGAAGGAGCCGTGCGGGCGTGGAAAGATACGGACGCGTGACTCAGACCGAGCTGGAGCGCGGCGTAGGCGAAGTCCTGATCGACCAGGTCAGCCTCCAGGCGCGCATCGGCGAGCTCGGGGCGGAGATCTCTGCCGACTACGAGGGTCGCGATCTCCTCCTCGTCGGCGTCCTCAAGGGAGCGGTTTTCTTCATGGCAGATCTCATGCGGGAGCTCACGGTGCCGTGCGAGATCGACTTCATGGCGATCTCGAGCTACGGCGCGGCGACCGACTCGTCGGGCGTCGTCCGGATCCTGAAGGACCTCGACATCAACGTCGCGGGCCGCGACGTGCTCGTTGTCGAGGACATCATCGACTCCGGTCTGACGCTCTCGTATCTCATGCGAAACCTGCGCGCGCGCAAGCCGGCGTCGCTCGAGATCTGCGCTCTCTTGACGAAGCCGGAGCGACGCGAGATCGACGTCCCGGTGCGGTATGTGGGCTTCGAGATCCCGAACCGCTTCGTGATCGGATACGGGCTCGATTTCGCGGAGCGGTACCGCAATCTGCCGTTCGTCGCGGTACTGCACGCCGACCTCGTGCCGAACGCCACCTGACCGGTAACCCCAACATAACGGGGGACAGGGCCGCGCCTCATTTTGCCGAAGAAATGAGGGTGCTACCCTGCGACCACCACCGTGAATCGGTTCTTTCGTAGCGCGCTCTTCCCGCTGATCGTGATCGTCCTGCTCGTCTACCTGGCGAGCCAGACGCTTCTTCCCGGTCGCTCGGACCAGCGCAAGCTCACGTACTCCGACTTGATCGCCCAGGTCAAGGACGGAGCTGTCAACGACGTCCTCTTCACGCCGAACCGGCAGCAGATCACCGGGACGCTCGTCGACGGCACGAAGTTCAAGGTCAACTACCCGACGCCGCAGTCCCAGATCCAGTTCCAGAACCTGCTCCAGGAGGAGAACGTCAAGTTCGACTCCAAGGGCACGGGCTCGTCGGCATGGTGGACGCTGCTCGCGAACCTGCTCCCCTTCGTTCTTCTGATTGGGTTCTGGATCTTCCTCATGAACCAGGTGCAGGGCGGCGGGTCGAAAGTGATGAGCTTCGGCAAGAGTCGCGCCAAGCGCATGTCCCCGGACTCGCCGAAGGTGACCTTCAAGGATGTCGCCGGCGCGGACGAGGCCGTCGAGGAACTGCACGAGATCAAGGAGTTCCTGGAGAACCCGAAGAAGTTCCAGGCGCTCGGAGCCCGCATCCCGAAGGGCGTCCTCCTCTACGGCCCGCCCGGCACGGGCAAGACGCTGCTCGCGCGAGCGGTCGCAGGTGAGGCCGGCGTGCCCTTCTTCTCCATTTCGGGCTCGGACTTCGTCGAGATGTTCGTCGGCGTCGGCGCCTCCCGCGTCCGAGACCTCTTCGAGCAGGCGAAGCAGGCCTCCCCGTGCATCATCTTCATGGACGAGATCGACGCCGTCGGCCGGCACCGCGGCGCCGGGCTCGGAGGCGGCCACGACGAGCGCGAGCAGACGCTGAACCAGCTCCTCGTCGAGATGGACGGCTTCGAGATGAAGGACAACATCATCCTCATCGCCGCCACCAACAGACCCGACATTCTCGATCCCGCCCTGCTGCGGCCGGGCCGCTTCGACCGCCAGATCGTCGTCGACCGCCCGGACCGGCTCGGCCGGCGAAAGATCCTCGAGGTGCACTCGCGCGGCAAGCCGATCGCCCGAGAGATCGACCTCGACACACTCGCTGCCGGGACACCCGGCTTCACCGGCGCCGACCTCTCGAACCTGATCAACGAGGCGGCTCTTCTCGCCGCCCGCCGCGGGAAGAAGATGATCGAGCAGGAGGAGCTCGAGGAAGGGATCATGCGGGTCATCGCCGGGCCCGAGAAGAAGGCCCGCCTGCTCTCCGAGAAAGAGCGCAAGATCACCGCCTACCACGAGATGGGCCATGCCCTCGTCGGCCACTACCTCGAGAACACGAACCCGGTGCACAAGATCACGATCGTGTCCAGGGGCCAGGCCCTCGGGCTCACGATCTCGCTCCCCACCGAGGACCGCTACCTGACGACGAAGTCGGCGCTCATGGACGAGCTGGCGGCGACGCTCGGCGGGCGGGCGGCGGAGGAGCTCGTCTTCCACGAGGTGACGACCGGAGCGGCGAACGACCTGGAGAAGGTGACCGCGACCGCGAAGCAGATGATCATGCGCTTCGGGATGTCCGAGAAGCTCGGCCCCCGCGTCCTCGGCCGCAACCACGAAATGCCCTTCCTCGGCCGCGACATGGGCTCCGAGCCCGATTACTCGGAAGAGGTGGCGAAGGAGATCGACGACGAGATCCGGCGCGTGATCGAAGAGGCCCACGACGCCGCGATTCGCACGCTGCGCGAGCACATGGACGAGCTACACCGCCTCTCCGCGATCCTCATCGAACGGGAGACGATCGACAAAGAGCAGTTCGAGCGACTGCTCGTGGGCGAGGCGGAGGAGTCGGTCTTCGCGGAGGAAGAGCCCTCTGCTCCGCCCGCGGAGGAGCCGGAGCGCGAGCGGCCGATCCCGAAGCCGACGCCACGGCCCGCCTTCCCGGGCGCGTCCACCATGCAGCCGCCGCCCGAAGGCGCGCCCAGCTAGCGACTCCGGTTTCTGCGAGCCGTCAGCGTCGAGGCCGCACCACGACCTTGCGCGTAAACGCCGGGAACGACTCGCTCCAGCTGTCCTCGGCGACGGTCGCGTACCGGTAGGTCACGCGAGGGACACGCGATTGACGCACACGCCGCTCGACGTTCGGCAGACGGAAGCGACACCGGGACCGTCCAGGCGGAACGGCAACGCTCCGCGGTGCCGCACGATCCGGAAGTGCCGAACGCGGGGATCGGCGTGCCGCGTGATCCGCAACGTCACCCGGCGTAAACACGAACCTCGGCCCGCAGCGCGCGCGGACGCGCTGGGGTCCACTCTCGCGGCATCCGTCACGGTGTAGTCCACCGGCCCCCCGAGGATGTCGCGGATGGGGACGAACATCACTTCCCCATGAGCGCGCACTCGGGTCGCGGCGGAACGAGGCGCCGAAAGCGCACCGTTCGAAGCGCAGGATCCGGCTCCGGATCGGGAGCCGCCTCCTGTAGCCGACGATCGTGCGTCCGCCGTCCTCGTAGCGCACCTGCCAGTACGCGGCATTCGAGCCGGTGAATACGAGATTCGTGTCGGCGTCGCAGGCGCTGTCGAAGGCGTCGCGGATGCGCTTGCTCCATAACTCGTCGTGGCCACGATGACCAGCCGATCTGGATCGGATTCGGCGAGGGCGGCTTGGAGCTCCGCTCTCGGGCCCGCGCGACCTGGGTCAACGTCGGCTGTGGCACTTCGAAGATGGCGAGCATCACGACGAGACTGGCCAGGCTCTACGGCCGCACAGAGAGAGCTTTGTGGCAAACGGGACATCGCGCAAACCGCTGTGGAAAGCTGCGCTGGCGCGTGCCAGCACTAGCGCGCCCCGCGCCGAGCCAGGGCGACGACGACGAGCATGGCCGCTGCGGCTGCGACCGCTCCGAGGAGGTCGACTGCGAGCCCGCCGGTACGGATGACGTCCGCGAGCGCGAGCACCCCGCCCGAGACGAGAAGCGCGCCGAGACCCAAAGCGGCGATGAACGCCGCACGGCGCAGCGCCTCGCCCGCCTCCGCGGGAATCCCCTCCCGTTCCTCGAGCGACATGTACGCGAGCTCCGCGGTCACCAGCAGCCCTGCCCCGAACACGGGTGCGGCCGGGTCGAGCGCAGCGTCGTCGGCGCTCAGATAGAGGGCGTAGGCGCCGCCAAGGAGAGCGAGCGAGAGCGGGATCAGCCGCGCCCACCCAAGCACGAGCGCAGCGACGAGAAGGACGACCGCCACCGCGGTTACACGCAGCCCGATGCGGATGACGAGGTCGCTCGCGCGGGCGAGGGCGAGCGCCCCGAGTGCTCCCGCGCAGAGGACTGCTCCAAGGCCTGCCGTCAGACGCGGGCGAGACGCGCGTAGCGCCGGTACGTCCTCACCTCCTCGAGGGCGGTCTCGAGGGCCGCTTCGTCCTTCCAGCGCGCGACCGCGATTCCGAGGTTGTGCAGCCGAGCTCGGAGAACCTCCCGCTCCAAGAGCCAGAGGCGGTACGCGAGCCTCTCGACCGCAGTGCGACCGGGCTCGACGATCCCCACGGGATCGACCTCGACCACCGCGAGGTCGTATCCACGGGCGCGGAGATCCTCGAGTGCGGCGACGAAGCGCGGATCGACGAGAGGCGTCAACGCGACGACGAGCGCCTTCGACGGCAGAATCTCAGCCGGGAGGAGCTCGACGTTTCTCCAGCTGTACGTCGGCTCGACGCCCGTCTCGAGCAAGGTCTCGATGAGCCTGTAGCGCTGGATCGAGCCCAACCCGGGCTTCAGCCAGCGGAGGAGACCTCCGAACGAGACGAGGCCCACGCGGTCGCGCCGCCCCAGGTAGCGGCTCGCCAGCGTCGCCGCCGCGCGCACCGCGTCGTCCAGCGTGCTACGCCGAGCGCTCCGGAGGTCGGCGAAGCTGTCGACGAGGACCACTACATCCGTGTTTCGCTCGGGGTGGCGCTCGTTGACGACGAAGGTGTTCCGTCTGGCCGATGCGCGCCAGTTGATCGAGCGGAGGCGGTCACCCGCGACGTAGTCGCGGATGTCTGCGTACTCGATCCCGTCACCCTTGGCTCGGGCGACGTCGCTCCCCGTCAGCGCCTGGGTCTCGACCGGGAGGAAGAGCCGCTGCACTGCTTCCGCCTTGGGATACGCCTTGAGCCGGTGGGATCGCTCGAAGCGCCGCTCCCAAACGAGGAGCCCGAGCACGTCGCGGGCCCGGACCTCGATCTCGCCCACGTCGTAGACACCCCAGCGACGGCAGACGAGCCCGAGCTCGAGCACGCGCTCGTCGCCGGAGTGCAGGCGCACCGCCCTCGCGCGGCCGGGATCGACGACATCGAGTTGGGCGGGCAGGTCCACGAGCAGCTCGAGTCGATCGACGGATGCCTGGGCCAGGACGACGAGCTCGGCTGAGACCTCGCTTTCCTCCAACGTACGATCCGTCTCGAGCGCGAACGAGACGTCGACCTCCGGATCCCGCGCGATCCGCAACCCCACGGCGAGGACGAGTGCAAACGGGGCGGCCGCGACAGCGAGCTCGGGCCGTCTCAGAGCGAGTGCGGCGACCAGGCCGAGTGCGGCGAGCACGGCGTAGCTCTGCACGCGTGGGCCGGCCGTTCGTGTCATACGGACCGGAGCCCTGTCCCGACGTCCTCGGCTTTCGGGGTGGGGACTGTCGCGAGCACCTCCCGGACGACATCCTCGGCGGAGACGCGCTGCACCCAGAGCTCGGGCCGAAGGACGAGTCGATGGGAGAGCGCCGGCACGGCGACTGCCTTGACGTCGTCCGGCAGCACGAAGTCGCGTCCGGTGAGCGCTGCCTTGCATCGTGCGAGCTTCAGCAGGGCGAGGCTGCCGCGCGGGCTCGCACCGACGGCCGTGCTCTGTGACGCCCTTGTCGCGCCCACCAGATCGACGCAGTAGCGCCGGACGCTGTCCGACACGTGCACACGCTCGATCGCGTACTGCATTTCGAGAAGGGTGGCCCGGTCGACAACGGGATCGAGGACGACCTCGTCGGTCTGCCGCTCGATGCGGCGCGACAGCACCTCGACCTCGTCGTCGCGGGCGGGGTAGCCGACGGCGGCGCGGAGGAGGAAGCGGTCCAGCTGCGCCTCGGGCAGCGGGTACGTGCCCTCGTATTCGATCGGGTTCTGTGTCGCGATGACGAGGAACGGTGGCTCGAGCGGATGAGTCGTCCCCTCGATCGTGACTTGGCGCTCCTGCATGGCCTCGAGAAGAGCGGCCTGAGTCTTCGGCGGAGCGCGGTTGATCTCGTCCGCCAAGAGCAGGTTCGTGAAGATCGGGCCCGGGCGGAAATCGAAGTCCGCGTCGCGCTGGTTCCAGATCGAGGAGCCCGTCACGTCCGAGGGCATCAGGTCGGGCGTGAACTGGACGCGCGTGAAGCGCATGCTGAGGACCTGCGCGAACGAGCGGGCCGCGAGCGTCTTCGCGAGCCCCGGAAAGTCCTCCAGGAGCACGTGACCGTTGGCGAGGAAACCGACGAGGACGAGCTCGAGCGCATCGCGCTTGCCGATGACTGCGCGCTCGACCTCGTCGAGAACGGCTGCCGAGAGCTCGTGGACGCGTTCGAGCTCCAAGCCGCTCACTCAAACCCGCTCGAGCGACTCGACGACGCGCGAGAGATCCTCGAGTGGCACGCCTCGCGCGAGCCGATCCTCGGGCGGCGGCCGGTCATGGCGCACGAGCTCCCAGGTCTCCTGTCCGACGACCTCACGTGAGGGCCCTGGTGCCTCGTCGAGTGAGACACCTCTCCGATCCGCGAGCAACCCGCCCGCGAGGGCTCTGAGGCGCGGTCGCAGGCCACGGTGGAACTCGAACGCGCTGGCCGCCCCGAGCGCGACCTGCTGCTCCAGCCGGGTCAACGTGGGAGGCCGTGGCCTCGCGCGGCTGCGGGGGGTGCGCGGCCGGCGGAGCGGCGTGGCAGGCGGGTACGCGCGCCGGAGGGCCGCCAAGGCGAGCGCGAGTGCTACACCGCAGAGAAGGAGCACGTAGATCCGGGCCGCGAGGCCGATGCGGCCGGGGGCAAACGCGACGACGGCGACGAGGCCGAGCGTGGGCGGCACGAGAACCCGTGCGCTCAGCAGCAGGTCGCGCTTCACGCGGGTCCCACCGTGGCCGGGACCCCGGGCTCCCCCGTCTGCCGCTCCTCCGTGGCGCGGAGCTCGTCGCGGACGCGTGTCAGTGCGGCGATCGCCTCTTCCTTCATGCCGTCGTCGACGTCGTGCTGGGAGTACTTCGCCCACTCGAAGAGGTCGGTGAGTCGCCGGATCGCCTGCGTCTCGACGTCAAGGTTGCCGAGAATTCGGACGAGGTACTCCTCCTGTGTCTCGGCCGAGCTCCGTGGGAGCCCGTATGCGGCGAGAGCACGCTCCAGCCGAGCGTAGGCGGCAATCACCGCGCGGCGCGGGTCGAGCTCGGCGACGAGATCGTCGAGCGACTCGCCGATTGCGTCTGCGAGGGTCTCGGCGAGCGGCTCGCTCCGCCGCGCAACCATCTTCCGGCGATTGGCGAGGTACCAGGCACCTCCTCCCGCGCACACGAGGGTGAGCAGGACGAGGACCGGGAGCCAGGCGAACTCGGGCTCGTACACGTCCTCGATCTCCGACTGGGCTGTGGTTCCGTCGAGCGACTTCAGCCCCGGCGACTCTGCTCTCCCGTTGGCTCCGAGGAAGCTCCAGTCGTTGTCCCGCATCCGGAAGTAGCCGATCACACAGAGGATCGCGCAGAACGCGACGAACGCGCCAAGGCTCGTGCGCGGATAGCGGCCGGACGCCATCTCGCGGGCGATCTCCTTCCGCTGCATGAGCCCGTAGACGAGCAACGCGGCGGCAGCAGCGAGAGCGAGGAGGACGAAGCTGAAGAGCGCGTCGAGGAAGACGTCTCCCGGCCTGCGTGCATCCGAAGATCCGCCGGGGGTCGACCCGGAAGCGGCGACCGCGACGACGGCGACGAGCGCGAGCACGCCGAGAGCGGGGAGGACGATGCGTGCGCCGCTACCCCGCATGCGCGGTCGGTCCCGTTCGCGATCCGTACTGCGTTAGACGGCGGGAGCCGGGGCGGCGATAGGTGCGGTCTTGCTCTCCCAGTAACGGTTGAGCGCGCCTTGCACCTTCACGAACCACACGATCCAGCCGATCAGCGGGAGCAGTACCCAGAGGCCGAGCCAGCCGCCGAAAGGCGCCGCGCGACCGTCTGCCTTGTACATCTTCCCGACCTCCGACGGGATCAGGAACCACGTGACGATGCCGACGACGATCCAGATGACGAGGCCGATGACCCCGCCGACACCCTGGCCGGAGTGCTCCTTCACCTCGTCCTCGGTCTTGAACACCCAGTACAGGGAGTAGATGCCGAGCGTCACGATCGTGATCAGGATCGCGAACCCGATCCCGCGCGGCTGCCCGAGTGGGCCGGTGGTGGAGGCAGATGTGCTCATGGCCCGGGAGTCTATGCTCGGTGGACGCTGAAGACGGCGCTACGCTCCGCGGCGTGCATCCAGCACGTCCTCCCTTCGAGGAGCGATTCCCACGGCCCGCCGTCATGGGCGTCGTCAACGTCACTCCCGATAGTTTCTCCGACGGTGGGCGCTATCTGCGACCGGACGACGCGATCGCCCGCGCGCGACGCCTGGCCGCGGAGGGAGCGGCGATCGTCGATGTCGGCGGTGAGTCGACGAGGCCGGGCGCGGACTCGGTGCCCGAGGAGGAGGAGCTCCGCCGCGTTGCCCCCGTGCTCGAGGCAATGGGCGACCTCACGGTGTCGATCGACACGTCGAAGGCGACCGTCGCCCGGCATGCGCTCGAGCTCGGCGCCGAGCTGGTCAACGACGTCACGGCGTTGCGCGCCGATCCTGGCCTCGCTCCGATCGTCGCCGAGCACGGGGCCTATCTCTGCCTGATGCACATGCTGGGCGAGCCGCGGACGATGCAGGCGGCACCGCGCTACGACGACGTCGTCTCGGACGTCGCCGCGTTCCTGGAAGAGAGGCTCGAGCTCGCCGTCAGCGAAGGCATCCGCGAGGAGCTCGTCTGCCTCGACCCCGGCATCGGCTTCGGAAAGACGCCCGACCAGAACCTGGAGCTGATCCGCCGGCTCGACGTGATCGTCGGTCTCGGCCGGCCGGTCGTCGTCGGATTCTCGCGCAAGAGCACGCTCGGAAAGGTTCTGGGCGACCCTGGCGCGAGGCGGGGAACGATGGCGGCCTCGCTGGGCGCCGCGGTCGCCGCGTTCGCGCACGGCGCCTCGATGTTCCGCGTGCACGACGTCCGCGAAACGGTCGAGGCGCTCGCGGTCGCGGCTGCGGTCGAGCGGGGAACGGTCACTTTGTGAGCGCCTGTCCCTTCATCCTCGCGCGCGCGTTCCTCGGACCCCATCCCCAGAAATCGCACTTTCTGGGGGCCCCGAAAATCAGCCCGGCGGGAGCCGGAGCCGGCGAGGGGCGCGCGTGACGATTGAGCTTGCAGGGTTGGTCGTATTTGGCCATCACGGCTTTCTGGAGGAGGAGCGGACGCTGGGCCAGCGCTTCCTCGTCGATCTCTGGGTCGACGTCAATGAGGCAGCCACCGTGAGCGACCGGATCGAGGAGACAGTCGACTACCGGCATCTGGCCGAGCTCGTGAAGGAAGTGTTCACGGGCCCCGAGCGGCTGCTGCTCGAAGGCCTCGCGGGTGCGGTGGTGGACGGGATCCTCTCTCGCTTTCCCGCGGCGGTTCGCGTGCGCGTACGCGTCCGCAAGCCCGACGTTGTCCTCGACCCGACGGTCGAGCATGCGGCCGTCATCGTCGAGCGCGAGCGGGCCTAGCCTCGATGACGCGCGCCTACGTCGGCCTGGGCGCAAACCTGGGCGCGCGGGAGGAGACGATCCGGCGTGCGATCGAGCTCTTGGGGCGCGAGGACGAGGTCGATGTCGTCGCCGTCTCTCGGGTTCGAGAAACGGACCCGGTCGGGGTCATCGACCAGCCGCGGTTCCTGAACGGCGCGGTCGTCGTGGATACGGCGCTCGCCCCGCGGGACCTGCTCGACGTTCTCCTGCGAATCGAGCGGCAGCTCGGGCGAGTCCGCGACGGCACGAGGTGGGGGCCCCGAACGATCGATCTCGATCTGCTCGTGTACGGCGACGAGGAGATCGACCAGCCGGGCCTCACGATTCCCCATCCTCGGCTCGGCGAACGACCTTTCGCTCTCGAGCCGCTCGCGGAGGTCGATCCCGAGCTCGTGATCCCGGGGCTGGGGCGGGTTTCAGAGCTCGTCACTCATCTAGACTGAGCGCGATGTCGCACCTCGACGAGCTCGACGAATTCGAGGCGGAGCTCGAGCTTTCGCTCAAGCGCGAGTATTCCGCGGTCTTCTCGCTCTTCCGCTTCTGCGTTCTCACACAGGACGCGACGTACCTCTGCAACAAGCTCGACATGGAGGCGCTCCCGCAGGCGAGCTACCCGTTCTTCCACGTGCGCATGGAGGACGTCTGGGTCTGGGACAAGAACCGGCCGAGCAGGATCATCCCGCGGGCCGAGGTCTACACGTCCGGCGACGTCACGGTCGAGGAGCTGCGGGGCGAGGGGGAGGAGCCGCGCCTTACGGCCGAGGCTCTTGCCGAGCGCATTGGTCAGTCGCTCCCTAGCGACGACGATACGTCGTAGGGCGGGACGTATCTCGCCTACGAGCTCTGGAGGGGCGGACGCCGTCGCTCCGCGAGCCACTGGGCGAAGCGCCCGTGGGGCGTCGTCAGGTACTCGCGAACCCCCCGCTCGAACCCGGCGATCTCCTCGCGTAGCTGGAACATTAGGTAGTCGAGCCGGCGCTCCGGGTCGCAGACGTGATCGTTGCGGTTCTCGGTGTGGACCGAGGCGCCGCATTCAGGACAGGGCATGTGACTCGAGTTGGCGAACGTGGACATCCAGGTCTGCGGGGAGGTGGGCCGCATACGGGTCATCGGTCGGTCGCCGCGTCCGATCAACCCCCCAAAACGGCGGATGAGCCCACCCGAAAGAGCCGCCCTTCGGCGGCTCTTTTTGGGCGCCCTGTTCGCTCGGATCAGGCTGTCGTCGGTGCCGGTACGGCGCCGATCTGGACGAGCATCCCCAGGGTGTCCCAGTTGGTCCACTCCTCGATGATCTTCCCGCCCTCGATCTTGGAGAGGGTGATTCCCGAGACGGTGACGTCCTTGCCGGTGGGGGAGATCCCGGTGCCGGGGAACTCGCCGGTGTGGGTTCCGCGTCCGGTCCAGCGTGTGGCGACGATGTCGCCCTCGGCGATCTGCTCGTCGACGGTGATCTGAGCGCCGGAGAACGCGTCGATGTATTGCTGGTAGTTCGCCTTGGTGCCGTCGATCCCACGGATCGGTTCAGGGAGGGACGGATCGTGGCCGATGTAGCCGGGCGCGATGTACTCGTCGATCACATCCCAGTTGCCCTTCCAGGGCTCCTCGATGGTCTTCCGAACGATCGTCTTGGCGTCAGCCATAGGGTCTCCCTTCGTGCGCGTGCGCTTGCGAAGTCGAACGGCCGAGAGGACGCCGACGGCCAGTCCTGTGAGAAGTAGAGAGATCTTGCGTGCCCTGCGACCCCGGCTCCGCTTCCGAAACACCGTGTCTCCGACTCTATAACAACCAGCCTCTCAGCCGCTCTGATTCACTTGCGCGGTGCTGCTTGCCGTCGATGTCGGCAATACCCAGACCGTGCTCGGGCTGTACGAAAACGGGACCCTGAGTGATCACTGGCGCCTTGCGACGGACCAGTCGGCCACCGCTGACGAGCTCGGCGTCGTGCTGAATGGCCTGCTCGACCTCGACCCGGTAGACGGGATCTGTCTCTGTTCGACGGTGCCCGTTCTCGTTCGCGAGTGGGAGCTGCTCGCGGGCAAATGGGCGCAGGCTCCGCTTCTCGTCGTGGGGCCGGGCATCAAGACCGGGATCCCGATCCGGTACGACGACCCGCGTGAGGTTGGCCCCGACCGGATCGTGAACGCCGTCGCCGCCAAGAAGCGCTACGGTGCGCCGGTCATCGTCGTCGACTTCGGGACGTCGACCAACTTCGACGTCGTCTCGCCCGAAGGGGAGTACGTGGGAGGCGTCCTCGCTCCGGGGATCGAGATCTCGATGGAGGCGCTCTTCGCCCGAGCCGCGAGGCTCGTCAAGGTGGACTACGCGGCCCCGCCCACGGTCATCGGAAAGACGACAGTGGGCGGGCTACAGTCCGGCCTCGTCTACGGCTTCGCAGGGCAAGTGGACGGAATCGTCGGCCGGATTCGCGAGGAGCTCGGCGCGGAGGCGCGGGCAGTCGCGACCGGCGGGCTTGCCGACCTCGTAGCGCCCCACTCGCGAACGATCGAGCGCGTGGACCCATTCCTTACCCTGGACGGCCTCCATCTCGTCTGGGACCTGAACCCTTGATCCCTGACCCGGCTCGCCTCGGAGTCTTCACCGTCGCAGCACTCGCCCTGCTCGTCGTGCCGGGGCCGGCGGTCCTCTACGTCGTGGCTCGCTCCGTCCACCAGGGCCGCCGCGCTGGGCTTGCGTCCGTGCTCGGGATCCACACGGGAACACTCGTCCACATCGCGGCCGCGACGGCAGGCCTGTCGGCGCTGGTCCTCTCGTCGGCGATCGCCTTCACTGCGATAAAGATCGCCGGCGCGGCATATCTCGTCGGGCTGGGGCTGTGGACGCTCTTCTCGCCGCGCTCCGAGACGGGGATTGCCGTTGACGGGGAGCGAGCCCATCGTCGCACCTATGCGCAGGGGGTCGTCGTCAACGTGCTGAACCCGAAGACGGCACTCTTCTTCCTCGCCTTCCTCCCGCAGTTCGTCGACCCGAACGCCGGGCACGCGACGCTTCAAATCGCGTTCCTGGGATTCCTCTTCGCCGCGCTCGGGCTCGTCACGGACTCCCTCTGGGCGCTCGCCGCGGGCACCGCGGGTGGTCTGCTACGCGGCTCGCGCCGTTTCCTGCGTGCTCAGCGCTACGTCGCCGGGAGCGTTTACGTCGGGCTCGGCGTCGCGACCGCTCTGACCGGCAGCTCGGAAGACTGAAGAGGCAGCCTGCCGGGTGCCGATGCCGCGCTGGCTCCCGCGCGTGCGGCCGCGGGAGGCTGATCGCTGATGCAGGGGATGCCGCTGCTGAGACGCTCTCGGGGCGTCGTCAGCCGGTCGCGGAGGCCGGCTCCGCCGGCCGGGAGATCCGCGGCCGAGAGCGTCTCAGCCGCCGCCGTAGATCGAGATGGGAAGCTCGAGTGTGACCTCGTCGCCGGTCGGGACCTCCGCCTCGAGCCGCTCGACCAGAGCGATGGCTCCCGGAGCTGCAGCGAAGAGGCGCTGCTCGACCTCATCCGTCGATCCGAGCTGGAGGAGCTCCTGCTTGAACGGTTTCGGGAAGCGGCCCTGGCCGAGGTACCACCCGTAGAACTTCTTGAGGAAGCCTGAGGCTCGCTGCTCGCCGAGCTCGCGCACAGTCTCGCGGATGAAGAGGACGAGCTCGGCTACGACCTCCTCGCGGGCGGGCTCACCGTTCTCGCCGTCGACGATCTCCTGAAGGGCCCACGGGTTTCCCTGCGCCCCCCGGCCGACCATCACGGCCTCCGCGCCGGTCGTCACAAGCAGCGCCTGCGCCTGAGCGTGCGAGGTCACGTCCCCGGAGGCCACGACCGGAACGTCGACGAGCGATACGAGCTCCGCGGTGAGCGAATGGTCCGCCGAGCCCGTGTACATCTGCTCTGCGGAGCGCGGATGGAGCGTCAGCGAGGCAGCGCCGACATCCACGAGGCGCGGCCCGAGCTCCAGGCACGCCCGAGAGCCGTTTCGAAGGCCGAGCCGGAGCTTCACCGTTACCGGCACGTCGACTGCTTCCGCGACCGCAGCGACGATCCGGCACGCGAGCGAGGGGTCCTCCAGGAGGGTCGCGCCGGCCCCGGTGCGTGTCACCTTCCTGACGGGGCAGCCGAAGTTGAGATCGACGATGTCGGCGCCGGCCGCCTCGACCATGCGCGCCGCGTCCGCCATCGGGCGGGGGTCGGAGCCGAAGAGCTGGATCGCGAGCGGGTGCTCGTCGGAGGCCACGCGCAGGTAACCCAGTGTCCGCTCGTTCCGGTGCTCGATTCCCGCACAGCTGACCATCTCCGAGCACACGAGCCCGGCCCCGTAGCGTCGCCCCTGGCGGCGGAAGGCCTGCACGCTGACACCCGCCATCGGGGCGAGTACGAGCCGAGTAGGAACCTCGACCGGGCCGATGTTCCAGGATGTGCGCAGGTCGAGTCCCACGGCTGGAGATCGTAGTTGCGGCCTGTTGACGACGGTCGCCGGGCACAGCTACCATTCCGAGCCGTTTGACGGGGCTCGTCGGCCCCGCCATCCCGTCTCTGGGGGTTGTTCTAGTGAAGGATGTGATCCTCACTCCTGAGGGTTTCGAGCAGCTAAGAAGCGAGCTCGACCGCCTGCGGACCGACAAGCGCCGGGAGATCGCGCAGCGCATCGCAGCAGCCCGCGAGTTCGGTGAGATCGCGGAGAACGCGGAGTACGACGACGCGAAGAACGAGCAGATGATGCTCGAGCACCGCATCGCACAGCTCGAGGAACGGCTCCGCAATGCGCGGCTCATCGACACGAAGGACGTCGACACGAGCGTGGTCTCCATCGGCTCGGTCGTTCGCCTGCGTGACCTCGCCGCGAAGCAGACAGTCGAGTACTTCATCGTCGGCTCGGCGGAGGCCAACCCTGCGGAGCGCAAGCTCTCGAACGAGTCCCCGGTCGGGAAGGCGATCATGGGCCGCAAGAAGGGCGAGACCGTCGAGGTCGCGACGCCACGCGGCGCCAAGCTCAAGTTCAAGATCATGGAGATCAAGGCCGCGTAGCGGCCATCTCGGTACGACCGGCGCAGCGCGAGGGCTCTCGGTCCGAACGAGCGCTCAGCATTCCCGACGAGGGAATGGGAGAGCATGTGATCGCTGCAAACGGTGCACTGTTCGTGGCGACTGCGGCGACCGGGATCGCATGGCTGCTCGCTGCGGGCTTGGTGTACCTCGCGCGGCGCCCCGCGCGAGCCACCGGTCGGGCCGAAGACGCTCGACCTCGGCGGAGAGCCGCCCGCGATCGCGAACTTCCTCGTCAGCGACTTCAGGGTCACGGAGCAGGCGTTGCCGGCTACGCTCATCGATCTTGCTGCCCGGAACGTCGTCGACGTCGAGCACCGAGGACCCGGCGTCTTCTTCATCCGGCTGCGCTTGGCGCACCAGGAGGCGCTGACCTCGTATGAGCGTCGCGTGCTCGCGCACCTGTACGAGAGGGCGAGTGACGGCGTCGTTCCGGCGGAGGCTCTGACCACCGGCCCGACCGAGCAGTCGGCGAAGGGGAGGCGAGCGTTCGAGGGGGAAGTCGTGGACGACGCGAAGGCGCGCGGGCTGTCGCGCGACGCGCTCGACACCGGCGTCTTCACGGCGCTCGGGCTGTTCTCGGGTGTCCCCGGACTGCTCGTGTGGATTCAGTCGGAGTTCGAGGCAGGGGCGATCGTCGTCGTTGCAGCGGTCGCGCTTCTCGGCTGGATACGCGCGCGGCACCCGCAGCGGGAGACGCCCGCTGGGATGGTCGCCGCATCGAGGTGGCTCGGCGTGCGTGCTGCCCTCGCCGAGGACGAGGAGTTCGCGCGGCAGTCGCCGCTGACCGTCGAGCTCTGGAACCGTCACCTCGCCTACGGTGCCGCGCTCGGCGTTGAGTCAGGTGCAACTGGGCCGCTTCCCATGGGCACGGAGTCCGATACTCGGGCCTGGAGTGCCTACAGCGGCCGCTGGCGGCCGGTGCGTATCGCGTACCCGCGCCTCTGGCCACCGGCGTGGGGCAGAGACCCGGTCGTCGCTTTTCTCACGGGCATCGGCGCGGTAGTCGCCTCGGGCCTCGTCCTGTACACGCTCGGTCCGCTGCTGACCGACGGCGGGCCGCCCGCGGCCGGGTTTCTTCTCATTCCCTGTGCGGTGGTGATCCTCGGAGTCGCGGTCGTCGTCATGGCCTGGTCGGACTGGATGTCGGCGACGGAAGTCACCGGCCCGATCCTGCGGCTCCGTGTCTTCGGAGACGAGAAGAATCGCCGTTACTACGTCGCCGTCGACGACGGGACGTCCAGAACGATCCGGGCCTGGCGCGTCAGCCCGGCTCACTACACCGGGCTCGAGCAGGGCGAGGTGATCGCCGCGCGCCTGACCAGCAATCTCTGCTGCGTGCGATGGATCGTCCGGCCTGACGCTCCGAACGCGGCCGGGTAGGCTGGCCGGCCATGGCTGCGCCGAAGCGTTTTCCGGACCGAAGCGACATCGCTGCTGTACGAACGGAGTGCGAGCCGCTCGAAGACGGCGGCCAGCTCGAGGAGACGAGGCGGATCGCCGGCCGGGCGATGGCACGGCGCGAGATGGGCAAGCTCGTCTTCCTCGACCTCGTCGACCGCTCCGGACGCATTCAGCTCCTGTGCGACACCGGCCGCACGGGCGAAGTCGACGTCCACCTCGGCGACGTAATCGGTGTGGTCGGCAAGCCTGCGAAGTCGCGGCGCGGTGAGCCGTCGCTCGCGGTCGACGAGCTCACTGTCCTGTCGCGGAACGCGAGCCCTCTTCCGGACACGTTCCACGGGATCACGGACGTGGAGACGCGCTACCGCAAGCGCTACCTCGACCTCCTGATGAACGAGGAGACGCGGGCGGACTTTCTCCTCCGGAGCAGGGTCGTGACCGCGATCCGTCGCCACCTCGACGCCGAGGGCTTCTTCGAGGTCGAGACACCGATCTTGCAACCGCGGTACGGCGGTGCCTTCGCGCTGCCCTTCGTCACGCGCTCGCACGAGCTCGACGCGGATCTCTATCTTCGTATCGCCTCCGAGCTCTACCTCAAGCGTCTGATCGTCGGCGGGCTCGAACGTGTCTACGAGATCGGAAAGGACTTTCGCAACGAGAGCATCTCCTACAAGCACCAGCCCGAGTTCACGATGCTCGAGTGGTACGAGGCGTACGCCGACTACCGCGACACGATGGCCAGGATCGAGGCCCTCCTAGAGGGTGTCGCCCTGGATGTGCTCGGGACGACGCTCGCCACCTTCAAGAGGCGAGAGATCGACCTGAAGGCACCCTGGCGACGCATTCGGTTCACGGACGCGCTGGACACGCACGGGCTTTGGACTCGCGATCCGGCCGAGCTGCGCACCGCGCTGGCTGAGCGTGATGTCGACACGGCGGCCGACAAGGACTGGCCCCAGCTCGTCGACCATGCTTTCAGCCACTTCGTCGAGCCCGAGCTCGTCGAGCCGACCATCGTCCACGACTACCCGATCGAGCTCTCGCCGTTCGCACGGTCGACCGACGACGACCCCACGCTCACCGAGCGCTTCGAGTACTTCGCCGGCGGGATGGAGCTCGGGAACGCATTCACGGAGATCAACACGGCGGAGGAGCAACAGCAGCGGTTCGAGTTGCAGTCGGAGCACGTCCTCGGCGAGCGGGGTGACCCTGACTACGTCGAGGCGCTCGCCTATGGGATGCCGCCGACCGGAGGGCTCGGCCTCGGCATCGACCGCTTGACGATGCTGCTCAGCGGCCGCGACACGATCCGGGACGTGATCCTCTTCCCCACGCTTCGGCCGCAGTAGGCACGGACATCGCGCTCCAGACGCCGGAGGCGAACGAGGTGAGCACGTCAAGTGGACGCTCCACGAGGCGGTTGCGATTCGAGACGAACGCGATCTCGAAAGCTCTCTGTCGACGAGGACGGCGTGCGCATGGTTCGGATCTGTAGGCCGAGTCTGGTCCACATTCAGGCGCGGAACCGACTCGAAGGGAGTACCCCAACGAGGGGTCTGCAGGCCAGGTTGGGGGCGACGACCGTAAGCAGGCGGTGACCAGAACGCGGAGCTCTAGGGACGGTGCGACCCTGCGGGCGGGAGAGGCACACGCCCTGGCGATCCTCGATGCGGCGCTCGATGCGGTGGTCACGATCGATCATCGGGGACGCGGCCGAGTGGACGTTCGGCTACCGAAGGGAGGACGTCCTCGGACGCGAGCTCGCCGAGCTCGTCATACCGCAGGAGTTCCGGGAGGCGCCACAGGTGCAGAGCGTGGCAGGACCCAGCGGCGGATCTCGACGATGCGACCGGTCTCCTCCGCCAGCGGGAGGAACTCGAGCGATCGTCGACTTGGCGCACGCCCTCGATCTCGCCGTCGTGGCCGAGGGCATCGAAGGTCCCGAACAGGTCGCGGAGCTTGCTTCGGCTCGGCTGCCGGCTCGACCAGGGCTTCTACTTCGCACGCCCGCTGGAGCCGCGTCAGCTCGAGTCGTTCTTGCGAGCCGATCCCGTATCGTCTCTCCCGGACGGCACGTGGGCCCGTGTCAGGCGCCGCCCGCGGGCCGCCTAGACGCCGACCCTCGCCGCCCGCTCGAAGTCGATGACGTCCGTCAGGATGTCCTCGAGCGTTCGCTCGGGCTCCCAGCCGATTGCTCCTCGAATCTTTTCGATCGACGGGACCCGGTGGAACATCTCCTCGAGCGCTCCGTGCGGGAAGACGTCTTCGTACGGGATGAACACGATCTCCGACGAGCTTCCGGCCGCGTCCCGCACACGCTCTGCAAGCTCGCGGATCGTGATTCGCTCCTGCGAGCCGACGTTGAAGATCTCGCCCGACGTTGCCGGCTCCTCCATCAGACCGCGCAGACCGCTCACGGTGTCCCGCACGTGGCAGAAGCAGCGGGTCTGCATCCCGTCGCCGTGCACTTCGAGCGGGCGCCCGGAGAGCGCCGCCTGGGCGAAGCGCGGGATCACCATGCCGTACTGCCCGCTCTGGCGCGGGCCTACGGTGTTGAAGAGGCGGACGATCACGCAGTCCAGCCCTCGCTCCTCGTGGCGTGCGAGCGCGAAGAACTCGTCCATGGCCTTCGAGTCCGCGTAGGCCCAGCGCCGGGCGGTCGTGGGGCCATATATCCGACGAGCGTCCTCGCTCAGCAACTGCTCCTCCGGGTGATCGCCGTACACCTCCGAGGACGATGCGACGAGGACTCGCTTCCCGAATCGGGTGCAGTACTCGAGCACGTTCTCCGTGCCCTGGACGTTCGTGAACAGAGTGTGGCCGGGCTGCTCGACGATGAGCTGGACGCCGACGACGGCCGCGAGGTGGTAGACGACGTCGCATTTGTGGACGAGCTCGCTGACCACGGACGGTGAGAGCACCGACTCGACCACGAGGTGGAAGTCGCGCCGCTCCATGAGGTGCGAGACATTCTCGAGGGAGCCCGTCGAGACGTCGTCGAGGGCATAGATCTCCCAGCCCTCCTCGAGGAGGAGCTCGGCGAGGTGCGAGCCGATGAAGCCCGCGCCTCCCGTGATGAGAGCCTTACCTCCCAAAGCCGCGAGAAGGGTACCGCGCTTTCCGGGCGAACCCGCGTGTGATAACCCCAAATCAGACCCGTCGGCTACGATCAGACGTAGCACCTTCGACCCGGAGCGCGGCAATCCCGCCGTCTTCGGAGAACTCGGGGAAAGGAGGGTCGAAGGTTGTTCGAGCGATTCACCGAGAGGGCCCGGCAAGTCGTTGTTCTCGCGCAGGACGAGGCGAGAGCGCTCAAGCACAACTACATCGGCACCGAGCACATCCTGCTCGGCCTCCTGCGCGAAGAGGAAGGACTTGCGGCCCGCGTTCTCGAGTCGCTCGACATCACGGTGGAAGAGGTGCGCGCTCAGGTCGCGCGCATCGTCGGTCAGGGAGACGAGGTCACGACGGGTCAGATTCCCTTCACCCCGCGCGCGAAGAAGGTTCTCGAGCTGGCCCTGCGCGAGGCGCTCTCCCTCGGACACAACTACATCGGAACGGAGCACATCCTCCTCGGGCTCGTGCGCGAGAACGAGGGCGTCGCGGCGCGCATCCTGCTCGACTTCGACGCGGATGCGGAGAAGATCCGCAACGAGATCATCCGCATGCTCTCGGGCCCCGGCCGCCGGCAGGCGGGCTCCGCTCCCGCGGGCGAGAAGACGAAGAGCTCGAAGCTCCTCGACCAGTTCGGCCGCAACCTGACGAAGCAGGCCGTCGAGGGCAAGCTCGATCCGGTCGTCGGGCGCCAGACGGAGATCGAGCGCGTGATGCAGATCCTCTCGCGCCGCCAGAAGAACAACCCGGTCCTGATCGGAGAGCCGGGCGTCGGCAAGACCGCCGTCGTCGAAGGCCTCGCTGCGCGCATCGCCGCGAGTCAGGTGCCCGAGCTCCTGAAGAACAAGCAGATCTACACGCTCGACCTCGCCGCGCTCGTCGCGGGCTCGAAGTACCGCGGGGAGTTCGAGGAGCGCCTGAAGAAGGTGATGAAGGAGATCACCCAGCGCGGCGACATCATTCTCTTCATCGACGAGCTCCACAACCTCGTCGGCGCAGGTGCCGCCGAGGGCGCAATCGACGCGGCTTCGATCCTCAAGCCCGCGCTCGCCCGTGGCGAGATCCAGACGATCGGCGCGACGACGCTCGACGAGTACCGCAAGTACCTGGAGCGGGACGCCGCGCTCGAGCGGCGCTTCCAGCAGGTACGGGTCGACGAGCCCACGATCGACGAGACGGTGCAGATCCTGCGAGGCCTACGCGACCGTTACGAGGCGCACCACCGGTGCAAGATCTCGGACGACGCGCTGCAGGCCGCGGCTGTTCTCGCCGACCGCTACATCCAGGACCGGCACCTGCCCGACAAGGCGATCGATCTGATCGACGAGGCCGGGTCGCGCATCCGGATCGCGACGATGGCCGCCCCGCCGCGCTACCGCGAGCTCGAGGAAGAGATCGAGAAGGTGCGCACCGACAAGGAAGCGGCGATCGAGGCGCAGGAGTTCGAGAAGGCAGCACAGCTCCGCGACAAGGAGCGCAAGCTCACGCAGAAGAAGAAGGAGCTCGAAGACGACTGGCGCAACCAGGCGGACGAGGAGCAGCCCGAGATCGGCGAGGACGAGATCGCCGACATCGTTTCCATGTGGACCGGCATCCCGGTCTTCAAGCTGACCGAGGCGGAGTCCGAGCGGCTCATCCGCATGGAGGACGAGCTGCACAAGCGCGTCATCGGCCAGCACCAGGCGATCGTCGCGGTCGCGAAGTCGATTCGCCGCGCACGGGCGGGGATCAAGGATCCGAAGCGCCCGACCGGCTCGTTCATCTTCCTCGGCCCGTCAGGCGTCGGGAAGACGGAGCTCGCGCGCACGCTCGCCGAGTTTCTCTTCGGCGACGAGGACGCAATGATCCAGGTGGACATGTCGGAGTACATGGAGAAGCACTCCGTGTCCCGGCTCGTCGGCTCGCCTCCGGGTTACGTCGGCTACGACGAGGGCGGCCAGCTCACGGAGGCCGTGCGCCGGAAGCCGTACTCCGTCGTCCTCCTCGACGAGATCGAGAAGGCGCACCCCGACGTCTTCAACATCCTCCTTCAGATCCTCGAGGACGGGAAGCTCACGGACGCGCAGGGTCGGAAGGTCGACTTCCGGAACACGATCGTGATCATGACGTCGAACCTGGGCGCGGCCCAGATCTCGAAGAACCAGACGCTCGGCTTCTCCATCGGCGACGAGGGTGGCCTCACGTACGACGAGATGAAGGAGCGCGTCATGTCGGAGCTCAAGAAGGTGTTCCGGCCCGAGCTCCTGAACCGGATCGACGAGGTCATCGTGTTCCACAAGCTCGAGCGCGCCGAGATCCTCCAGGTCGTCGACCTGATGATGAAGCGCGTGCGCGAGGAGATGGCGAAGCACGGGACGGTCATCGAGCTCACCGACGATGCACGCGAGCTCCTCGTCGAGCAGGGCTACGACCCGGCGATGGGAGCACGGCCGCTACGCCGCGCGATCCAGCGGCTGATCGAGGATCCGCTTGCGGATTTCATCCTCGGGCGCGAGCTCACCGCCTCGTCGACGATCGTCATCGACCGGCGCGAGGATCCGGTCGACGAAGAGCCGCCCGTGACCATTCGGATCGTCGAGGGCCCGCCGGTGCCGGCGACCGTCGGCGGCCCCGACGAGTCGCCCGTGGACGAGCCGACGGACGAGACGACGTCCACCGAATGATCGCCAGCTAGAGGTTTGATGTGAATGCAGAGCGGCGCGGCCGTCTAGCGGACGCCTGCAGGGGTTTTGCGCGTACGGAATCCGCGCGAGCGGATTCCGCACTTGCGCGCTACCAGTAGCGCTACCAGCGTCTCGCAGGCTGAGCCGAACGAGGCTCCGGCTCGGCCGACGCGCGCCGGGCCGGAGAGCTATCGACCGACGTGGCCCGAGCTGTCGGCCGGACACGCGGCTTCCATTCGGCGCGGGCCGACGTGTCGCGCTGCGGCTCCGGACGCGAGCGGTCCAGGTACGCGCCGACGGCGACGGCGCCCGCGAGTGCGACTCCCATATAGCTCGGGATGGTGGAGCCGTCGTCGGTCAGGTTCTTCACGAGCGCGACGAGGAAGACGAGCGCGCCGAGCACGAGCGTGACGAGGTTCCACGGAACCTCGGGTGAGAGCTCGAGGCTGGTGAGGCGAATGACTCCGAGAGTGACGATCGCGAGCGTGAGGACTCCCAGGAGAAGGCCCCACGCGTCCCATCCGTCCAGCGACTGGGTGAAGACGAACTTCTTGCCGAACCTCTGTTCGTTCTCCTGCCAGGTGAGGAAGAGGTCCAGGAACAGCAGCCCGCCGCAGGCGAGGATCAGCTTCGTCCCGGTCGAGAGAGAGGCAGTTCTCTCCACTTGCGGCTCCTTGCTCGAGTTCTTTCGATCGACAGCAGACTCCCATTGTGCGGCGGGAAACGGAGTCTGTCGAGGTCTCGTGACCTCGTCGGCGCTCGCGCGAGAGGGACGTCTTCGGGCCTGGAGTAGGGTTTCTGCGTGCGCGTGACGATCCGCCACGCACGGCCGTCGGACTACGGAAGGGTCATCGGTCGCGTCAACGTCTGGTGGGAAGGGCGCGACATGGCCCCGGCGCTGCCGAGCCTGTTCTTCCTACACTTCGAGGGCACGAGCTTCGTCGCAGAGGACGAGAGCGGAGAGCTCGCCGGCTTCCTCTGCGGCTTCCTCTCGCAGACGAATCCGGAAGAGGCGTACATTCACTTCGTCGGCGTCTCGCCCGAGTGCCGCGGAGAGGGGCTCGGGCGAACGCTGTACGAACACTTCTTCGAAGAGGTGCGCAGCCAAGGAAGGTCCGTCGTTCGCTCCGTCACCTCTCCCGCCAACGAGGGCTCGGTCGCATTTCATCGAGCGCTCGGCTTCGACGTCGACCGTGTCGCGAAGGACTACGACGGTCCGGGCCAGGACCGCGCGCTCCTGGTAAAGCGGCTCTGAGGATGGTCGGGTCAAGGCCCCCTGGGCTCTGACCGGACCATCCTCAGAGCCCGGGGTCTGTGTCTGGATTCCTAGCTCTCGCGTCGCTCGGGCTCGTCGGAAGGAGGCGCAGTCTCGGGCGGGCCGGCCGCGGGCGGCGGAGGCTCCGCGGTGGGAGGCGGAGGAGCGGGAGCCGGCGGAGGTGGAGGCGCGGCCGGTGGCTCGTAGGGAGGGGGCGGAGCCGCGCTGCCCGACGAAGCCGGCATGCTCGGGATCTCGCTCCTCAGGGTCTCGAGCCCTCCCGACTCCTGGATTTGCATCCACGCGCCCACCGCGACAAGAGCAGCGAGGACGATGCCGAGGTAGCTCCCCCAGGCTGAATAGTCGTCGACGAGGTTCTTGAGCAGCGCGAACGCGAAAATCAGGAAGGCGAGAACCGCCGCCGTCATCGCAGCCGAGACAGGAATCGGAATCTCGACTGCGGCAAGTCGTGCGACGATCCAAGCCAGCAGGACGAGCGTCAGTAGGGCCAGCACCCACCCTCCGAACCCGTGGAAGGCGGTGAACGATGTATCGCCACCGAGCGCTTCTATCTCCTCCTCGAACGGACCGGTGTACGACTGCCATGGCAGGAACAAATCGATGAAGAGCAGCACCCCTGCCACGAGCATGATCTGCATGCCGCGCCCGAGTGCGTTGAATCTGTCCATGCGGCCCGTCCTTTCGACTGATGGCGACGTTGAAAGGGGACTCTGACAGGCTCTGGCCGAGATTCAAGCGGTAACAGACAATTTCTGCTGAGAACTCGTCACGATCTCGTCACGATCGGCGTCAGGACCGCTCCGTAGACTCGATCGCGTGGTCAAAGCGGCGGCGATCTACACGTGCGGCGAATGCGGGTACTCGGCCACGCGCTGGCTCGGCCGCTGCCCTGGATGCGGTGCTTTCGGAACCCTCGTCGAAGAGCTCCAGGGCGGGGGTGCGAGCGCTTCGCGCATGCCGGTTCGGGCGCCCGTCACGCTCGGCAGCGTGCAGGTGAGCGAGGCGGAGCGGATCTCGACCGGCATCCCGGAGCTCGACCGCGTCCTAGGTGGCGGGCTCGTCCCGGCGTCGCTCGTGCTCGTCGGCGGCGAGCCGGGAGTCGGGAAGTCAACGCTCCTCCTGAGCGCGCTCGGGACGATCAGCAAGAGCAAGAAGACCTTGCTCATCACCGGTGAGGAATCGCCGGCGCAGGTCAGCCTCCGAGCCGCCCGTCTGGGCGGCGCTGAGGCGGTGAGCATTCTCGCCGAGACCGAGCTGGACGCTGTTTGCGCGACGCTCGAGCAGGAACGGCCCGACGTCTGCGTCATCGACTCCATCCAGACGCTGCACGCGTCAGAGCTGGCGTCGGCACCAGGCTCCGTCGCCCAGGTCAGAGAGGCGACCGGAAGGCTCCTACGCGTGGCGAAAGAGGCTCGGGTCGCGACCATCCTCGTCGGCCACGTCACGAAGGACGGCGCGGTCGCAGGACCGCGCGTCCTCGAGCATCTCGTCGACTGTGTGTTGCAGTTCGAGGGCGACCGCTATCACGCCCACCGCGTCCTCCGGGCCACCAAGAACCGCTTTGGCTCGACGAACGAGCTCGGGGTCTTCGAGATGACCGGGACGGGGCTCGTCGGTGTCCCCGACCCGTCCGAGGTGTTCGGCGCGACGCATCCCGGAGAGATCGGAGCGGCGGTCGGGTGCGCGCTCGAGGGGACCCGGCCGCTGCTGCTCGAGGTGCAAGCGCTCGTCGCACCGACGGATCTCGCGATGCCGCGGCGCCTCGCAACCGGCGTCGATCCGCGCCGCCTGGCGATGATCGTCGCCGTACTCGGACGACACGCGGGGCTCGCGCTCGGAGGCTCGGACGTCTTCGTCAACGTTGCGGGCGGCGTGAGAATCGAGGAGCCTGGCGCCGACCTCGCGATCGCGCTCGCCATTGCCTCCGCGACCCGCGGCGTGTCCGTGATCGAGGGCGGAGCCGCATTCGGCGAAATCGGTCTGACCGGGCGTCTGCGACCCGCGTCCCAGGCCGAGCGCAGGCTGGACGAGTGCGCCAAGTTCGGCGTCGCCACCGTCGTTGCGCCCCCGGAGACGGCGACGCGAAAGCGCCCGGTCGTCGCAGGCGCGGAGACGCTGCGCGCGGCTCTGGTGCTTGGACTGAGCACCGCTGCCGGCGCTGAAGAGCACCGGGCGCTCGCAGCCACTGCCTGACACGTTTTCGCGCTTCCTGCACGCGTTGCGGTTCCGTTAAGAGCCTGTGAGAAACCCGCTATCATTGGGTCGTGGCCGGCAGGGGAAACGCTGCCGGCACTTTTTCGCGATGGAGACGGATCTCAGGGAGGCTGGCTTGTTCGATATAGGCGACAAGGTGGTCTATCCACACCACGGCGCGGGAACAGTGGTGCGGAAGGAGAAGCGGGAGGTGCTCGGCCAGGTTCGCGAATACCTGACGATCCAGATCCTGCACAACGACATGACGGTCAACGTGCCGTGCGAGAACGCGGAACGTGTCGGCTTGCGGCAGGTCATCGATCAGCGCACCGTGACGATGGTCGTCAGGACCCTCTCCGGAGGTTCGACGGAGATGCCGAAGAACTGGAACCGCCGCTTCAAGCACAACCGCGACAAGATGAAGACCGGGAACATCTTCGAGCTCGCGGAGGTCGTCCGAAATCTCGCCGTCCGGAACAACGAGAAAGGCCTCTCGACCGGCGAGAAGCAGATGTTCGTGAAGGCGAAGAAGATCCTCGCCTCGGAGCTCATGTACGCGAAGGACATGAACGAGGAGGAGGCAGCCGCCTGGCTCGACGACGTCCTATCGCGTGCGGGCCAGACGAAGCCGAAGTCGCGGGCGAAGCCGAAGGCCGCCGCGACCGTGAACGCCTGAAGCGCGTTCTCGCCCCGCGCGCGAGAGGCGCACTGGGGAGGAGTAGGCGCTTCGTCGCGAGAATTTCTAGACACTTCCGCCATGGACGGAAGTGTCTGGGGGCTGCTCGTCGCGGCGGGAGCGGGCGAGCGCCTCGGCGTCGACCGCCCGAAGGCATTCGCCAAGTTGGCCGAGCGGCCGCTGCTGGCGGAGAGCCTCGACCGGCTCGACCGCTGCCCGTGGGTGGACGCCATCGTCGTCGCGGCCCCTCCCGGCTGGGAGGAGCCGGCGATTCTGCTGAGCGAGGAGCTCGCGACGACGAAGGTCGCCTCCTGCGTCACGGGCGGTGCGACTCGTGCGGAATCCGTTCGCCGGGCGCTCGCGGAGGTTCCGGTCGAGGCGCTCGTCGTCCTCGTCCACGACGCGGCGCGCCCGCTCCTGAGTGACGAGGTCGTCGAGCGCGTGCTCGGCCCTCTCTCCGAGGGCCACGACGGCGTCGTGGCGGCACTGCCCGTCCCGGACACGCTCAAGCGGGTGGAGGGACAGCGCGTCGTCGAGACAGTGCCGCGCGACGGCCTCGTCGGCGCCCAGACGCCGCAGGCGTTTCTCGCGCCCGCGCTTCGCGCTGCGATGGACGGCGAGCTCTCCGGCGCCACCGATTGCGCCTCGCTCGTGGAGCGCGCAGGTGGAAGGGTGGCGGTCGTCGAGGGCGATCCGCGGCTGCTCAAGGTCACGAGCCCAGAGGATCTCGAGCTCGTCGCAGCCCTTCTCGCCGCTTCGGACCGATGATCGTCGACTACCACCTGCACCTCCGGAACGAAAAGGGCGAGATCGATCACACGGTGGAGGCCGTCGAGCGTTTCCTCGAGGTCGCGGCGACCCGCGGGATCGATGAGATCGCGTTCACCGAGCACGTCTACTACTTCGAGCAGACGAGCGAGATATGGGACGTGCCGTACCAGGTCGAGCGGTGCCGCTTCGACCTGGACACCTACTGCGAGGCCGTGGTCGAAGCGAAGCACCGCGGCCTCCCCGTCAAGCTGGGCCTCGAGGTCGACTACGTCGGCGAGCGCCAGAACCGGCTCTCCGAGGTCCTCCTCCCGTATCCGTGGGACTTCCTCCTGGGGTCGGTGCATTACCTCGACGGCGAGGCCATCGACGCTCATCCGGGCCTTTGGGCACACGCCTCGGTCGAAGAGGTGTGGGAGTCGTATTTTGCGGCGCTCGTCGAGCTGGCCGCGAGCACTGCGGTGGACGTGCTCGCGCATCCGGACCTGGCGAAGATCTTCGGCCGCCGCCCGGAGCCGGGGACGCTGGCGCTGCTCCACCGCGACACTGCGAGTGCGATTGCCGCCGCCGGCGTCAGCATCGAGATCTCGACGGCAGGCCTTCGCAAGCCCGTCGGCGAGCTCTACCCGGACCGCGCTTTCCTCGAGGAATGCATCGAGCGGGGCGTGGGCATCACGACCGCCTCCGACGCTCACGAGCCGGGTCTCGTGGGGGCGGACCTCGACCGCGCGCTTGCTGCCGCACACGCCGCGGGCTGCGAGACTGTCACGGTGTTCGAGGGGCGTAGAGGTCGCCGGCTGCCGCTCGGATGAAGGAGCTTCGAGTCGGGATCGGCGTCGACGCCCACGTGCTCGTCGACGGCGTGCCGCTCGTGCTGGGCGGTGTCGCCATCGACTATCCGCGCGGGCTCGCGGGGCATTCGGACGGAGACGTCGTCGCGCACGCGCTGATCGATGCGTTACTCGGCGCCGCGAACCTGGGCGACATCGGCACGCTCTTTCCTTCCGAAGACGAGCAGTACCGCGGCGCGTCGTCGCTCGACCTCCTCTGGGAGTCCTACCGCGAGGTGCGCGACGCTGGCTGGGACCTCGTCAACGCCGACTGTGTCCTCCTCGGCGACGAGCCGAGAATCGCTCCGGTCCGGGCCGAGATGTGCGAGCGCCTCGCCGACGCGCTCGGGGTCGAGAATGGGCGCGTGACGGTGCGGGCGACGACGACCGACGGGCTCGGGTTCTCCGGGCGCGGGGAAGGGCTCGCCGCCCAGGCTGTCGCGCTCCTCGTTCGAGCGGGCTGATGTCGATCCGGTTTCCGACGATGGCCGAGCGCCCCGACCTTCGAGTGCGTGCGCGAGACCTGACGCGCATGTGGCCGACGTTCATGCACCACGATCCGGTGTGCAACGCCTACTTCGGCCGCGTGCGGGACGAGCATGCACACCTGCAGTTCTTCGCGTGGGACGACGAACACGACGACGTCGTGGCCGAGGCCAACGCCGTGCCTACGGCATGGGACGGTAAGCCCGAGACGTTGCCCGCGGGAGGAGTCGACGCCGTGTTGGAAGCCTCCTTCGCAGACCGCGCCCCTGCGCCGAACGTCCTGTGTGCGCTGCAGATCGTCATCTCGTCCGAGTACCAGGGCAAGGGCCTGAGCGTGCGCATGATCGAGCGCATGGCGGAGCTCGGACACCTTCGCGGCCTTGCCTCGCTCGTCGCGCCGGTGCGGCCGAGCCTGAAGCATCGTTACCCGCTTGCGGACATCGAGCGCTACATCGCTTGGCGCAGGGCCGACCGCACCCATCTCGATCCCTGGCTCCGAACGCACGAGCGCTTCGGTGGCGAGATCCTGAAAGTCGCGCCGCGGTCGATGGTCATTCCGGGAACCGTGGCGGAGTGGGAAACGTGGGCGGACATGGTCTTTCCGGAGTCCGCTGCCTACGTGGTTCCCGGCGCACTCAATCCTGTCGAGATCAGCCTCGAGCGCGACCACGGACTCTATGTCGAGCCCAACGTATGGATGCGCCACCGACTCTAGAGATGGCCGGCTAAGGGCGCCTAAGACGAAGGAAGCGTGAAGCAGACGCGCGCACCGCCGCCCTCGCGATCCTCGGCCCAGATCCTGCCTCCGTGCGCCTCCACGAGGCCCCGCGCGATCGCAAGGCCGAGCCCGGCACCACGGGACGACCGCGAGCGATCGCCGCGCCAGAAGCGCTCGAACATCCGGGTCCGAGCCTCCGCGTCGAGGCCGTCGCCCGTGTCCTCGACCGCAACTCGAACTTCGCCAGGCAGCGCAGCGACGCGCACGGCAACGGAACCGTCGCTGGGGGTGTGGCGCAGTGCGTTCGTGAGCAAGTTCATCAGGACCCGCTCGACCTTCTCGGGGGCGAAACGTGCGTTCACATCCTCGGGGACGTCCGAGGCGAGTTGAACATGCCGCAGGCGCGCCTCCGCCTCGACTCCGCGCAGGCTGCTCGAGACCACCGGGGCGAGGGGCAATCGCTGGAGCTCGAGCGTCAGCGCTCCGGCGTCGATCCCGGCCAGTTCGAAGAGATCGTCCACGAGCTCGGAGAGGACGCGCACCTGCCCACGGAGCGCCGGGACGTACTCGGCAGGCTCGCCGAGACCGTCCTCGAGCGCCTCCAGCATCGCCTGCATGTTCGCAAGCGGCGTTCGGAGATCGTGGCTCGCCCAGACGACGAGCTCGCGCCGCGTGTCGAAGAGCCGTTGCAGGTTGTCACCCATCTCGTTGAACGAGGATGCGAGGTCGGCGATCTCTGCGGGCCCTCCTTCGGGCACCCGGGCGTAGAGATCCCCGCGGGCGAGCTCGCGGGAAGCGGAGCGCACGCGCTCGACGGAGTCGGCAATCGAGCGCGCGACGACGAGGGCAGCGACGATCGCCGTCAGCGCCGACGCGGCTGTCACGGCGAGGATCTTCACGTCGTCGCCCATGTGGAACATGACCCAGCCGGAAAGGAGGACCGCGCCGAGCGGAAGCAAGACGGCGAGGAAGGCGAGCCCGACGAGCTGAAGGCGGACCGTCGGCAGCAGTCGGAGCCCGTACGCAAAGCTGAGCCCGACCGCCAGCGTGGCGACCGCGACGATGACAGCGGTCGCGATCATGGCACCAGCCGGTACCCGACGCCCCACACCGTCTGCAAGTGCTCCGGTGAAGACGGATCGTCCTCGATCTTCTCGCGCAGGCGGCGGACGTGAACCGTGACCGTGCCGCTGTCCAGCGCCGCCGTGTAGCCCCACACGCTTGCCATGAGCTGATCGCGCGAGAACACGCGGCGCGCATGGCTGGCGAGGAACCACAGTAGGTCGAACTCCTTGGCGGTGAGGCGGACCTCGACGCCCGCCTTCCGCACGTCGCGCGTGGTGTGCTCGAGCACGACGTTCCCGACCACCAGGCGCTGCGCGTCCGATCCGACGGGCGTCGTCCTCCGGAGGACGCTCCGCACGCGCGCGGCGAGCTCTCTGGGTGAGAACGGCTTCGTCACGTAATCGTCCGCCCCGAGCTCGAGGCCGACGATCCGGTCCGCCTCCTCACCGCGAGCGGTCAGCAGGATCACAGGAAGCTCCGAGGACGATCGGATCCAGCGGCAGAGCTCGAGCCCGTCCATTCCCGGCAGCATCACGTCGAGCACGACCAGGTCGGGATCGGAGCTTTCGATCGCATCTCGTGCGGCGTTCCCGTCGCCAGCCTCGAGCGTGGTATGTCCCTCGCGGGCCAGGTAGCGGACCACGACCTCGCGCACGATCGGCTCGTCGTCGACGACGAGAACGGTTGCCATGCACGCATTGTGCGCAGTCGCGGATTACGCGGAGGTGAATTCAGCCACAGTTCATCCGGGCGAGAGCGCCATCGATACGATTCCGGGGCGCCGGGACTACACGCCGCTCTAGGGCGTGCGCATGGTGACCTGGAAATCGGGTGCAGGCCCTCGCGTGCTTCGCTCCGCGGCAGCAGTCGGCGCGGCACGAAGAGCCGGCGACGTGACGGTGGAATCGGCACCGATCGTCGTCAACTGTCCCGTTCTGTAAGGGCGAGCGATGTATGCTCCCTCGAAGGAGGCAAGCCCTAGGGCAGGCTGCCGGGCGGCCCGAGCAGCTCGATGTCGTGCTCGGCTGCGAGGGCGGCGAGCCTCTCGAGGTCGGGCTCGGGGTGGTCCGCGGGCGGAAGCGCCAGCGTCGCCGCTAGGACTCCGACAGCGGCGACGATCGGCGAAGCCGGCCGGCGCGTTGACGTCCAGCACGCGCGCGGGCTCTGCAGACGTGACGCGTTCCGCGTGCGGAACCCGGCCGGCTGGTAGATGCACGCCCCGGGCCGGAGCACGTGGGAGCGGCCGAGCAGCCAGATCGGGAGTTGGGTCACCTCGACCCAAATGGGCCTACTCCGGAAGATCGACGACGTCGCCCGTGACCACGACGAGGCCGTCCCGTTCGAGGGAGCGGACGGTCTCGTCGTCGACCGCGTCGATCCTGCAGGAGCCTTCGGCAACGAGCCGAAGCGTCGCCGCGCGGCGCTGGCGGAACGAGCCCTCGAACGGGCCCTGCTTCCGCACCGGCTCCTCGCGGATGCCGCGCGACGGGCACGACTCGCCGAGCGGGCACGCAGAGCAGCGCGGGACCCTGGCGATGCAGATCGTCGCGCCGAGGTCCATGAGCGCGTGGGCAGCGGCGCCCGAGAACGTCTGGCCCGTGCGACGGAGCACCCGCGCGACGTTCACGTCCACGGGCACAACATCCTCGCCGAACGCAAAGCGGCGCATCGCCGCTGCTGTGTACGAGCCGACGCCAGGGAGCTCTGTCAGGTCGACCGGCCACCCCTCCGCTGCCACCCGACGTGCGGCGCGGTGCAGGTTGACCGCGCGGCGGTTGTACCCGAGTCCCTGCCAGTCACGGATCGCATCGGATGGGGCGGCTTCCGCGAGCGACTCGATCGTCGGCCAGCGTTCGAGCCAGGCGAGGTACCGGGGAACCACGCGCTCGACCTGGGTCTGCTGGAGCATGACCTCCGAGACCAAAATCGCATACGGGTCTCGCGTCCGTCGCCACGGCAGGTCGCGACCGCAGGACTCGAACCACGCGAGGAGCCGGGCCTCCACCAGCAGCAATGCTATGGGCGAGAAGGGCTAGCGGTCGAGAAACCAGCGCACCGCGGCCTTCGAGATCGCCTCGGGAGCCTTGTGGCCGCCGGGGAAGACCTTGAACGTGACCGTGTATCCCATGCCCCGGAGCTCGGGAACGATGAGATCTCTCGTGCGGGAGAAGGAGAGAACGTTGTCGCGGTTCCCGTGGGCGATGAAGATGCGTGGCTTCCCCACGAGCTTCTCGACGACCAACCCACCGGGAGAGAGGGCCATCACGGCCCTGAAGACGTCGCCGTGGGCCAGTCCGAGGGAGAGCGCATACGTCGCCCCGTCCGAGAACCCACCCACGGCAACCCGTCGACGGTCGACTCGGCAGCGTGCGAGTGCCCTCTCAAGGGCCCGGTTGACGGTTCGCAGGTCGGTGTCAGGGGCAGGCGGGATGCTCCAGGTGCCGCCCTGGGACGAAGGAGCGACGAGCACGAGGCCTCGAGCATCCCATCCCCCACGGAACGCGTAGAGGCCGTCGTTCGCCGCTCCGCCGGCTCCGTGCAGGACAACCACGAGCGCCCGTTTCCCGCCGGCCGGAGCCGTGACTCGCATGCGAGCCTCGCGCCCGTTGCCGACGGCGAGCTCGTGCACGCCCGGCGAGCAGAGCCCGCCACCTTCCGCCGAGGACGCGATACTCGCGTCCTCACCGAGCGAGCCGGCGCAGAGGAGGAGGATCGAGGCGGCGAGTGGGGCGGTATGCAGCGACGCGATCATCGTCCACGATCTTGCCGTCCTGCTTCGTCGGCAAACGCGCACATCGACCCCGAGCACGACTAGCGTTCACGCCGTGGTTCTCTACAACTCGCCGGTCTCGGGCAACTGCTACAAGGTGCGGCTCCTCCTGGCACAGCTCGGGCTTCCCTACGAAACGGTGGATGTGAGTGTCGTCGACCGCTCTAACCGCCCCGAGTTGCTCGGGGAGCTCAACCCCGCACTGCGCGTGCCCACCGTCGTCCTCGATGACGGCCGCCCTCTCGGCGAGTCGAACGCAATCCTCTGGTATTTCGGCGACGGGACCGAGTACGTGCCGGAGGATCCCTACGAGCGTGCGCAGACGTTGCAGTGGATGTTCTTCGAGCAGTACAGCCACGAGCCGTACCTCGCCGTGGTGCGCTTCTGGCTCGCCTATTCGGGGACGCCGGAGCGGTTCGCAGATCAGATCCCAGCGAAGATGAAGAGCGGTTACGCGGCACTCGACGCAATGGAGAAGCATCTGTCCGCGCATTCTTTTCTTGTCGGCGAGCGGTACACGATCGCAGACATCTCGCTCTACGCGTACACCCACGTCGCACACGAAGGCGGATTCATCCTCGACCGCTTCTCCGCCATCCGCGGGTGGCTCGAGCGCGTCGCCTCGCAGCCCCGGCACGTTCCGATCGACGCGTAGGCGAGTGGACGTTCGCGTACGTTTCGCACCGAGTCCCACGGGCTCCCTCCACGTCGGCAACGCGCTCACCGCCGTGGCCAACCGCCGCTTCGCGGACGAGCGAGGCGGCTCGCTCGTGCTCCGAATCGACGACACCGATCCGACGCGGACGGTCGAAGGCGGGGAAGAGGAGCTTCTCGCGGATCTCGAGTGGATCGGCGTGCGATTCGACGAGGGCCCTCTGCGACAGAGCAAGCGCAGGGGGTTGTACGTCGCTGCCGCCGAGCGCGCGCTCGCGTCCGGCACGGCTGTGCGGGATCCGGACGGCTCGGTCCGGCTCGGCACCGGCGGCACCACGATGCTTCGCGCCGACGGCACCGCCACGTACCAGCTCGCCTCGGTCGTGGACGACCTCGAGCTGGGGATCACGCATGTGATCCGCGGGTCCGACCATCGCCCCAACCTCGACGTGCAGCGGCGGATCGCCGGTGCCGTCGGAGGTGAGCTGCCCGAGGTGATCCATCACGGGCTCGTTCTCGGCGAGGACGGGAAGAAGCTCTCCAAACGCCACGGTCATGCCTCGATCGCCGATCTTCGCGAGGACGGGTTTCCGGCGTCCGCCGTGCGTACCTACCTCGAGGAGCTCGATCTCCCGGAGCACGACGTCCGCCTCGACCTGGTCCGGCTCCGCCGGCTCGCGACCGACGCGATCGCTGCGATGCCCGACGAGGAGCTTGCGGCGGCGGCCGGCGCTCCCGTCGACGTGGTGCCGGCCCTACGGGGCGCGCGCTCCTTGGTCGAGGCCCGGTCGTATGCCCAGCTCGTCCTCGCGCCGGCTGAGGTACGGCTCCCGGCTGACGCGCGGCCCACGCTGGAACGCTTCCTCGAGCTTCGAGGGGACGCGCCGGAGCGGCTCGGCTTCGACGAGGCGAGAACGATCGTGCGCGAGCTGAAGGCGGTCGGAGGGGATCTTCGCGCGCTGCGCTTGGCGCTCACGGGAGCAGCCACGGGACCGGAACTCTGGGCCGTCCTCGCAGCCCTCTCACGCGAGGATACGCTCGCCCGCGTCGGGCGGGCGCTCGCCGCGTAGGGGCGCCGTTACGATCGGCCGATGCGCCTCTACGACTCGCTGACCCGCGGCCTCGTGGACCTGCCCGAGCCCCCGGGACCGATCCGCATGTACGTCTGTGGCTCGACGGTCTATCAGCGCATCCACGTCGGTAACTCGCGGCCGTTCGTTCTTGCCATGTGGCTTCGGAGCTGGCTCCGTCACAGCGGCTACGAGGTCACCCTGGTGCACAACATCACGGATGTTGACGACAAGGTCTACACCGAGGCTGCCAAGCTCGGGATCCCCAGCCGCGAGCTCTCGGAGCGCGCAACGGCCTGGTTCTTCCAGGACACCGACGATCTCGGACTCGGACGCCCCGACCTCGAGCCGCGTGCCACCGAGAACATCCCGGAGATCATCCGCTTCGTTCAGGAGCTCATCGACCGAGACGTTGCCTACGTCGCAAACGGAGACGTGTACTTCAGCGTCGCGCGGTTTCCCGCGTACGGGCTCCTCTCCGGAGCTCGCCTCGAAGAGATGGTCGCTCAGGAGACGAGCGATCTGAAGAGAGACCAGCGCGACTTCGCTCTGTGGAAGTCACAGAAGGCGGACGAGGACGCAGCCTGGGACTCGCCTTGGGGCGCTGGGAGGCCGGGCTGGCACATCGAGTGCTCTGCGATGGCCGAGACGTTTCTCGGCCCCGAGTTCGAGATCCACGGTGGCGGCAACGACCTTCGGTTCCCTCATCACGAGAACGAGCTCGCTCAGTCGCGGAGCCTTGGGCACCCATTCGCCCGGATTTGGCTGCACAACGGAATGCTCGAGCTGAACGAGTCGAAGATGTCGAAGTCCGTGGGCAACGTCGTCACGCTGCGCGACGTGCTCGATCAGTGGGGTCGCGAAGCCCTCCTCGTCTTCCATCTCTCAGGTGCCTGGAGCAAGCCGGTCGATTTCGACGACGACGTCATGCAGCAGGCATCGGCGCGCGCGGAACGCTTTCGGGACGTCTTCCGCAATCCACACACGCCCGCCTCTGCAGATGCCTGGCGCCGCTTCGTAGCTGCGCTCGACGACGACTTCAACACGCCAGCCGCACTCGCGGTCATGCACGAGTGGCGCGACCACGAGCTGCTTCGCAGGGCGCTCGGCGTGTTCGGGCTCGCGTCTCTCACAGAGGCGGAACACGCGCCGGCCGAGGTCGTCGAGCTCGCCCAGCGGCGGCAGGCCGCTCGGGAGAAGCGCGACTTCGAGGAAGCCGACCGCCTCCGAAGGGAGCTCGAGGCGGCGGGCTGGGAGGCCCGCGACGAGCCGCGCGGCTTCCGCCTCGTCCGGCGTTCGTGACCCGCGAGCTCGTCTACGGCCGCAACGCCGTCCGCGAGGCGCTGCGCGGACGCCGCGAGGTGCTCGAGCTCTGGGCGAGCGAGCGGGCGGCCGCGACGCTCGCCTGGCTCTCCGAGGGGCCGCGTGCCCAGGTTCGCAAGGAGCGGGAGCTGAACGAGCTCGCGGGCTCTCAGGATCATCAAGGGGTCGTCGCGTGGTGCGAGCCCTACCCGTATGTCGATGCCTGGGAGCTCGCGTCGGTCGAGCAGCCCCTCCTCTGCTGCCTCGACCAAGTCACCGACCCCCGGAACCTCGGCGCGGTCGTGCGGAGCGCGGCTGGGGCAGGCGCCACCGGCGTGGTCTTGCCGTCGCACGGATCCGCTCGGGTCACCTCGGTTGTGTGTCGAGCATCTGCAGGGGCGGTGGAGCACCTTCCGGTCGCGGTGGTCCCGAACCTGGCCCGCTTTCTCGCGGACGTGAAGCGAGGCAGCCTGTGGGCCTACGCGGCGGTCGCGGACGGAGGAACTCCGATGTGGGAGGCCGACCTGGCGGGAGGAGTGGCGCTCGTTCTCGGCGCCGAGGGAAGGGGTGTGCGTCCCCTGGTTCGACGGACCTGCGATGGAGCTGTGTCGATCCCGCTTGCGGACGGCGTGGAGTCGCTGAACGTCTCCGTCGCGGCCGCCCTGCTCCTCTACGAGGCACGGCGCCAGCGCTCCGCACGGACGGAGGTGTGATGCCCGAACCGACGCTCTATCTGTTCGACGGCCACAACCTCTTGCATGCGGGCGAGTTCGCCGGACAGGAGGAACTGGTCGACACCCTCGCGAGCTTCGTCGCGGGCCGGGGAGCCCGCGGGGTGGTGGTGTTCGACGGCCGTGGCGAGGAGCGCGAGATCGGGCCGCTCTCGGTTCGCTACGCTGCGCACGCCGACGACCTCCTGGAGAGGCTCGCCGCCGAGCATCGCGGCGATCAGAGCGTATGCCTCGTTTCGTCCGATGCTGCCGTGCGTGGCGTCTCGGGGCAGGAGGTGCGGAAGCTCTCATCGCGTCTCTTCCTCGCCGAGCTCGTGCCCGAGCGGCACCGCGACCACGAGCGGCACGGAGCCGGAGGTCGCGTCGCCGATCGGCTCGACCCGGAGACCCGGGAGCGTCTTGAGCGGCTTCGCCGCGGGCAGTAGGGGCGAGGCTTCCCCGGCCCGAGCCCTTCACGAACATACGTTCTTAGCATCTTGCAATTTGCGCAATGGGGTTGTAACGCTCGGCGAATGGTGCTAGCTTCTCCCTCAACTTCAAGGTGAGGCTTCGGGAGATCGCCTGTCGGCGATGAGTCCGAGAACCGCACAACCACGCCGCAGACTGGGGGTTTACCAATGGCCGCGCGCACCGCTGCAGCACCGAGAACTGCCCAGAAGGTTCAACGAGAGCTTGAGGATCTCCAGCTTGTGCTCAGGGCCCGGAACGGCAGCCAGGCGGCGCTGGACGGGCTCATGCACAGGTACGCAGGCTTCGTCCGGCTGAAGGCGAGCTCGTACTTCCTCGCCGGCGGAGACGGGGACGACCTGGTGCAGGAGGGGATGATCGGCCTCTTCAAGGCTGTCCGCGACTTCCGCCCGGACAAGGAGACCTCGTTCCGAAGCTTCGCCGAGCTCTGCGTCACGCGGCAGATCATCACGGCGATCAAGACCGCCACCCGCTACAAGCACGCGCCGCTGAACACGTACGTCTCGTTCAGCCATACGCCCGCCGGCCAAGACGCCGACGGCGACTGCACCCTCGGTGACGCGCTGCCGGGGCCGGGCGTCAACGACCCTTCCGTGTGCGTGATCTCGACCGAGGAGCTCGAGAGCCTCGTCTTCTCACTCGGCACGGGCCTGTCGCACCTCGAGTCGCAGGCGCTTCGCCTCTACCTCGAGGGGAACTCGTACGAGCAGATGGCCGAGGAGCTCGGGTGCGACACGAAGACGATTGACAACGCGCTCCAGCGGGTGAAGCGGAAGATCATCGCTCACCAGAAGTCGCGCGAGGTGCTTGCTTAGTCTCGACGACGACTCGAGCTATCTTCACGTCTCGCCTGCAACGGCCGCGCATGATGAACGTAGTGAGCTGCACGTAGCAAACCGGATCGCGCCTTCGCGAAGGCGACCAGTCTTGCACTGCACGCGAGCGAGCCTCTGTCCGTTATCGATGATGAGGTCGTACCGCGTGTTCTCTCCGAACGGCACCGACAACGCGTATCCAGCCTCCTGGAACGCCTGCATCGTTGCCAGCGCGGTTCGGTCACCAATCGCCTTCGGATGTTCCATCAACTCACTGTAGATCGTTGCTCGGATGGACAACAGACGGCGAAAGCCGGAGGCGGGACTCGAACCCACGACACCGGGTTTACAAAACCCGTGCTCTACCAACTGAGCTACTCCGGCGCTAGCTGAAGAGTACGCGGTCTCCCCGATCTTCCTCCGAGTTGCCGGAATCCCGTGCACACTCGATAATCGCGCGATGCCCCTGCAGGAGCGAACCTCCTCGAAGCGGGTGAGCGAGGAGCGGGCGCGCTACGTCGCGCCGGGCGTCGTCACCCCGAAGCTCGTCGTCGCGGAGGCCGAGGGGGCACGGATCACCGACGTCGACGGCCGCTCGTTCCTCGACTTCGCGGGAGGGATCGGCTGCCAGAACACGGGCCACCGGCACCCGGCTGTCGTCGACGCGATCAAGGAGCAGGCGGACCGCTATCTGCACCAGGGCTTCTTCGTCGGCCTATACGAGCCGTACGTCGAGGTCTGCCGCCGGCTCGCCGAGCTCTCGCCGTGCCGTGGCGCCGACCAGCGGTCGTTGCTCGTAAACAGTGGCGCGGAGGCGGTCGAGAACGCGGTCAAGATTGCGCGTGTGTCGACAGGCCGGCAGGCGGTCGTGGTCTTCGAGAACGCATTCCACGGCCGCACGCTCCTCGCGATGACGATGACCTCGAAGGTCGTGCCCTACAAGAAGGGCTTCGGCCCCTTCGCCCCCGAGGTCTACCGGGCGCCCGCGCCGTATCCGTACCGAGGTATCTCCTCGGACGAGGCGATCGCTGCGCTCGAGACACTGTTCAAGAGCGACGTCGACCCGGAGTCGGTCGCCTGCGTCGTCCTCGAGCCGGTTCAGGGCGAGGGAGGGTTCATCGCCATGCCGCCCGACTACCCCGCTCGAGTCCAGGAGCTGTGCCGAAAGCACGGGATCCTCTACGTCGACGACGAGGTCCAGTCCGGTATCGGCCGCACCGGGAAGATGTGGGCGATCGAGCACTACGATGGAGTCGAGCCCGATCTGCTCGTCTCGGGGAAGTCGCTCGGAGGCGGGCTTCCACTCGCAGCCGTCACCGGTCGCGCTGAGGTCATGGACGCCGTGCCCTCGGGCGGGCTCGGCGGCACGTTCGGTGGAAACCCGCTCTCCTGCGCCGCCGCAGTCGCGGTTCTCGAGATCGTTGCCGAGCCGGAGTTCCTCGCGGCTGCGCGGTCGCTCGGCGAATCGCTGCGTGCGCGGCTGGAGGGCATCGCCGCAGACAGGCTTGAGATCGGGGAGGTGAGAGGGCTCGGCCCGATGCTCGCGCTCGAGCTCACCGAACGGTCCCCTGACGTCGCGAAGGCGGTACTCGCGAAGGCGTTCGAGCGGGGACTCGTGCTCTTGTCCTGCGGCCTCTACGGGAATGTGATTCGCCTGTTGCCGCCGCTCACGATCACCCACGCGGAGGTCGAGGAGGGTCTCGCGATCCTGGAGGAGTCGCTTGTCGCCGCAGGCTCGTCAGACTGACGTCGACGTTCGCTGCCTCGGCTTGACCAAGCACTTCGGTGACGTGACCGCGGTGGACGGCGTCGACCTCGAGATCGGCCGCGGCGAGTTCTTCACGATGCTCGGCCCATCCGGCTCGGGCAAGACGACCACGCTTCGCCTCATCGCCGGGTTCGAGCGGCCGGACGAAGGGCGGGTCGAGCTCGCCGGCGAGGACGTCTCCGCTCTCCCGCCGTACGCGCGGAACGTGAACACCGTTTTCCAGGACTACGCTCTCTTCCCGCACATGACCGTGCAGGAGAACGTCGAGTACGGGCTCATGGTGAAGAAGGTGAGGAAGGGCGAGCGCCGGCAGCGCGCCAAGGAGGCGCTCGACATCGTGCGGCTCGCGGGGTTCGCCGGGCGAAAGCCATCGCAGCTCTCCGGCGGACAGCGCCAGCGCGTCGCGCTGGCTCGCGCCATCGTCAACCGTCCCCAGGTGCTCCTCCTCGACGAGCCTCTGGGCGCACTCGATCTCAAGCTCCGCCAGCAGATGCAGATCGAGCTCAAGCGGATCCAGGGCGAGGTCGGGATCACGTTCGTCTACGTGACCCACGATCAGGAGGAGGCGCTCACGATGTCGGACCGGATCGCGGTGTTCAACCAGGGGCGGGTCGAGCAGATCGCGGCTCCCGCAGAATTGTACGAGCATCCGGAGACCGAGTTCGTCGCGGGCTTCGTCGGCGTCTCGAACATCCTCGAGCGGAGCGGTCGACGCATGACCGTTCGTCCCGAGAAGATCACGATCCTCGAGGACGGTGTGCAGCCCGAGCCGGGGTCACATGTCGAAGAGGGGTCGGTGCGAGACGTCCAGTACGTGGGGCCGGTGACGCGTTTCTATGTCGCGCTCGAACAGGGCGGCGAGCTGCAGGTGCTCGCGCAGAACCTGGACGAGGGCTCGAGCGAGGTGCTCGAGGTACGAGGACGTCGCGTCCATGTGGCCTGGCGCCCGGAACAGGAGTCAGTCATCGAAGAAGAGGGAGGAGACGGATGAGCACACGAAAGCGTCGCGTCGCCCGATGGGTCGGGTTCGTCCTGCTCGTCGGCATGCTGGCCGCAGCCGCCGCCGGCTGTGGCGGCGGAGACGAGGAAGGAGGGGGAGACTGGCAGATCGAGGGTCTGGGTTCCTCGTTGGAAGAGATCCAGCAAGCCGCCCGTGACGAAGGTGAGCTGAATCTCGTCATTTGGTCGGGCTACGCGGACAAGTCCTGGGCGAACGACTTCACCACCGCGACGGGCTGCAAGGTCAACACCAAGGACGGCGCGAGCTCCGACGACATGGTCGACCTGATGGCGACGGGCGCGTACGACGGGGTTTCGGCCTCTGGCGATGCCACGCTCCGCCTCATCGCGAAGGGAGACGTCGCACCGGTCAACTTCGACCTGAGCCCGAATTACGCGGACGTCTACGACGGGCTGAAGGATCAGTCCTACAACACGGTCGACGGAGTCGGCTACGGCGTTCCTCACGGCCGCGGCCCCAACTACATGGTGTTCCGAAACGACATCTTGCCCGCGGACACCGACAGCTGGGCGCCGATCTGGGGCTCGGACTACAGAGGCAAGCTCTCGATCTACGACAATCAGATCTTCATCGCAGACGCGGCCGTCTATCTGAAGGCAACGCAGCCGGACCTCGGCATCGAGAACCCTTACGAGCTCGACGAGGAGCAGTTCCAGGCGGCGGTCGATCTGCTGAAGCAGCAGAAGCCGAATATCGGCGAGTACTGGGACGGTGCGACGTTCGCGAAGCAGGTGACCTCGTTCAAGTCCGGTGAGGCCGTCGTCGGCACCACGTGGCCATATCAGGTGAACCTGATGGCGGCAGAGAAGCCGCCCGTGCCCGTCACCGCGATCAAGCCGAAGGAGGGGACCACCGGCTGGTCGGACACCTGGATGATCTCGTCCAAGGCCGAGCATCCGAACTGCATGTATCTCTGGATGGACTACATCATCTCGCCGTCCGCGAACGCGAAGGTCGCTGAGTTTTTCGGTGAGGCGCCCTCGAACGCGAAAGCGTGCGACGAGACGACGAACGAGAACCACTGCGCCGACTATCACGCTGATGATGAGGCGTGGTGGGAGGACGTCTACTACTGGACCACGCCCGAGGCGGACTGCGGCGACGACCGCGGTGAGGTCTGCAAGACCTACGAGGACTGGCGCGCCGCCTGGACCGAGATCAAGGGGTAGTACCACCCCGGTGACCTCCGTTTCGACCGTTGAGCCGCCGCCCCGAGAGAGCGCGGGGCGGCGGCTCTCGAACTTCCTCTTCCGACACCCGCGGCTGCGCCTGGGGGCGCTACTCGCAGGGCCGCTCGGCTGGCTCGTGCTTCTCTATCTCGGCTCGCTGTTCGTCCTGCTCCTCGCAGCTTTCTGGGACACCGAGTCCTTCACGTCGGAGATCGTACGGGACTGGAACCTCGACAACTTTCGCCGGATCTTCGAGCAGGATGTCTACCGAGACGTCGCCTGGCGCACACTGAGCATGGCGGTGTACGTGACGATCGCGGATGCCGTCCTGGCGTTCCCGCTCGCCTACTACATGGCCCGCGTCGCCTCCCCGCGCACACGGAATCTGCTCGTGGTCGCGGTGCTCACGCCGCTGTGGGCAAGCTACCTCGTCAAGGCCTATGCCTGGCGGACGATGCTCGGGGAGCAAGGCGTGATCAACTGGCTCCTTTCGCCGCTCGGGCTCGACGGCCCGGGGTACGGGACGACCGGTCTCTGGCTCTCGTTCACGTACCTCTGGCTCCCGTTCATGGTCCTTCCCATCTACGCAGGGCTCGAGCGCATCCCGAGCTCGCTGCTCGAGGCCTCCTCGGACCTCGGCGCGCGCTCCCTGCGCACCTTCTGGAAGGTCACGCTTCCGCTGGTCTTCCCGGCGGTTGTTGCCGGCTCGATCTTCACGTTCTCGCTCACGCTCGGCGACTACATCCTTCCCGGTCTCATCGCGGACGAGCAGTTCATCGGGACCGTCATCTACACGGACCGGGGGACGGCGCTGCCCGTCGCCTCCGCGTTCGCGATGGTGCCGATTGCCGTCATGACCGTCTATCTACTCGTCGCCAAGCGGCTCGGCGCGTTCGAGAACTTGTGATGGTGGAGTCCCGGCTCACCCGCGTCCTGCTCCGGCTCGGTGCCGGCGCGACGCTCGTTTTCATCTATCTCCCGCTCGTCGTGATCGCGGTCTACGCCTTCAACGAGAACATCTCGCAGACGTGGCCGATCGAGAGCTACACGACGAAGTGGTTCGGCGAGGCCTGGGCGGACGAGGGAGTTCGCGACGCGCTCTGGCTCTCGCTGCAGGCAGCGCTGGGCGCGACCGTGATCGCCCTCGTGCTCGGAACCCTCGCCGCCATTGCGGTGTCGCGGTATCGCTTCTTCGGGAAGGAGACGGTCTCGTTCCTCGTCATCCTCCCGATCGCGCTGCCGGGGATCATCACCGGCCTCGCGCTGCAAGCGACGATCCTGAACGTGCTCGGTCCGGTCGGGATCACGTTCAGCCTCTGGACGATCATCATCGGCCACGCGACCTTCTGCATCGTCGTCGTCTACAACAACGCGATCGCCCGGATGCGCCGAATCGGCGGTTCGCTCGAGGAGGCGTCCATGGATCTCGGCGCCGACACGTGGCAGACGTTCCGCTTCGTCACCTTCCCGCAGCTCCGCACCGCGCTTCTGGCCGCCGCGCTTCTCGCCTTCGCGCTGTCATTCGACGAAGTCGTCGTCACGATCTTCACCTCGGGCGCGCAGCAAACCCTGCCGATCTGGATCTTCACGAACTTCGGGCGACCGCGCGAGCTGCCTGTCGTCAACGTCGTTGCGCTGTTCGTGATCCTCGCGTCGATCATCCCCGTCTGGATTGCCCAGCGCATCGCCGGCGGGACGACGGCGACGGGCGCGCGCTAGCCTGCCGCGACGCGGGTCGGCGCGGGGCAGGAGACGCCCGTCCCGCCGAGACCGCAGTATCCGTTCGGGTTCCGCGCGAGGTACTGCTGGTGATAGCCCTCCGCGTAGTAGAACGGCTTGGCCTGGGCGATCTCGGTCGTGATCTCGCCGTAGCCGGCTCGTGCGAGCTCCTGCTGGAAGCGCGCGCGCGACGCGAGTGCGGCTTCGCGCTGTGCGTCGGTCTTCCAGTAGACCGCTGAGCGATACTGGGTGCCTACGTCGTTCCCCTGGCGCATGGCCTGTGTCGGGTCGTGCCCTTCCCAGAAGATCCGCAGCATCTCCTCGTAGCTCGTCTGCACCGGGTCGAAGACGGCGAGAACGACCTCGGCATGGCCGGTCCGACCCGAGCAGACCTCCTCGTACGTCGGGTTCTCCGTGAACCCGCCCGTATAGCCGACGGCGGTCGTGTAGACGCCGGGGGCCTTCCAGAAGAGGCGCTCGGCGCCCCAGAAACAGCCCATCCCGACGACGATGGTCTCGAAGCCTTCCGGGAACGGAGGGACGATCGGCGTTCCGAGCACGAGGTGGTTGCCGAGCCCTGCCATCGGCTCTGCCCGGCCCGGAAGCGCGGACTCGGAAGACGGCATCTCGACGGACTTGCGCAGCGTGAACATGGTTCAAAGGTACCTGGATGCCGACCCGCCGTCACGGGTCACGCCGACTCGAGAGCGCGCGCGAGATCTGCCCAGAGCGCTTCCATGTCTTCGAGTCCGACCGAGACACGGAGGAGCCCCCCCGGAACGCGCGCGCCCTCCCAGCGCGAGCGCGCCTCGATCCGCGACGTGACTTCGCCGAGGCTCGTCGCGTTGAGGATCAGCTTTGTGCCCGTCTCGACACGTCGCGCGGCGTCGGCGTCGGCGACGTCGAAGGAGAGCAGCCCACCGAACCCGGGGTAGCGGACGGTCTCGACCTTCGGATGCGCGAGCAGCCGCTCGGCGATCGTGCCGGCTGTCTCCGTCTGCTTCGCGAGACGAATCTCCAGTGTGGGCAGGCTACGCAGCAGGAGCCACGCGACATCGGGCGCCGCGATGGCGCCCGTTCGCCTGCGGAACTCACGCAGCCGCTCGGCGGTCGCCGGCTCCTTGCAGATCACGGCCCCGAGCAGCGCGTCGTCATGCCCGGTGAGGAACTTCGTCGCGCTGTGCAAGACGAGATCGCAGCCTTGTTCGAGCGGGCGCACATGAACCGGGGTGGCAGCCGTGGCATCGCAGAGGACGGGTGCCGGGTAGGCCCCGGCCGCCGCGAAGTTCGGCATCGTCAAGAACGGATTCGAAGGTGCCTCGAGCCAGACGAGATCCACGTCGCCGGGTGGCGCCCCCGTCTGATCGAACTCGACGTGCCGGAGCCCCCAGCGCGAGAGCTCGGTGAAGAGGACGCCGGTGCCGTAGTAGGCGCCCTCGGCGAGCCCAACCGTCTGGCCGGGGGAGAGGAGTGCCAGCACCACGCTCGTCGCGGCCGCCGTGCCGGAGGCGAAGAGGAGCGCTTCGCCTCCGTCGAGCTCACCGAGCGCAAGCTCCGCCTCAGCGACCGTCGGGCTCGAGAAGCGGCTGTACGAGAACTCGCCGGCCTCTCCGTCTTCGTACGGCCACGTGGTCGAGCGGTCGATCGGCGTCGGCACGGCCCGAAGCTAGCAGCGGCGCACTTCTCAACGGTGCCTGGCGATGGAGACGTGAAAGGTGGCGGCAATCGATCCGTCGTTAGGCTCCGTGGCAGTGGGCGAGACGCACGACACGACGGAGGCGAAGCTCCGGTGGCTCGAGGAGCTGCGCGAGGAGTCGCTCCACGCCGCGGGTGAGAAGTACGTCGAGCGCCAGCGCGAGCGCGGGAAGCTGCTCGCGCGCGAGCGCCTCGAGAAGCTCCTCGATCCCGGCTCCTTCGTCGAGCTCGATCGTTTCGTACGGCATCGGGAGGTCGAGTTCGGGATGCGCGCCGACAGGCCCTGGGGCGACGCCGTGGTGACAGGCCAGGGAACGATTCTGGGGCGCAAGGTCTTCGTCTTCTCCCAGGACTTCACGATCTTCGGAGGCTCGCTCTCCGAGGTCTTCGCCGAGAAGATCTGCAAGGTCATGGACATGGCCGTCAAGTACGGCTGCCCGGTGATCGGCATCAACGACTCGGGCGGCGCCCGGATCCAGGAGGGCGTCGTGTCGCTGGCCGGCTACGCGGAGATCTTCTGGCGGAATGTCCAGGCCTCCGGCGTCGTCCCGCAGATCTCGCTCGTCATGGGCCCGTGCGCGGGCGGCGCGGTTTATTCGCCGGCGATCACCGACTTCGTGCTCATGGTCGAGGAGACGTCCTACATGTTCATCACCGGCCCCGACGTGGTGAAGACGGTCACGGGCGAGGACGTCAGCTTCGAGGAGCTCGGCGGTGCGACGACGCATGCGACGCGTTCCGGGGTTGCGCACTTCACGGCGCCGGACGAGGAGACCTGTCTGGAAGAGGCTCGCTACCTCCTTTCGTTCCTCCCGCAGAACAACCTCGACGCGCCCCCGTATGCGCCTCCGGCCGACCCCGTCGATCGTGAGGATGTGTCACTCGACGCGATCGTCCCCGACAGCCCGAACAAGCCGTACGACATCAAGGAGGTCGTCGAGCGCGTCGTCGACGACGGCGAGTTTCTCGAGGTGCACGCGCATTGGGCCGAGAACATCGTGTGCGGGTTCTCGCGCCTCGGCGGGCACGCGATCGGCGTCGTCGGCAACCAGCCGGGCGCGCTCGCCGGCGTGCTGGACATCGACGCCTCCGTCAAGGGGGCACGTTTCGTGAGGACGTGCGACGCGTTCAATCTCCCGCTCGTGACCTTCGTGGACGTGCCGGGGTTCCTGCCCGGAACCGCGCAGGAGTGGGGTGGGATCATCCGTCACGGTGCGAAACTCCTGTACGCGTACGCCGAGGCCACGGTGCCGAAGTTGACCGTGATCACGCGCAAGGCCTACGGCGGGGCCTACGACGTCATGTCGTCGAAGCACATCCGCGCCGACTTCAACGTCGCGTGGCCCACGGCGGAGGTCGCGGTGATGGGCCCGGAGAGCGCGGTCAACATCGTCTTCCGTCACGAGCTCGAGGCGGCGAAGGATCCCGAGGCGCGGCGTGCCGAGCTGATCGCCGAATACAAGGAGCGCTTCGCGAACCCGTACACCGCGGCCGAGCGGGGCTACGTCGACGACGTGATCGAGCCGAGCCGGACACGCCCGGTGCTCGTCACCGCGCTGGAGACGGCCCTCGGCAAGCGAGAGCCGAAGCCGAAGCGAAAGCACGGGAACATCCCGCTCTGAGAGCTCACGGTCCGTGCGCGGCTTCGCCTGCGATCCGGCGCAGGCGGTCCGCCCGCTCGCCGTCGGGAGCGAAATCCGGATCGGCATCGGGAAGCAGGGCCAGCGCCTTCTCCGCATGCGCACGGGCGTCGCCGTCGCGACCGAGGGCCGTGTACGCCTCGGCGAGTTCCTCGTGGTACCAGCCGTCCGGCTTCCCCGCTCCGTCTGCCCACGCGACCGCCTGCTCGAGCAGCGGGACCGCTTCGCCCGGGCGGCCGAGAGCGCGCAGCGCTTTCGCGACCGCGTAGCGGGCAAGCGCGATCGGCTCGCGACTCTCGGGATAGCGCTCGCACTCCTCCAGGGCCCGCTGAAAGGCAGCGAGCGCCTGCTCGTGGTCGCGAGCGTCGAAGTACTCCCAGCCGAGGTTGTTCAGCAGCGAGCCGAGCCAGTACCGCACCGAGGGGTCGGCGCGCTCGGCCACGTCGATTCCGCGTTGCGTCCACGCGACGAAGCCCTCGCGGTCCGAGGCCGCCAGCGCGGCCATGTGTGCGGCGTCGACGGCGATGAAGAGCTCATTCGCCTCGAGCGCCGTTGCATAGGCCGACACGAAGAGTGGCAGCGCGGCTTCCTCGTTGCCGCTCGAGCACCGGAGGCGCCCGCGCTCCAGGTCGACCCGAGCTCGCGCGACGGCGCTGGCGCCCGAAAGCGCTTCGGCTTCCTCGATCCGTCGCTCCCCGACGTCGAACGCGCCGCGCAGGCCCTCGACCCGGGCGAGCTGTGTGAGGACCTCCGCCCGCCCCGCATCGGAGCCTTCCTTCGCGAGTTGCCCGCGAAAGCGGTCCTCGCTGGCGTCGAGGTCGTCGAAGTTCCAGAGCGGACGGAGTCGGTCGCCCACGCACGAGAACTCTACGACCCGTCGTGACCAGGGTCTCCGAGCCGCTTGACGAGCCCCAGTCCACGGTAGTATGCATGTGCAATGCCTAAGCACATGTACACCGCGGCGGAGGCTTCCAGGGCGCTCGGCATCTCGCTCGACACGTTGCGGAGGTGGGACCGGGCGGGCCGGATCCGAGTGGAACGTGACGCGGCCAACCGCCGGGTCGTGCCGGCCGGCGAGGTCGAACGGCTTCGAGGAGGGCAGGGATCGGAAGTGCTCTCGGCACGCAACCGCTTTCGGGGGGTGGTTCGCTCGATCGAGGTCGACGGTCTCCTGGCGAAGGTCGAGATCGACGTCACCGAACCGGCCCGCGTGGTCGCGATCATCACTCGGGAGTCGGCGGAGGAGCTGGCGCTCAAACCCGGGGTCAGTGCAGCGGGCGTCGTGAAATCGACGAGCGTGATGGTCGAGCGCTGATGCGACGACTCGTGATCGCCGGCGTGCTCGCGGCGTGTTTCGCGGCCGCGTCCGCGCTGGCGTCTCCGGCGCCCACCCGAGATGGCGCCGGAGCCGGGCGGCCGGTCGTCTTCGCGGCCGCCTCGCTCGCCGAGGTACTGCCCCGCATATCCCCGGAGGCGAGTTACTCGTTCGGCAGCTCGAACTCCCTCGCCGAGCAGATCAGGAGAGGCGCGCCCTTTGACGTCTATCTCTCGGCGAGTCCCGTCTATACACAGGCACTCAACAAAGCGCGGGTCGTGCGGAGACCGGTCGCGTTTGCGACGAACTCGCTGGTCGTCATCGTCCCGCGCTCGAATCCCGCCAGGATCAAGACGGTGTTCGATCTTGCAAGGCGATCGAACCTGCGGCTCGTGGTGGCGGGCCCGAAGGTGCCGATCGGCCTCTACACGCGCGAGGTGCTCAGGCGTCTCGGGCTCCTCAAGCTGCTGAAGAGGACGGTCAGCCTCGAGCCCGACGTGAAGGGCATCGTGGGCAAGGTGGCGCTCGGCCAAGCCGACGCCGGCTTCGTGTACCTGACCGACGTCGCGCCTGTCGCCTCTCGTGTGCGGGCGATCCGGATCCCGGCGAAGGCTCAGCCCACGGTCATCTACGAGCTGGCCCTTGCCGCGAAGCCGACCGATCTCGCGGCGGCGCAGGAGTTCGTCAGCTCGGTCCTCGGTCCGGACGGCCGCCGAGAGCTGCGCGCCGCCCGCTTCGGGCTTCCGTGAAGCCGAGTCCCTTCGCGGGCACCCTGGTGGCCGCAACCGTGCTCACGCTCGCGTTCCTCTTGATCCCGATCGTCGCGATCTTCGCCGAGCTCTCGCTCGGCGATCTCCGCGACGGGCTGACGAGCGACGTCGCGGTCGACGCGCTCCGCGTCACCGCCGAGACGAATCTCACCGCGATGGCGTTGATCGTCGTCTTCGGCACGCCGACTGCATACCTGCTCGCTACTCGGCGGTTCCGTGCTCGCGCGTTGCTCGTGACCGTCGTCGAGCTTCCGCTCGTCCTCCCACCGGCAGTCGCCGGCATCGGACTGCTCGCCGCCTTCGGGCGCTTCGAACTGCTCGGCCGCACGCTCGGTGCGCTCGGAGTCGACGTGGCTTTCACGAAGCTCGCCGTCGTGCTCGCGGTCACGTTCGTCGCGAGCCCGTTCTACATTCGTACCGCCATTGCCGCTTTCGAGGCCGTCGATCCCGACCTCGTTGCCGCCTCGCGGACATTGGGTGCGGGACCGGGTCGGACCTTCGTACGGGTCGCGCTGCCGCTCGCGTCCGGCGGCCTCGGCGCCGGACTGGCGCTGGCGTTCGCACGAGGTATCGGGGAATTCGGCGCGACGATCATGTTCGCAGGCTCGCTCCAGGGCGTCACCCAGACGCTCTCGCTCGCCGTCTACCAGGAGTTCGACGTCGACTTCGAGAGCGCGCTCGCCATCGGTGCTCTGCTCGTGATCATCAGTGCATTGGTCCTCTTCGCAGCGAAGCTTCTGATTCCCACATGGAGACGCTCCGGCTCGACCTCGATCACGGTCTTCGCGCCTTCCGGCTCGCGGTAGCACTCGAGCTGGGCGCCGAGACCGTGGCGCTCGTCGGCCCCTCGGGCGCCGGGAAGACGAGCGTGCTCCTCGCCGTCGCGGGGCTGCTGCGGCCGGAGCGCGGGATCGTCACCTTCGGTGGTGAGGCCTGGCTCGACACCGGCCGTGGCATCGACCTCCCGCCGGAGCGGCGCCGCGTTGGCCTCGTCTTTCAGGAGTACGCGCTCTTTCCGCATCTCGACGTAGGTGGAAACGTGGCGTTCGGTGCGCGCGACCGCAGCGCTGTGCCCGAGCTGCTCGAGCGGCTTCGGATCGGCGGGCTCGCCCGGGCACGGCCCGCCGAGCTCTCGGGCGGAGAGCGCCAGCGAGTAGCGCTCGCACGCGCGCTTGCGCGCGAGCCGTCTGTCCTCCTTCTCGACGAGCCCCTGTCCGCGCTGGACGCCCATACGCGGGGCACCGTGCGGGCGGAGCTGCACGAGTTCCTCGTCGGCCTCCGCATGCCTACCGTGCTCGTTACCCACGACTTCGAGGACGCTGCAACCCTCGCGGATCGCGTCGGTGTGCTCGTGGAGGGGCGAATCCTGCAGCTTGGGACGGCCCAGGAGCTCGTCGCCGCGCCGAAGGACCAATTCGTCGCGAGCTTCACCGGAGCAAACCTGCTCATCGGCGTCGCAGGTCCCGGCGGCGACGGCTTGACCGAGGTCGCGCTCGACGGCGGCAGCACCGTGTGGACGACCGATCGCGGTTCGGGGCCGGTTGCGGTCGCCGTCTATCCGTGGGAGGTGTCGCTTTCACACGAGACGCCCGACGACTCGGCGGTCAACCACATCCGCGCGCGGGTTGCATCGCTCGTTCACGTCGGAAATCGGGTCCGCGTGCGGGTGGGCCCGATCACCGCAGAAGTAACCAACCAGTCGGTCGAGCGTCTCGGACTCCGCGAAGGGGACGTCGTCGTCGCATCGTTCAAGGCCACGGGTGCTCGGCTCCTTCCATTCTCGTAAGCTCATGCCCGTGTGGCTCGAAGTCCATCCTCCGCTCGAGGAGCCGGCGCTCGCGGCCGTGCGCAAGGCACTCGTCGGCGCCGGCGTGCGACTCGATGGGAAGCCTGGGATCTACATGAGTGCATGGCGCGCCGCGGCCGCACATGAGGCCGTCCAGAACGAGCCCGAGAGCGGGCGCTACGCTCGCTCGCCGCGGAGCACCCGAGGGGCGACGCGGGCGTAATCGAGCCCGGAAACCCACGTCGCGACGACAGCGGCGAGGAGAAACCACCAGGCGACGTCGTCGCTCCAGACGCCCGCCGCCGCGAAGCCGGCGACGGCTGCCGCGATTGCCTGCGTCCAGGTCTTGATCCTCCCGAGCTCGCGAGCCGCTATGACGACTCCGCGCTCGATCGCGGCCAGGCGGAGCCCTGAGACGAGGATCTCGCGGACGACGATCAACGCCACCATCCAGGCCGGCGCGACACCCTCGCCGATCAGCATCACGAGTGCTGCGAGGACGAGAACCTTGTCCGCAACCGGGTCCAGCAGCGAGCCGAGTGCCGAGCTCGTTCCTCGCCGCCGGGCGATTCGGCCGTCCAACCAGTCGGTCGTCATCGCAACGACGAAGACGGCCGTCGCCCAGTAAGCATGGTCCTCGAAGTCCCAGGCGTAGAGGATCACGACAAGAGGGACCGCGGCGACGCGCACGACCGTGAGCAGATCCGGAAGGCTCACCGTCGGAGAGAATACGCCTCCCATGCCGCCTTTCACCAAGGTGCTCGTTGCCAATCGGGGCGAGATCGCCGTGCGCGTGTTCCGCACGCTCCGCGAGCTCGGAATCGGGACGGTCGCCGTCTACTCCGAGGCCGACCGAAACGCGCTGCACGTCGCGGTCGCCGACGAGGCGTACCTGATCGGTGCGGGACCCGCGGCCGAGAGCTATCTCCGCGGCGACCGGCTCGTCGAGGCTGGCCTCCGCGCAGGAGCGCAGGCGATACATCCGGGCTACGGATTCCTCGCGGAGAGCGCCGATTTCGCACGCTCGGTCGAGACTGCAGGACTCACCTGGATCGGTCCTTCGCCCGACGCGATCGAAGCCATGGGGTCGAAGATCTCGGCGCGCGAGCAGATGCGGGCGGCGGGTGTCCCGATCGTGCCCGGCACGCTGGAGCCCGCGGCGAGCGTGGAGGAGGTCCGGGAGGCGGCGGCGGAGCTCGGATATCCCATCGCGATCAAGGCCTCCGCGGGCGGCGGCGGAAAGGGATTCAAGGTCGCCCGTTCGCCGACGGAGGTCGAGCGCGCGTTCGCGACCGCTCGCCGCGAAGGCGAGGCGTACTTCGCGGACTCTTCGGTGTACGTCGAGCGGTATCTCGAGGATCCGCGGCACGTCGAGGTCCAGATGCTCGCCGACCGGCACGGCAACGTCATCCACCTCGGAGAGCGAGACTGCACCATCCAGCGGCGTCACCAAAAGCTCGTCGAGGAGACGCCTTCTCCCGCAGTCGACGCGGCGCTTCGGGAACGGATCGGTCAGATCGCTGTCGATGCGGCCCGAGCCGCCGGCTATCGCTCGGCGGGGACCGTCGAAGGCCTGCTGACCGCGGACGGCGCGTACTACTTCCTCGAGATGAACACCAGGGTGCAGGTCGAGCACACGGTCACAGAGGCGGTCACGGGCGTGGACATCGTCCGCGAGCAGGTCCGGATCGCTGCTGGGGAGGCGCTCTCCCTGTCGCAGGACGACGTCGTCATCCGGGGGCACGCGATCGAATGCCGCATCAACGCCGAGGACGTGACACGCGGATTCCTCCCTTCCCCCGGGCGGATCACGGCCTATCGCGAGCCGGGTGGCATCGGTGTTCGGATCGATTCGGGAATCCGCGCGGGTGACGAGGTGACCGGGCTCTACGACCCTCTGCTCGCGAAGCTCGTCGTGCACGACGTCGACCGTGAGCGCGCCCGGCTCCGGATGCTGCGTGCGCTCGAGGAGCTTGTGATCGAAGGGCCTGCGACGCTGATCGGCTTCCACCGGGCCCTTCTCTCGAGCTCGTGCTTCGTGGATGGAGGGACGTGCCACGGCCTGGTCGAGTCGGAGCAGCTTGCGCAGCGTGCGCGAGAGCTGGACGAGCAGTTGTCTCATAAGACAACGATAGCCTTCGGATCGGACGGAGTCGTCGGGACCCGCGAGAGCGTCGTGAGCATCGAGGTCGATGGCCGCCGACACGAGGTGAGGGTGCATACCGCCGCTCCGCCCTGGGTCGAGCTGGCACGCCGTCACAGGACGCGTCGCAAGGGATTCGCGAGCGCTGCCACCGATGCGATCGTCAGCCCCATGCAGGGGACGGTGCTCAAAGTCGAGGTCGCGGACGGCGAGGAGATCGAGGCGGGTCACGTCATCTGCGTCATCGAAGCGATGAAGATGGAGAACGAGATCGTGGCGCACCGGGACGGCGTGGTGGCTGAGCTCGGCGTGACTCCGGGTCAGCAGGTCGGGAGCGGGCAGCTCATCTGCATCGTTCGGCCCGCGCCGTGAGCGAACGCTGCGCGGAGCTTTCGCGCGCCGCCGACGAGTCGCTCGGTGCGACGGCGGTGACGGCCGAGCGGTGGCTGCTCGTCGAGGTACCGGGAACGTGGCCACGCGATGTCGTGGACGAAGGGCCGTTGCCTCCGGACGCCGCGCGGGCGATCGCCCGCTGGCTGCGCGAGACGCCGCGGTCGCGACTGCACTTCGTTCGCAGGCCGGGACGCGTGGCAGATCGTCCGGTCGCGTTTGCCGTCCACGCTCCGGAGGCCGCTCCGGAAGTACGCAGAATCGAGCTCCGTAGCCACTCGGATCTCTCGAGGATCGATCTGGCGACTGCCGGCGAGCGTGTGGAGAGCTCACTCGTTCTCGTCTGCGGACATGGAAGCCGCGATCAGTGCTGTGCGCTTCGAGGAACCGCGGTCTTCGCCGCGCTCTCGGAGCCTCTCGGGGAGGAGGAGCTCTGGATCTCGTCGCATCAGGGCGGACACCGCTTCGCAGCCAACGTGCTCGTGCTGCCTGCCGGAGTGCAGTTCGGTCGCGTCGAGCCAGACCAAGCGCGGTATCTCGTCGCCCGGGCGCTCGCGGGGAGGATCGAGCTCCACCGGTACCGCGGCCGGACGTGCTACGAGCCCGCAGTCCAGGCGGCGGAGCTCGCCGTGCGGCAGGCGACAGGTCTCGAAGGGGTCTCGGACCTCCGTCTCGAGGGCGTCGCCGAGGGGGTCGTACGGTTCCGGACATGGACGGGAGCGGCCCATTCGGCAGCAGTCGAAGAGCGGGAGGGTCCCCTCGTCCCGGCAAGCTGTGGCGTCGAGCCAAGTCGCCAGCGCTCGCTGCGCGCCCGCCTTCTGTGAGCGCTAGCGGCGCAGTCGATAGGCGTGATCCGTGATCCAGACGAGGCGCTCGGGAAGCTCGTCCGGCGTCCTCCCGACGGCCACCAGCGCCCCGAACACGAAGCGCACCCAACTCCCGGCGACGAGTGAGCCTTGAGCCGAGATCGTGCCCCTCCAGCGCTCGTGCGGCTCGAGCACGTCGGGCAGGCGCGGCCGGTAGCGAAGAGCGGCGCGTAGCGCCGGAAGCGTGCCGTCGCTGTTCCGCTCCTCGAGGTCGCTCAGCTCGCCCGAGGAGAACAGCATCAATCCGAACGAGCGGTCGACCGTGGAACGGGGGTCGCCGATCTCGTAGGCGGCCGAGGAGTCGTTCCTGATCGAGAGTCGCGCCCTCCACCCGTCGGCGAGCACCTCGAAGGTGTCGACTCCGAACTCGATCCTCGCTCCCTCGGGCCCCGGCGTTCGCTCCTGCCATCCGAGCTTCGCAACCTGGGGGCCGGCGGCGACGCTGGCGCCGGCAGTGGGGTCTTCGTCTCCACGCGGGTCGGCGGCGAACGAAAGCGCGACCGCGGCTCCCGCTGCTCCGAGGGCGACGAGGACGAGCAGCGTGCTCCGGGGCATCCGGGGCATGCTCGCACACGCGACCGGGTAGACTCGCGCGCGCTTTGGATCTCTACGAGTTCCAGGGGAAGGAGCTCTTCCGGCGATACGGGATCCCGGTCTCCGACGGACGGCTCGCCACCAGCCCCAAGGAAGCCAGGGCCGCGGCGCAGGAGCTCGGCGGGACCGTCGTCGTCAAGGCCCAGGTGCTGACCGGGGGACGGGGCAAGGCGGGCGGGATCAAGCTCGCTGCAACGCCTGACGAGGCGGAAGCGCGCGCGGGCGAGATCCTGGGCATGGACATCCGCGGGCACACGGTGCAGAAGATCTGGGTCGAGGCGGCCTCTGAGATCGAGCGCGAGTATTACCTCTCGCTCACGTTCGACCGTGGCGCCAAGAAGCCGCTCTTCATGTTCACGACCCAGGGCGGCGTGGACATCGAAGAGATGGCGGCTTCGAGTCCCGAGGCGCTCGTTCGGCTGCACGTCGACCCGCTCGAGGGCTATCACCCGTGGCAAGGACGACAGCTCGTCTACGAGGCAGGCGTGCAGAACCCCGCCGAGCAGAAGCAGCTCGCGGCGATCGCCGGCCGCCTGTACAACGCGTTCGTCGGCTGTGAGGCGATGCTTTGCGAGATCAACCCGCTGATCGTCACGACGGAAGGCGAGGTTCGCGCGCTCGACTCCAAGTTCACGGTCGACGACAACGCGCTCTTCCGGCTTCCGGACATCGCGAAGATGCGGGACGTCGCTGCGGCAGATCCCCTCGAGGCGCTCGCCCGCGAGAAGGGCGTCACCTACGTGAAGCTCGACGGAGACGTGGGCGTGCTCGGCAACGGTGCGGGCCTGACGATGTCAACCGTGGACGTCGTGACGTTCGTCGGGGGGCGTCCCGCGAATTTCTGCGACCTCGGGGGTGGCGGCGATGCGCAGGGTGTCGTGGACGCGCTCGAGGTCATCACCCAGGATCGCCAGGTCCGCTCGATCTTCTTCAACATCTTCGGCGGCATCACCCGCTGCGACGAGGTCGCGCGCGGCATCCTGAAGGCCCTCGGACAGATGGCAATCGAGCATCCGATCGTCGTCAGGCTCGACGGGACGAACGCCGAAGAGGGACGGCAGCTGCTCGCCGAGGCAGCACCGCCGAACCTCGATGTCGAGCCGACGATGCTCGATGCGGCCCGGCGCGCGGTGGAGCTCGCGGCGTGAGCGATCTCTGGTCCGAGCGAGCGCAGTTGTACATCGACTCCGACACACACAAATGGCGCGAAGTCGTCGAGGAGGCGGGACTTGCGATCGACGAGCTCCGCGTAACTGCGCGCACGATCGACTTTCCCGCCTGGCTTCGGAGGACGGGTTGTGCGGGCGACGCCCGTCGAGTGGAGGCGCTGTGCGGCGACCGCGTCGCGGACGGACGGCTGACCCTCGACAAGATCGTCATCAAGGCGGTGCGCTGATGGCGATCCTCGTCGACGAGAGTACACGGCTCGTCGTCCAAGGGCTGACTGGCTCAGAGGGTCGGTTCCACGGCCTTCGCAATCGATCTCACGGGACGCAGGTGGTCGCGGGAGTCACCCCTGGCAAAGGCGGCCAGGACGTCGAGGGCATCCCGGTCTTCGACACGGTTGCCGCTGCGGCGACCGCGACGGGTGCGAATACGAGCATGGTCTTCGTCCCCGCTCCCTTTGCGGCGGACGCAATCTACGAAGCTTGCGCGGCCGGGATCGGGACGATCATCTGCATCACCGAGGCCGTGCCCGCGCATGAGATGCTGCGGATCCACGCATATGTCCATGCCCGCGGCGTGACCATGATCGGTCCGAACTGCCCGGGCGTCCTCTCGCCGGGGAAAGCGAACGTCGGGATCATTCCCGCCGAGATCTTCCGCGAGGGGTCGGTGGGGCTCGTCTCTCGGTCGGGGACGCTGACCTACCAGATCGGCCACGAGCTCACCCAGCTCGGGCTGGGCAACTCCACCATCGTCGGGATCGGCGGGGATCCGATCGTCGGCTCGTCGTTCGTCGACATTCTCGCCCGCTTCGAGGCCGACGCCCAAACCGAGCGGGTCGTGATGGTCGGAGAGATCGGCGGAGACGAGGAAGAGAAGGCGGCGGCGTTCATCGAGGCCGAGATGTCGAAGCCGGTCGTCGCCTACATCGCGGGGTTCACTGCCCCGCCCGGGAAGACCATGGGACACGCGGGCGCGATCATCTCCGGCTCGGCCGGAACGGCGCAGGCGAAGAAGGACGCGCTCGAAGCGAGGGGCATCCGAGTGGGGACGACGCCGACGGAAGCGGCGGGGCTGGTTGCGGCGCTGGCGCGCGCCTGACGCGGCCCTCTCCTGATGCACGTCGGCACGCCGGGACCTTGCGCGTCGATCGTTCGGGGGACGTCACCACCGGCCTGCGGCAGGGTCTGGAGCAATCGCTCGCATTCGACACGAAGGCGTTACACACTCGTGCGTCGAAGACCGTTACGCTGATCGCAGGGGTCACGGGGGACCCCTTGAGGAGCGTCCCGAAGTCTCAGGGAAGCTTTCTCGAGTCGGAGGTGAGTAGAGGGCCGCGGTGTCGGGGCGGTAGAGTCGTCCGGCGTGCACGTTCGCAACCGCGTTCGGGATGCGCTGCCGTTCACGACGAAGGACGGCTCGACGATCCGCGAGTACCAACACACGGAGCGGCAGTCGCTCGCCGAGGCGTCTCTCGATGCCGGGGCGTCCACGCGTCGCCACTACCACGCTCGGAGTGAGGAGATCTACCTCCTCCTCGAGGGTGACGGCACGATGGAGCTCGACGGGGAGGAGCGTGCGGTCGGGCCCGGCGATGCGATCCTGATTCCGCCCAGGGCATGGCACCAGCTCACCGCGGGCCCAGGTGGCGTGCGACTTCTCTGCTGCTGCGTTCCGGCCTACGCCGACCGCGACACCTTCTTCGAGTAACGTCGTCGAGCCTCCGCGCTAGGCTCGGCACGGTGTCCCAGACACAGATCTCGTTCGCACGCGGAGCGCCCGCACTGGACTTGATCCCGGCCGCCGAGCTCGCCGACTGCGCGCGCGCCGTCGCCGAGAAGGACGGCACGGAGCTCTTCGCGTACGGGCCCGGAGGCGGATACGGGCCGCTGCGCGAGTGGGTCGCGGCGCGTCATGCAGCGGAGCCGGGCCGCGTCGTCCTGACCGTAGGCGGCCTCCTCGGCTTCGTTCTGTACGCCGGCGAAGCGCTCGAGCGCCGCCCCGGCCGCGTACTCGTCGAAGGCCCGACCTACGACCGTCCGCTCAAGGTACTCGCACGCGAGAACGCCGAGGTCGTCGTCCTCCCAATGGACGACGAAGGCCTCGATCCCGACGCGCTGGAGGCGGAGCTCACCCGCACGTCCGAGACGCCGTCGTTCCTCTACACGATCCCGACGTTCCAGAACCCGAGCGGGAGAACCCTGTCGGCGGATCGCCGACGCCGTCTCGTCGAGATCGTCTCGGAACACGGGCTGCCGGTGCTCGAGGACGACCCGTACGGTCTCGTCCGATACGAAGGAGTGTCCCCTCCGACACTGCACGAGCTCGAAGGGGGCACACTCGTCACGTACACGTCCTCCTTCTCGAAGACGGTTGCGCCGGGCCTCCGAACCGGCTACTTCGTGCTCCCGGCGGCCGAGGCCCCAGCGTTGGAGGAACGCGCCGTGTCGACGTACATCTCTCCGCCGTTCCTCACGCAGGCGACGATCTTCGAGTTCGTCGAGCGTGGCCGGTTCGAGTCGAACCTCGAACAGGTCCGCGCATCGCTCCGAGGCCGCCGCGACGCGATGCTCGACGCGCTCGAGCTCTCCTTTCCGACCACCGCAAGATGGAGCCGACCCGAGGGTGGCTATTTCCTCTGGCTCGACCTGGGCGACGGGGTCGACGCCTCGGCGGTCGCAGAGCGCGGAGCCAGGCGCGGCGTCGCAGTCGTTCGCGGGCGCGACTTCTTCCCCGGCGGCTCTCAGGGGACATCGGAGGCTCGGCTCGCGTTCAGCTACGAGCGGCCCGAAAGGATCGCCGAGGGCATCGCGCTGCTGGCGGGGGTTCTACGCTGAGGCGCGAGCCTTGCGCCGCTGACGCCAGCGGTCGAACATGAAGCCGGCGGCGAACCCGATGCCGAGGCAGAGCAGGATGAGGATGAGCTTGGAGATCCTGGCGTTGAAGAAAACGAAGTCGACATTGACGCGCTCGTCGTTCAGGATGACGAGCAAGACGGCGTAGAGCGCGAGGATTCCCACCACGATGAGGGCCCAGGGCGTGTCCCGCTTGTCTGCTGAAGGCGACGTGCGCTCCTCTGCCATGGCGGGATCTTAGAGCCCGCTCCGGGCTGGTGCTTCGGGCGCCGCGTTCCGGAAAGGGCTCTCAGGCCGCGTGGCCGACGGCGATCCGCGGAACCTGCCGCGGGACGAGCCGTGGCTGGCGCGGCGGGGAGAGCGCGCCGGCCGATGCGGCTCGGTACGTCGGGCACGGCACGTTTCCCTGGAGGGCGCACAGCCCTTCGCGCCGGAAATAGCAGTCGTCGCAGGTGACCTCTGATCGTCTCTTCATCGTCTTCGGAGGTCGCCCCTCGTCGACCAGGACCCCATTCTCGCGACCCGGTCCCGAAGTGACAAGACCCTTCCAGATGAATTGGCCGCAATTTGCGGGTGTTTTCAGATCGGAAGAAATGCCTGCACAATCAGCATTTCACAGGCGTTGTTGCCAACGCCTGCAACGCCTGTTGAAAACTCTCCACAGGGATCACGCGGAGCCCGTCGGCATTGCTCTGCGCATCTCGGGCGTTGGCCCCGGAGGGCACGAGGAAGAGATCCACATCCGCACGGCGCACTCCGATCGTCTTCTGCTTCAGGCCCCCGACCGGCAGGACGGCTCCGTCCAGCGCGAGCTCGCCGGTCGCCGCGACGCGGCACCCGTGCGTCACGTCGCGGCCGAGCTTGCGCGCGATCTCTAGCGCGAACGGCAACCCCGCCGACGGCCCGCCGACGCGCCCGAGGTCGATGTCGACGTCGAGCGGAAGGTCTATCTGCGCGCCCTGGTCGACCTGGATTCCAACGATCGGTCTGGAAGGCTCGTCCGGATCGGGAACCGTCCCGACCGTCAGGCGCAGGAGCTTCCCGTCACGGCGGACTGCAAGTCGGACCGTCTCCCCGGGACGCCGGAGACCGATCGTCGCGCGCAGGGCCGCGGGAGTCAGCGTCCTCGTTCCGTCCACGGCGACGATCAGATCGCCCTCACGAAGCTTCCCGAACGAAGGTGCGTCGGCGACGACCGCGATGACGAGCACCCCCGTGGGCACTGCCTCGACGTCACGCCCGAGTGCCCGCAGCGCGACGGCTGACGCGACGAGCTCGGATTGCTGCATCTCGCGGGCGTTCTGGCGCCTCCGCTCCTCGTCCGTCGTCCCGGGCGGCAGCAGCGCGTGCTCCGGCACGACGGTCGATCCGTCCGGCTGCGTAAAGGGGAGCAGCCGCTCGAGGATGGTCGCCCGGCGCACGAACACGTCGACGTAATAGACGTCACCCTTGCCCGCCGGCTGCGCACCCTCGACACGCACCCGGTCTGCGAGCGGCTTGGCAGGGTCCGGCGTGAAGATGAAGTCGTCGGCCGGGATCGTCCAGAGTGCGGTAGCGACGATGCCGAGAATGACGAGCGGGACGACGATCCAGCGCAGGCGCACGCTCAGGCCCACTCAAAGGAGCCCGCGCGTGAGGCCGCCGTCGACCGGTATGACCGTGCCCGTGATATAGGACGCGCGCTCGGAGCACAGGAACGCCACGAGCCCTCCGATGTCCCGAGGGGTGCCGAGCCGGCGCAGCGGGATTGCGGCGAGGTCGGACTCGGTGGGCCCGTCCGGATAGACCTCCTGCAGCCTCTCCGTATCGATCCGACCCGGCGCGATCGAGTTCACCGTGATCCCCGTCGGCCCAAGCTCGCGGGCGAGTGTCTTCGCCCACCCGATCACGCCCGGGCGAACGGCATTGGAGAGCACGAGATTGTCCGTCGGCTCCCGCACGGTGCTCGACGTGACGTTCACGATGCGGCCACACTGGCTGCGCTCGAGGTGAGGAAGGCAGAGCTCGGTCAGGCGGACGACCGACACGAGCAGGAGCCGAACGGCAGCCAGAAGCTGCTCCTCGTCGAGCCCACGCGCCGCCGTCCTGGGCGGCCCACCGGAGTTGTTGACGAGGATGTCGATTCCCCCGAACCTCTCGACGGTCCGCTCGACCAGCCGCTCGAGATCCTCGGGGACGGTGACGTCGCCGGGCACCGCGAGAGCGCCGAGCCTGTCCGCCTGGCGCTCGAGCGGCTCGCGGCGGCGGGCGAAGAGGGTGACGTTCGCACCCTCCTCCGTGAGCGATTCCGCGATCCCGAGACCGATGCCGGCCGAGCCGCCGCAGACGATCGCCGTCCGTCCCTGGAGGTGGAGGTCCATGCGCGTAGGGGCGAGGCAAGGCTCGCCCTACGACCTCCCGAGCACGCCAACCACGTCGCGCACCGCAGCGGCGGACTCCCGGAGCATCTTCCGCTCCTCCGCCGTGAGCCGGAGCTTCACGACCTCCTCGACGCCCGCGGCACCCAGCTTGACCGGCACGCCCATGTAGAGACCATCGATCCCGTACTCGCCCTCGAGGTAGACGGTGCAGGGGAGGACTCGCTTCTGGTCGAGGCAGATCGAGTCCACCATCTGCGCCGCGGCAGCGCCGGGGGCGTACCACGCCGACGTTCCGAGCAGCGCCACGATCTCGCCCCCGCCGAAGCGCGTTCGCTCGACGAGCTTGCGGATCCTCGCTTTCGACAGGACCTCGGCGAGCGGAATCCCGCCGACGGTGGTTGCCGAGACGACAGGGACCATTTGGTCGCCGTGACCGCCGAGCACCATGGCGGTGACGTCCTGGACCGAGACCGCGAGCTCCTGCGAGATGAACGCGGCGAAGCGGGCCGTGTCGAGGATCCCCGCCATCCCCACGACGCGGCTCTTCGGAAAGCGCGAGACCGTCTTCGCCACATGGCACATCGCGTCGAGCGGGTTCGAGACGACGACGAGAACAGCCTTGGGCGAGCGACGCACGGCTTCCTTGGTCACGGCGGAGACGATCGTCTCGTTGGTCGTCACGAGGTCGTCGCGGCTCATGCCGGGTGCGCGCGGCCTACCCGCGGTGACCACGACGACGTCCGAGCCGGCGGTCTCCTCGTAGCCGTTCGTGCCTGTGACCCGAGGCTCGTAGTCGAGGACGGCGCCGGCCTGGTTCAGGTCGAGCGCCTTGCCCTGAGGGAAGTTGGGGATGATGTCGACGAGGACGACGTCGGCGTAGTCGCGCCGGGCGAGCTCTTGCGCGCACGTCGCCCCCACGTTCCCGGCACCGACGACCGTGATCTTCCTCCTACCGCTCACTGCGAACCAGCCTCCAACCTCTCGATGATTGCATCCGCATACTCCGAGGTTCCGACCGCCGTCGGGTCGTCGCGGGTCGGCTTCAGGTCGTAGGTCACGCGCGCGCCTTCCGCGATGACCGCCGCGACCGCGGCCTCGAGCCGCGACCCGGCGTCCCGCTCGCCGAGATGATCGAGCATGAGCTTCCCACTCAGGATCATCGCGGTGGGGTTGACCTTGTTTAGTCCCTTGTACTTCGGCGCGGAGCCGTGCGTCGCCTCGAAGACCGCGGCGTCCGTCCCGATGTTCGCGCCCGGCGCAACCCCGAGCCCTCCGACCAGCCCGGCGGTGATGTCGCTGACGATGTCGCCGTAGAGGTTCGGGAGCACGAGAACGTCGAACTCCTCGGGCCTCTGCACGAGCCCCATGCAGAGCGCGTCGACGAGGACCTCGCGCGACGCGAGCTCGGGGTAGTCCTCTGCGACCTCGCGGAACACGGAGAGGAAGAGACCGTCGGTGAACTTCATGATGTTCGCCTTCGTGATGCCGGCGACCTCGCGGCGGTCGTTCCTCCTCGCGTAGTCGAAGGCGAAGCGGATGATTCGCTCGGACGCCTCCCGGCTGATGGGCTTGACGGAGATCCCTGAGCCAGGAGCGATCTGCTTCGGCTGGAGCGCGTTCAGCGTGCGGATAACGTTCTGGGCGGCGTCGGTCCCCGACTCGTACTCGATCCCGGCGTACAGGTCCTCGGTGTTCTCGCGCACGACGACGACGTCGACGTGTTCGTAGCGCGTCCGCACGCCTTCGTAGGTCTTGCACGGGCGCAGGCACGCGTACAGCTCGAGCTCGTGCCGGAGCGCGACGTTGACCGAGCGAAACCCGGTCCCGATCGGTGTCGTGATCGGGCCCTTGAGGGCGACTCCGTTCCGCCTGATCGACGCGAGCGTCTCGTCCGGCAGCGGTGTCCCCGCTTTCTCCATCACCTCGACGCCGGCGTGGCGTACGTCCCATTCGAACGCCACTCCTGTCGCCTCCAGGACCCGCCGGGTGGCTTCGGTGAGCTCGGGGCCCGTGCCGTCCCCGGGGATCAGCGTCACACGGTGGGCCATGGGCCCGCGGACTCTATCGAGGTTCGGTGGCCCCTTCGGGTTCCCGAAGGGGCCGAAGGCCCGAACGGATAGATTCCTTGGGTATGAGCGATTTCAAGCCCGGTCTGGAAGGGGTCGTTGCCTTCCAGACGGAGATTGCGGAGCCGGATCGCGAGGGCGGTGCGCTCCGATATCGCGGGATCGACATCGAGGAGCTCGTGGGCGCGTACCACTACGAGCACGTGTGGGGACTGCTCGTCGACGAGAGTTTCGAACCGGGTATGCCCGATCCGGAGCCGTACACCCCGGCTGAGTTGACGGGCAACGCCCCCTCGGACCTGCAGACCGCTACCGCCCATCTCTCCGCCGAGTGGAAGCTCAACAAGCTCGTGGACATCGACCCTGAGGAGGCTCGTGACGACCTCGCCCGCCTGTCGGCGACGATGATGTCCGTCGTCGCGCAGTCCGCGCGAACCGCGGACGGTCGGCCTGCAATTTCGGAGGAGGTCGTCGCGGAAGGCGAGACAGCGGCTGAGAAGTTCCTGCTCCGCTGGCGCGGCGACACTGACGAAGGCCACGTCAAGGCGATCGACACCTACTGGATCTGCACTGCAGAGCACGGGCTCAACGCGTCCACCTTCACGGCACGCGTCGTGGCGTCGACCGGTGCCGACTGCGGAGCTGCGATGTCGGCGGCGGTGGGCGCCCTGTCCGGCCCCCTGCACGGCGGTGCGCCCGCGCGCGTGCTACCCATGCTCGACGAGGTGGAGCGAACGGGCGATCCCGAGCGTTACGTGAAGGACGTCCTCGCCCGCGGCGGACGGATCATGGGCTTCGGGCATCGGGTCTACCGAGCAGAGGACCCTCGTGCTCGGATCCTCCGGCGAACGGCCAGGGAGCTCGGATCTCGACGATTCGAGATTGCAGAGGAGCTCGAGCGTGTCGCACTCGCCGCCCTGCGCGAGTACAAGCCCGATCGGCCGTTGGAGACCAATGTCGAGTTCTGGTCGGCGGTAGTCCTCGACGTCGCAGACATCCCTCACGACCTCACTCCTGCGATGTTCGCGTGCGCCCGCGTGGGTGGTTGGTCGGCGCACATCCTCGAGGAAAAGCGCACGGGACGGCTGATCAGGCCGTCGGCGCAGTACGTCGGACCCGAGCCCAGGTCTCTCGCATCGCTCTCATGACGCTCGCTGAGGCGGCGGCAGAGGCTGACGCCCTCGCCCAGGCCGGTGACGAGCGCGGGCTCGCGAAGCTGCGCGCCGCCTGGGACGACGAGCTCGAGGCGGCGGCGCGCAACGCCGACTACCGAATCCGGGCGCAGGCCTATCGCGCGATCGCGCAGTTCCGTTTCCGGCAGAAGCGAGAGCTCCTGCGGCGCGGGCTGGAGGACGAGAGCCCGGCAGCCCGCGGCTCGGCGTTGATCGCGCTCGAAGCGCTCTCTCGCCACCACCCGGGAGACGTGAACGCGTACCGCTCGCTACTGCACGAGCTTGCAGTTCGTGACCCGAACGTCGCCGTCCGCAGGCTTGCTGTCATCTGCCTCAAGAACGGCACGCCTCAGCGAGACACGCTGCAGCTGCTCGAGGGAATCGCGGAGTCCGACGAGACGGAGGCCGAGCTTCGGAAGACCGCGCGGGTGGTCGGGAGCGCACTGCGAAAGAAGGCAGTCGCGCGTTGACCCAGGTGGCGGTGATCATGGGCTCGCGCTCCGACTGGGAGACCATGCAGCACGCCGTGGACACGCTCGCAAAGCTCGAGATCGCGCACGAAGCGCGCGTGCTGTCGGCGCACCGTACCCCGGACGCGCTCGATGCGTATGTCGCGGACGTGGAGGCGCGCGGCGCTCAGGTGTTCGTCGCCGCCGCGGGAGGAGCGGCGCACCTCGCCGGCGTGGTGGCGTCCAAGACACTTCTGCCGGTGCTCGGGGTGCCGGTTCATTCGCGGGCGGTCGGCGGCCTCGACTCCCTTCTTTCAACGGTCCAGATGCCGGCGGGAATCCCGGTCGGGACGCTTGCCATCGGACGAGCCGGAGCGGTCAACGCCGCGCTCCTGGCTGCCGCCATCCTCGCCCGCTCGGACGAGGAGCTCGCGCAGCGGCTGCGCCGCTACCGCGAGGAGCAGGCGCAGGCGGTCCTCGACGTCGGCGATCCGAGCACTTAGGCTCCGCTGGGGTCAGCCCCGCGGGGTCTGACCCCTCTCGAGGCTGGTGCCTTCCGTCGCGCGTGCGGGTGCGCCTGGAAGTAGGCCTCCCGTCGGCGCCGGTCGGAGACGTGCGTGTACCGCTCGGTCGTGCTGAGATCTGCGTGCCCCAGCATCTCCTGCACGCTGCGCAGGTCGGCGCCGCCTTCGAGTAGATGTGTCGCGAACGAGTGGCGCAGCAGATGCGGATGGACACGTTCGGGCTCGAGACCGGCTCGCTCTGCGAGCCGACGGAGGATGAGGAACGCCCCCGCGCGGGTCAGCGGCCCTCCTCGGGCGTTCAGGAAGAGCTCGGGCCGGTAGCGCCGGTCGAGATGGGGACGCCCGAGTGCGAGGTAGCGGCGCACGGCTTCGGCCGCAGGCCGTCCGAGCGGGACGAGCCGTTCCTTGTCGCCCTTTCCGAGGACACGGACGATCCGAGCATCGAGGTCGACGGCGCTCTTTTCGAGTCCGACTGCTTCCGACACCCGTAGTCCAGCGCCGTAGAGGAGCTCCACGAGCGCGCGGTCACGGAGCGTCCGCGGCGTGTTCCCCACGGCGGCGTCGATGAGCCGCTCGGTCTCGGCGGGAGAGAGCGCGCGGGGCAGACGGCGCTGACGCCGGGGCAACGCGAGCTCGGCGGCCGGGTTGTCCTCACGGGCGCCGATGAGAGCGAGGTGCCGGAAGTAGGAGCGCACCGCCGACGCGCGTCGGGCGATGGTCGAGGAAGCGAGCCCGTCGGCGCGCATGGACGCGACCCAGCGCTCGAGATCCTCGACCGTCGCGCTTGCGACGGGTTCGTCGCTGAAAGCGGCGAGCCCAGCGAGATCACGGCGATAGGCGTCCACTGTGCGCGGCGAGCGCCGGGCGGCGAGGAAGAGGAGGTAGCGCTCGAGGTCGGGGTCGCTGGCTGTCACGGCGGCGGACTCGGATTCGGCATGCCTACCACTCCTCCTGCGCCGGGGCGCCCGCGGCCGCGCTTCAGGATCCTCGCGCGCCCGGGATCCGCACGCCAAGCGCCCGCGGAGCGGGCGCGTTTAGGGCTCTGCGCGCGAGCAGAATCAGCGCTCGCAGATTCTGCTCCTGCGCACTGAAGCGATTCCGGTCTTGCGCACGACTAGGAGCGCGGGTGCGACCGGTCGTAGACACGGCGGAGGCGGCGCGCGTCGACGTGGCTGTACACCTGCGTCGTCGAGAGCGAGGCGTGGCCCAGAAGCTCCTGGATCGTGCGCAGATCGGCGCCCCCCTCCAGGAGGTGGGTGGCGAACGCGTGCCGGAGCCGATGAGGGTGACGCACGAGGCGCCGGACCGTGCTCGTATCGAGGCGTCGGCCGCGCGCGGAGAGGAACAGCGCGTCCTCAGCTCCTCGGGCAAGCTGCGGGCGCCCCTCGCCTAGGTAGCGGGCGACCTGGTGTGCCGCCTCTTCGCCGAGGGGGATGACTCGCTCCTTCCCGCCCTTGCCGTGGACGTGCACGGCTTCCCGCTCGAAATCCACATCGGCGAGGGCGAGGCCGACGACTTCGGCGCTGCGCAGGCCGGCCGAGTAGAGGAGCTCGACGAGCGCCCGGTTGCGAAGGGCGAGCGGAGCGTCGCCCTCGGCGAGCTCCAGGAGCTGCTCGATCTCGTCCTGCTTCGGGACCTCCGGGAGCCTCCGAGACCGGCGGGGTGCGACACCTGCCGAGTCGGGAAGGCGTCCCTTCCCGAGGGAGAACCGCATACACGAGCGGATGGCAGCGAGCCGGCGTGCGATCGACGTCGGCGCCAGGCGGCGCGGGCCGCGCCCCAGCTCCGAGACATAGTCGGCGAGGGTTCGGGCGTCCACGTCGTCGAGCTCGAGCCCGCGGCTTTCGAGCCAGGAGCCGAACGCGGCCAGGTCGGCTCCGTACGCTCGGCGGGTTGCATCGGCGAGGCCTCCGTGCTCGAGGAAGCGATCGATCGCGGCCCGCGTCTCCACACGCTTCGATTCGCTCCAGCGCGGGGGTTGCCTGCCCATGCGAGAAGCCTCGACGCAGTCAGTCTTAGCCGGATTACCCGAACTGGTTACGACAACGTCTAGTTCGTGGCCGCCGCGGGAGCCGCCGAGGCGGCCGGGGGGATTGTGCGCCGCTTCCTCAGCTGAGCCGGCTTCTCGACGAACAGATAGGTGAGCACAGACAGAGAGAGCGAAATTGCGCCCGCGATGAGCAGATTCACAAAAAAGCCCGCTGCCCCACCGAAGGTGAGACCGTGGTCATGGAGGAAGCGGATCACGGGTTCGTGCCAGAGGAAGAGGCTGTACGAAACGAGGCCCACGCCGACGAGAGGCCGGGAATCGAGGAGCCGCATGAGGACGGGTCGCGTTGGTTTTTGGTTCGCTCCCGGCAGAACGACGAGCGCGAGGAACAGTGCGACGGCAAGCGCCATCAGGGTGTTGTAATGCTCGTGCCCAAGCTGGCCCCACCCTGTCATCCTCGCTGTGACCAGGTATGCGCCGATGGCGGAGCCCGCCAAGGCCCAGCGTGCGCGACGGCCGATCCGCACGAGTCCGTCCTCGGCGTCCACGCGGATCACGGCGAGTGCCATGCCGAAAGTGAACAGGTCGGCCTGGCAGAGGAAGCTGCGTTCGAGGACCGAATACCAGTCTGCGCCCCAGCCTCCCGCCGGCGAGGCGGCGGGAACCAGGTAGGCGGTAGCCGTTTTACCCGAAAGTCCAACCACGAGGAGCACGGCTGCGGGGGCCAGAGCGGCCATCCTGTGTCCTGCGCGTGTCGTCGCGCGGCTCGCGAGAGCGCACGCCAGCAGCACGAGGAGCGGTAGCGAAAGGTAGAAGACGACCTCGACCGCGAGCGACCACGCGGGGCTGATGCCCGTGATGACGCCGTCGGGATCATAGTTCTGCACGAGTAGGACGTTTTGGGCGAAGAGGGAAGGATCGTGCAGGGCGTCTGTGCGAAGCCCTCCCGCAGAGTCCCGAACGACCGCGCTCTGGAGCGCAAACGAGGTCAGGAGCAAGATCGCCCAGTACGCCGGCAGGATCCTGAGGGCTCGGTTGCGTAGGTACTGTCCGAAGCTGGGGCGGGTCATCCCGCGCAGAAGCGCCGAAGCGAAGGGCCGGTAGAGGAGGAACCCGGAGAGCGCGAAGAACAGCGTTACGCCGAAGGCGAGGTCCGGCATGAATCGCCCGAGGTAGCCCAAACTCGGTTGTTCATCGCCGGGCGACGCAAAAAGCCAGACGTGATAGATCACGATCGCCGAAGCGGCGATCGCCCTCACCCCTTCAATTCCAGTCAGCCGCCTGCCGAAGGAAGGACCAACCGCATACTCGAGCGGGGTTTTCACCACGCCAACTCCCAGGCTGAGACGATCCCGGTCGCCAGCCGATCAGATGCAAAAAGGTGCCGCAGAGCCGCTCTCCCCTCCGAACGTACGCATGAAGTGTCCGCCTTTCGACCCGATGACGCAACCTTCGGTCTCGCACGGTGGATCGAATCCGTGGCCACGCGACATCGTCATCTCGAGGAGATGAGAACGGAGCACACCACGCATGTCACGCGACCCACCCTCAATGGGCCGGATCGCTCGGGGGCGGGAACGGACAGCGGACGTTGTTCGGGCAACAAGGCCCGGCTCTGACTCGCCTCTGATCCGGCACGCTTAGGACGTGCCAGGCAGACGCTTCGAATCCTTGGCTTCTCATCAGCCACCTGTTCGTCCTGCTGCTCCCGCCGTCCGCAAGGCGAACCTGCGTCGCATCGTCCGGCTCTTCGGCCCGTACCGCAGAAAGCTGGCGGCGGTCTGTGGGCTGATCCTCGTCTCGGCCTCGCTCGGGGCGGTCTCGCCGTTCCTGCTCCGGGAGGTGCTCGACGCCGCAATTCCCGAAAACGACACGACTCTGCTGACGTATCTGGTCGCCGGGATGGTCGCGATCGCCGTCGTGACGGGTGTGCTCGGCGTCGTCCAGACCTTCTTCTCGAACCAGGTCGGGCAGCGCGTGATGCACGACCTGCGGACATCCGTCTACCGCCATCTCCAACGGCTCTCCCTCGCGTTCTTCACCCGAACCCGCACCGGGGAGGTGCAGAGTCGGATCGCGAACGACATCGGCGGGGTCGACAACGTCGTCACCTCGACCGCGACCTCGGTCGTCTCGAACGTGACCACGGTGCTCGCGACCATCGTTGCGATGGTGCTCCTCGACTGGCGGCTCGCCGTCTTCGCCCTGGCGCTCCTGCCCGTCTTCGTCTGGATGACGAAGCGCGTCGGCGATCAGCGGCGGAAGGTTGCCGCCGTGCGCCAGGAGTCGATGGCCGACATCTCGTCGCTCGTCCAGGAGTCACTGTCGGTGTCCGGGATCCTGCTCGGCAAGACGATGGGCCGCGCACCCGAGCTTGCAGGTCGCTTCGAGCAGGAGTCGGGACGGCTCGCGGCGCTCGAGGTCAAGAGTCGGATGACGGGTCGCTGGATGATGGCGTCGATCCAGATGACCTTCGCGATCATGCCGGCGCTCGTCTACTGGGCGGCCGGAATGCTCGCCGCGCGCGGGAGCACCACGATCACGATCGGGACGCTCGTGGCCTTCACGACCCTGCAGTCCAGGCTCTTCTTCCCGATCACGAGCCTGCTCGGCGTCCAGGTGGACGTTCAAAGCTCGCTCGCGCTCTTCGACCGCATCTTCGAGTACCTCGACCACGACGTCGACATCAAGGAGGGAGACGTCCGGCTCGAGCGCCCACGCGGCGACGTCGCCTTCCACCACGTGTGGTTTCGCTACGGCGGGGACGCCTGGACGCTCGAGGACGTGTCGTTCGACGTTCCTGCCGGGACGCGAACGGCGCTCGTGGGCGAGACGGGGTCCGGCAAGACCACGGCGGGCTACCTCGTGGCGCGACTCTACGACGCCACCAGGGGGAGGGTGACGATCGACGGCCACGACGTTCGCGAGCTGGCGTTCGAGTCGCTCGCTGACTCGGTCGGCGTCGTCTCGCAGGAGACGTACCTCTTCCACGCCTCGGTACGCGAGAACCTCGCATTCGCGAAGCCGAATGCGTCGGAAGAGGACATCGAGAACGCCGCGCGCGCGGCCCAGATCCACGAGCTGATCGCGACGCTGCCCGACGGCTACGACACCGTCGTCGGGGAACGCGGCTACCGGTTCTCCGGAGGGGAGAAGCAACGGATCGCAATCGCGCGGACGATCCTTCGCAATCCGCCGATTCTCGTGCTCGACGAGGCCACCTCCGCCCTCGACACCCAGACCGAGCGGGCGGTGCAGGAGGCGCTGGAGCGCCTCTCCGAGGGGCGGACGACGATCACCATCGCCCACCGCCTCTCGACCGTGCGGGATGCGGATCAGATCGTCGTGCTCGACCGGGGGCGCGTCGCCGAGGTCGGCAGTCACGAGGAGCTGATCGCCCGAGGCGGCCGCTACTCGGCACTCGTCGCGCGCGATGCCGATACCGACTTCGGCTTGGCTGCCGTGGCTCCGCGCGTACGATAGGGCGGTTTCGACCGACAGGTGAACCGGTGAAGACGAAGAAGTATCCCTGATGATCGCGACCGCACGGGGCCAAGGAGGTCTCGCCGAGCACGGCATCCGCGCACGCGGCCGTGTCTACTGGTCGCCGACCGTTTCGCAGCTCTATACGCACGCGCTCGCGCGCGGGGACGCGCGCCTCGCGGAGGGTGGACCGCTCGTGGTCGACACCGGCGCACACACCGGGCGCTCGCCCAGGGACAAGTTCATCGTGCGCGAGCCGGGCTCCGCGGACCGGATCTGGTGGTCGGAGGTGAACCCGGCGCTCCCCGAGGAGTCGTTCGAGCGGCTGCGAGAGCGCGTCGTCGATCGCCTCGAAGAGGGTGACGTCTACGTCGTCGATGCGTTCGCGGGCGCGGATCCGACCCACCGCATCGCCGTTCGCGTCGTCACCGAAAGCCCCTGGCACGCCCTCTTCGCGAAGACGCTCTTCATCGATCCGGCTCCTGCTGAAGTCGACGCCTTCGAGCCCGACGCGCTCGTGCTGCACGCGCCTTCGGTCACCGCGTCGCCCGAAGCGGACGGCACCCGAACCGGCACGTTCGTGGCCCTCCACCCGTCTCGCTCCGAAGTCGTGATCGGGGGCACCGAGTACGCGGGCGAGATCAAGAAGTCGATCTTCACGCTCATGAACGACCGTCTTCCGTTGGATGGTGTCTTTCCGATGCACTGCTCCGCGAACGTCGACGACGACGGCCGCGTCGCGATCTTCTTCGGCCTTTCAGGGACGGGGAAGACGACGCTCTCGGCCGACCCGGGGCGGCACCTGATCGGCGACGACGAGCACGGATGGAGCGACACCGGTGTGTTCAACATCGAGGGCGGCTGCTACGCGAAGGTCATTCGGCTCTCTGCCGAGGCGGAGCCCGAGATCTACAAGACGACGCACTCCTTCGGCACTGTGCTCGAGAACGTCGTTGCGGACGAGCGGGGCGCCCTCGATCTGGACGACGACGCGAAGACGGAGAACACGCGCGCGGCGTACAAGCTCGAGCAGATCGCGAACGCCTTGCCCACCAAGCGCGCGGGACACCCGAGCTCGGTGGTGTTCTTGACCGCGGACGCCTTCGGCATCCTGCCCCCGATCGCACGACTCACCCGCGATCAGGCTCTGTACTGGTTCCTCTCCGGGTTCACGGCGAAGCTCGCCGGAACGGAGATCGGTGTCACCGAGCCCCAGCCGACGTTCTCGGCGTGCTTCGGCGCTCCCTTCCTCCCTCAGCCCCCCTCGGTGTACGCGCGGATGCTCGGGGGACAGCTCAGACGTCATCCGCACGCGACCGTGTGGCTCGTGAACACGGGCTGGACGGGAGGGCCCTTCGGAGAAGGGCACCGGATGCCGATCCTTGCGACGAGGACGCTGCTCGACGCGGCCGTGTCGGGCGAGCTCGACGGAGTCGAGTATCGGGCCGACGCGCTCTTCGGCTTCGAGGTTCCGGTCGCGGTCCCGGGCGTCGAGGGAGGCCTGCTCGAACCTCGCTCGACGTGGCGCGATCCCGAGTCGTACGATCGGAAGGCACGCGAGCTCGCTCGGATGTTCCGAGACAATTTTGCCCGCTTCGCCGACGACGTCCCCGAGGCCGTTGCCGCGGCAGGACCTCGCGTCTAGAACGGGGCCTGGACAGGCACAACCCGCACCAGCGTGGATCCGGATTCTTACCCCGTCTTCATGTCCGACCCGATATAAGAAGCTCGTGACGCGCGCCCGCTCCCGCCCGTCGCTGGTCGCACTCCTCGTCGGGCTGTGCGCGGCGCTGGCGGCAACCGCTGCCGGGAGCGGCCCGCAAGCGCAAGCCGCTCCCGTTTTCCAGGCACCGCTCGCCCGTGCGATCGCCGCGCCAGGAGCGGTCCTTCGCCGCGATCGGCTGGCACGCACCGCGATCGGCTGGCACGGAGGGCCGATCACGACCTCGACGGGCGAGACCGTGAGGGTTCTAGTCTCC
>JBKPDR010000008.1:0-26967 GCA_046727975.1 Actinomycetota bacterium | reverse complement strand
CCCCTGCGCCGGCGCCTGCGGCGCCCGCATCGTCGGCCCCATCACCTGTGGCGCCACCGCCTGCCTCGACGCCGGAGTCCCCGTCGCCGGCGCTGGACACCTCCATGCTGCAGCCGGAGGAGGGACCTGCGGCCGACACCGAAGGAGGCGTCAGGTCCACGGGCTCGACCGGTTCCCGTGCGGGCTCGACCCGTTCCCGACATCACCCCGAGCTCTCACGCCCGTACCCGCTTGACCGGGAGCCTGCTCTATCCGGCACCCGGCCGGCCTCGACCCACGGCAGGACGTCGGCCGCCTCGACCCGGAGCCTCGGCCACGGCGCCCACGACCGGTCACGAGTGCAGAGAAGACGAGGCTCCGCTTCGAGCGCGGCGCTCGGAGTCCGCTCTCACGTCGGCCGGACCGCTGTTGCTTCCCCGGCCGGACGCAAAGCGTCGGCGAGTGTCGAGCGAGGTGGACCCGGGCCACTCTCGTCCGCCACACGAGAACCACGGTCGGGATTCGCGTCCGCGACACTCTGGCTCTGCCTTGGCGCGGCAGTGCCGATCGTGCTCTCCTTCATCCTCCTTGCAGCGGCACGGGTACGCCGAAGGGCGCTCCCTATCATTGGCGTCCGTGAATCGGAGCGACAATCCGAGGAAGATTCTCGTGGCCGTGGCCTGGCCGTACGCGAATGGTCCGCGCCACATCGGTCACGTCGCCGGCTTCGGCGTGCCGTCGGATGTCTTCGCCCGGTATCACCGGCTCCGCGGGAACGACGTGCTCATGGTCAGCGGAACGGACGAACACGGTACGCCGATCATGGTCGCGGCAGACCGAGAAGGCGTGTCATTCCGCGACGTAGCTGACCGATACAACCGTGTCATTCGTGATGACCTGCGCCGCCTTGGTCTTTCCTACGACCTCTTCACGAGGACCACAACGCAGAACCACCACCGTGTCGTCCGTGACGTCTTCCGAACGCTCTACGAGAAGGGCTTCATCTTCGAGCGGGAATCGATGGGCGCGTTCTCCTCGGTCACGGGCCGGACCCTGCCGGACCGCTACATCGAAGGGACGTGTCCGATCTGCGGTTTCCCCCATGCGCGAGGGGATCAATGCGACAACTGTGGGAACCTGCTCGATGCCGCGGATCTGATCGAGCCTCGGTCGACGATCGACGGCAATCCCCCCGTCTTTCGGCAGACTTCGCATCTCTTCCTCGACCTTCCGGCGTTCCGCGATCAGCTCACCGCATGGATCGAGCGGCAAGAGCACTGGCGACCGAACGTCCGCCGTTTCTCTCTCGAGTTCCTCAAGGACGTGAAACCCCGCCCCGTCACGCGGGACCTCGACTGGGGTGTTCGGATCCCGGTACCGGGCTATGAGGAGCAGGATGACAAGCGGATCTACGTATGGATCGACGCGGTCGTCGGCTACCTCTCGGCGTCGATCGAGTGGGCAGTCAATCGCGGTGAGCCGGACGCTTGGCGGGAGTGGTGGCAGAACCCCGACGCCCGTCATTACTACTTCATGGGGAAGGACAACATCGTCTTCCACTCAATCGTCTGGCCTAGCCAACTCCTGGGCTACGGGGAGGGCGGTGAGCTCGGGGCGGGGCGCGGGAAACTCGAGCTCCCGTACGACGTCGTCTCGAGCGAGTTCCTGACCATGGAGGGGAAGCAGTTCTCGACGAGCAGGAACGTGGTCATCTACGTGGGCGACTTTCTCGAGCGGTATAGCCCCGACAGCCTGCGCTACTTCCTCACCGCGGGGGGTCCCGAGACACAGGACACAGACTTCACGTGGTCGGAGTTCGTACGCCGGAACAACGACGAGCTCATCGCGACGTGGGGAAATCTCGTGAACCGGGCGCTCACGAGCGCGCATAGGAACTTTGGCACCGTTCCCGAACCTGGCGACCTGCTCGAGAGCGACCGGGCCGTACTCGCCGCCGTCGCCGAAGGTTTTGAGCGCGTGGGCAACCAGATCGAGCAAGCGCGCTTCCGAGCCGGCCTCGCGGAGGCCATGCACCTGGCCGCGCGCGTCAACCAGTACTTCAGCGAGGAGGCGCCATGGAAGGCGCTCGAGGAGGACCGTGTCCGTGCCGCGACGATTCTCAACATCACCCTCCGTTGCATCGACAACCTGAAGGTGCTGTTTGCGCCGTTTCTGCCCTTCAGCTCCCAGGCACTCCACGAGCAGCTGGGCAACAGCGGGACGCTCGCCGGTGAGCTCGAGCTTCGGGCGGTCGAAGAGGCGAACGGAGCGACGCACACCGTCCTCACCGGCGAGTACGCCACGTGGGTCGGACAATGGGAGCCGACTGAGCTACCGGTCGGCCAGCAGCTTCGCCAGCCAGAGCCTCTCTTCGTCAAGCTCGATCCGGAGAAGGTCGTGGCCGCCGAGCTCGCGCGGATGGAAGCCGCCGCCGCGGCGTGACGGACACGCACGCGCACCTCGACGCGTGCGAGGAGCCTGCGGCGGTACTCGTGGAGCGGGCCCGGGATGCGGGAGTCACACGGATCGTCACCATCGGGACCGGTATCGAGTCGTCGCGCGCCGCTCTCACCATCGCGGATCAGAACGAGAGCGTGTACGCGGCGCTGGGCGTCGATCCGCATCAGGCCGCGTCGCCGGAGGCGAGCCGGCTCGCCGAGCTCCGAGAGCTGCTCAGCCATCCAAAGGTTGTCGCTGTCGGCGAGACGGGCCTCGACAACGTGCGGCGCTTCGCAGCTCCCAACGAGCAGCGCCGTCTCCTCGACGCACAGCTCGCGCTCGCGAGCGAGCTTTCCTTGCCCGTTGTGATTCACAGCCGCGAAGCGGAGGACGAGACGGCCGGTGCTCTCGAGCCCTTCGAGGGCACGGTGATCCTCCATTGCTTCTCGTCGCCGCGCCTCCTCCCGGTAGCACTCGAGCGTGGCTACTACGTGTCGTTCGCGGGGAACGTGACGTATCCCAAGGCAGCAGGCTTGCGGGAGGCGGCGATGTCCGTGCCCGGCGACCGGATACTCGTCGAGACGGACTCGCCGTACCTTTCGCCGCAGGCGGTGCGGGGGCGGCGGAACGAGCCGGCACACCTTGCTCACACGGTCGCGGCGCTCGCACAGGTTCGGGGTGAGGAGCCTTCGGCGCTCGCGGCCCGCACCCACGCGAACGCATCCGCAGCGTTCGGGCTTCGATGAGCGTCAGGCCGAAGAAGTCGCTCGGCCAGCACTTCCTCGTCGACGAGAACCTGCTGGGCGTGATCGGCCGCCTCGCCGAGCTCGGTCCGAACGACGTCGCGCTCGAGATCGGGCCGGGGCTCGGCGTCCTCACCCGCTATCTCGCGGATCGCATCGCGTTCGTCCACACGATCGAGCTCGACCGCGGGCTCGAGGAGTCGCTCGGCTCGGCGCTCGCCGGGAAGGACAACGTGAGCCTGGTCTTCGGGGACGCGCTGGACATCGACCTCGGATCTCTCGATCCTGCACCGACGAAGCTCGTCGCAAATCTGCCGTACAACGTTGCGACGCCGCTCGTGGTCGAGAGCCTGGAGGACGCTCCCTCGATCGATCGCTGGTGCGTGATGGTGCAGCGCGAGGTCGCCGACCGCTTCTTCGCTTCGCCACGGACGAAGTCCTACGGAGCGGTCTCCGTGCTCGTGCAACTCGCCGCGCGCAAGACCGGGTTGCACGCGGTGCCTCGCTCGGCGTTCCGGCCGCGACCACGTGTCGAGTCCGCGCTCGTCGCGTTTGCTCGGGTGCCGGGGCCGCCGCTCAACGCTGTCCGACCGATCGTCGCGGCTGCCTTCGCGCACCGACGGAAAACCCTCGCGAACTCGGTGTCGCTCAGCGGCCACGCGACACGCGCCGAAGCGGAACGTGCCCTCGAGGCGATCGGCAGGCCGCGGGGGGCTCGCGCCGAAGAGCTGGCGCCGACCGAGTTCGTCGCCCTCGCAGAGAGGCTCCCGTGACGCGGGCACAGGCGTTCGCGAAGATCAACCTCGCGCTCGTGGTCGGCCCGCTGCGCGCGGACGGGAGGCACGAGGTCGCAACTGTATTGCAGCGCATCGATCTTCACGACGTCGTGGAGCTGGAGCTTGCGCACGAGACCGGGATCCTGATCGAGGGGTTCGAGGAAGACACCCTTGTCCGAAAGGCGCTCGGTGCGCTTGCGGATGCAACCGGCTCGAGTCCCCGCTGGCGCATTCGGATCGAGAAGCGCATCCCCGTTGCGGCCGGGCTCGGCGGAGGCAGCTCGGACGCCGCCGCTGCGCTCATGCTTGCAAACGAACTGTCCCCCGGGCCGTTCTCGACGGACGAGCTCGCTGCGCTGGCGGCGTCTGTCGGGGCGGACGTGCCGTTCTTCCTCTCCCGGGGCTCCCAGCTCGCCACCGGGTACGGCACCCAGCTCTCCTCGCTCGTTCTTCCCGAGGACTACGTCGTCCTGCTCGCGTTCCCACGCGACGAGCGCAAGGTGTCGACGGCGGATGTGTACCTGGCGTTCGACGAGCGTCGGGGTGCCGACGGGTACGGGGAGCGACGAGCGCAGCTTCTGGAGGCGCTCGCCCGGATCGAGGGGCCGCAGGACCTCGCGACGCTTCCTCGCAACGATCTCGCCTCGTCACCGCTCGCCGACCAGCTCGTGCAGCTCGGCGCCTTCCGCGCGGACGTCAGCGGGGCCGGGCCCGTGGTGTACGGGCTCTTCGATCGGGAGCGCGACGCGAGCCTGGCCCGCGAGCAGCTTCGCGGAGCAGAGAGGACCTGGCTCGTGCGGCCGGTTTCTGGTCTCTGAGCACAGCTCCATTGCCTGCGACTGGCAAACTGGTGCCCCTACCTCTGGGGCGTGGCCAAGTGGTAAGGCAACGGGTTTTGGTCCCGTGATCCCAGGTTCGAATCCTGGCGCCCCAGCCACCGTGTCAACGATGGACGAAACGAAGCTCGGAGCGGTCGTGATGGCCGCGGGTCTCGGGACCCGCATGCGCTCGACGGTGCCCAAGCACCTGCATCCGCTGCTCGGCCGGCGAATGGTGGACTGGGTGCTCGAGACCGCGCGAGAGCTCGGCGCGGATCCCGTCGTCGTCGTGACGTCGCCCGCTGCGGCGGGCTTGTTCGATGGCATCGAGGTCGCTATCCAGGAGGAGCCGCTGGGCACGGGAGACGCGGTGCGGAGCGCGCGTTCGATCCTGCAGGGCCGCGCGAAAGACCTGCTCGTGCTCTCGGGAGACGCCCCGCTTCTGACTACCGATCTGCTCCGGGAGCTCGTGGCGACGCACCGACGCGAGGGCGCGTGGGCGACGGTGCTTTCGTTCGAGCCCGAGGACCCTCGCAACTACGGCCGCGTCATTCGTGACGGGAACGGTGGCCTGTCGGCCATCGTCGAGGCTGGAGACGCCTCTCCGGAGGAGCTCGCGGTGCGCGAGGTCAACTCCTCGATCTACGTCTTCAGCGCCGAGCGCCTCTGGCCGGTCCTCGACCGGCTCGAGCCGCACAACGCACAGGGCGAGCTCTACCTCACCGACTCGGTCGCCCTCCTCGTCGCTGACGGCGGACGGGTCGCGGTTCACAAGGGAGGAGACTCAGTGGAGACCGAGGGCGTCAACACGCGAGCCGAGCTCGCGGCTGCGGCCGCGGCACTGCGTCGGCGGATAAATGGCGAGCACATGCAGGCGGGGGTGACGATCGTCGACCCGGAGACGGCGTGGATCGATGCGGAGGTCAGGATTGAGCCAGATGCCGTGATCCACCCGTTCACTGTCGTGCGAGGGGCGTCGCGGATCGCGGCCGGCGCGGAGGTCGGCCCCCACGCGGTCATCGTGGACGCGGAGGTCGGGCCGGGCGCCCTCGTGGGCCCGTTCTGTTACCTTCGGCCGGGCACGGTGCTCGAGGCGGGCGTGAAGGCGGGCACTTTTGTCGAGATCAAGAACTCGCGAATCGGGGAACGCACCAAGGTTCCTCACCTGTCCTATCTCGGAGATGCGGATGTGGGAGCGGACACGAATATCGCTGCAGGGAACATCACCGTGAATCTCGATCACGCGACCAGATTGAAGGAGCGTACGGTCATAGGGCGCAACGTCAGAACCGGCGTCGACAATGCGTTCGTCGCCCCGGTCGAGATCGGCGACGACGCATGGATTGCAGCCGGCTCCGTCATCACAGAGGATGTGCCCCCGGGCGCTCTCGCGATCGCCCGGGCAAAGCAGGTCAACAAGAAAGGGCGCGGTGGAAAGCGGCACGATTGAGCAGTCGCTGCCGGGGCTCGACGCGGGGACCCCGTACGTCGAGATGAAGGCGGGACACGCCATCCCTCTGACGCCGCAGAAGCGGCTGATGGTCTTCTCCGGCCGCTCGCACCCAGAGCTCGCGCAGAGGATCGCCGAGCGGCTCAACGTCGAGCTGGGTGAGATCGAGCTGAAGACCTTCGCAAACGGCGAGACCTACGTGCGTTTCTGCGAGTCGATCCGCGGGGCGGACGTGTTCATCGTGCAGACCGGGTGTCATCCCGTGGACCAGAACGTGATGGAGCTCGCCTTCATGATCCAGGCGGCGAAGCTCGCTTCTGCGAAGCGCATCACCGCCGTCATTCCCTGGTTTCCGTACTCGCGCCAGGACCGCAAAGCGAGACCACGCGAGCCGATTTCGAGCCGCTTCCTCGCCGACATGCTGCAGATGGCTGGCGTCGACCGCGTCCTGACGATGGACCTGCACGCGGGTCAGATCCAGGGCTTTTTCACGATCCCGGTCGACCACATGACCGCGCTGCCGCTCTTCGCCAAGCACTTTCGTGATCTCGGCCTCACGGGCGAAGGTGTGGTCTCGGTGGCGCCCGACGCCGGCCGGGCGAAGCACGCGCTCCGCTTCGCGGAGATGATCGAAGCCGCGTTCGCGATCATGCACAAGACGCGACCCACGCACGATCGGGCCGAGATGACCGAGATCACCGGCCGTGTCGAGGGGAAGATCGCCATCGTCGGCGACGACAACCTCTCGACCGGGAACACCCTGCTCGCCGGTGCGAGCGCGCTGAAGGACGCGGGCGCGAAGGACGTGTGGGTGTTCGTGACGCACGGGCTCTTTTCGGCGGGCGCGCTGGAGCGCTTCGCGGAGGCGGATCTGGCCGGGATGGTCGTGACCGACACGGTCCCCATCGACCCGCTGAGAAAGCCCGACAACCTGACAGTGCTCACCGTCTCCGGTCTCCTTGCGGAGACGATCATGAACGTGTTCGCCGACGAGTCGGTGTCGGCAATCTTCGGTGGCGAGAACCAACTCTTCTAGGAGAAACCGCTCAACCAAGCGGCTGGGCCGTTCTTTCTACACGTAGTTTCTACCCCCTGGTGCGCGGCGCTGACCCCGCACACCTGGGCTGTACGCCTTGCCGACGCGTTCGGGGCGTGGTCGACCGCGCGGTGAGCGAATCTTCCGCACGCGAGGGCGCGACAAAAGGCGAGAGCCTGGAACAATCCAGGCTCTCGCGTCGCTCTCCCTCTTCGGGCCCTACTTCCCTGGGCGGTGCGTGTTCGAGCCAAAGGCGATTCCGGTCTCGATGCCCGGCGTGTCGAGAGCGGGGCGGGCGCCCTGTGTCCAAGGAGCCCGCCCGCCCTCGGCTACAATCGGCCGCCGATGTCCGGGGATAGGACAAAGCTGCAGGTCCGCGAACGGGACGAGCGCGGCTCGCGCCGTTCTCGGCGTTTGCGCTCGCAGGGACTGATCCCGGGCGTGCTGTACGGCAACGGCATCTCGCGAGCGATCCTGGTCTCGGAACGCGAGCTCCGTGCCGCGGTCTCCGGCCCATCCGGCCTGCACGCGATCCTCGACGTCGTCCTCGCCGGGCAGACGACCGTCCACCCCTCCGTCCTCGCCGAGTATCAGCAGGACCCGATTCGAGGCACGCTCACGCACATCGACCTGCGCGAGGTTCGGCTCGACCAGCCGATCAACGCTTCGGTCGTGGTGCATCTGATCGGCGAATCGCCGGGGGTGAAGACCGGAGGCGTCCTCTCGCTCGTCACTCGGGAGGTCCACGTCGAGGCGCTCCCGGGGGATGTCCCCGAGCACATCGACGCCGACCTGACGGGCATGGAGGTCGGCGATGTTCTCCGGCTCGAGGACATTCCGTCGATCGAGGGTGTGACCTTCCTCGACGACCCGCACGAGACCGTGATCGCGACCGTCTCGACGCCACGTGGCCTTGTCGAGCTCGAGGCAGAAGAGGCCGAAGAGGCTGAGGAAGGCGAGGAGGTCGAAGGCGAGGAAGGCGCGGAGGAGACCGCCGAAGGCGAGGAGGCCCCGTCGGGCGAAACGCCCGCCGAGGAATAGTGCGTCTCTTCCGTCGAGGCGAAGATGCCTCGACGCTCGAGCTCCTCGTCGCCGGGCTCGGAAATCCTGGACGGGAGCACGCGCGCGATCGCCACAACGCGGGCTGGATGGTCGTCGACGAGCTTGCCGACCGTCACGCTTCTCCCTCGTTCCGCTCGAAGTTCAGCGGCCGCTTGGCGGAATTGCGGATCGCCGACCGGCGCGTGGCGCTGTTGAAGCCGGAGACGTACATGAACGAGTCCGGGCGGTCGATCGGAGCCGCCGCGCGGTTCTTCAAGGTTCCCGCGGATCATCTTCTCGTCGTGCACGACGACGTGGATCTCGACGTCGGCCGTCTACAGGCGCGTCTCGGGGGTGGGCTCGCCGGCCACAACGGGCTGCGCTCCATCGCCCAGGCTCTCGGGACGCAGGACTTCCTGCGGCTGCGGATCGGCGTCGGAAGACCCGGCCGCGGCGATCCGCGCGATGTCGCCGACTACGTGCTCTCGCCCTTCGAGGCCGACGACGATCCGGAGGCGATCGTGGGCCGTGCCGCTGATGCGGTCGAGTCGCTCTTGGTCGACGGGCTCACGAGTGCACAGCAGCGCTTCAATTGACACAGATTTGGCGCAGGCGTGTTTCCCTTTCGTGGCTGCGGGGTCGCTAGCGTCTGTATAGGGGTACCGGGCGTACCCCTGGGGGTCGTTGTTGTGGTGCGCGGCAGCGAGAGTGCTCGCCCGATCGCAGTATCCCTGGGTTGCCAGTCGCCAGGTCCCTCGTGCCCGGTCGCGCGCCTCGCGGCACGAAGCCGCGACGCGGTCAGGTGACGGGTGCCGTGGGCGCGCTCGTGGATGTGCCTGCACCGCCCGCGTTCGTCGCGGTGACGACGACACGGAGTCGAAGCCCGACGTCGGCGGCCGTCACCACATACGTCGGGCCCGACGCACCGGCAACCGCCGCGCAGTTCGTGCCGGCCGAGTCGCAACGTTCCCACGAGTAGGCGAAGCTGGTGGGGGCACCGGTCCAGCTTCCGGTGCTTGCACTCAACGTCTGGCCCTGCTGGGGAGTACCGACCACGGTCGGCGGGGTCGTGCTCACGGGCGCACCTGGTGCCGTCGCGATGACCGCGGTTGGCGCGGAGACGGCAGAGGCCGAGCCAAACGGGCTTTTCGCCGTTACGGCGACGCGAATCGTGAACCCCCGCTCGGCGGGCGTGAGGAGATATGTCGTTCCAGCCGCGCCCGCAATGTTGGCGCAGTTCACTCCCACGCCGTCGCAGCGCTGCCACTGGTACGCCAAGCTCTTCGGGCTGCCTTTCCACGCTCCCGCGGTCGCCGTGAGCGTCTGGCCCTCGGCTGGCGTTCCGGCGATTGACGGGGGCGCGAGGTTGCGAGGAGCGAGCTCCCGCCGAGTGTGCGCGACCTGCGCCGCGGCAAGCCGGCGAACCCCGGAAAACGAGACTCGATTCCGCGGCTCTCCGACCACGGAGATGAGCCCGACGACCCGCTCCAGGCGGACGACGGCGAAGTGGAACTCGACGCGCAAGCCGAGCACCCGAAAGCTGCCCGCGATGTCGAAGCTCTCGTCGCCCGATCCCATGTTTCGCGGCCGGCCGAACTCCAAGTTCGAGATCACCTCGTCCTCGTCGGCAAGCGCTGCAGCGATCTGCTTCTTGAGCGTCGCTCGCCCACGCTTCGACTCGAACAAGGTGCGCACCGTCCCCACGATCACCCGTGCTGATCCGACGCTTCGGCCCACCTCCGCGAGGCTTTCGAGCTCGAGCAGCTCCGCTCGCCCGATTCGTGCCCGTTCGAACTCGCGGGTGTACGAGACGGCGTTGTCGAAGGCCACGTCGGTGAAATACCGTTGCTGCGAGACCCTCGCGCCTGCGGGGAGGTCGTTCACGCGCAGCACCATCAAGCGCGGGTCGGGCACTCCCGGAAGCAGGCTCGCTGCGCCTGGAGCTGCATCGGAGGTGCTCGACGCCGCTCCGGCCGCCAACGCCAGACCAAGGGCGAGCAGGAGCAGTCGGGCCAAGAGTCCGTTCGCGCCGCCGATCGTCACACCATAGTCGGGAAAATCGCACGTGCGAGCCCCGCGCGAGCATGTCCTGTCCCGATGTCGGCGGCCGGGGCGGGCGACGCCCTGACGGGCGCTACGATGGCCGGCGCGGGGCGCCGTTCCCGCTACACGCATGGACCGATCGCCCCTGCACGGATTCGTCGCCGCGCTCTCGGAGAGCGAAGCGTTTCGTGCGTTCGTCGACTCGTTCCCGGCGAGCGCGCGCGTCTCTGAGCCTGCACTGCCCCTCGTGCTCGCAAGCCTCCACGGGACGCTTACGCGACCGCTGCTGTGCCTCCTGCCCGAGGACGAGCATGCGCGCGATGTCGCCGAGGCTGTCGCCTGGTTCGCAAACCCGGCGTCGGTTGCTTTCCTTCCGAGTCGGGGCGTCCGCGCCGACTCGGGGCTCGAGCCGCCCGCGCACCTCGTCGGCGAGCGCGCTCGCGCGCTCGCGGTGCTCGGCGGCGGCGGACTCGTGTGCGCCTCGGCGCAGGCGCTCGCGGACGGAATGCCCCCCGAGGATGCACGCCCGGCGTCGCTGCGAGTCGCTCCGGGTGAGGGAGCCGGCCTGGACGAGCTGGTCGAGGCACTCGCGCTCGCCGGCTACGAACGTGCGGAACGGGTCGACGAGCGCGGCCAGATCGCGGTCCGCGGCGGGATCGTGGACGTCTTCCCGAGCACGGGAAACGAGCCCCTGCGGGTCGAGTTCTTCGGTGACGAGATCGAGCAGGTGCGGGCGTTCTCGCCGTTCACGCAGCGAACGCTGCACGCCGTCTCCGAGGCGACGGTCCATCCTGCAACAGAGCGCCGCCGGGACCTCGTCGACCCGGGTGCAAGTATTTCGAGCGACCTCGTCCCGGCCTTCGACCGCGCGCCGGACCTCGTTTGGCAGCCGGACGACGTGCGCCGCGTCTGGGCGGACGAAGGGCTGGACGCCGCGTCGCTCGAGGGCGTCTGCGAGCTCGATCCGCTTCCACGCGCACAGGAGCACTCGTTCGAGGCGCAGCGACCGGCGATTGCCGCGCGCGGGCTCGCCGAGGCCGAGACGGAGCTCGCAGCGATGCTGCGGCAGGGTCGGCGCGTCTTCGTCGCGTTCCCGCACCGCGGAGAGGCACTCCGGACCGAGCGGCTGCTCCGGAAGGTCGAGGTGGAGGTGGTCGAGGAAGGGGAGCCGCTGCCGCGCGACCCGGCGATCCGCTTCGTCGTCAGCCCGGCGCGCCGGGGATTCGTCTGGCGAGAGCTCGGGCTGGCGCTTCTCCCCGACGTACAGGTCTTCCGCAAGCGACCGCCGCGGGCGGACGCTCGCCTGGGCCGCGCCCTGCAGTCGTTCGCGGACCTGCGCTCCGGCGACTACGTGGTGCACGAGGACCACGGCATCGGTCGTCTCATCGGCTTCGAGACGAAGGAGGTCGCCGGGGTCACCCGCGACTACCTCTTCCTCGCCTTCAAGGACGAGGACCGTCTCTACGTTCCGCACGAGCAGCTGCCGAAGGTCGGCCGCTACATCGGAGCGGACGCTGGGTCGCCTGCGCTCTCGAAGCTGGGAGGGAAGGCATGGCAGAACCTGAAGAGCCGCGCGCGTGCGTCGGTGCGCGAGCTCGCGGGCGAGCTGATCTCTCTCTACGCGCGGCGCCAGCAGGCCCCTGGCTTCGGGTTCGACGTCGAGGGCGACTGGCTCGAGCGCCTGGAGGCGTCGTTTCCGTATCGCGAGACCGACGACCAGCTGCAAGCGATCGAAGCCGTCAAGGAGGATCTCGAGGCTCCGAGGCCGATGGATCGGCTCGTCTGCGGCGACGTCGGCTTCGGCAAGACCGAGGTCGCCGTCAGGGCTGCGTTCGCGGCTGCACTGAACGGCAAGCAGACGCTCGTTCTCTGCCCGACGACGATCCTGGCCGAGCAGCACTGGAACACCTTTCGCGAGCGCTTCCGCGACTTCCCGGTGCGGGTGGAGATGGTCTCGCGCTTCCGCTCGCGCGCCGAGCAGTCGCGCATTCTCGACGAGTTCAAGGAGGGGAGGATCGACGTCCTCGTCGGGACCCACCGCATCCTCTCGCGCGACGTGATCCCGAAGGACCTGGGTCTCGTCGTCCTGGACGAGGAGCAGCGGTTCGGCGTTGCCCAGAAAGAGCTGCTGCGATCCCTACGGCTCGAGGTGGACGTCCTCGCGCTCTCCGCAACGCCGATCCCGCGCACGTTGCACATGTCGCTCTCCGGGCTGCGGGACATCTCGATCATCGAGACCCCGCCACGCGGTCGCCGCCCGATCCGGACGACCGTCGGCGAGTACGACGACGAGCTCGTGACGACGGCGCTCGAGCGGGAGCACGCGCGGGATGGTCAGGCTTTCTACCTTCACAACCGCGTCGAGACCATCGACGAGGCGGCCGCGAAGCTCCAGCAGCTCTGCCCGAGCCTCCGCTTCCTCGTCGCACATGGACAGATGTCGGAACGCGACCTCGAGGAGCGGATGCACGGGTTCCTCGCAGGGGACGCCGACGTGCTCGTGTCGACGACGATCATCGAGTCGGGCATCGACATCCCTCAGGCGAACACCCTCATCGTCGAGCGGGCGGACACGCTCGGCCTCGCCCAGCTCTACCAGATCCGTGGGCGTGTCGGCCGCTCGGACGTCCTTGCGTACGCCTATCTCTTCTATCCCGCCGCCGCGGAGCTCACACCGGAGGCAAGGGCGCGCCTCGCGACGCTCGCCGACCACACGGAGCTCGGCGCGGGGTTCCAGATCGCGATGCGCGATCTGGAGATCCGCGGCGCGGGAGACCTGCTCGGCCCCGAGCAGTCTGGCCATGTCGCCGCGCTCGGCTTCGAGCTCTACGTCGAGATGCTGAACGAAGCCGTCGCCGAGCTCTCGGGCCAACGCCGTCTCGCCGTGCGCCCCGTGCGGGTAGACGCCCGCGTCGATGCGTACGTGCCCGCGTCCTACGTCGCCGCCGAAGCGCTCAAGATCGACCTCCATCGCCGGATCGCGCTGACCGAGGACGGGGACGAGCTGCGGGAGCTCCGCGCCGCGACCGAGGATCGGTACGGCCCGCTCCCCGAGCCCGTGGAGAACCTGTTCGCGATCCAGGGGGCGAAGCTCAAGATCGCGCGGCTCGGCGCGGACTACCTCGTGTACCGGGGAGGGCGGGCGACCGTGGGGCCGCTGTCGCTCGGCTCGATCGAGGTGCGTGCCCTACGGGATGCGGCGCCCACCGTGATCTACAGCACGGAGAAGCGGGAAGTCTCGCTGCGCGTCGAGACCCTGGAGGCGGCGCTCGAACTGCCCGATGCTATAGTCGAGGCGCGCCTGGCCGCCTGAGTCCGCGGCCTTTTTCTTGGCTCGAATGAACCAGAGCGCCCCGACTCTCGAACACATCGCAACGTCTGCCTAACACCACCTTGGCTATAAGGGACACGCTCGAAATGAAGCCCCTCCGCCTCACGATCGCGCTCCTGGGAGTCGCGCTTGCACTCGTCGCCGCCGGCTGTGGCGGCGGCGGACAGGCCGTCCCCTCTGGAGCGGTTGCGGTCGTCGACGGGACGGAGATCACGCGCGCACAGCTCGATTCGCTGATCTCGCAGGCGAAGCGAAGCTACGAGGCGCAGGAGCAGGAGTTCCCGAAGGTCGGCTCGCCCGAGTACCAGAGCCTCCAGACCCAGTACGTCGCGCTTCTCGTCCAGCGAGCCCAATTCGAAAAGGCCGCCGAGGAGCTCGGGATCCAGATCACGGAGAAGGACATCGACAAGGGCGTCGCAGACCTGATCGACCAGCGCTTCCACGGGAAGCGGAAGGAATTCGAGAAAGCGCTGAAGGAGCAGGACGTCTCGGAGGAGTTCGTTCGGGACACGATCCGTGTCTCGGTTCTCTCCACCAAGGTCTACGACGAGGTGACAAAGGACGTCAAGATCTCCGACGCCCAGGTTCGTGCGAAATACAACGAGGATCTGGACACGACGTATCGCGTGCCGGAGTCGCGGGACGTGCGTCACATCCTTATCGCCGAGAAGGATTCGAACGGCCAGGTCGACTACGGGCAGAGCAAGGCGAAGGCCGATCAGATCCATGCACAGCTCGAGGCCGGCGCCGACTTCGTTGCGCTCGTGCGGGAGCACTCAACCGACACGCAGTCGAAGCCAACCGGCGGGAAGCTCACTATCTCGCGCGGGCAGACCGTGCCCGAGTTCGACAAGAAGGCGTTCGAGCTGAAGACGGGTGAGATCTCGCAACCCGTCAAGACGACCTACGGCTATCACATCATCGAGGCATTGACCAACGTGAAGCCGGCCAAGACGACGCCCTTCGACCAGGTCAAGGAGTCGATCCGCACGAGCCTCCTTCAGGAGAAGAAGCAAGAGGTCATCCAGGCCTGGTCCGAGGACTTGAACGACGAGAGCACGATCAGCTACGCGACGGGCTTCGAGCCGCCCGACATTCCGACTACGCCGACCGAGACCGAGACCGAGTAACGTCTCGGGCGATGGCTCTCGCGGAGGCGCTCCTCGACCTCCATGAGCTCACGCGGCGTCTGCGACGGGACTGCCCGTGGGACCGCGAGCAGACGGCACGCACGATCGTGCCGCACACGGTCGAAGAGGCATACGAGGTAGCGGACGCTGCTGTGTCCGGGGACTCCGCCGAGCTCCGCGACGAGCTCGGCGACCTACTCTTCCAGGTGTACTTCCTCGCCTTGCTCCTGGAGGAGAGCGGTGAGGGCAACCTCGAGGAGATCGCCCGCGGTGCGCACGAGAAGCTGGTGCGCCGCCATCCGCACGTCTTCGGGGACGCAGATGTGCGGACTGCTGGACGTGTCCGGGAACGCTGGGAGCAGATCAAGACGGAGCAGGAAGGGCGCGAGGGCGTGTTCCACGACACGGCCGAAGCGCTGCCGGCACTGCTCTATGCGCGCAAGGTCCAGCGGCGGGCGGCGGCTGTCGGTTTCGAGTATCCGGACGTCGCGAGTCGCTTCGCCCACCTCCACCTCGAGCTGGACGAACTGCGTGCCGAGATCGAGCGGGCGGGCGAGCCCGTACCGGAGACGGAGCCCGACGCGAGGGTCGTTGACGAGGTCGGGGACGTGCTCTTCCTCACCGTCAACGTCGCGATGCGGCTGAACGTCGATCCCGAGCTCGCCCTTCGTAGTGCCGTCCGGAAGTTCGTCGGCCGGGTGGAGCGAGCGATCGAGCTCGCTTCCGAGCAGGGGGAGGACTGGCGCGCGCTAACGCTCGAAGGCCAGGATCGGTACTACGACCGCGCAAAGGACGAGACCAAATGACGGCAGTGGCCGGCGTTCACGGCCGCCAGATCCTCGACTCGCGCGGCAATCCGACGGTCGAGGTGGAGATCCACCTCGAGTCCGGGGCCTTCGGCCGCGCGGCCGTCCCGTCGGGAGCGTCGACGGGCGAGCACGAGGCGGTCGAACTGCGGGACGGCGACCCCCACGTGTTCCTCGGCAAGGCCGTCACGCGGGCGGTCGCGAACGTGAACGGCGAGCTCGCGGCCGCTCTCGTCGGGCTCGACGCGTCCGACCAGCGACAGCTCGACACCGTTCTCGTGGAGCTGGACGGCACGCCGAACAAGAGCAGGCTCGGCGCAAATGCGATTCTCGGCTGCTCGCTGGCAGCGGCGAAGGCCGCCGCGGACGAAGCCGGTGTCTCGCTCTTCCGCGCGATCGGAGGCGAAGCGGCCCGCACGCTTCCCGTGCCACTGCTGAACGTCGTCAACGGAGGAGCGCACGCGCAAAACCGGCTCGACCTGCAGGAATTCATGATCGTTCCCGCAGGTGCGGAGAGCTTCTCCGACGCGCTTCGGCTCGGAGTGGAGGTCTTCCATTCCCTGAAGGCCGTCCTCCACGAGCGCGGGCTCGCGACCGGCGTGGGCGACGAGGGGGGCTTCGCCCCGGACCTCGAGTCGACCGAGCAGGCTGTCGAGGCCATCTTCGAGGCCGCGGAGCGGGCGGGTCATCTCGATCGGGTCGCGCTCGCGCTCGACCCCGCTGCCAGCGAGCTTTTCCGGGACGGGTCGTATGTCCTCGCAGGAGAAGGACGTACCCTTGGTGCGCAGGAGCTCATCACTCTCTACGCCTCGCTCGCCGAGCGGTTCCCGCTGGTGTCCGTCGAGGACGGGCTCGACGAGAACGCCTGGCAGGGCTGGCGGGCGATGACCGCGGAGCTCGGAGACCGTCTGCAGCTCGTCGGGGACGACCTGTTCGTGACGAACGTCGAGTTCCTGCGGCGGGGCATCGAAGAGGGCGTCGCAAACGCGATCCTGATCAAGGTCAACCAGATCGGGACACTCACCGAGACCCTGGACACGATCGAGCTCGCCGCCTCCTCTGGCTACGCAACGGTCATTTCGCACCGGTCCGGCGAGACGGAAGACACGACGATCGCCGATCTCGCGGTGGCGGTGAACGCGGGTCAGATCAAGACCGGCGCACCGTCGCGCTCGGACCGAGTCGCGAAGTACAACCAACTGCTGCGGATCGAAGAGCAGCTCGGCGACGAGGCCGTCTACCCCGGCTGGTCGGCATTCCCGCGGGCCAGGCATTGAGCGCGACCAAGACGAGTGCGGTGAGCGTAGTCCGATGCCGGAGCGTCCAAGCCGGAGGGCGATTCATTCGCCCGAAACGCTCGGGGTGGTTGACCTGCGCCGCGAACGTGAAGAAGGGGGCACGCGGGGAAACATGGTTTCCCCCGCGCTGAACCAACTGCTGCGGATGGAAGAGGAACTCGGCGACGAGGCCGTCTATCCAGGCTGGAGCGCGTTCCCCCGAGTCGGCCGGTAGCCTGGGCTGCGTGCCCGCTTCGAGCCGCCGGACGAAGATCGTCGCCACCATCGGCCCTGCCTCGTCGAGGGAGGGCGTCGTCGAGCGGATCATCGAAGCGGGCATGGACGGCGCACGGCTCAACTTCTCCCACGGCAAGCACGAGGATCACGCCGAGAGCGCACGGCGGGTCCGCGAGGCGCAGTCGGACGCCGGTCGGCCGCTGGCGCTGATCGCAGACCTGCAGGGGCCTAAGGTGCGTATCGGGGAGCTCTCGCAACCGGTCGCGCTCACGAGGGGAGACTCGGTCGTGGTCGCGGGCGAGGACGGAGCCCATCCGGACGACCTCCCGGTATTTCCGGCCGTCCTCGGCTCCGTGCTGGAGCCCGGCGACCCCGTTCTGATCGACGACGGGCTCGTGAAGCTCCAGGTCGAACGCGTCGACGCGGGGCGCGCGCTGTGTCAGGTCGTGATGGGAGGCCTGGTGGAGTCACACAAAGGTGTGAACGTCCCAGGAGTGCCGCTCCCGGTTCCGTCGCTCACGCCCAAGGATCTTGCGGACCTGGGCTTCGCACTCGAGCTCGGCGTCGACTACGTGGCGCAGTCCTTCGTCCGCGAGCGAGCGGACGTCGCCGCGTTGCGGGCCCGCCTCGAGGAGGCAGGGTCCGACGCGTGGGTGATCGCGAAGATCGAGCTCAAGGAGGCCGTGACGGCCTTCGAAGCCATCCTCGAGGAATCGGATGCGGTCATGATCGCGCGGGGCGATCTCGGCGTCGAGGTGGGAGCTGCGGAGGTGCCGCTCCTGCAGAAGCGCATCATCCTCGCGGCTCTCGAGCGCGGGAAGCCTGCGATCACCGCGACCCAGATGCTCGAGTCGATGGTGCACCACGCCGAGCCGACCCGGGCCGAGGCCTCGGACGTTGCCAATGCGATCCTCGACGGGACATCGGCGGTGATGCTCTCCGCCGAGACCGCGATCGGGGAGTATCCGGTCGAAGCGGTCGAGACCATGGACCGCATCGCGCGCGCTGTCGAGCCCAGCCTCGGCTACAGGCACCAACTCCCGGGCGCCGCGGAAGCGCCGACGGTCGGCCGGGCGATGTCGAACGCCGCCTGCGATCTCGCCGAGGCGCTGGGCGCGAAGGCGATTCTCGTGCCGACGTTCACGGGGCGCACGGCCTCAGCTGTCGCGCGATTGCGTCCGCGCAGGCCGATCGTCGCGCTGACGCATGTCCAGAACTCGCTTCAGCACATGGCGATCGAGTGGGGAGTGACGCCGATGGAGATCCCGGAAGCGAGCGACGTCGAGGACCTCTGGCGAAATTCGATCGCAGCCGCCCGGGCGATGGGGATCGTCGACGAGGGCGACCGGGTTGTCCTCACCGCCGGCACCGCAGTGAACATCCCCGGGTCTACCAACGTCATCAAGGTCGACATCGCCTGAAGCCGCTCGCCGGAGCGGCGCCCGAGCGACTTCAGGAATCTGTGAGCTCAACGAGAATGGAAGGGGTTGCGCACGCCGCACGGAACCTTGCGACGTGGCCGAAAGGGAGAGGGACCCGTCCTCGCGGAAGCGGAGGAAGAGTCGCGCGTCGGTACCGCGCTCGAGGCGGCGGCTGCGCCTCGTCTGGGCGGTCGGCTTCGTTTTCGTCTCGGTGTACCTCTACTACCAGCCTCTGTCCTCCTACTTCGACACCCGAGCCGATCTCGCGGGACAGCGTGCGGACGTCGAGCTCCTGCGCTCTGCGGAGACTCGCCTCGAGCGGCGGCTGGCCGTGTCGACGACGGTCGAGGCGATTCGCCGCGAGGCCCGGCGCATCGAATACGTCCGCCCGGGCGAGCAGCTCTTCATCGTCAAGGGAATCCCGGAGTGGCTCGAGGCACGGCGTACTGTGGAAGAGGATGGATGACCGTGCGATCGTCGAGCGCCAGCTCGGGCGGCCTCCCCGCGCGGTTCGGCGGGTCGTCTACCGCTGCCCGTACGGCCTTCCCGCGGTCACCGAGCAGGAGCCGTACGGCCCTGACGGCGAGCCGTTCCCGACGACCTACTACCTGACGTGCCCGCAGCTCGTCGCGGCGCTGTCCCGGCTCGAAGCGGCCGGGGGGGTCGACCGCTGGAGCCGAGCCGCGGCCGAGTCCGCGCAGCTGGGGAAGTCGCTGGCGCGGGCGACCGAAGAGCAGAAGCGCATCCGGCGAGACCTCGCGGGAGATGACCGGGGTCGCGACGCCGGCGCGTCGCTCGTCCTCGGAATCGGCGGCTCCCGCTCGCCGGGTCACCTGAAGTGCCTGCATGCGCACGCTGCCTTTGCGCTCGCGTGTCCCGGCTACCAGCTCGGCGAGCGGATCCTGGCGGAGGTGGAACCGCTCTGGCCCGTGGACGGCTGCTGCACGAAGCTGTAGGGCCGAGGCTTGCCTCGCCCTCGATCGGCGACACATATGTCGCCTCTACCGGTCGCAACACTCGAAACGCGGCCCTCGGCGGGCGACGCCTGCCTCTACCATCCCCGCTCGTGACCGCGGACGTCGCCAGCGCGAGGCGCGACTGGGAGGACGCGTACCGGCAGCTCCAGGTGGAGATGCGCGATCCCGCGCGAGCCGATCCGCTTCGCCGCCAGGTCGAGATCGTCACGGACGAGTTGCGGAAACGGCTCGGCTCGCTCTACACGATCCGCGAGCTTGCCGCGGAGTACCGGGGCGCGGAAGCGTGGGCTCGGGACGCAGTCTCGGAACACGCCGCCGCTCCAGGCTGGCCCAGGACGCTGTCGCTCGTCGAAGGTGCGGCGTTCCATCGTTATGCGCGCGGCGCAGTGGACTACCAGCCGTGACGTTGCTCCCGTCGAGCACCAGACGCGGACCGCGCCGCGTGGTGCCCCGGCGCCTTGCCTACGCACTCCTCCTCGTCGCAACCTTCGTGCTCGGGATGGCCGTCGCCCGAGCGCTCGACGACGAGCCGAATCCGGGCGGAGCCGTGACGTCGGTGAGAACGCTCACGCCCCTTCCGCAGCAGCCGCCGGCGCGGACCGTGACCGTGACGGTGACGGCCGAGCCGTAGCTGGTCTCCCGCGGTCTCCGGGGCGTCGTCAGCCGGTCGCGGAGGCGGCTCCGCCGCCCGGGAGCGATCGGCGGCCAGGGTCGCGGGTTACAGCTCTTCGGAGGCTTCGAGCAACCCCGAGACGATGATTCCGACGGCGCAGAGGAGGCTGATCCAGATCCCGATCGCCCTCCCGGCGAAGAAGAACGTGTCGGGTATGGAGATGAGCCTGACGAGTACGAGCACCGTCGCCACCGAACCGATGGCGATCGCGAGAAGCGCCTCCGGAAGCGCTGACGGAAGGTCCACGCCCAGCTCCTCTAGGACGACGAGCAGCACCGCGGCGAGACCCAGGAAGAGGACGACCTTGCCAATGGTGCCCGTGTGCCAGCCGATCACCGACACTGTCGTGCCCTCACCCTCGCCCGAGTACCAGCCGGTGAACGACGACACAGCGAGGAGGAGGCCGAAGAGGAACGTGAGGCGTCCACTCCAGGCGTGGAGCGTTCCCGCTCCCCCGAGAGGAAGCGGCGAACGCCCGAAACGCCTCTCGGGGGCATCCATGGGTGCGAAGTATGAGCTTTTCGGCCGGGCGAGTGCGGTCCTGAGGTCGCAGGGACGACAGAGAAGTTCCTAGAATTCCCTCGTGGCCCAGGTCGAGACAGAGACCGCGCCCGAGGAGGCGCCCCCGCTCGATCCCCAGGCGGTCGAGCGCGCGTATCGCTTTCATCGCGCACGGCGGGCCGCACGTGAACGACGACAACGAGAACGCCAGCATGCGAGCCTCCGGTTTTGGCTCGTCTTGGCCCTCGTGATCGGGGCCGCCGTCCTTCTCGCGGCGCGCACGCTCGGGGAGATCGAGCAGCTCTTCGGCCTGTAGTGGAGACGCAACAGGGGAGGCGAGCGGGTCTCGCCCTCGGAGCGCTCGTCTTCGGCGCCGGCATCGGCGCGCTCGCAACGGAGATCACGGCGTCGCGCCTGCTGGCGCCGTACTTCGGCTCCTCCACCGTCGTCTGGGCGAACCTGATCGGAATCATCCTGGCCGCGCTCTCGCTCGGCTACTGGCTCGGCGGACGGATTGCCGATCGACGTCCGCTGCCCTCGCTCCTCGGCTTCATCGTGCTCGGCGCCGCGGTCTCGGTTGCGGCGATCCCCTTCCTGGCGAAGCCGTTCCTCGACCTGACCGTCGAGGGGCTCGACGAGGCGTCAGCCGGGGCGGTGGTCGGGAGCTTCTTCGCCGTGCTCCTGCTCTTTGCGCCCCCCGTCGTCCTGCTCGGCATCGTGGCGCCCTTCGCGATCCGGCTCGCGGTCTCGAGCGTCGAGACGGCCGGGGCCGTTGCAGGGCGGCTGTACGCGCTCTCGACCGCGGGCTCGCTCCTCGGCACCTTTCTGCCTGCCCTCGTGCTCATTCCCGCGATCGGCACGCAGCGGACCTTCCTCGTCGTTTCAGCGCTGCTCGCCGTATCGGCGTGCTTCGTTCTCGGAGCGCGCTACCTCGTCGTAGCGGCAGCGCTCGCCGTCCTCACCGCCGTGCCCCCCGGCGCGGTCAAGGGTCAGGCGGGGCTCATCCACGAGGAGACCTCGTTCCACCAATACATCCAGGTGGTCGAGCGCGACGACGGTCGGCGCGTGCTCTATCTGAACGAGGGTGTTGCCGTGCACTCCGTCTGGCGGCGGGACTCGGTGCTCACCGGCGGTGTTTGGGACACCTTTCTGGCCGTCCCGCCGCTGCTCGGGCATCCGCTCCGGAGCGTCGCGATCCTCGGAAACGCGGGCGGGACTACAGCGCGGGCGCTCGGTGTCTACTACCCGGCTGCGCGGGTCGACGGCGTCGAGCTCGATCCCGCGGTGAGTCGGGTCGGACGTCGGTACTTCGGACTGGGCGACAATCGACGCCTCACGGTGCACGACGCCGATGCACGGCCGTTCCTTCGCTCGACGGACTCGCGCTTCGACCTGATCGTCGTCGACGCATACCACCAGCCGTACGTGCCGTTCTACCTGGCGACACGCGAGTTCTTCCGGCTCGTGCGGGAGCATCTGACTCCGGGCGGCATCGTCGCGCTGAACGTCGCGGCGGTGCCGGAGGACAAGCGGCTCGTGCGCGCGATCGGAGGCACGCTGTCCGCCGAGCTGCCCCAGGTACTCGAGTGGCCGGCTTTGCGCTTCAACACCATCGTGCTGGGTCTCACCTCACCCCTCACGCGGCAGGAGCTCGTGCGTCGTCTCCGCGCCGGTCCAGCCGAGCTCGCGTCGCTGCGCTCCCTCCTCGCACGAGAAGTGCGTCCACTCGCGGCGTCCGAACGCCCTTGGACCGACGACAGGGCCCCCGTCGAGTGGCTCACGGACCGGATGATCATCTCGTACGCGGCAAAGGGCGGAAGACTCGAGGACGACTCCCTGCCGACGAAGCCGTGACCATCTCACTCGAGCGCCGAGGCGGTCGGCTTCTCCGGATCGGCCACCGCGGCGCCGCTGCGCTCGCCCCCGAGAACACGCTGAGCTCGTTCCGCGCCGCACTCGAGGCGGGCGTCGACCTGATCGAGTTCGACGTTCTCGAGCTGCGCACGGGAGAGCTCGTGCTGGCCCACTCGAACGACCTTTTCGAGGTGAGCCACGGTGTGGCGCGGGGAAATGTGCGAAACCACTCGCTTGCGGGGCTGCGCGCAGTCGCTCCGGACCTTCCGGAGCTCGAGGAGGCGCTTCGCTTCTTCACGGACCATGCGCGGGACGTCGGGGTGCACGTCGACGTCAAGACGCCGGCGGTGGAGGATCGGATCGTCGATGCCCTGCGTCGCCACGGCCTCGTCGAGCGAGCGCTCGTCAGCTCGTTCATGCCCGGCTTCCTGCGCGAGGTGTCCCGGCTCGAGCCGGAGGTCCGAACCTGCATCTCCTTTCCGCGGGACCGGCTTCGCATCTCGGACAGACGCGGGACGCGCGTGTTCGTTCGCAGTGGGCTGCATGCCCTGCGGCCCGTGACCCCAACGCTCGCGGGACGGCTACTCGCCCGCGCCGGCGCGACGGCTCTTGCTCTTCACCATGCGCTGGTGAGCAAGGCGACCGTTCGACGCGCGCACGCCAGGGGAGCCTCCGTCATCGCGTGGACTGTCGAGAATCCGCGCGACCTGGAGCGTATCGATCGGGCAGGAGTCGACGCGGTCGTCGTGAACGACCCGAGAATGTTCGGGCTCCGTTCGGGATGACTCCGCGCGGCTGTCGGCGTCCAATCCGCCTATCTACACTGCAAACGTGAAGAAAGCCGTGCTGGCAATCGGCGCAGGACTGCTCGCCGCATGCGCGGTCCTGGGCTTCGTCTCCGCGTTCGCGATCGCCGCGTCAGCGGCAGGTACCGACACCGAAACCACGACGACGACGACCGAGCCTCCTCCCCCGACGACCACCGAGCCCCCGCCTCCGAGCGAGCCCGCGCCCCCTCCGAAGCCGAGTCTCATCGCCCCGGGGGTTACGGTCGGCAACCTCTTGGTCGGCTGGATGACGCCTTCTCGGGCGACTCAGGACGTCCGCGAGATGTACTTGCGCCCGCTCGTCTTGGTCGTCAGCCCGACCAGGCGAATCAGCGTAACGCCGCAGGAGCTCGGCGCCCACGCGCGGATCGAGAAGGCGATGCGCCGCGCCCGCGTTGCGCGTGCCGGCGCCAACATCCCGCTCGACGTAGAGCTATCCCGGGTGCGCATTCGTCGCTACCTCGGGCGCCTCGCACGGAAGTTCGACGCCCCGGCCGTCGATGCAGGGATCGTGCTGCGTGGAACTCGACCCAACATCGTCGAGGCTGCGGAAGGGCGCCGCTTGAAGGTCCTCCGGAACGCGCTCGAGATCCGGATCGCTCTCGCCACTCACGTCAGGGATCCGCTACGGCTCGCGTTCGAAGTCCGCAAGCCGAAAGTCCTCAAGGTCAAGGTGCGGAACGCGGTTGTGATCATGCGCGAGTCGAAGGAGCTCCGGTTCTTCGTGAATGACGAGTTCCAGCGGTCGTTCCCGATCGCGACCGGACAGTCCGCATACCCGACGCCCGTCGGCTCGTTCGAGATCGTGACGCTCCAGCGGGATCCCTGGTGGTATCCGCCCCCGTCTCCCTGGGCGGAGGACTCCGATCCCGTCCCGCCAGGCCCGGGCAACCCGCTGGGTACGAGGTGGATGGGCCTGTCGGAGCCGTACGTCGGGATCCACGGGACTCCCGACGCCGCGTCGATCGGCTACTCGGCCTCGCACGGCTGCATTCGCATGCGCATCTCCGACGCTGAGTGGCTGTTCAACCACGTGAAGGTCGGGACGCCCGTGTTCATCGTCCCGAGGTAGGGGTGGGTCGCCGCGCGCTCCTCGTCGGCCAGGGCCTGGCCGTCGGGCTCGTCGTTCTCCTCTTCGCCTTGCTCGTCTGGAAGCTGGTCTCGAACGAAGGCGGGGATCTCGTGCGCGCGGTCGATCGTGGAGAACGGCCGACCGCGCCGGACTTCACCCTGGAACGACTCGACGAGGGCGGCCGATTGACGCTCTCCTCGCTGCGCGGAAAAGGCGTCGCACTCAATTTCTGGGCGTCGTGGTGCGGCCCGTGCAAGGAGGAGGCGCCTATCCTCGAGCGGGTGTGGACGAAGAACCGGGCGAAGGGCTTCGTCGTGCTCGGAGTCGATGCCAAGGACTTCGAGCGGGATGCGCGACGATTCATGCGCCGCTACGACGTCACCTACCCGGTCGTGTTCGACGGTCCCGGCACGACGCTCGACGCTTGGGGGGTAACCGGGTTCCCCGAGACGTTCGTCCTCGACCGGGAAGGGCGGGTCATCGAAGCGTTCGTCGGAGCCGTCAGCTCGGAGGACGAGCAAGCGCGCCTCCGAAGAGCCGTCGGGCGGGCGCTCCAGCCATGACGGTGGTGCGGCTCGCCGCGGTGCTCGTGTGGAGTCTCGCTGCGACGGGAACGGCATGGAGCGCCAACCCACCACCGCGCGCCGCCGATCTCGAGGCTGAGCTCGTGTGCCCGGTCTGCGAGACGACTCTCGACCAGTCGAATGCCCCGGTGGCCGAGCGCATGAAGGTGTTCATCCGGGAGCGGATCGCAGCCGGCGCGAGCGAGCAGCAGATCAAGGACGAGCTCGTGGCGCAGTTCGGAGACGACGTGCTGGCGAAGCCTCCGGAAGGTGGTTTCGGCCTCCTCGCCTGGCTGCTGCCGATCGGAGCAGTCCTCGCGGGCGCGCTCGTCGTCGCCCTGCTGGTGCGGTCGTGGAGCCGCGGCCGTGCGCCGTCCGCTGCTCCCGGGCTCGAACCCGCGCTCGAGCGTCGGCTCGACGAGGAGCTCGCTCGCTTCGAAGACTGAGATGAACGTGAGTGCCGTACCCGTCGCGCTGCTGGCCGGTTTCGTCTCGTTCCTCGCGCCGTGCGTGCTCCCGCTCGTGCCGGGCTACCTCTCCACCGTTTCCGCGGTCGACGCGGAGAGGCTCGGCCAACCCGGAACCGCCAGGCGTGTCGTCGTCGCGAGTGTCCCCTTCGTTCTCGGGTTCACAGCCTTCTTCGTGCTCCTCGGCGTGGGCGCAGCGCTCGTGGGAGGCAGGCTTCTCGAGGATCAGTTCCTGCTCGAGAAGATCGCCGGTTTCGTGCTTGTCCTCTTCGGCCTCGCGTTCACGGGCTTGCTGCCCTGGCCGGAGCGGCTCCTCGGCGCGGGGCTACTCCAGGGAGCGCGGACCCGCGGCTCCCGGGTCCTGCTGGGCGGCGCGTTCGCAGTCTGCGCCGCGCCGTGCATCGGGCCCGTGCTCGCCGCGATCCTCGTCCTCGCCGGCTCCTCCGACACGGCGATCGAGGGAGCATTGCTGCTCGGGGTCTACTCGCTCGGGCTCGCCATTCCGTTCGTGCTCGCCGGCGCGGTGTTCTCGCAGGCGATGGGGGCCTTCCGGTGGCTGCGGGACCACTACCGCGCGATCCAGGTCGGCGGGGGCGCGATCATGGTCGCGCTCGGCTTGCTGCTCTTCTTCGAGCGCTTCTACGTCCTTCGCGTGTACCTCAACCGCTTTCTCGAGTGGCTCGGGATCGAGCCGGCTTTCTGACGCCGCAGGCCGCCGATCGCTTCGCGGCTCCCGGCCGGCGGAGCCGGGCAACTCTCAAGTAGTTGGACGACCGGCTGACGACGCTGCGCGGCTCGCGCTTGCCTCGCTTGCGAGCGCCGCCCTGCGACGTCAGAATTCCGCGAGCCGGGGCTAGAGCGGAGGCTTCGGCAGCGTCAGGGAGCCCGACTCGACCAGAGCTTGCGCCTGCTCGACGCCTCGGAGCACGGTGGCGACGTCGACGCCGCGGTGGCGAGGGAGGTAGGGAGAGAGGCGGCGTGTGGCCTTCGCGAGCTGACGCTCGCAGCCGGGACGATTGCCGCGGCCGGCGTGGTGCCAGGCGACCGCGACGTGGACGAGCCCTTGGAGGAAATCCCGTTCCCCTGCAGGCGCCCCGCGCCACTCGTCTTCCAGCTCCTCGTGCGCCTCGAAGTACGCGCCCGAGCGGATGAGTTCGAGACCACGCTCGAGCGTCACGGCAGGATTATCAATCCGTTGGGAGTGGTACTTTCGGCTCGTGGCGACGATCCTGCTCGTCGGCGTCGACCTCTTCTTCCGGGGCAAGCTCGAGGGGCTCCTTCCCGAGCATCGCTTCGTCACGACCGACAGCGTTCACACGCCCGAGCTCGTGATCGCGGACATCGCGCGCGTCGAGCCGGACGAAGTCGTGGACGCGTGGCCGGACGTTCCGATCGTGGGCTTCACGAACCACACCGACAAGGCGGGGCTACAGCGTGCGCATACCGCCGGCTTCGACCAGGTGATTGCCAAGTCCGCGCTCGTCGAGCGCGCTCCGGAGCTCGTCG
>JBKPDR010000007.1:0-44090 GCA_046727975.1 Actinomycetota bacterium | reverse complement strand
CCTCCTGTCAAGCGTGGACGACCTGCACTCCTCTTGCCCTTCTCCCGTCCGGCTACAGTCGAAGGCATGGCCGAGACGAGCTCGCGTCTCTATGCGGCGACCGGCAACGCGGTGGCGCGGCTCGACGAGGCTGCAGGCGGGTGGACGGTCGCGCCCTCGCTGACGGGCAGCGGCGTCCAGTGCCTCGCGGTGGACCCAGCCGACCGCGACACGGTGTACGCCGGCTCGCGCGAGGGCGGCGTGTGGCGTACGACCGACGGCGGCCGTTCTTGGACGGACTGCGCGCTTCCCGAACCGGGCGTCTTCTCCGTCGCGGTCAGCCGCGCCGACGGCGCCGTCTACGCGGGGACCGAGCCCTCGGCCCTCTACCGAAGCGACGATCGCGGGGAGACCTGGGTGGAGCTGGCGGGGCTCCTCGAGCTCCCCTCGCGACCCACCTGGAGCTTCCCGCCGCGGCCGTGGACGTCTCACGTGCGGTGGATCGCTCCGAGCCCACACGACCCGAACGTCGTGCTCGTAGGGATCGAGCTCGGCGGGCTCATGCGCTCCACGGACCGTGGCGAGACCTGGGAGGACCACCGCCCGGGCGCACAGCGCGACGTTCACTCCCTCGCCTGGCACCCGGTCGCCGAGGGCCGAGCATACGAAGCGGGCGGCGGGGGCGCCGCTTGGAGCGCGGACTGGGGCGAGACGTGGCACCCCGCCGACGAAGGTCGCGACCGCCACTACACCTGGTCGGTCGCGGTGCATCCGCGCGATCCCGACCTCTGGTTCGTATCCGCGAGCACCGGCCCGTTCGCGGCCCATCGCCGAGGCGATCCGCAGGCGCGCGTCTACCGTCGCCGGAACGGCACGTGGGACGCGCTCGCGGGCGGGCTTCCGGATCCTCTGCCGGCGATGCCCTACGCGCTCGTCGCAGCAGACGGCGGCCGCCTATTTGCCGGCCTCGCGAACGGGCAGATCTGGGAGAGCCGAGATGAGGGCGAGACGTGGAGCGCACTCGTTCTACAAGGCGTGACGCTACCGGCGCTCCAGGCACTCGCGCTCGTGGCCTGAGATCCGAGTCGAGGGCGACGTGGCGCCGGCACGTTCGCCGCGCACGGAGACCTAAGGAATGCTGGGATCCGATGCGCTCGCGCTCCACGAGGCGAAGCGGGCGAGTCCCCTGGCCTCCTCCTGGAGCTCTCGGCGCACGCTCGCCCGCAGAGGCCGGAAGGGCTCGACCTCGATACGCTCGCCATCCATGCGCCAGGTACCGGCGACGAACCCGTCCACGAGAAACGTCGGCTGCACGTCTCCGTTATTCCTGATCACGGTCTTCCGATACTTCTCCGGAAGGATCCGAGTGCGGTCGTCGTGCGCGAGCAGGATGCTGTCCCACATCGGGAGGAAGCGCGGCGGCGCCACCGTCTCGGCGTGAGGGATCGGTGCGCGCGGAAGGTCGACGAGCTCCCGGCCGCCCTCGTCGCGGAACGTCCGGAGAGGGGACGAGGCCAGCGCCTGCTTCAGCACAGAAAGCGGTAGCCCGGTCCACTGCGCCATGTCCGCGCGTGTCGCCGGCCCGAAGGCCCCCAGGTACCGACGAACGAGGTGGGTTCCGGCTCGCTCCCCGTCGGCACCCGCGGCCCCGAGCCACGTCGTCGCCGGGACGAACTTCCCCCCGCTCGTGTGCTTGCGCCAGGAAACCGCTGCGGGCGTGTACACGAGGGCGGTCTTCGCGGTCAGTAGATGCCAGACGAGCCAGGGCATGCGGTCTTCGACGAGGAGCTTCGGCCGACCGAGTAGCTCCAGGAGCTCGGGGCGCGAGCGAGGCTCGACCGTCGCCCAGGCGAGGAGCTCCTCCGCCAGCCGATCGATGTCCGCATCGACCGGATACCTGGCCAGCTGCTGCTCGACCTGGGCGATCCGCCTCCGCAGGAAGACGCCTGCGTATGCGAGATAATCCCGTGCCGTGACGAGGTGCAGCGTCGTTCGCATCAGCGTTGCCTTGACGACGCTTCGTCGCTCGACCGGTCTCATGAGATCCTCGCGGCGGAAGCCTTCCAGCCGTGACCAGAGCGCGATGTAGGGCGACGGAGGCCACTGCGCCTGCAGCGCCCCGACGCGCTCGATCGCTCTTGGCACGCCCAGCCGCGCGCGGCGCAGGAGCAGCTGTCGCGCGAGTAGCGCTCGGTTCAGCTCACGGGTGGTGAGGAGGCGCTCGGAGCCCACGCGCTGCCAGGCTATAGAGAGGCTTGTGTCGCCGACTACCTACGCGAGCTCGATCGTCTCACCCTCGCGCGCCGCGACGGGCCCGTGCCCACCGCCACCGTCCCAGAGCTCGTTGGCCCGCCGCACTAGCCGCTCAATCCCGGCATCGTTGCGGTCCGGGTCGTGGTGGAAGAGCACGAGCTGCCCCACTCCGGCGAGGCGTGCGAACTCCACCGCATGAGCGACGCTCGAGTGCCCCCATCCGACCCGTTCCGGGTACTCCACCTCGTCGAACTGGCAGTCGTGCACGAGGACGTCCGCACCTTGCGCCAGCGCGTGGCCCGAGATCCATTCGGGCGCGAGCGACGCGAGCTCGACGCCGATCACCGGCTCGTGGTCGGGAATGAAGGCAAACGAGCGGCCGTCGACCTCGAGTCGATAGCCGACCGTGGTGCCCGGGTGCGACACGGAAACGGCCTGCACTCGTACACCCTCGAGCTCCCAGGGATCGTTCGGCACGTCATGGAAGTGCAGCGTCGCAGGGATCTCGCCCAGGTCGACCGGGAAGAGCGGGGGCGAGAACGAGCGCGCGATCCGATCGCGAAGCGGGTGCAGCGGAGACGGCGGGCCCCAGATGTGCACCTCGGTGCCGGCGCGCCACAACGGTTCGAAGAACCGCAGGCCCTCGATGTGGTCGAGGTGGAGGTGCGTCAGCAGCAGCTGTATGCGCGACGCACTGTCGAGAGCGTTACCGAGTGGCTTGAGGCCGGTGCCTGCATCGAGGATCAGGAGCGTACCGTCGTCCGCACGCACCTCGACGCAGGTCGTGTTTCCCCCGTACCCGACCGTTGCCGGGCCAGGGGTCGGCAGGGAGCCGCGGCAACCCCAGACCGTCGCCTGCACCGCTATCCGCCCTCACTCTCGTTCTCTTCCCAGAACAGCGCCATCACGCCGACGAGCTCGGTCGGGGAAGAGAAGAGCGGGAGCGCCGTGACCGAGATCATTCGGGGCACGCCGTCGAGACCCGTGATGCGGATCTTGCGGTGAGCCGGCCGACGCTCGACGAGAGCGACACCTGCAGGCATCTCCTCCAGCGACAACGCCCGACCTTGCACGTCCTCGATCCGAAAGAGCGACCCCCACTCCTCGGCTCGCATGGACCCGGCTTCGGCGAAGCTTCGTCCGAGAACGTCCTCCGCGCCCTCGTTGTAGAAGACGAGCTCCCCGTCGGCGTCGGCGATAAAGGTCGCGGTCGCAAGCTGCGTCGCGAGCTCCCGCGCGAGGATCAGGGCCAGGTGCTTCGGGCGTCGGCCTTCCAACGCGCCCACAGCCTACTGGGGCAAGAGGGGCTCGGCCGCCTCAGGCTGCCGCTACCCAGGCCTGCGCGCTCTCCTCGCGGCCGCGAAGAGCGAGGGTGCGCAGCTCGAGCCCTGATGTGTCCAGCTCGGACGCGTGAGCTGCGGATGAGCTGACGAGGATTTTGCAGCGCGGCCCGGCGGGCATCCAGCCGACGAGGCGCCGCGTCACTTTGAGACCGCGGACCTGGCCAGTGAGAACCGCCCGCCAGACCTCCTCGTGCCGATCGGCGTGCGGCTCGTGCTCCGTCATCGCTCCGCCAGAGCCACGCGAGGCTCGAGCAAATCGACATAACGGTGCACCTGCTGGACCACGACCGAGCCCTCTCCGACCGCCGCAGCGACGCGCTTGACGGAGGCCGATCGAATATCGCCCACAGCGAACACGCCGGGGACGCTCGTCTCGAACATCAGAGGTGAGCGCTCGAGCGTCCACGCCGTCCCGATCCCCTCGTCGGTCACGACGTAGCCGCGTTCGTCGCGCAGGATCTCGGGAGGCAGCCAGTCTCCGTGCGGATGAGCGCCGATGAGGACGAAAACCGCGGCAGCGGGCACCCACTCCGTCCGGTCCTCATGGCGAAGCTCAACCCACTCCAGCCTCGCCTCCCCGGCTACATCGACGACGCCGGTGCGCAGGCGGACCGCGATGTTCGGCCGCGAGGCGATCTCGTGCCGAAGGTATTGCGACATGCTGGCCCCGAGCTCGCGGCCGCGACAGACGAGGGTGACCTGTGCCGCGTATCGGCTCAAGTGGACGGCGGCCTGCCCGGCTGAGTTGCCTGCGCCGACGATCACGACGTGCTGGCCGGTGAACGGCTGGGCGTCGGCCGGAGACGAGCCGTAGAAAACACCGGCATTGATCAGCCGGTCGAGCGACGGAAGCCCGAGGCGGCGGTACTCGATCCCCATCGCGAGGATCACGCTACGGGCAGTGACCTCCGCGCCGTCGGAGATCTCCAGCACGTGTCGATCGGTCTGCGAGCGAAGCGCCCTGACCTCCCGCGTCAACAGGAACTCGGTGCCGAACACCCACGCCTGCTGGTATGCGCGCTGCGCGAGCTCGGCTCCGCTGATCCCGCGCGGGAAGCCGAGGTAGTTGCGGATGCGCGCGCTCCACCCGGCCTGGCCTCCGATCGACCCCCGCTCCACGACCAGCGTGTCGAGCCCTTCGGACGTTGCATAAACGGCCGCTGCGAGCCCGGCTGGGCCCGATCCCACGATCGCCACGTCGAACTCGAACCTCTCGAGCTGTGTCGGCACCCGGTAGCCGTGTCGCGCGAGATCCGTATTGGACGGATCATCGAGAACCGCTCCATCGAGCACGACCACGACCGGGTGCGTGACACCGGCCCGTCCGGTTTCCTCGAGCAGCGCACGACCCTCCGCCGAATCGGCCGCAAGAAAGGCGTGCGGAACGCCACTGCGTGCCAGCAGGTTGCGGATCTCGTGGGACCGCGCCGCCGTCGGATCGCAAACCACGGTGACCTCGCGTCGAGCCGAAGGATCCGTGCGTCTCCACTCGAGCAGCAGCTCGGTGATGAGCCGATGCAGGTACTCGTCCGGCGAGGTCCAGGGCTTCAGCACGTAGTAGTCGATTCGCCCTTGCGCCATCGACTCGCGAACTGCCTGCGCGGTTTCGTCGTCCGCCCACTCCCCCCACGCGATCAGCAGCCCCCGTTTCGCCCGTGGATAGAGCTCGCGCACGCGCTCGAGCAAGTCGGTGCAAGCTTGGTCCGCGAGCACGAGTGCGACCTCGTCGCCGTCTTCGTGCAGCGCTTCGAGTCGCTCGATCGCCTCGCGAGGGCCTGAGTCACGGACGACTTCGTAGTTCTGTTCGTACCGCCGCCGAAGCTCGGCACCGGTCCGCTCGAGGGCGTCGGCATCGGAGTCCACCACGAGGATGACGGGCAGGCCGCTCACCTGCACATGATCGCCGGGCCGGGTCCAGCGGGTCAAACGCTTGACGACCGACGCCGGTGTCCGTAGCCTCGTGCAGGATGCGCCTCGCGAGATCGCCCGTTCTTCTCCGCATCCTCGTGCTCGCGGGCATCCTCATCCCGGCGGGCGCGGCAGAAGCCTCGACCCTCGGAACCGCGTCGCCGGAGCGCGTCGCGGCGAACTCCGTGACGTTCCAGGACTCGACCGGCGAGGATCCGCAGGCGCCGGACATCACAACCGTCACGGTCTCCAACACCGACGCGGGCATGGTCTCTTTCCAGATTGCGATTCCGAACAGGCCCGAGCTGACGCCCGACATGGCGATCGAGATCTTCGTGGATACCGACTTCAATACAGCGACGGGATCGCCCGACATCACGGGTACCGATTACGTGATCGAGTTGCTCCAGGGCGAGGCCCAGCTCTTCAGATGGGATGGAACGAATTTCTCTCGGCGGTTCGGGGATCCGTCGGCAGTCACGCTCTCCTTCTCGTACGCGCGCGGCGTGACGATTCGAATCTCGGCCGCTGAGCTCGGGGCCACGAAGAGGTTCAGATTCGTCACGGATGTCATATCCGGACTCATCATCGACCCTGTGACCGGCGACATCGACGGCACGAATGCCCGAGCCGACGCCGCGCCAGGCGGAGGTGCGGGCTTCTACCCCTTCGAGGTCAGGACGGTGGCGCCGTCCCTGGTGGTGAGGAAGCTGACGAGAAGCCCCGCACGCCCCGTTGCAGGGCGGGCGTTCTCGCTGCGCATGACAGTTGCCCGCTCCGACACGGGCGCGACGCTGCAGAGCGGCCGCGTCACCTGCGTCGGCAGAATCGGTCGCAGTCCGCTCCGTGCAACGACCGCGAGGGTCCTGAACCGCGCTGTGACCTGCACATGGGCGATCCCGAATGCCGCCAAGGGGATGTCCTTCAGAGGGTCGGTCACGGTGGTCTTCGAGGGTCTGAAGGCGTCGAGAAGCTTCTCCGGGAAGATCGGCTAGCCCTGTGCCCCTTCAGGCAGTACCGTCCATCCCCTGCGGCGGCCGTAAGGCGTCTCGAGGCTGCGTCCTGGGTCGCCCCAATACGTCATATGTCGGGACTCCCTGCGTCCTTGCCTCGCTCGCCTTTCGTGCGCCGCAGGCGGGGCAGCATTACCTGAAGGGGCACTAAACGGCGTTCGTGCGCCGCCTCGCGCCCCTCGCCGCACTCGTCGTCGTCGCCGTCTCGGGCACGGCTAACGGCGCCGTCCAGCCCGGAGACGCCCGCCGCGCCGACTTCTTGCTCTCTCGGGGCGTGCGGGGAGCCGCAGGCGAGCTCGCCCAGGCGTCACGCCCGAACGGGAAGATTCGCGTCCTCGTGGGCCTCTCGCAGCCGCCGCTCGCGGCTCGGGCGACTCCGCGGCAGCTGTTCGGATCCGGGCCGCGCAGGAAGCTCGACCTCGCAAGCTCCTCGTCACGCTCGTACCTCGCCCGCCTCGAGCATGAGCAGCGGCGGGCGATCGCGTCGCTGCAGCGGGCGATCCCGGAGGCTGTCGTCTCGCGGCGCTTCGAGATCGTCCTCAACGCGATCACCGTGACGGTGCCCTACAGGAAGCTCCCGGCGCTCATGCGCCTCGGCTTCGTCGACAAGGTGTATCCGAGCCTCCGGTACACGTTCCACCTCAACCGAAGCACGGCCGTCATCGGTGCACCGGCATTCTCGGGCTTGACCGGCGCGCGCGGCGAAGGGGTCAAAGTGGCGGTCGTCGACGACGGAGTCGACGAGCAACATCGATTTCTCGCCCCGGCGGGCTTCTCGTATCCGGCCGGCTTTCCGAAGGGGGTCTCGAGCGCGACGACGCCGAAGGTGATCGCTGCGCGTGCCTTCACTCCGCCCGGTGCGAGCAGCGGCACGCTCGACCGGGAACAATCGTTCCACGGAACGCACGTCGCGGGAGTCATCGCCGGGATCGCCGGGACGGACGTCCCTGCGGGCAGACCGGGCTCCTGCAGCATCGCCAACGGCGGCTGTCACCCCGCGGTGGCCGGCCTCAGCGGCGTCGCGCCGAGGGCGTTCATCGGCAACTACCGGGTCTTCAACGTGCCGCAGCCGCTCGGAGGCTGCTGTTCCGGTAACACCCCCGAGATCGTCGCTGCCTTCGAAGCCGCAGTCGCAGACGGGATGGACGTGATCAACTTCTCGGGCGGCGGCCCCCAGACCGATCCTCGTCGCGACGCCCTCATCGAGGCCGTCGCAAACGTCTCGCGCGCCGGCGTCGTTCCCGTGATCTCCGCCGGGAACGATCGCGACTTCTTCGGTCTCGGGACGGTCGGATCCCCGGGCACCGCACCGGACGCGATCAGCGTGGGCGCCGTTGTAAACGCGCATGTCTTCGGCAGTGCTCTCCATCTGGTGTCACCGAGCGTCCCCGCGCTGAGCCAGGTTCCTTTCGTCATCGGCGGGGGCGGAGTGCCGGCCAGCTGGGAGACCGCTGCCCAGCGTGTCGTCGACGTTGGGACGATCACCGGCACCAACGGTCAGCCGGTCAGCCGTCTTCTCTGCGCCTCTTCCGGTAATCCGAACAACCCACGCGTGTCGACGCTGCCAGCAGGCTCCCTTCGCGGCGCGATCGCGCTCGTCACGCGGGGCGGCTGCACGTTCGACTCGAAGTCGGCACGCGCGGGGGCTGCAGGCGCCATCGGGACGATCTTCGTCGACGACCGAGCGGGAGATCCGAGCTTCCCGCTCACAACGGACCAGGGCGGCATGGTGTCCGATCTCGATGGCGCCCGGCTCCGGCAGGCGATGGTCGGCAACGGTGGTGCTGCGACGATTCGCATTTCACGTGGGCTCCAGAGCAACCTCGAGGTCGCCACGAGCTGGGCCGGGGTGCCCACGAGTTTCTCCGCAGGCGGTCTGACGCCCTTCGGTCATGCCCTGAAGCCGGACGTCATGGCACCGGGCGCGCAAATCCTCTCCTCGACGCTTTCCGAATTCGCCGGTGACGAGTTCGCCGTTCTCGACGGCACGAGCTACTCGGCGCCGCACATCGCAGGGGCCGCGGCGCTCCTCCTCCAGCGACATCCGACCTGGACGCCGAAGCAGGTGAAGTCGGCGTTGATGTCGACGGCGGGGCCTGCCTTTGCCGATTCGGGGTTGACGCGAGAGGCGACGGTGCTCGTCGAGGGGGCCGGTCTCGCACGCCTGAGCGCAGCTGACCGTCCGGTGATCTTCACCGATCCACAATCACTCTCGTTCGGCTACCTGAGCGCGAGTACCGGAGCGACCACACGCGCCATCGCGCTGGCGGTGAGCGACGCGGGGGATGGCGCAGGCGCATGGCAGGTCGAGGTTCAGGCGCAGGCGGCGACCGCAGGTACGACGATCGAGGCAGCCCCGTTCACGCTCGCTCCCGGCGGCAACGCCGTCGTACAGGTGGTTGTGCGAGTCGCCGGCGGCGCTGCGGTGGGCGACAACTTCGGCTTCCTCGTGGCGCGCCGTGGAGACGTCGTGCGACGCGTCCCCTATGCCTTCTCCGTCACCCGCTCGGGGCTGGCGGGCTCTCCGGTCACACGGCTCAAGGCAAACCAGACCGGTGACACCCGCCGGGGCGAGGACCGGGCGCGGGTGTACCGCTGGCCCACCGCGCCCTTCGGCATCGCCGGGCTCTTTGGAGTGGACACGTCGGTTTTCGACGACGGCAAGGAGAAGGTCTATTCCATCGACATTCCTCGAGACGTCGTGAACGCCGGGGCCGTCATCACGAAACCCCCTGTGAGAATCGGCGCGCCGATCGAGTCGCTGCTCGGCTCCAACGCCCCGGCACATCCGTGGTTCCTCGGCTCACTCGACGAAAACGACGTCCTCGGCTACGCGGGCATGCCGGCGAATGCGAACAGCCTCATGCCGGACTTCATCTTCAGCGTCGGAGCCGCGGGCGTCGTCTTCCCTCCGGCCGGTCGGTACTACGTCGTCGTCGACTCTGGACGCGATCTCTTCACCGGCCGCTCCCTCGGAGGCCGCTACGTCCTCCACTCGTGGATCAACGACGTGAAACCGCCAGGCGTGAGGCTCCTCACCTCACGGATCTCCGCAGGACGGCCGACGATCGTCGCCCGTGTGCGCGACGCAAAATCCGGAGTCGATCCGCTGTCCCTGCTCCTCAAGGCCAGGACGCCTGCACTCGAAGCGCCGGCGACGTCGTTCGATCCGGAGACCGGGATCGCGGTGTTCTCGATCCCGAGGGAGGCCCGCCTGTTCCCAGGCTCGGCATTCATGCAGATCGTCGCGTCCGACTTCCAGGAAACGAAGAACGTTGCCGATACCGGCGGCACGAACCCCATGCCGAACACGAATATCAGGGGAGTTCGCATGGAGGTCGTCAACGGACCCACCGTGAGCTGGGTCACGCCGGTGAAGAACGCGTGCCTTGCCCGGCGCGCCAAGCTGATCGTCTCCGCCGGGAGCACTGCCCAGATCTCGTCGGTCGGCTTTTTCGACGGCAACCGCCAGATCGGCCGCGTGCGGAGAGGCGTCGCGGGCCTCTACTCACTGACCTGGGGCACGAAGGGGAGAAGGAAGGGCGCGCACGTCTTGCGCGCCGTGGTCTCCGACACCCGCGGCCGCGAGGTCGACGCCTCTCGCCCGGTCCGCATCTGCCGCTAGGCGATCGACTTCGTCGATTGCCTAGGCGAAGAGCTCGGCAAGGCCCTCCGCTTCAATCTCCACTTTCTTCCGCTCGCGGCCCGAGAGCCGGCCGAACGGCTCGATCCGCATGCGGCCCCCCTCGTAGCGCCATGTGCCCGCGACGACGCCGTCGACGAGGAACGTCGACACCGACTGCGGCGCCTTCGTATTGAAGACTTGTGCGCGGCGCTTCTCCGGGAGGATCCCGGTTCGGCGCGCGTGGACGAGCAACGTCGCGTCCCAGCTCGGGAGAAAGCGCACCGGAGCCGGCGTTTCCGGATCCGGAAGCGGGGCTCGAGGAAGGTCGAGCAACTGCTTTCCCGCCTCGTCCCGAAACCGCCGCAGCGTGAGCCGCTCGAGCACCGGATCGAGCCTCCTCATCGGCAAGCCGCACCAGTTCGCGATGTCGTTCTTCGACGCTGGGCCGAACCCGCCCAGATAGCGGCGGACGAGGTGCTCGACGCCCTCCTGCTCGGTCGCCTCGAGCGGCCCGACCCAGTCTTCTGCGAGCGCGAAGGTGTGCGCGCGACGCTGCTCCCATGTGCCTGCCGGTGGCACGCGGACGAGGTCGACCCAGTGGGACAAGCCGACGGGACTCGGCCACGGATGCTCGTTCGCGCGGAGAAACTCCTCGATCTCGGCCCGGCTCCGGATGGCTCCCTGGAGGTAGTGCCTCGTCCGGGCCGCGAAAGCGTCCATGTCCACCCCGGCCGGGATCTTGTTCACGCGCCGCCACCACTCCTGGCCCGCCACACGGATGCCTGCGGCAAAGAGCGGGTAGTCGCGCCGCGACACGAGGTGGATCGTCTCGCGCATGAGCGTGCCCTGGATCACCGAGCGCCGCTGGAGCGCCCTCGTCAGGCCGTCACGCTGGAACCCCTCGACGCACGTCCAGAGCCGGATGTATCCGTTCGGTGCGTTCTGGTTCTGAATGCCCGCGATCCGCTCCAGCACCCTTGGAATCGGAAGCGGAGAGCGCTCGAGCAAGAGCTGCCGCGCGAGCAGCGCCCGGTTCAGCTCCCGTTGCGTGAGTGTGCGCTCGGCCAACGCGGAACCGGCCGCCACTGTACGCGACATACTTGCTTACACCCATGCTCGGGGCGCTCGCCGCATTCGTCGCCGTCTGCGCCGTCGTCATCTGCACGCCCGGGCAGGACACCGCCCTGACGATCCGGAGCACCCTCGCGGGCGGACGCCGGAGCGGTATCGCCACGGCCGCAGGCGTCGCCCTGGGCCAGGCCGTCTGGACGCTCGCCGCAAGCGCCGGGGTCGTCGCCCTGCTGAGCGCCTCCGAGCCCGCCTTCCGTGCGCTGAAGCTCGTCGGTGCTGCCTACCTCGTGTACCTCGGTGCGCAGTCGCTCTATGCGGCGATCACCCGGCGAGGGCACGACGGCGCGAGGCTCGGGCGTGACGTGCAACTCGATTCTGCCCGGGCGCTGCGGCAGGGACTCCTGAGCAACCTCGGGAATCCGAAGATGGCCGTGTTCTTCACGAGCCTGCTCCCGCAGTTCGCACCGGGAGGGTCGTTCGTCGCCCTCTTCGCGCTCGGCATCCTCTTCTGCCTCATGACGCTCGCGTGGCTCTCGCTGTACGCCGTCGCCGTTGCCAAAGCGCGGCGCCTCGTCGCAGGACGCGTCCGCCGCGTGCTGGACACGGTCACGGGGATCGTCCTCGTCGCGTTCGGCGTGCGGCTCGCCGCGGAGCGGAGCTAGCGCGTCCGCGCGAAGCGGTGGACCGCCTCGAGGAGCTCCTTGCCCTTCTCCTCGGCGTCCGCAGGGTCTCCCGAGGCGAGCGCCCCGGCGACGCAGTGGTTTACGTGCTCGTCGAGGATCTTGAACGCGAGGCTCTCGAGAGCCGTGTTCACTGCCGCGATCTGCGTGATCACGTCGATGCAGTAGCGGCCTTCCTCGATCATGCGCTCGATTCCGCGCACCTGGCCTTCGATCCGGTGCAGCCGCTTGGCGAGAGCGTCCTTGTCCGCGACGTAGCCGCGAGTCGGCGCTTCCTCGCGTGTCACCGAGCTGCCCCCTCTCGCGGGCTGTGGAAACGCCGCAGCCGCAGGCTGTTCGCGACGACGAAGAGGCTCGACGCCGCCATGGCGGCCGCTGCGACGATCGGATTCAGAAGCCCTGCGACCGCGAGCGGAAGCGCCGCGACGTTGTAGGCGAACGCCCAGAAGAGGTTGCCCTGGATGGTGCGCAGCGTCCGCCGGGCGAGGCGGATGGCGTCGCCGACAGCCCGCAGGTCGCCGGAGACGAGAGTCAGGTCGGAGGCCTCGATCGCGACGTCGGTGCCCGTTCCGATCGCGAGGCCGAGATCGGCTTGCGCGAGCGCAGGGGCGTCGTTCACGCCGTCCCCGACCATCGCCACGACCTCGCCCCTCTCCTGCAGCCGCTTGATCTCGGCGACCTTCTCCTCGGGGTCGACCTCCGCGTGGACGCGCTCGATGCCGACCTCGGCCGCGACTCGGCTCGCGGTCTCCTCGCTGTCGCCGGTGAGCAGGACGGGCGTCAGGCCGAGCGCCTTGAGATCGGCGATCGCCTCGGCGCTCGTTGGCTTCACCGTGTCGCGCACGACGAGCGTCGCCTGCGGCAGCCCGTCCCAGGCGACCGTGATCGCTCCGTCCCGGCGTCCGACTTCGATCTCGCGGCCGTCCACCACGCCGCTGACTCCCGTTCCCGGCAGGTTGCGGAAGCCGGAGACTGGAGGCAGGTCGCCCAGCTCGCGTCGCGCGGCCGCGGCGACCGCCTCCGCGATCGGGTGCTCGGAGCCAGCTTCGACGGCTCCCGCGTAGCGCAGGATCTCGACCCTCAGCGCACCGTTCACCGAAACCACATCCGCCAGCTCCATCTTCCCCTCGGTGACAGTGCCCGTCTTGTCGAGCACGATCGTCCCGATTCGACGCGTCTGCTCGAGCATCTCGGGGCCCTTGATGAGGATGCCGAGCTGTGCCCCACGGCCGGTCCCGACCATCAACGCCGTCGGTGTCGCAAGGCCGAGAGCGCAGGGGCAGGCGATGATCAGAACCGCGACCGCGGCCGTGAAGGCGTCTGCGCCTGAGGAGCCGGCCAGCAACCAGCCGGCGAGGGTCGCGAGCGAGACTCCGATCACGACGGGGACGAAGACCGCCGAGATGCGGTCGGCAAGGCGCTGGACGGGCGCCTTCCTCGACTGTGCATCCTCGATCAGGCGCGCGATCTGCGCGAGAGCGGTGTCCGCGCCCACCTTCGTCGCGCGAACGACCAGCCGCCCGTAGGTGTTGACGGTGCCACCTGCAACCTCGGCGCCGGGCTCGACCTCGACGGGTATCGACTCGCCCGTCAGCAGCGCCTGGTCGATCGCCGACGAGCCTTCCTCGACGACGCCGTCGGTCGCGATCTTGTCCCCCGGTCTGGCGACGAAGCGGTCGCCCACCTGGAGCTCTGCTGCGCGAACGAGGACTTCCTGGCCGTCACGAAGGACACGAGCCTCCTTCGCACCGAGCTCGAGCAGCTTGCGGATCGCCTCGCTCGAGCGGCTCTTCGCCCGCGCCTCGAGGTAGCGCCCGAGAAGAATCAACGTGGTGATCACGGACGCGACCTCGAAGTACGTGTCCGCGTCCAGCCCTCCGAGGAGAACGACCGACGACCAAAGCCAGGCGGCGAGGGTCCCCATCGAGATGAGCGTGTCCATCGTGGCGGCCACGTGGCGGGCGCTCTGAAGAGCGGCTCGGTGGAACCCGATGCCGCTCCAGAAGACCACGGGTGTCGAGAGGAGGAGCGCAGCCCACTCCCAACCCGAGAACCGGAGCGAAGGCACCATCGCGAGCAGCGCCACGGGTGCGGTCAGCGCAAGCGCGCCGGTCAGACGCCGCTGCAACATGGCCGCCGGCTCGTCGTGGTGGTGACCCGCGTCCGCGGCGCGATCAGAGGCAGGTCGTGCGTGGTAGCCCGCCGCCTCGACGGCAGACACGAGTTCCGCGACCGTCACCGACGGATCGTGCTGCACGGTCGCCTGCTCCGTCGCGAAGTTCACGGTCGCCTCCACGCCGTCGAGCTTGTTGAGCTTCCGCTCGATACGTGCGACGCAGGACGCGCACGTCATGCCCTCGAGATCGAGGCGCGCTTCCTTCCGCTGAGGAGCCTCGGTCGCCGTCACGCCGCGTCGTACCCTGCTTCCTCGATCGCGACCCGGATCGCGGTGTCGTCGAGCCCGCGGCCCTGGATGGTGACGACCTTCGATTCGAGGTCGACGTCGATCCGCTCGACGCCCGCGACCTCGGACACCTCTTCGCGGATCGACATCGCGCAGTGATCGCAATGGATCGCTGGCACGCTGAACGTGACGGTCTCGGGCTCGCTCACAGAATTGGAGTATACCCCTTTGGGGTATCGACGGCCTCTCGGGTCAGACCCGACCCCATTCGATGCGAGAGGCCCCGACGATGGCCGTGCTGCCGTCGTCGAAGCGCACGAGCGCCTTTCCCTTGCCGTCGTAGTCGGGCGACCAGACGACAATTGAGGCCTCGTCTCCCGACACGCGGCACGAGCGCCCGTCCTCGGGGTCGAGACCGCGCCAGAAGCGGACGAACGGGTTCGCCTCCCACTCGCGGCCGATCGTCGTCTCGTCGGTGTGGCCCGGGAAGACCTCGACTTCGTGGGGCAAGCCCATCAGCACGTCCATGACCGAGCTCCGAACCTCGTCCGCGCGGCCTCCGCCGACGGAGTCCCGGAAGAGCGTGTCGCCCGTGAAGCAGAGCGAATCGCCGACAACGAACGAGACCCCGTCATGAGAGTGTCCCGGCGTCGGGAGGACCTCGATCCGGAGGTCCCCGGTCTTCACCGCGCCTGCGGTCACTTCCAGCGTGAAGCGCCTCTGGAGCTCGTCGTTTCCGGCAACGTGGTCGGCGTGGCCGTGGGTCACGAGGAGGTGGGTCGGCGTGAGCCTCTCGCGCTCGACGACTTCGAGGAGCGGCTCGAGCGGGGCTCCGCTGTCGACGAAGATCGCGGGCCCTCCGGCGTCCGCCCACACGAGGTAGGCGTTCGACAGCCACGAGGGGTGCATGCTCCGCTCGACCTGCATCCGTCCGACAGATCGTATGGAAGAATCCTCGCCGCCGAGAAGGGGACTTCGGGATCGGAGGCTCGATGAGCACGATGGATGCGATGTTCGAGGAGAGGGAGCTCGTCGAGAGAGCGGCCGGCAGGTGGTGGGTCTTCCTCCTCACGGGGATCGCCTGGCTCGTCTTCGCGCTCGTCGTGTTCCAGTGGGACTACGAGACGCTCGCCGCGATCTCGTACCTCTTCGGCGCGGTCGCGCTCGCCGCGGCCGTCAACGAGCTCTTCGAGCTCGCGGTCTCGACGACGGGATGGAAATTCGTCCACGGAATCCTTGCCGTGCTCTTCCTGCTCTGGGCGATCTACGCGCTCTGGCATCCCTATGACACGTTCGCGACGCTCGCCGCGCTCGTCGGCTTCTTCCTCCTTTTCAAGGGCATCTTCGACCTGGCGGTCGCCTTCATCACGAAGCGCCAGTTCGAGCTCTGGTGGTTGCAGCTCATCACGGGCATCCTCGAGATCCTCCTTGCCTTTTGGGTCGCGGGGAACTTCCGGGAGGAGGCGATCCTGCTCGTCGCCTACGTAGGGATCGTCGCGCTCACGCGCGGCATCACCGAGCTCTTCGTGGCCTTCAAGCTCAAGGCGCTCCGGGGGCGGGTCGCGACCGTCTGAAGCTTTAGAACTCCTTTCGAAGTGAGCTCTTACGGTTCGCCGCTGATCGCTCGGCGCGGCGTAGATAAGATCGTCCGGATGCGCCGCACGGCTCTCGCGCTCGCCACACTTCTCAGCGCGCTCGGGTTCGCGGTCGCGGGCTGCGGGGGCGAGGAGGAGGCGACACCGACTCCTGAGACGGTCACGGGCACGGTGCCCACCGAGACGGAGACCACCGAGACCGAGACGACCGAGACGACAGAGACCGAGACCGGCACCGAGACGGAGACGACGGCGGAGACCGAGACCGGCGGTGGCCTCCAGGGCGACCCCGTCGCCGGCAAGGCAGTCTTCACCGGCTCGGCCGGCTGCACCGGCTGCCACACGCTCGCCGACGCCGGCTCGACGGGCACCATCGGACCCAACCTGGACGACGCGAAGCCGAGCGAGGAGCTCGTCGTCGACCGTGTGACCAACGGACAGGGTGCGATGCCGTCGTTCAAGGACAGCCTCTCGGCACGGCAGATCACCGACGTCGCCGCGTACGTCTCTTCCGTCGCGGGCAAGTAGCCGCCGCGCCTTTCTAGACTCCTTTCGTGATCGACCTGAAGGCTGCCCGGGCGGACCCGGACCGCTGGCGCGACGCGCTCGCCCGGAAGGGCGCTACCGAGGCATTCGACCAGCTGCTCGCTGCGGACGCGCGTTGGCGCGAGCTCGTTCCGAAGGTGGACGAGCTTCGCTCGCAGACGAAGACGAAGGGAAAGCCCACACCGGAGGAGCTCGAGCGGCTGCAGCAGGTGAAGGCGGAGCTCAAGGAAGCGGAGGAGGCCCTCGCCGCCGCAGAGGCGGAGCGCGATACAGCGCTCGCCCTCGTACCGAACCCGCCGCACGAGTCCTCGCCGGACGGCGACACCGAGGAGGACGCGACAGAGTTGCGACGGTTCGGCGATCCGCCCGAGCTCGAGGCCCCGCGGGAGCACACCGAGATCGGCCGCTTCGACATGGAGCGCGCCGCGCGCATCTCGGGAGCTCGCTTCGGCTACATCATCGGCGACTCGGCCCGGGTCGCGATGGCGCTGTACCAGTTCGCGCTCGAGCACCTCACCCAGGCGGGCTTCACACCTGTGCTCCCACCTGTCCTCGTCCGTGAGGAGGCGATGTACGGGACAGGGTTCTTCCCCACGGAGCGCTCCAACATCTATGCCCTGGAGGCGGACGGCCTGTACCTGACCGGGACCTCCGAGGTCGCGCTCGCGTCGCTGCACATGGGCGAGATCCTCGACGCGGGCGACCTGCCTCTCCGCTACACCGGCTTCTCGACGAACTTCAGGCGCGAGGCAGGAGCCGCCGGGAAGGACACACGCGGGATGTTTCGTGTCCACCAGTTCAACAAGGTCGAGATGTTCGTGTTCGTCGAGCCCGCGGACTCGTGGGACGAGCACGAGCGCATGCTCGACCACGAGGAGCGGTTCGTTCGGCGGCTGGGGTTGCCGTACCGCGTGATGAACGTCGCCACCGGCGATCTCGGCGCCCCGGCGGCGAAGAAATACGACATCGAGGCGTGGTTCCCGTTCCAGGGGCGGTACCGCGAGGTGACGTCGTGCTCGAACACGACCGACTACCAGGCCCGCCGCCTCGGCATCCGCTACCGCGGTGAGCATGGGCTCGAGCACCCGCACACGCTGAACGGGACGATGGTCACGGACCGGGCGCTGCTCGCGATCCTCGAGAACTTCCAGGGCGGAGTGCCCGACGTGCTCCAGCGCTACGGAGCCCCCGCCGAGATCCGCGCGTAGAAGCCCCTTCCTCCGCCGCCTCGCGGAGTCGGTCTGTTACCGTCCCGCGGCTTGGTCGAACACCAACGTGGCGAAAGGGAGGGGTGCCATGAGGTCGTTTTTGCACCAGCATCTTTGGTCCGTCCTGCTTGGAGTCGCGGCGGTCGCGCTCGTGACGGTGCCGAGCGCGCTCAGCGCGCACGTCGTCGACGGGACAGACGTGAAGGTGACGCTGGACAACAACAACGTGGACGGCGGGACGCCGAATCCGAGCTTCGACGCACAGAACCGCCAGTCGAACGAGACCACCACAGCCATCAGCCCGGCGAACACGAGCATCGTCGCGGCCGGGGGCAACGACTACCGGATGGTCACGGTCGCCGGGGACGTCTGGATCGGGGTCTACGTCTCGTCGGACGATGGCGGGACGTGGTTCAACACGATGGTTCCGGGGTTCACGACGGACACGTCTCCCGCGGGGCTCGCGTCACCGCTGCTCGGTCTCGACGCGTCGGGGGATCCGGTCGTCAGGTTCGACGCAGCCGGCAACCTGTACGTCGCCGGGATCGCCTTCAACCGGAATTTCGACCAGCCAGAGCGGCCGGTCGACAACCTCGTCTACGTCGCGAAGTACGACTACACGCCTGGAACTGCGGGTGGAACGAGCACGCCGAACTCGGCTGCGAACCCGCCGAACTTCACGTACGCAGGCACGACGGTGGTCGACCGCGGCGCGGTCGGCTTCGCGGTGCCCGGTGCGGTCGGCTTTGCCGGCAAGTTCACAGACAAGGAATGGATGGAGATCGACCAGAACGCCCCGGCGGCGAGCCCGTGCGCTGGGAACGTCTACGTGGCCCACACGAACTTCCACGGCCCGTCCGGGAGCTCGCAGATCATGCTCAGTCGCTCGACCGACGGCGGCGAGAGCTTCTCGCACCCGAATGTGATCTCGACCGGCGGCTCGTCGGGCACGCCACGCAACCAGGGAGCGGACATCGCCGTCGCGTCGGACGGCACCGTCTACGTCGCCTACGGCGCCTTCCAGGGCGGGGGCAACGCATTCAACGGGATCGCGATCGTGAAATCGACCACCTGTGGTCAGAGGTGGAGCCAGCCCGTGTTCGTCGGATCGATCAACGATCCACAGGCGCCCGGCGTCGCATTTCGAACGCCGGCGTTTGCCTTTGTCTCGGTCGACGACACCGATTCGGACGTCGTCTATGTCGCCTACCAGAGCCTGGCGGGCGACTACGACATCTACGTGCAGCGCTCGACCGACGGCGCAGCAACCTGGGAAGCTCCGGTCCAAGCCAACGAGGATCCCGGCGCACGACACCAGATCTTCCCCACGATCGACGTGTCGAACGGTGCGCTGCACGTCGCCTGGTACGACTTCCGCAACAGCGTCACGGCGACGAACGAGGCGCTCGACGTCTACTACGCATCCTCGGAGACGACTGGTGTCGCCTACCCCGCTTTCAGCCACAACGAGCGGGTGACCGATGTTTCCCACAACGGGAACTGCCTCATGTTCGGAGGGGGCACCGCTGCGTTCCACGGCGACTACAACGAGCTCGACGCCCGCTGGGACGGCACCGATCACATCGTCCACATCACGTGGGCGGACAACCGCGACGTAACGCCGTGTGACCTCGACCCGGCGGCCGGACCGGCGTCGAACAACACCGGCAATCGGAACCAGAACATCTACGGAGACACGTTGGTCGTCGCGCCCTAGGCGCGATGACGATCGCTCGGGGTCGGATCCGTTGGATCCGACCCCGAGCTCCCCACCCGAGGCTTGGTCACAATGACGTCCGGCGGGGTGCCGGAGCGGTCGAACGGGGCGGTCTTGAAAACCGTTGGGCGTGCAAGCGCCTCGTGGGTTCGAATCCCACCCCCGCCGCTGTCTTCGGCGAGATCAGGCTCCTCGGCCGGCACTCTCGTCCACTGGTGACCGACAGATCAGGAGGTGGTCAAGCCAACCGATCGCCGCCTGGCTCGGCGGATACACACCAGCCGGACCCGCCGATGGTGCGCGGCTGACCACGAAGCGCACCACTAGAACTTAGGTGGCAGGTCTACGCCCCGCCTGCGAAAGGATCTCCTCGATCGCAGGCGCCGCAACGAGCCGCTCCGCACGCTCGGGCGTCAGTGAGCCGGCAAACGACTCGACAAGGCGTGCAGCTTCGTCATACGCCGCAGCCGCGGTGTCGTCGTCACCGAGCGCGTATGACACCTCCCCGAGTGCCGCGCGCGCATGCCAGCGCGCCGGCGGGCCGACGAGCTCGTCCGCGATCTCGACGGCGGACCGCAATGCCTCGAATGCCTCGTCCCGCCGACCTAGGCGGGCGAGCGCCTGACCGAGCAGGGAAAGGGAGCGTGCCTCGTACTTTCGCCGCCTGGTTCGGCGCGTGATCGAGATCGCCCGCTGAGCCCAGTCGGCGGCGGACTCCGGACCCTCCGCATGCAGCGCGATCTCGGCGCGCGCGCAGGCGAGCCGTCCGACGATGAGCCATCGCGTCCAGCCGGTTGCCTGTCCAGCGCTTTCCCAGCGCTCGGGCCACGCAGCCTGCGCGGCGCCGGTATCCCCTGCGAGGAGTTGCGTGAAGAGCAGATCCGAGCCGGCGTACTGCTTCGGCATCCCGAACGTCAGCGCAGCGGACAACTCGAGCGCCTCTTCAGTCCGTCTGCGAGCCTCGGCCAGGTCGTAGAGCTCGCGGTAGGCAAGCGCGGAATAGTTCAGCAGGACGCGTGCGTTCCGGTCCAGCTCGCGGGCGATCGCCAGCATCTCTTCGAACTGCGCGATCGCTTCTTCGTGCTTTCCGAGCCCGGCGAGGGCGAGCGCTTCGAATCCGCCGCCTCGTAGGAGCGACTCGGCCCTGTGCTCTTCGCTTCCCAAGGCGCGCGTGCGTCGCGACAACCCCACGGACCGCTCGTACTGACCGAGCCAGTAGGTCAAGTCGGCGTGCAGATGCAGATGCTCCGCAAGGTCCAGCGGTCGCGTCCCCGGTACCCATTGCTCGAGCGCTCGATCGCCGAGCTCGAGCGCCCGTTCGAGGTCACCCTCGTCGCCGCGCATCGCAAGACCCTGGCTCTCCATGGCAAGCACGGCAGGCACAACCGTTTGATCGCCGACCTCGTCGACGAGCCGAGCCGCCTCCATGGCTGTGGCGAGGGTCTCCTCGTGGCGTTCGGTCCAGAGCAACGCGTGTCCAAGCGCGATCATCGCATCGAGCTTGTCCCGACCCTCGAGTTCCGGAAGCAGCTGCGAGAGCTCCTCGGCCGCACGCGAATAGTCCGAAAGCTCGACCAGCGCGATGGCGCGCTGCAAGCGGAGTCGGCGCCGCAGCACGTCGTTGTCGGCGAGGTCGATCGCGGTCGAGTAGAGGTCGATGACCGCGCCCTGCGCCCAGCTTCGTCGAGCCGCGTCCGCGGCTGCGAGCAAGTAGGGAATCGCTCGCGCCGGCTCCCCTGCCTCGCGCCAGTGATGGGCAAGGATCGTGGAGAGCGCCTCGGGAACAGCCAACGTCTCTTCGACATATCGCGCCACCGCCGCATGCCGCTGGCGCCGCACCGCCCTCGGCACCGTGGAATATGCGACCTCGCGGATGAGCATGTGCTTGAAGGTGAACTGCACGTCACCCGCGAGCTGGCTCAAGGGGTCGTGGCGGATGAAATCCCGGGCCTCGAGCACGGCGAGTGTCTCGTCGATGTCGTCGATGCCGCCCAGCGCGTCCACGACGCCACGCCAAAAGGTCTTGCCGACGACCGCAGCTGAAAGGAGCGCAGCGCGCGCGTCCAAGGGCAGTGCGTCGATCCGTGCGGCGATCGCCTCACGGACCGTCACCGGGAGGTCCTCACTCGTGCCGAGCTCGACGAGCGACGCTGCGAGCTCCTCGAGGAAGAGCGGGTTCCCACCGGCCGTGTCGACGACGCGCCCGATGTCCAACCGCCCGCCCTTCGCGCGCACGACGTGTGCGGCGAGGGCTTCGGCCTCGTCCGCTCGCAATGGATCGAGCGGGATCGTCGTCTGGGCGGTGAGACCCGTCCCCCACGTCGGGTGGGTATCGAGCAGCTCGGGGCGCGCAGCGGCTACGAGCATTACGGGTGAATCGCGCAGGTGCCGACCCAAGTACTCGAGCAGCGCGATCTCACTGGCTTGCGCCCAGTGGATGTCCTCGAAGACGAAGACCGTCGGCTGCTCCAGACCGGTGCATTCGATGAGGCGTCGCGCTGCGAAGAAGAGCAGCTGCATCTGCGGAACCTCGTCGTCGGGAGCAAGCCCGAGGAGCAGCGCCAGATGGCGGAACGACCCCGCCGACTCGCCCTCGGGCGTGAGCCGCTCGACTGCGAGTGTCAGCTTCTCCCGCGCGACCGGCGGCGCGTCCGACTCGAGAATCCCCGCCGTCGCGTACACGAGACGCGAGAACGCCTGGTAGCCGACCTGCTCCTCATACGGGAGACAGCGCCCGCGGAGGATCCGGCCGCCGTCGGAGATCACCTGCGCTGCGAACTCCCGACAGAGACGCGACTTGCCGATCCCGGGCGGCCCGAGAACGGTGACGAGATGCGGCCGCAGCTCCGACAGACATCGGCTCCACACCGACCGCATCAGCTCGATCTCACGCAACCGTCCTACGAGCGGCGTGTCGGGAAGAGCCCGCTCAGCCGGGGCGGCGAGCGTTTCGGTCGCCAACCACGCGGCGACCGCCTCTTCCTTCCCCTTTGCCTCGACGGGCCCGAAGGGCTCGTAGACGATCGCGTACCGAGTCGCGCGATACGTCTCCTCTCCCACGATCAGCCGGCCCTCGGGCGCGGCCGACTGCAGCCTGGACGCCGTATTGACGACATCACCTGTGGCGAGCGCATCAGCGTGGGCGGCGTCCAGCGCGACGACGGCTTCGCCGGTGTTCACCGCGGCACGAGCTGCAAGGTCGAGCCCGTGCTCGCGATTCAGAGCACCGATTCCCTCCAAGACACGCATTCCGGCGCGGACGGCGCGCTCCGCGTCGTCACCGTGCGCGGTCGGCGCTCCGAAGACGGCCATCACCGCGTCGCCGATGAACTTCTCGAGCACGCCGCCGTACTGCTCGATTCGCTGCTTCGCCTCGGAGTGATACAGCTGCAGCGCCTCTCGGACGTCTTCGGGATCCGCGCGATCGGATCGCGCGGTGAAGCCGACGAGATCGACAAAGAGGACCGAGATGAGCTTTCGCTCCTCGCGGGCCGGCGCCGCGTCCTCGAGTCGCGCCCCGCAGCTGTTGCAGAACCGGGACCGGTCTGGGTTTTCCTCCCCGCAGCTCGGGCAACGCGGGGGACGGCCGGTCGGGGCTTCGGCGGTGGTCACTGCGAAAGTCTCGCGCCTTCGTCGAGAACTGCCAACCCCGCGACGCCCCACAGTCCGTCTCTACCGAGGGGCGCGGCGCTGCGGGGCCGCTGACAGGCGGCGTTTCTCTCGACCGCGGCTTCTGACACCGGTGGACGCAGCGCAACAGAACGCGCCCGGAAGCTCGTCGACTGGCCGAGCGCCCGCGACGCGTACTCCGCGAATGAATTCGACTGGCCTGACTGCCGAGCTAGGACGCTTGCGGCAAGCACAACGTCTCCTCACCCACAGACGTTGTGCTCAAGACCACGCGAGAACCGCGCGAGCGCGACCCGCGCCGCCCGGGGCTAGGCTCGCTCGCAGCGACTCATTGCCGGCGCGAGGCAACACGCTCAGCGCTCATCGGACTCGGAGTCGCTTTGGCGCGTGTAACCGAGAATGAGCACGACGAGCAGATTGAGGGCGAGGAGGATCGCAACCGCTGCTCCAATGAGAGTCCAGGTCATCGCTGAGCGTTCCACGAGCGCCGCAGAATGCCTGCACGATGCGCTCAGGCTGCTCTTCGGACGTACCGCTCGATCTTCGCCCCCAGCTCCGTGCAGAGTTCCTCGCGAGGCTGAGCGTGTCGCGCCAAAACGGCGACCACGAGCACTATGAGGACATTGATAGTGACGAGGATGGCCGCCGCGACAACGAGGTACATCCACATCCCACCCACGAGGGTGCCTAGTCCTTCGGACGGCGCTCGCCCCTCGCGTTCCGCGTGGAGCACTCGAGTGATCTGGAACCGGCGATCTTCCGCACCTCCTCCTCGAGACGATTCGAGTCTCTGCTCTCTCAGCTCGGTCTTCCTCGTTCTCGACGAGGCCGGCGGCGAATGCGTTTCGCATGCGACGAAGTGCACTTGTCACCTCTTCGGGTGTCGATCGACCCACAGTCCCCAGCTCGAGTTAGTCCAGCCTCGGTCCGCTCGTGCAAGTGCGACCGACGGCGTGTGCACCTACCCGCTTCTTGGTCGAGAAGCGGGTAGGTGCGTCGCGGCCGAGGGGCGAGTGCGTTACGGCTGAGCTCCTCGTCCTCGCGTCGCGCCCGCGATCGGCTCCGGTGAGCAGGAGGGCATTGACGAAGCCGGGGCACCTTCACTCAGGCGTCACGACGCCGAGTTTTCGAATCGTCAGAGCGGGCAAGACCAAGAGCCATGGGGGAGCGGAGACCTGCGGCACCTTCTCCCGACGATACGGTCGAGGTCGACCCGGACGAGACAACGAGCCAGGGAGACTGGCCCGTCGCGCCTCAGTACCAGGTGACGCCCGGGCCTCCCGTCGCGGACCCGGTTCGCGGCGGGCGAGGTGCGGCGACACCCCAAACTCACTCGCTCGATCGCTTGCAGTGGGTGCCACGCGTCGCCGTTCTGGCGGCGATCCTCGCGTTGCTCGTCCTCCTCGGGGCGGCGGCGGCCTGGATCGTGACCGGGTTCGACGATCCCGCCGGGGGCGCCTCACCTTCCACCAACCCGCCGCCGGCGACGGAGCCCGGAAGCGCAACACCGACAGCGCCGACCGTCGGTACGAGGGAGACGGAGACCGCGAACACGGCGTCGACGGAGACGAACACCACAACCGACACCCCGACAGAGGTGCTCGTCCCGACCGTGATCGGGCTGCAAATCTCGGAGGCCGGTCGGAGGATCCGCGATGCTGGACTTCGTGCCGAGACGAGACTCGTCGTCTCGTCGCGCCCCGCAGGCACCATTGTCGCTCAGAAACCGGACGCCGGCGACAGGCTCGATCGCGGAGGCGTCGTCGACCTCCGAGTCGCAAAGGAGAAGGCTCCGCCGCCCGCGCCCGTCACGATTCGGGTGCCGGACCTGATCGGCACGACCGCGAGCGGAGCGGGAAGCCGGCTGCGAGCGCTCGGCCTGCGGTCGTCGATCTCCGAGGTCGCGTCGGACGAGCCGGAAGGGACCGTGGTCGGCCAGGCGCCGAGCGCGCGCGCCGAGGTGCGGAAGGGCGCAACGGTGATGCTGAGCGTCTCGACCGGCCCCGGCCTGATCGCCGTTCCCGATGTGACCGGTCTCGACGAGCAATCGGCCAGGGAGAAGCTCGAAAGCACGGGATTCGACGTCACCGTTGTCGACCAGCCGACAGCCGACCCTGCGCAGGCCGGCACAGTCGTCAGTCAGGATCCGGCTGGCGGTGCTGAAGCGGAAAGGCGCTCGACGGTGACGATCACCGTCGCGAGAGTCACCTGAAGCGCGCTTCGACCGAGCTCACGGCAGCGGAGGAGGCCTAGCTGCCGCCGAGGACACCGGGACGCGATGGGCTCGAGCCCCCGCACTGCTCAACGGGACGATGGCCAGGGGTTCGAATCCCTCCCCGCCGCTCATCGATCCGCCTCTCGCCCACGGGCAGCACAAACAGCACCTGGCGCACGCCGGCAGCGGCCAACCGTTCACGCGCGTTCAGCAGCGCTCTGAGGTAGTCCGCGCCGGTCGCGCGTCCGAGGGATAGATCCCCCTTCTGCGGGACAGGTAGCTCAGCAGCGTGGCCGATCGCAGTTTCGCGGCCATGTGGAAAGCCAGCGCACCCAGTCCTCGACGGCGATTACTCCACATCCCTCCGACGGTCCTCGTTATGGGCGCCCTTCTCCTACCGGCGGCGGGTCGGTCGGACGTGGATCACCAGGGACTGAATCCTCCGACGCAACTCGAGGTCACGGACGCGTCGACGACGAGTCTCACGATCGCCTGGAAAGCGGGCCACGGCCGCCCGGCACGTGATTTTGCGCTCTTCATGGACGGCCAGGGCGTGGCATCGACCACGGGCACGCGCTACACGTTCACTGACCTTTCCTGCGGCACCTCCTACTCGCTCGGAGTCCAGGCGATCGGCTCGGGAGAAAATCGCTCTGACGTCATCTCTGTCATCGCCGCGCCGTCTCCGTGCACGGCGCCCGCTCCTGGGCCGCCGACTCCGTCTCCACCTGCGGCCCCGCCGTCCGCTCCAGATCCTTCAGAACTTCCCGACCAGCCGCCCGACGAACCGTCTTCGCCCGTGCCGCCTGGGCCCGCCTTTCCCAGCGCGCCGGAGCCAGAGCCGGAGCCCCCATTCACACTGCCGGACCCGGGAAAGCCATCCGCCGAGATGTCGTGGACAGGGGCGGGAGCCTTCGTGTGGCATGAGACCGACGTCGCGCCTGAGACTCTCGGTTCGCGGCTCCGAGAGTCGGGATTTTCGTGGGTTGCAGTGCTCATACACGACGGCCTCACCGCCGACCCGCTCGAGGGAGACTGGGTGCGGCGCTTCCGCGCTGCGAGTGGCTTGCCGGTCGGAGGCTGGGGAGTCTTGCGTACGGAACCCGACCGCGAGGCCGACCTCGCGCACCGGTTACTTGACTACTACTCGCTGAACTTCTACATCGCGAATCCCGAGGCGGAGTACAAGTTCAGCAACGACGACGGTACGAGCGATGAGCGCTTCGGACGCTCGCAGCAATTCGTCGAGAGGTTTCGCACGCTCGAGCCGGACATGCCCGCCGCAATCTCCTCCTACTGTCGAGCAGACACGCAAGACATCGACTGGAGAGCATGGAATGAGTCCGGATTCGTGTTCCTTCCTCAGGCGTATGTCAACGATTTCGGAAGCGCGGCCTCACCGGCGGCGTGTGCGGAGGGAGCGGCCGGCTTCTTCCCCATCGATTCGGTGCACCCGACGGTGGGCATGTACACAGGGCAGAGAGACGGGCTGAGCGCGGAGCACTACGTGGCGCTGCTCGACGAGGCTGGGACCGTCGGATTCTCGGTCTACCTCGCGGAAACACGAATGTACGCCGGGGACTGGCACACGTTCGGCAAGGCGATCGCCCAGCTCGACATTGCGCACCGGACGGCTGAGACACCGGCGAGCGACGAAGTTGTTGGGGCGCACAGGGCTCGGTAACACAACAAGCAGTTCGGCGTCCACAGCGACGTGTTGTCGGGGACGTGTCAAAGTCACAGAGCCGACGAATGACGCTGTGCAGGACCGCACGGTGATCGATCCGGAGCGCACGGGAGCGCGGTGGAAGAGGGCTCAGTGGTCACCGTCGCCATCTCAGCCGAGTCACACCGGACGGCCATGAATGAAGCCGCAATGTCCCTGGAGGGGACTTACACGCCCTAGTAAGCGGCACGCCCCCGAGCGAGAGCGGGGAGCGTGAGCATGATAAGTCTCAGGTCCTCGCGCAGCGACCAGTTCGTCACGTACAAGTAGTCGAGCTTCGTCATCTCGTTGAACGGAATGTCACTCGCTCCCAGCACCTGCCACAAACCAGTCATCCCAGGCTTGAGGTTCAGCCGTCGACGCGCCCAGTGCTCAACGTGCTGATCCTCGTCGAGGATCAGCGGCCTCGGGCCCACCAGAGACATTTCACCGCGCAAGACGTTCACGAGCTGCGGCAGCTCATCGATCCGCCATCGCCGTAGAAATCCGCCAACACGCGTCACGCGCGGATCGTCTGGAACCTTGAACATGCGAGGGTCGTCCCCCAGGTGCATGTTCAAATGGGCAAGCTCCATCTTCCGTGACTCCGCATCGTTCACCATCGTTCGGAACTTGAAGACGCGGAAGATGCGCTCGCCCTCTCCCATTCGAACCTGCCGGAAGAAGATCGGACCTCGCGAGTCCAGCTTGATGCAGAGAGCCGTGAACGCGAGGAGGGGCGCGAGGAGAAAGAGCCCGAGCGCAGCCCCAACGACATCGAGTGAGCGTTTGAGAAATCGAGACGAACCTGACAGGCGCGGAACCGGAAGACCAACCAGCGGAAGACCCTCGATCGTGTGTAGCTGCGCGTTCGTTCCCAGAATTTCGAACATGCGCGGAATAATGTCGATCTGGACGTCGCTGTCTTGCATCGCTCGAATAACTTCGAGGGTCTGTTCGTGCGAGTCCGTCGAGAAAGCAATCACAACGCGATGCACCGAGTGAGCACGAACGAGGGCCGGGAGGTCGCTCGTTGTTCCGATCAGATCGAGCTGCCCCGCGCCGTCGAGAGACGCACCGGCGTCACGATCGACGAAACCGACGACCCTCAAACCGTACTCCGGATGCTTGCGAACCTTGCTTTCGAGCAGACGCGCGACATGGCCGGAGCCCACGATGATGACGTTCTGGACGTACGCGGTGTTGCGTCGGCCGACCGCTCGAATGACGGCGCGAAGCAGCGGCACGAGCATGACGGCAATGATCCAGAAGATGACGAGGCGCTCGGGATTCGGGTGCGGGAGATTGGTGATCTCGGTGACCACGAGAAAGCCCCACGTCCCTATCGATACCAATTGGAAAACGCCGAAGATGTCGTCGACGGTCGAGTGGTCCGAGCGCTCCTCGTCGCGGTCATAGAGACCGTGCACTCGTGCGAGCAGCACCCAGAACGGAAGGCTTCCGACGAACAGGAGCAGCTCCCACCGCATCCCGACGGTGTCGGCGACAGTTGTCGCGGGAGGCGTGAACGCGAGAGCGAGCAGGTATGCCGCCAAGAGCCCCACGACATCGGCGACGACGAGCAAGCGACGCATGAGCCATCCGCGCGGCCGCAGAGCGGGCACTGCAGGACGTCCCTGCTCAACGACAGAATCATCCGCAGTGACGGCAACACCGTCTGGCGACACCACGCTCACCCGATCTACCTCCCCGCGCGCAAGTTTCCAATGCTCGGGTCTCGCGCGTTGCGACCCCTTCCCCTCGCAGAATAAGCATAGCCCGCCATGGGCAGATTTCAAATCCTCAGAGCACTTCGTTGGCGCGCACGAGGACTCAGTCGCCGGCTTCCAGTCGCCTCACACGATGCTCGACGATGTTGAGTGGGTTCGCCAGACGGCACTCGACGACGCTCTCAAGCCGCGCTAGCGTATCCCGACATGGTACGTGTCCCAGTTGAGAAGGTTCCGGTCGCGGAAAATGGAGTGGGCTCGCGGATCGGGGCTCAGATCCGCGGTCCCGAAAGAGCAGGAACCGACTACATCGAGCGGAACCGGGAGGCATGGGAGCGTTGGGCGAGCGCGTCCGCGGCTCCGGGAAGAAGAGCTTGGCAAGACCAAGATCTTCGGTGGGGACTTTGGGACACGCCAGAGTCCGAGTTGCGGCTCCTCACAGATCTTCCGTTCGGCGTAGATGTCCTCGAGCTCGGTTGCGGGACCGCGGCGATCTCAGCGTGGCTCGCCCGAAACGACAGACGGCCGGTCGGGGTGGACATCTCACGTGCCCAACTGGCCACGGCGGAGCGACTGCAACGGGAGTTCGGCGTGTCGTTCCCACTTATCTGCTCGAACGCGGAGCAGGTGCCGTACGACGACGACAGCTTCGATGTCGCGATCTCGGAATACGGGGCAAGCCTCTGGTGCAACCCACGTCAATGGCTTCCCGAGGCCAATCGACTACTCCGCCCCGGCGGACAGCTGATTTTCTTTACGAACGCCGCAATGCTTATGGCATGCACGCCGCGCGACGGTGGCCCGGCAGGTAAGGAGCTCGTCAGCGACTACTTTTCGAGCTATCGGCGGGAGTTCCCCGAGGACGGTGCGGTCGAGTTTCATCTCACGCACGGCCACTGGATCCGTTTGCTTCGAACGAGCGGATTCGTCCTCGACAATCTGATCGAGGTGCGACCAGCCCTGGAAGCCAAGGCCCGCTTTGAGTTCGTGCCGGTCGACTGGGCGCGGCGCTGGCCCAGTGAAGAGATCTGGGTGGCTCGAAAGCTGGCCTGAGCGCTCAGTATCGAAGACCCTCGCCTCGAACGATCATCTTCATCGTCCCCCAGAGAATGCAGAGGTCGTAGCGGGCGAGTCGTACCCCGCTCCAGCTTCGGCATTTCTCGACATAGGCGAGATCGAGCTCCGTATAGCCGGCGGTCTCGGTGATTCCCTTCTGCACCTGCGCTGGCCCCGTCCACCCGGCGATGACACGGTTGCGGTAGTCGTGCCCCGCGGCGACCTGTTCTCGGACCATCGAGACGGGCCACGGACGCGGACCGACAAGGCTGATGTCCCCGCGCAGCACGTTGAAGAGCTGAGGGAGCTCGTCCAGATACCAGGGCTTGAGGATGCGGTGGCCCGCCCAGGTGAGGTTGTCAGGATCCTGCTCGAACAATCGCGCGTGCCCCGCGACTCCCCCTTCGTGCTCGAGCAGGTCCCTCCGAAGGACTCGGAATTTGAGCAGATCGAACTCTCGGCCTCGAGAGACGCGGCGCTCGCGGTAGAGCCACGGCCCTCGATCGCGCTTGGAGAGGAGCTTGCTCGAGCCCACTGCCACGCCGACGACCGCGAACACCGGTGAGAACAGGACGATGAGCACGGACGCGACGGCCTTGTCCAGCAGGCGTTTCGGGAAGGGGTACGGCACGAGTCCCTCGCGCATCGACTCCACACTAGGATGTGGCACGGCGCACGTACGATCCGCTCGTGCTCGGCGAGGACCTCCGCTCGCTCACGGGCGGCTTTCCTGCAGGCGTCGCGGTCGTCACCGTCGACGCACAAGGCCAGAAGCTCGGTCTGACCGTCGGCTCTCTCGTGAGCCTCTCCCTCGATCCTCCACTCGTCGGGTTCGCGGTCTCGAGGGAGGCGGCCATGCACGAGCTGCTCCGACAAGCGGGTGGGTGCGCACTCTCCTTGCTCGCGGCGGGCCAGGACTGGCTAGCGCAGCACTTCGCCCGCGGAGTTCCACCGATCGCGATGTGGCACGGGGTCGCGACCGAACCCGGGGCGAGTGGCGCTCCGTTACTCGTTGGCGCGCTCGGCTGGATCGAGTGCGAGCTCCGGGAGGAGGTCGCCGTCGGCACGCACACGTTCTTCGTGTGCGACGTTCGCCGAGTGGAGAACGGAGTCGACGCGCCCGGACTCGTGCGCGTGCGCGGAACATACCTCGGCGCGTGACGATCGAAGCGGTCATTTTCGACCTCGACGGCGTGCTCGTCGACTCCGAGCACGTGTGGGACGAGGTGAGGGAGACGCTCGCACGCGAGCGCGGCGGGCGCTGGCACGCCGATGCCCAGAAGGACATGATGGGCATGAGCTCGCGAGAGTGGTCGCGGTACATGCACGACGTGATCGGGGTTCGCGACCCACCTGAGAAGATCGATGCGGAGGTGGTTCGGCGAATGCAGGCCCGCTACCAGGAAGAGCTACCGCTCCTGGAGGATGCCGTCGAAGCCGTCGAGCGGCTGGCTCTCGACTTTCGACTCGCGCTGGCGTCGTCGTCCAACCGGCCGATCATCGAGATCGCGCTCTCGAAGGCGCGGCTCGAGACGATCTTCGAGGTGACCGTCTCATCCGAAGAGGTCGAGCGAGGCAAGCCCGCCCCGGACGTCTATCTCGAGGCTGCCCGGCGCCTTGTCGTGGCTCCCGATCACTGTGCCGCTGTCGAAGACTCGGCGAACGGAGTCCGAGCGGCCCATGCTGCCGGCATGCGGGTGATTGCGATACCCAACCGACGCTACCGACCGGCCGACACCGAGCTCGCACGTGCGAATGTCGTTCTCGATTCGATCTCCCAGTTGACAACGGAGGTCGTCGCCGGAGAGGACGGGCCTGCGGGGCCACCATCCTCCTCCCCGCTGTCAGCGTAACGCGGAATGTGTCACGAATGGGAAGCGTGAGAGCACTGAGACGGTTCCGGCTCGTCCACAGGTGCTCTCACTCGTCGACGCGACCGACGAGCACGCACGCGTTGTGCCCTCCAAGCCCCATTGCGTTCGAGAGCGCAACGTCCACCTCGGCGCGGCGCGCCTCGTTGGGGACGTAGTCGAGGTCGCACTCCGGGTCGGGATTTCGGTAGTTGATCGTCGGAGGGAGCACGCCCTCGTGGAGCGCGAGCACGCACATCAGCGCCTCGATGGCTCCGGCCGCCCCGAAGAGGTGGCCCAGCACCGACTTCGTCGAGGAGACGGCGAGCTCGTACGCGTGCTCGCCGAACACGGCCTTGATCGCCTTCGTCTCCGCGAGATCGCCCTGGGGCGTCGACGTCCCGTGGGCGTTGATGTACCCGACCCGCTCCGGTGCGACGCCGGATCGCGTCAAAGCCGCCCGCATCATCTCCGCGGTGCCGATCGACTCGGGATCGGGCTGCGCCATGTGATGAGCGTCGTTGGAGGTGCCATAGCCCAGCACCTCGGCGTACACGCGGGCGCCTCGGGCTCGAGCGTGCTCGAGCTCCTCGACCAGGAGCACGCAGGCGCCCTCTCCCATGACGAACCCGGCCCGGGTGGCGTCGAACGGACGCGACGCGAGGGTTGGGTCCTCCTCCTCGGCGACGAGGCCGCGCATCGCGCAGAACCCCGCCAGGATCACCGGGTGCATGCACGCTTCGGTGCCGCCCGCCAGCACGACGTCCGCGTCCCCGCGGCGGACGAGCTCGGCGGCTTCCCCGACCGCGTGCGACCCCGTCGCACAGGCGGACACCGGCGCGTAGTTCGGCCCGCGCAGCCCGAGGTCGATCGCAATCTGTCCGCTCGCGGAGTCCACGAGAACGTTCGGAAGGAACCAGGGGGACACGCGGCTCGGCCCGCGTTCCTGCAACACGTCGTTCTGCTCGAGGACGCCCATTACTCCGCCGATCGCCGAGCCGACGAGAATCCCGGCCCGGGCGGGGTCGACGCCTTCCACCCCCGCGTCCTGCCACGCCTCACGAGCGGCCGCCACGGCGAGGACGACGTTCCGCTCGAGCCTCCGCGCGTCCTTCGGGCCGACCACCTCCACGGGGTCGAAGCCCTTCACCTCCGACGCGATCTGCACCGGGTAGCCGGTCGCGTCGAACGACTCGATGAAGCCGACGCCGCTCCGCCCGGCGACGGCGGCGTCCCAGGTCGAGCGGGCGTCGAGACCAAGCGGGGTGACCGCGCCGAGGCCCGTGACGACCACGCGGCGCATTCAAGTAGTCGCCGCCCCAAATACGCCCAGCCCGGCCGGCTGCGAACCGTCGCATCCCGGCGTCCTCGGTCGCACCCGTATTTCACTCAATATGGGCGCTCCCTGCGTCCTTGGGCTGCTCGGTTCTCGCGCGGCCGAACAAGACCGTATTTAGGGCAGAGACCACTAAGCCAGAGCCTATAGAGCGACGAGGTAGGTTCCAGGGATGCCGCGCGGACGACGAGAACAGGGGCCGGTCGAGCGTCCCTCGGACCTCGACCGGCGCATCCCCTTCCCTCCCATGGAGGCAGAGCTCGTACGCGAGCTTCCGGCGAGCGACGGCTGGCAGTACGAGCCCAAGTGGGATGGGTTCCGCGGCCTGCTCGAGAACGCGTCCGGCGAGCTTCGGCTCTGGTCCCGGAACGCCCGGCCTCTGCTGCGCTACTTCCCGGAACTGCGGCCGCTCGAGAAGCTCCTCCCGCCCCACTCCGCGCTCGACGGCGAGATCGTGATCGAGCGTGGCGGCGTGCTCGACTTCGACGCCATGCAGACGCGTCTGCATCCGGCGGAGAGCCGCGTCCGCAAGCTGTCCGCGGAGATACCGGCCCGCTTCATCGCTTTCGACGTGCTCCTCTGGAAGGGCGAAGACGAATCGGGCCGACCCTTGTCGGAACGGAGGAAGACGCTCGAGCGCAAGGCGAAACGCTTCTCGCTCTCTCCGGCCACCGACGACCGAGACGAGGCTCTTGGCTGGCTCGATCGCTTCGAGGCCATGGGACTGGACGGCGTCGTTGCCAAGCGCAGCGACCTGCCCTACCTTCCCGGCTCCCGAGAGGGCGTCGTCAAGGTGAAGCCCGAGAAGACCGCGGACTGCGTCGTCGTCGGCGTTCGCTGGAAGTCGCGTCCCGACCGGATCGCAACCCTCCTGCTCGGTCTCTACGACGAGAAGGGCGAGATCGACTACGTCGGCTCGGCAGCGGTCGCCCCGGCGCGCCATGCCGAGATTGCCGCCCGCGTGCTCCCGCTGCTCGAGAATGCTCCCGAGCGTCGCTTCTCGGAGCCGAATCGCTGGGGAGGCGGCGAGCTCGAAGAGTCCCCGGTGCGACCCGAGCTCGTGGTCGAGGTGCGCTACGACAAGGTGCAGTCGAACCGCTTCCGGCACGGCACGAAGCTCCTTCGCTTTCGCGACGACAAGGACCCCGTCCAATGCACCTGGCGAGAGCTGCGGCCCGCTCGAAGGGGCAAGGGCATCTCGAGCCTCCTCGCCTGACTCATCAATCCACCCGAACTGAAGTAAGCTCGCTGCGCATGAGCTCGTGCACCTCGAGGTGAGCCTCCTGCCGGGAGCGTCGGCGGAGACTCCGTCGCGCTCGGAGGCTGGGCTTCGATGTCCCACCCGGACCTTCTGCGCATGCCCGACGGCGCCCTGCGCGCGTTCTTCGGCGGCATCCGCTCCACGAACGCGGGCGAGACGAACAACGCCCTGAAACACCGCGACTGCGCCCGCCTCGGGGACTCTGTGGACCCTCAAGCCGGAGAAGGCCGCGCAGGCGACGTACGCATACGCAACGGGTGTCGCGGGCACGGGGCCCGCGAAGACGGAACGCCGATCTCGACCTGGTCGGGAACCCCCGGCCTCGGCTTCCACTTCGGAGTCAACCCGGCCGACCCCGACGGGAAGATCCCGCAGAGTGGCTGTTGTCGGCCCGGCCGGGCCCCAGGGCGGCCGGAAGCTCGCGTCCGGGTCGGTCACTCACCGGCAAGAGCTCGATCTACCCCGGGAACCGAGCCTCCCTCACCGGGCGCATCGGTGCAGCGGGCGTGTATCTGTTCTACGGCCAGGGATATCCGACCTTCGAGTCGCTTGTGTTGTGGCGGGTCGAAACCGCCAAACCGTCACCTCGTCATCAAGGGCGACGGGAACGAGCACGCGAACATCGCGGCCGCCCCCGAGGGTCGACTCTGGCTCATGTGGGAGCGCAACGGGACGATCTACGCGACGCGGACGAATCGTGCTGCGACGAAGCTCGGCGCTCCTAACACGTTGAAGCCGCCGGGCGGGAATTCGATCTTCCGCCTGAACGGCGAAGGCTCCGCGGGCCCACTCGACCTCATCGCGAACATCCAGACCGGAAGCACGAACGGATTCTGGCACCAGCAGGTCTGGCCGAGGCTCCAGTTGTCCGCCTCCTCGAAGAAGGGCGGGAACGGCCGTGTCATCACGGTCCGCGTCGCCGACGCAGGCGATCCCGTGTCCGGCGCGTCCGTGAAGGCCGGCGGCAAGACGCTGAACACGGCCGCCAACGGAAAGGCCACGCTCCGGCAGGCCCGGGCGGCGCGGGTGAAGGCGACGGCGTCGAAGGCCGGCTACGCGCCTGCGGTGCTCACGGTCCGCTAGCCAGAGTCGGGCTTCCTCGCACGCGAGGGCTGCACCCGGGACGGCTCGCCCGGCATCTTCGGAAAGTTCGGGGGATACGGCGCCTCGCCGAGGCCTTCCTTCTCCTCGCGCTCGACCCACTCGAGGAGCACGCGGAGGTCGCAGACCGCATCGTCCATGCCCGCGTGGATGTCTCCAAGCTTCGCGAAGCGCTTCGGCATCGTCGTCATCGTGAAGTCCTCGGTCTCCATGTCGGGAAGCTCGTCCCAGGCCACCGGAGCGGACACCGCCGCGTCCTTCCGCGCGCGCACGGAGTACGCGGAGGCGACCGTGCGATCTCGCGCGTTCTGGTTGAAGTCGATGAAGACCCTGCGGCCTCGCTCCTCCTTCCACCACGCCGTCGTCACCTTCTTCGGCAGCCGCCGCTCGATCTCTCGGGCGAACGCGAGCGCGGCGCGGCGGACGACCGGGAACTTCCAGTTCGGCTCGATCCGGCAGAAGACGTGGATGCCCCGGTTCCCGGACGTCTTCGGCCAGCCGACGTAGCCGATCTCGGCGAGCGTCTCCCGGACAACGGCCGCGACCCGCTTGGCATCCTTGAACGTCGTGCCCGGCTGAGGATCGATGTCGATGCGCAGCTCGTCCGGATGTTCGGTGTCCCGCCGCCGCGAGGGCCAAGGATGGAAGTCCACGACGGCGAGGTTCGCCGCCCAGACCACCTGCGCCAGCTCGGTGACGCACAGCTCGTCGGCGTGCCGCCCCGAAGGGAACGTGACACGCGCAGCCTCCACCCACTCCGGCCTCTTCTCGGGGACGCGCTTCTGGTAGATCGCCTCACCGGTGATGCCGTCGGGGAAGCGGCGGAGCTGCGTCGGTCTCTCGTACAACGCCCGCACGATGCCGTCGCCGACCGAGATGTAGTAGTCGACGAGGTCGCGCTTCGTCTTGCGCGCCCCCGGGAAGAGCACCTTGTCGGGGTTCGTGACCTTGACGACCCGCTCCCCCACCTCGAGCTCGACGAATGGGCTCGCCACGGCCCTCACGCTAGCCGCACGCATGCTGGTACGCTCGCGCCGCCGAGTCCCCAACCGTTCAGAGGAGTGGATCCGCGATGCGCAAGGCGTTCCTCGCTCTCGCCCTTCCGGCACTTGCACTGGTTCTCGCCGCCACGGCGAGCGGCGATGCAACAGCCCCCGTCGCGATCCCCGGTTGCGCGAAGAGCAGCCTGAACCTCCTGAACGATGGGCGGCTCACGCTCGGCACCGACAACCCCGCATTCCCGCCCTGGTGGGGCGGCGGCGAGACGCGCAAGCCGTGGAAGATCTCGAACCCGTACAGCGGCAAGGGCTACGAGTCGGCGGTCGCGTACGCCGTCGCGCGACAACTCGGCTTCACGAGGGCGCAGGTGCAGTGGACGTACGTTCCTTTCGCGCAGTCCTACCGCCCAGGCGACAAGAAGTTCGACTTCTACATGGCGCAGGTGTCCTACGACCCCGCGCGCGACAAGGTCGTGGACTTCTCGAACGCGTACTACTACGTGAACCAGGCGCTCGTCGGGCGCAGGGGAACCGCGATCGCGAACTCCAAGTCGATCGCCGCGTTGAAGCCGTACAGACTTGGCGCTGCCCGGGGGACGACGAGCTACCAGTACATCGTCAGGAACGTCCGCCCGAGCTCGGCGCCGCTCGCGTATCCGACGAACGACCTCGCGGTGCAAGCGCTTAAGAACGGCCAGATCGACGGGCTCGTCGTCGATCTTCCGACGGCGTTCTACGTGATCGCCGTTCAGGTCGAGGACGGCGTGATCGTCGGCCAGTTCCCGAACCGCGACGCGAGGGAGCGCTTCGGCATGGTCCTCGAACAGGGAAACCCGCTCCGCCGCTGTGTCAACAAGGCGCTCAACCGGCTCTGGGCAAACGGCACGATCAAGCGGCTCCAGGGCACCTGGCTCGCCAGAGTCGGCGGCGCGCCCGTGCTTAGGTAGCTAGCTGGAAGGCGATCGCCGCTCGCGGATCCTCAGTACCGGGATTTCGCGGCCTGGACCCGCCCGCGGGATCCTGATCGCGGTCGCGAGCACGCTCCTTTTCTTCGGTGTGCTGGCGTTCCTCATCAGCCGCGCTCCCGGCTGGGACCGGTTCAAGGCGTACTTCTTCGACTGGGACCTCTACCGCGAGTCGTTTCCGGGGATCGCGGAAGCCTTCTGGATCAATGTAAAGATCTTTTCGATCGCCGAAGCGATCATCCTCATGACCGCTCTGGGGCTGGCGGTGCTGCGAAGCCTCCCGGGCCCTGTGTTCTTTCCGGTCCGTGCGCTCGCCATCGTCTACGCCGACTTCTTTCGCGGAGTCCCCACGATTCTGGTCATTCTCATGCTCGGGGTCGGCATGCCTGCGCTCCAGATAGAAGGGCTGCCGGATTCGCAGCTCTTCTGGGCCGTCGTCTCGCTCGTGCTCGTGTACACGGCGTACGTGTCCGAGGTCTACCGGGCGGGGATAGAGTCCGTCCATCCGAGTCAGGACGCTGCCGCGCGCTCGCTCGGCCTCACGCACTTCCAGTCCCTGCGCTTCGTCGTGATCCCGCAGGCGATTCGCCGGGTGATCCCTCCCCTCCTCAACGACTTCATCGGTCTCCAGAAGGACACCGCCCTCGTCAGCGTGCTTGGAGTTGTCGAAGCGCTGAACCAGGCGTCCATCAACGAGTCCGCGGACTTCAACGGCACGCACTACCTCGTCGCAGCGACCCTCTTCGTCGCGGTCACGATCCCGCTCGCGCGTTTCACGGACTGGCTCGTCGCCCGGGACCGACGACGGCGCCAGGCGGCCGGTGTGGCGGCATGACCGAACGTGCCCTACAGATCGAGGGGCTCTGGAAGTCGTTCGGCAAGCTCGACGTCTTGCGAGGAATCGATCTCGCGCTCGTGGAGCACGAGGTCGTTTGCCTCATCGGTGCCTCCGGCTCGGGCAAGTCGACGCTGCTTCGCTGCATCAACGGGCTCGAGTCCGTGGACGCAGGACGGATCGTCGTGCACGGCAACGAGGTCACCGCACGGGACATCGACGTCAACCGCGTTCGGCGAGGGATCGGGATCGTCTTCCAGGCGTTCAACCTCTTCCCGCACATGTCGGTGCTCCGGAACATCACGCTCGGCCCGCGGAAGGCGCTCGGGCTCTCGAAGCAAGCGGCGGACGCCCGCGCGGACGAGCTGCTCCGACGCTTCGGGCTCCTCGACAAGCGCGACGACTACCCGGACCGCCTCTCGGGCGGACAGCAGCAGCGGGCCGCGATCGTCCGCGCGCTCGCGATGCAGCCCGCCCTGCTCCTCCTGGACGAGGTGACGAGCGCACTCGATCCGGAGCTGGTCGCCGAGGTGCTGAACGTCATCCGCGAGCTGGCGGCGGGCGGGATGACGATGTTGATCGCCACGCACGAGATGAGCTTCGCCCGCGACGTCGCACACCGCGTGTGCTTCCTCGACGGCGGGGTGATCCTCGAGCAGGGGCCCCCAGACGAGATCTTCTCCGAGCCACGGGAAGCGCGAACCCGGCAGTTCCTCCAACGAATCGTCGAGGCGGGGCGGCTCTGATCGCCCGGCGGCGTATCTTTAGAGCGTGATCGAGGAGCCGCAGGTCGACGTCACGCTCGAGCCGCTCGACGAGTTCGTCGTCGTCCAGCCCGTCTCGGACGAGACGGAGACGCGGTCCGGCCTCATCCTGCCCGCGTCGGCTGCGGCGGCCGCGGCGTGCCGGACGGGCATCGTCACCGCAGTCGGCAGCGAGGCAGACGGCATCGAGGCCGGCGACAAGGTGCTCTACCCGCGCGACGCCGGCTACGAGGTGAGACTCGGCGGCATCGAGGTCAAGGTGCTGAAGCGCGAGGACCTCATCGCCCGTATCCACGACTAGCAGCGGCCGGACGTGGCGCGCCGTAACTTTCAGCTGCTCGTGGGCGCCGTGCTTCTCTCCGCGCTCGGCGACTGGCTTGCGCTGACGGCGCTCGCGCTGTTCCTTCAAGAGACGAACGGATCCGGGCTCGCGCTCTCTACGCTCTTCATCGCGCTCTGGTCTCCGCTCGTTGTCTTCGCTGGGCCAGCGGGCCTGCTTGTCGACCGGCTCGAGCCGCGGCGTGTGCTGATCGCGGCGTCGGTGGCGCAGGCCGTGCTCGCGGCTGCGTTGGGCTTCACCGAGGCTCTCGTGCCACTCCTCGTCCTCACCGCGCTCCTCGGCACCGCGAATGCGATCAGTCAACCGGCCGAGTTCGCCCTGATCCCCCGCGTCGTCGACGAGGATCGGATCGGGGTCGCGAATGCGCACGTCGAGACCGCACGCTTCCTCGGCTTCGCGGCCGGGCCGCTGCTCGGCGGAACGCTCGCCGCCGTAGGCGGCATGCGCCTTGCGCTGCTCGTCGACGCCGCGAGCTTCCTCGTCATCGCGTCGGCTGCGGCGAGCGTTCGCGCCCGAACCACGCCCGCAGTGGAGTCGGCCGGTAGCGAAACGATCGGCCGCGCCCGAGACGGGATCGTCTTCCTCCTGCGTGACCACGCACTGCGGATCGTCATGTGCGTCGCCTTCGCTTCGCTCCTCTTCATGACCGCCTCGGCACCGGCCGAGGTCTTCTTTGCCAAGGACGTGCTCGAGGTCGGCGATGTCGGCTTCGGTGCGCTCTGGACCGCCTGGTTCGTCGGCATGGCGTTCGGCGGCCTCGTACTGGCTCGGCGGGTGCGGGCAGGCGCGCTCGTCGCTACGGCGCTCTGGGCGATCGTGGTCCAGAGCCTGGGGCTCGCGGTGCCGACCCTGTGGCTCGTCTTCTCCTTCGCCATCGTCCTCTATGTCGTCGGGGGTGCCGCACACGGGACGAAGAACGTCCTCGTCCGCACACTGCTGCACCGGCGGGTACCCGCGAAGCTCCACGGGCGGGCGTTCGCCGCCTACAACGGCCTGCGCAACGGCGCCGAGATGGTCGCGCTGGTCCTCGGGGGCGTCCTCGTTGCCGCGATCGGTGCGCGCTGGACGCTTCTCCTCGCCGGGGCCGTGCCCGCCGCAGCCGGCCTCGTCGGCGTCGCCGTGTACCGGAGAACGAAGGCGAGCGAGCTCACGGTTGCCTCACCCGAGACGGCGTGACCTCCCGCGCAGCAAGCGGAAAGCGGAGAAGGAGGGATTCGAACCCTCGAGGCAGGGATTTTCCCCACCTAACGCCTTAGCAGGGCGCCGCCTTCAGCCACTCGGCCACTTCTCCCTGAGTCGAAGAGGATATCGGACACCCTCGGAGCGTCCTGAACCTCGCACCGACACCGGCTACGCTAATCGAGCTCGGAGGGGTGCCGGAGCGGTCGAACGGGGCGGTCTCGAAAACCGTTAGGCGTGCAAGCGCCTCCAGGGTTCAAATCCCTGCCCCTCCGCTCGATCCACCGGCGACCCGGCCAATCGCGTTCGTGGGCTTCCGCACGTACGCCCCCTTCGCCACTTCTCAGCCGTGCACGCTAGGAGGGCTTCAGACCCGACGGCGACAGACCAATTCCGAGTTGCCTCAGTCGGGAGAGGTTGTCCTCGACGCCGACCGCGGATGCGAGCCTGCCGTTTCTCACCCGGAAGATGTAGATCTCGTCGACCTTCTCGAAGCGCCGTCCGGTCGCGGGTACGCCGAGCCATTCGCCGAGATGAGTTCCCGAGCAAAGGAAGTGCGCGACAATCGTGTCCCCCTCCTCGACCACGGTGACGATCTCCATCTCGAAGTCCGGGAACGCACTGCGGAAGGGGCTGACCCAGCGTCGCGCGACTTCCGCAAAGGCGCCTTCGGCTACCTCGTCGAGGACATCGGCGGTGCGCCGATTCACCCCCTCCTCGACGAGCCTACGCACGAGATGCTCGTGTTGTCCCATGGCCCTCTCGAACGCTAACGGCGCGCTCGAGTCATCGTCGTGGGATGACTCGCGTCCTCCCTCGGGAGGACGGGGGACCTTCACCCCAGTTCGGAACGACGAGATACCGTCCTTCGGCACGCGTAGTGGTCACGAGCGCCCCGCACTCAAGGCTGGCAGGGCGGGCACCAGTACGCCGTCCGGTTCGCCGCACCGAGACCTCGGGAGGCGATCGGCGTCCCACACCGACGGCAAGCCCTGCCTGCCCGGCCGTATACCGCCTTGGGCGTGCGCTCCCCGGCGGCCGAGGCACGCATCCGCTCCTGCGCCCAGCCCAGTGCCGCGAGCAGCTCCCCGTCCGCGACATCGGCGACGCGTCTCCACGGCGATACCCGGGCCTGCCAGAGCGCCTCTGCGAGCCACATGTTTCCGATGCCGGCAACGACCCTCTGGTCGAGGAGCGCCTCGCCGATGAGGCGCGACGGATCGGAACGTCGCAATAAGCGAAGGACGTCCTCGACGGAGGTGCCGGCGGCCAGGAGGTCGGGCCCGAGTCGCCGGACCGCACGCTCGTCCAACGCGAGCACCGGCCCGTTCCACTGCGTCGCCTCCCATTCCTGTCCGCGCAGGACGAGCCAAGGCAGGCCTCGACGTGGGGCTCCACGCCGCTCGAGCCGCCAGCGCCCACTCATGCGCAGGTGGCTGCGAAGAACGACGCCTCCGTCGAACCGGAGCAGAAGATGCTTGCCGACTGCCTCCACGTGCTCCAACACTCGGCCGTCCACGACACGGGCGACCCCGGTCGCCTGTCCGCGTGGATGCGGGCTCTCCGCCCGGACCCGCTGCCCGACGAGCGGTTGGAGCCGCGCCGCGATGCGGTGGAGAGCGTCCCCCTCAGGCATCGCCCGCAGCGTGCCAGAGACCGAGCGAGGCGAGCGTTCTGCAGGTCAGGCGGAGGCGCGACGCAGCTCTACGACCTCGGCGCCGCCCTCGGCAGAGTGCGCGTTCGCGGTCAGCGCCGCCCAGTCGCTGTGCACTCCGAACGGCACCGGCCGTCCGAGGTAGTAGCCCTGGACGATGTCGCAGCCGGCGTCGCGCAGCGGCGACATGAGCTCGCGCGTCTCGACGCCTTCGGCCACCACCTCGAGCCCAAGGCGATGTGCGAGCTCGATCGTCGACCGGACGATCGCGGCATCCCGCCGGTCCGATGCCATGCCGGAGACGAACGACTGGTCGATCTTCAGGACCTGCGCGGGGAGGTTCTTCAGCTGTCCGAGGGAGGAGTAGCCGACGCCGAAGTCGTCGATCGCGATCCGGATGCCGAGGTCGACGATGCGCTCGAGTCGTCTGCCCATGCGGACACCCTCCGAGAGCAGCACGTTCTCCGTGATCTCGAGCTCGAGTGACGACGCCTCGATGCCGTGCTTGGTGAGGGCCCGAACGAGCTCCTGCGGGAAGCGCGTGTCCGCGAGATCCTGGGCGGACACGTTGACGGCGAGCGTGAACCCGAGCCCTGCGTCTCGCCAGATACGCAACTGCCGAAGCGACTCGTCGAGCACGAGGCGAGTAAGGCTGCGCATCAGACCCGTGTGCTCGACCGCTGAGAGAAACTCGCTCGGCTCGAGCAGTCCGCGGGACGGATGGATCCAGCGGACGAGCGCCTCGGCGCCCCGCACCTCTCCTCGGCGCAGGTCGTACTGCGGCTGGTAGTAGACGACGAGCTCGCCTCCCTCCAGGGCGCGGCGAAGCTCTCCGCTCATCGCGAGGCGGACGGGCGAATGATCGTCGAGCTCGGCAGCGAACACCTGCGGGGCCCCCGCTCGTTTCGCCGCATACATCGCAATGTCGGCGCGTCGCAGGAGTTCGTCTCGCGACCTGCCGTGGTCCGGCGCAAGCGCGATGCCGATGCTCGCTTGGGGCTCGATCGAGATGCCCGCGATCTCGAACAGCTCGGCGATCACGTTGCGCAGCCGGTCCGAGAGCTCCAGCGCGGCCTCGGCGTCGACGGCGCGCTCGCTGATGACCGCGAACTCGTCGCCGCCCAGGCGCGCCACGAGCTCACCGGGCTCCAGAGCGGCGCCGAGTCGCTTCGAGATTTCCGCGAGCAGCTCGTTTCCGCGATCGTGACCGAGCGTGTCGTTGACCTCTTTGAAGCGGTCGAGGTCGATGAAGAGCACCGAGAACCGGAAGTCGGGGTTCGGGTCCGCAACCAACTCGTCGAGCCGAGACCCGAGTTGGGTGCGGTTCGGCAATCCCGTGAGGTCGTCGTGCAGCGCCATGTGCGCGATCGTGTCGAGCTGGCGATGAATTCGCCTCGTAACCGTGCGCATGATCGGGACGAGACAGAGCCAGAGAGAGACGAGCACGAGCTCGAGCACGGCCGCGACGGCTATCGCAGCCTGCCTCGCCGCGCTCGCTATCGGCCCGTAGTCCTTGTCGACGACGACCGCACCGGTCGAGCCGTCCGTGAGCCGGAAGGGTGCGTACGTCCTGAGCACGCGCTTCGAATCAGCTTCGATCCGTGTCGTGACCACCTCGCTCGCCACCGTGCCTCCGAGGGCCTTCGCGAGGTTCTCTCGCGACCCGATCCGCGTGCCAGTGCGCGCGCCACCGGTCGCGTACACCAAGCGCGCATCCGGCGTCACCACCGCGGCCGCGAGCGTCGCGTCGTCGAGCACACGAGTACGGAAGAGATGGTCGAGCTGATGTCGACGGTCAGGTGAGACGGATGTGCGCAGGTCCGTGGGGCGCAGCCGATCGACGACCGCCTGTGTGACGATGCTGGCCTCGAGCGTCGCAGTGCGCTCGGCCCGCTGGCGTTCGAAGTGTCGAATGAAGACGAGCAGAGTGGCCGCACCGATGCCGAGCGTAAGCGCCGAATAAAGCACGACGCGCAAGACCAGCCGCGGCGGACGCTGCCCGAGCGCCGCGAGCGAGCCGGCAGCCGAAGGGGCTGCAGCGCTCACTCGGGCTTCGCCTTTCCGCGCGTGCCTGAGTTGCCGGGGGCGTTCTCCGAGTTGCCGGGGCCGTTGGGATCATGGCCGGGGGC
>JBKPDR010000006.1:0-25368 GCA_046727975.1 Actinomycetota bacterium | reverse complement strand
TTGTCCTGCGTTCTCCCTTGAGACTCCGCAACGCGCCAAAAGTCATCTATGTTCCGGGAGCCGTCTGTGGCTGCCTACTACGACAGCGTCACGTGTCCCCACGCCTCGGTTTCGGGCGCTGGAGAAGATGCGCGCCCCAGGGCGGTCAAGCCGGGTAGCGCGGAGGCACGTGCGCGAGCTTGTCGGGATTGAGAACCGACCGGATGGCGAGGACCGCGCCGTCCGCGATCTCGAGGGCGGCGACCCAGAGCGCGCGTCCGTCCCCGTCGTAGAAGACGAGTCCCGGGTCTCCGTTTACGAGCGACTGACGATGCGCGATCCCACGTTCGCGTGCCTGGCGGCCCCAGCCGACGATCGCCTTCGCCACGCGCTCGGCTCCGACCAGCGGAGCCGGGATGCCGGGCGCTTTTCCGCCGCCGTCGCCATAGACCGTGGCGTCGGGAGCGAGAAGCTCGATGAGAGAGCCTGTGTCGCCCTCCTCCCAGGCTGCGAGAAAGCGTCGGGCAACCTCCTCCCGCTCCTCGCGCGACACGTCGAATCGGCGCCGTCCCTCCTCGATGTGCCCGTGTGCGCGGGCGAGGATCTGCCGGCAGTTCTCCGGGCTCTTGTCGACGATTCGCGCGACCTCGTCGTACGGGTAGTCGAAGACCTCGCGGAGGAGGAATACCGCACGTTCGACCGGCGAGAGCTTCTCGAGCAGGTGGAGGAAGGCGAGCGAGAGGGAGTCGGCGGTCTCGGCGTGACGGACGGCCTCGTCGTCGACGAGCGGCTCCGGCAGCCACTCGCCCGGATAGACCTCGCGCCTCGCTCGCGCTGTGCGCAGGTGATCGATCGCGATGCGCGTCGTGACGGTCGCGAGGTATGCCTTCGGCGACTCCGCCTCGACCTCGGCCTCGTGATAGCGCAGGAAGGCTTCCTGGACGACGTCCTCGGCGTCGGCGACCGAGCCGAGCATGCGGTACGCGATCGCGAACAGATATGGCCGCAGGTCGTCCTGGATCTCCATCACCGTCGAAGACGGGATAGCAGCCGCTCCCGTGACGCCGTCACAGGAGGCGAGGCCGGCTCGTCTCCTGTGCGGAAGGAAAGGAGGAGACCATGCGAGTCTTCGTCGCGGGGGCGACCGGCGCGATCGGCGCGCAACTCGTCCCCAAGCTCGTCGGGAAGGGCCACGCCGTCATCGGCACCTCCCGCTCGGCGGAGAAGGCCGAGCACCTGCGGGCCCACGGTGCGGAGCCGGTCGTGCTCGATGTTCTCGACCCAGCCGCAGTGCGAGAGGCGATCATCGCAGCGCGACCCGACGCGATCGTCCATCAGGCGACCGCACTCTCGGGAATGAGCGATATCAAGCACTTCGACCGGAGCTTCGCGGCGACGAACCGTCTCCGCACCGAGGGCACGGATGCGCTGCTCGCGGCAGCCCGCACGGCCGGCGTCGACCGCTTCGTCGCGCAGAGCTTCGCCGGCTGGCCCTACGCACGCGAGGGCGGGCCGGTCAAGACGGAAGACGATCCTCTGGACCCGACGCCGGTGCCGGCGATGAGCCAGACACTCGCCGCGCTTCGCCACCTCGAATGGGCCACCCTCGCCGCCGGCGGCATCGCTCTCCGCTACGGCGGCCTCTACGGGTCACCGAACGACGCGCAACTCGAGCTCGTACGCAGGCGGCGGTTCCCGATCGTGGGCGACGGAGGCGGAGTCTCGTCGTTCGTCCATCTCGAGGACGCGGCCGTCGCCACGGTCCTTGCCCTCGAGCGGCGCGAACCTGGGATCTACAACGTCGTCGACGACGACCCGGCGCCGGTTCGAGAGTGGCTGCCAGCGCTCGCAGCGGCGATCGGCGCGAAGCCGCCGCGCCGCATCCCGCGCTGGCTCGCGAGGCTCGCCGCAGGCGAGTCCAGCGTGGTGTTGATGACGGAAGCTCGAGGCGCGTCGAACGCGAAGGCGAAGCGCGAGCTCGGTTGGGTGCTCCGCTACCCGAGCTGGCGCCAGGGCTTCGTCGAGGCGTATCGGCGCACGGCAGCGACACAGCCCCACGTCCAGGCAAACTTGCCCCGTGCCCACGACGCTGGCGTCCGTTAGTCGCGAGAGCCTCAGGCAAAGGATCGAGCGCAGTGATCCCTTCGTGCTCGTCGATGCGCTGTCTCCCATCTCGTTCGCGGCGGCGCACCTACCGGGAGCGATCAACCTGCCGCCCGACTCGGTCGACGAGCGTGCACACCGCCGCATCCCGACCCTCGACACAGAGGTCGTCGTCTACTGCGCCGGCCCCGACTGCGACAGCTCGGTGGACGTCGCCGAACGATTGATTGCGCTCGGCTATCGAAACGTCAAGCACTACGCCGGAGGAAAGCGCGACTGGGTCGAGGCCGGCCTGCCGCTCGAGGGCGGCCGCGTCAACGCCACGTGACGACGAGGCGGCCGTGCTCCTCGGCGATCTCCGTGCCGAGCGCCCGGCACGCGTCACGGAAGCGGCGGGCGATCCAGCCCCTGCCGGCGCCGGTTGCGAGGCGCGTGTGACAGTAGTCGAGCTCGAGCGGCACCGCCTCGAGCCGCACCGGACCTGACTCATCGAGGTCGACGAGGAAGAGCAGGCCCAGATCGTTGCGCAGCCGCGGATCGACCGCGTAGTCGTCGAGGAAGTCACCGAGGTCGTAGAGCACGCCGGCGCCGACACCGTGGAATACGTGGGCCGAGTGGCCGGCGACGAGAGTCGCTCCTGCCGCGCGCAGCGTCTCGGCGAGCCGGCGGACCCTCGGCAGCGGCTCGGAGGTCATGTTGGGCCCCCAGTGCGGCGTCACGAGCACGTGGTCCGCGTCCATCCGCTCGATCGCCTGCGGAACCCATTCGAGCCCGTACGCGATCCCGGGCGCGTCTGCGTCGGCGGCGTACTCCTCCGGATGGTCGGAACAGCCGAGCACGGCGAGCCGCAACCCGTTGCGCTCGAAGATCGCAGGCGCCCGCGCCCGCTCGCGATCCTCACCCGCCCCGACCCAGTCGATGCCGGCGGCGTTGAGGTGCTCGAATGTGTCGAGCAGCGCCTGAGCTCCGAAGTCCAGGGCATGGTTGTTCGCGAGCGTCACGCAGTCGGCGCCGAGCCTGCGCAGCACGTCGACCGCGCTTGGCGGAGCCCGGAAGAAGAACGGCTTCGCCGGATCGGGCCACGGTTTGCCCCGCTCGGAAACGCAGCACTCGAGGTTGAGGACGAACAGGTCGGCCTCTCGGGCGATTGCGACGACGTCTTCTCCGAGAACGGACTCGGGCCCATGGTCGGAGATCGCCTCGCCGACCTTCCTCCCCAACATGGTGTCGCCGGCGAGCCCCAGCTTCACGTCGGCCTCAGGCGGAGAAGACGGGCGGCAGGGGGAGCTCTAGCGCTCGTTCGAGGCGCTCGAGGAGCTCGTCCCGAGCGACCTCCACCCCCCCGAGCGACGCGAGGTGGGGCGTCAGCCACTGCACGTCGATGAACCGCTCCTCGGGATAGTTCTCGCGGAGGAGCTCGACGAGTGCCACCAGCGTCACCTTCGAGGCGTCGGGCCGCCGGTGGAACATCGACTCTCCTGGGAACAGGCCTCCGACGGCGACGCCGGCGGCAAGGAGCGTCCCAGGCTCCAGATCGCCACCCACCGCGACTCTTCCGTGCTCGTCGGCGTCCTCCGGCGGAGGAAACGAGAAGCTCGGCGGAGGTGGTTCCGTCGGCACGTCCGCGCATTGTCGCGACTCGCAGGACGGGCGCCACACGCAGCCGCGCACGGCGAGGTGCCCGACCGGCGCGGACGCAAGTTCAGCTCGCGGTGATGTAGTCCGTGAGGTACTGGATCTCGAAGGTCTGCTGCCGCGACTTGAACTTGACGACGTCGCCGATGGAGACGACGCCCACGACCGCCCCTCCTTCCACCACGGGCAGGTGGCGGACACGCCGGTCGGTCATCAATGCCATGCACTCGTCGATGGTCGTCTCCGGCGTGACCACGATCAGTGGAGAGGACATGATCTCGCGGACGGCCGTGTCGCGGTCCGTTCGCCCCTCGAGCGTGACGCGGCGGAGATAGTCCCGCTCGGTCACGATCCCGGTGATCTCGCCCTTCTCGGTGACGAGCAGTGATCCGACGTTTCTCTCGACCATCTGCTGCACCGCCTCGAACACCGACGCGCCCGCGTCGATCTCGAAGACCTCGCCGCCCTTCTCGTCGAGGATCTCCGACAGCTGATTCATCGTCGTCTCCTTACCCCGAAGGCTTCCGATTCATGCCACAACTGGTACGAGCACGCAACGCGGGCCGGCGTCTGGAACGCGGTTGGCACACTCGAGTTACGGGTACCAACGAGTCGGAGCCTAACCGCACTCACATGGCAACCGCTGTCCAGTCAGATGCCAGGCTTCGGGAGACCGAAGGTTTCGTCGTCGAATCCCCCGACGGTGATCTCGGCTGGGTCGAGGAGGTGTGGGTAGGAGAAGCCAATGAGGCACGGGCGCTGGCCGTGCGAACGGCGGACGGCCGCCATGGGTTGCTTCTCGAGGACGAGGTCCTCGCCGTCGACCGCGAGAACCGGTGGGTGGTCGTGCCCGCCGAGCCGGCGCTGCTCGAGCTCGCCGCCCCGCGCCTGACTGTCGCGCCCGACCAGCGAGAGCCGAGAACCGCCGTCGCCTCCTGGACGACGACCGGTGAGCTGTTGCCCGTCGCTCCGCGCCGACCGCGACTGCCGCGGTTCCTCGCTCGCCACTGGAGGGCCGTGCCCAAAGGACGCGCCGGAGGGCGCGAGCGCCCGCTGTGGCAGTCGATCGCCGTTCTGATCGCCTCGCTCATGCTGCTCGTCGCATTCACGATCACCGTGGCGTTCCTCATCGCCGACCTCGTCACCGGAGCGCCGTACTGAGCCCATCCGCACGGCGCTGCGCTCGCGGCGCGCGCTAGCCTGATCGGTGCAGGGAGCCGGTCGCACGACCCACCAGGCTCCTCGTCATCCCCTCTCCCCCGAGGCGCCTGGGTTCGCTGGGAAGAAACCGGCTCTCTGCTTCGCGTGGGAGTCTGACGCGCCGCCCGCCGCAGAGCAACTGTTCACCAGCGCGCCGTCAGGCGCGCCCTTCGGCTTCGTACTCGCGCAGAAATCCTTCGAAGAGCCGCCGGTGTGCCTCCTCGTCGTGGAGGATCTGGATCACCATGTCCTGGGTCACCCAGTCGAGCTCGTCGGTCTCCTCGATGATCCGGTTGTAGTGCTCGATTGCGCCTGTCTCGGCCTCGATCACCCCGCGGATCACATGGACGATGTCCGTCTGCTCTGCGGGCGGCTGTAGAGCCGACTGCTCGGCCTTGAACTCGAACGTGCCGGGGACGACGCCGTAGAGCTCCTTGATCCGGTTCGCGAACTGCTTCGCGTGCCCGAGCTCCTCCTCGACGTCCTCGGCGAGGGACTCGCGAATCTCCTGCGCGCGAACGCCGTCGGGGTTGACGGAGCTCGCGAGGTAGCTCATCACCGTCTCGAGCTCCATCCAATACGCCTTGCTCAGCAGCTCGATGACCTGCTCGCGCTTGTCCCCATTCTCCGACGCGAGGATGCCCTGCGTGGCTGTGCGAGTAGCCACTTCGTACCTCCTCCTGATCGACGCTCTTTCGAGAGTTACCGCACGGCTGGCATTCGAAACGAGACGCCGGTGGTGACGCCGGCCCCGCCCGGGCGGGGCCGGCGTGTCCATGGAGCGGCGACGCAGCTCAGCTGGGCTGCGGCACGATCCGGATGTACGGCTTCGGCTCCTGCCAGTCCCCGAAGATCTCTTTCGCTTCGTCGTTCGAGACGGAGCCGGCGATGATCACGTCCTCACCCTGCTTCCAGTTCACCGGCGTCGAGACCTTGTGCGTCGCGGTCAGCTGCAGCGAGTCGATGACCCTGAGCACCTCGTCGAAGTTGCGCCCCGTCGTCATCGGGTAGACGAGCACGAGCTTGATCTTCTTGTCGGGGCCGATCACGAACACGTTCCGCACGGTCTGGTTGTCGGCCGGCGTGCGCTCTTTCGGGTCACCCGAAGTGCTCGCCGGAAGCATCCCGTAGGCCTTCGAGACGCTGAAGTCGGCGTCGCCGATGATGGGGTAGTTCGGGGGGGAGCCTTGCGTCTCTTCGATGTCGTGCGACCACTCCACGTGATCGCCGGTCGAATCGACCGAGAGGCCGATGACCTTGACGTTCCGGCGATCGAACTCGGGCTTGATCTTGGCCATGTAACCGAGCTCGGTCGTGCAGACGGGGGTGAAGTCCTTCGGATGCGAGAAGAGCACGGCCCAGGAATCGCCGATCCAGTCGTGGAAGCTGATCGTGCCCTCGGTGGTCTCTGCCTGGAAGTCCGGTGCCGTGTCGCCGATGGTTAGAGCCATCTCGATCCTCCTTCGATCGTCAGTGCCGTCGTTCGAGCGCAGCTCGCCCGCGTTCGTACGAGCTATCTACCAGACGCGGCATTGCAACGGTGCTTTCCCTCGCTGACGCCGGGCCGGGGCTTCTGGTGTACTCCGGAACCGGCCCGGCAGATGCGGATCGCTCTCATCTCCGACATGCACGGGAACGACGTCGCGTTCGCGGCGGCCGTGGCAGACATCGACCGCATCGGCGTCGACTCCGCGGTCTGCCTGGGCGACGTCGCCCAGGGCGGCGCGCAGCCTGCGGAGACGCTCGACCGGCTGCGCACCCTCGGATATTCGACGGTTCTCGGCAACAGCGACGACTTTCTGCTCGAGCTGCCGACCGACTCCCCTGAGCCGATCACCGACGTACTGCTCGAGGTACGCGAGTGGACCCTCAGCAGACTGGGCGACGACCACCTGACGTTCATGCGCTCGTTTCCGCCGACCGTGGAGATCGCGATGAACGGACACAAGGGGCTCTGCTTCCACGGCTCGCCGCGCTCGTACGACGACGTGCTCATCCCGGAGTGGGCCGGGGCGTCGCTGGCTCCCTTCGAAGGATTCGACGAGTTCGATCTCCTCGCCGGCGGCCACACGCACACGCAGTGGACGCGCACGATCGGTGGCACGCTCTTCGTCAACCCGGGAAGCGTGGGCCTCGCCTACGACCGGCACCAGCCGGACGACGAATCTTGGCTCGATCCTGTCGCCGAGTATGCCATCGTGGTCACCGACGGGCTCGGCCTGGGAGTCGAGTTCCGCCGTGTCCGCTACTCGCTGGACGAGCTTCGCGCCGCGGTAGGGGCGAGCGGCCGCCCGTACGCGGAGCGCTTCATCGGCGAGTGGCGGGACTAGGACGCAGGCGCGTTACTCGAAGCCGACGCGCGGGTAAGAGCACTTCGGTGGAAGCCGACCTCCGCGTGTGCCTGGCCTGCGGCGCCCGCGCTGGGCCCACCGCGCGCTTCTGCTCGCAGTGCGGTCGCCCACTCGACGGCGAGGGGTCGGAGCGCGTCGCCTACGAGCACGTTCCGCGGCGGCTCTTCGGCGTCGCGTCCCCGGACTCGATCTTCGCGGCTGCCTGCGCCTTCCTCATCGTCGCGCTCGTCGCGCTCGTGGTAGGACGCTGGATACTCGGACTGGTCTTGCTCGTGCCCACCCTCGCACTGCTCGTGCTCTTCTACGGGGCCGCGCGCAATGAGCAGACGAGTGCCGTCGCACGCACGGTGATCAAGGCGGGCGACCGGGCTCGTGGCTGGGCGGGGTTCGGAGGCCGTTCGGTCCGCGCGTGGACCGGAGCAGGTCGAGACATCCTGCGGCTGTCCCGCGAGGCAAGCGCGCTCAGACGCGAGCGAGACCGCGTGCGGCTCGAGCTGGGCGACGCCGCCTACCGTGAGGACGAGTCGACCACCGCCGCGCTGCGCACGCGGATGCACGAGATCGACGACGACCTCGCGAAGCGCGAGCGCGCCCGAACGGCCACAGTGGAGAAGGCGCGACGACGCGTCGAGGACGAGCACCATGCCGTCCAGCCCACCCGCCAGCTCTCGATCGACGAGACGAAGCCGGGCGGGAAGCGAAGCTAGCCTCCGCTCCGGATGTCCGCAAGCGTGGTGGGACGCAGGGAGACGTGAGAGAAGGTCGCTCTCGCCCCGGGCCCAAGCGGTGACTGGACGAGAAACCCAGCCTCGAGCGGCTCCCAGCCCGCGATCGGGAAGTGCCGGATCAGCCGCCAGACCGTCCCGTCGTGCGAAACGTGAAGCGCGCAGGCGTCCGCGATCCGCGAGATGCGCAACCAGATCGACGAGTCGTCCACCGCCAGCGAGTTGCAGTCGTCGGAGCGGCCGCGCGTGACGACGGAGACGACCGTCCCCTCGCCGTCCGGCGACCGCTCGAGCGCCAGCTTCGCCCACCTCTCCGGGTCCGACCACAGGAGCAACGCACCCGCGTCGAACGTGGTCGTGAGCTCGACCGAGACGAGGGTGAGGAGCTGGAAGTCACCGCTCAGCTCACCGAGAGCGCGCGGCGCGCTCAGAATCGGCTGGCTGCCGGCAGGGTCCGCGAACAGATCGGTGCGGGGCCCGGCTGCGACCGTGAGCCCCGCTTCCGACACCACCACGGGCTCCGCGGGCGGCACCTGCCACCCGAAGTCGACCGGAACCCCGGGAAGACGCACGTCGTCCACGTCGAATGCCGAGCCTACTGTGCGCGTCAAATCGAGCGCTGGTGGGCCCGGAACGCCCGCGTGGCAAAGGTCGCCGCTCAAGAGCAGGAGCACGGAGAGCAGGCCCACACGCGACGCGATGACCCCAATCCGCGTCTTCCGTCGCCGCCGAGGGGCCGGCTTCGGAGGCCCAGTTGACCCGGCGCAGGCGCTCGAGCGGTACAGCGACGAGGAGCTCGAGCTGCTCAACGAGTTCCTGCGCTTGGACCGCGAGCGGAACGAACAGCGGCTCGCGCACGTGCACGGGCTCGCCCCGAAGCGGAGACCTCGAGGCTAGCTGCCCTCCGGAACCTCGTGCTCGACGTGTGGGTCGGGAAGCCAGTCCAGCCAGCCCGGCAGGTACCAGTTCCAGCGCCCGAGTAGCTTCATGCTCGCGGGCACGAGCACGCAGCGAATGATCGTGGCGTCGATCAGGAGCGCGACCGCGACCCCGAATCCGACCTGCTGCGTCTCCGTGATCTCGCCGCTCGCGAAGCCGGTGAAGACGGCGATGATGATCAGCGCCGCTCCGGTGATCACTCGCGCGGTCGTCGCGACGGCGTAGGCGACTGCCTCCTCGTTGTCGCCCGTTCGCAGGTACCGCTCGCGGATCCTGCTGAGCAGGAACACGTGATAGTCCATCGAGAGCCCGAAGAGGACGGTGAAGAGAAAGAGCGGCACCCACGTGGTCACGAGCTCGGTCTCGCGCAGCCCGAAGAGCTCGTTGCCGATGCCCTTCTGGAAGACGAGCACCATCAGGCCGTAGGCCGCCCCGACCGAGAGGAGGTTCAAGAGGATCGCCTTGAGCGGCAGCACGATCGAGCGGAACGCGATGGTCAGGAGCAGGAAGCTCAGGACGAGCACGAAGCCGATGATCCGCGGCAGCCAGAAGTCCATGAGCTCGGTGTAGTCGATCTCCTCGGCGGTCTCGCCGGTGACGAGGACGGTTGCGCCGGTGCCCTCGAAGACCGCGGGGACGTCGAGACTCCGGAGCCGCTCGACGGCTTCGATCGCACGCTCGTCCCGGCTGTCCCCGACGACGAGCGCCTCCACGAGCGCGGCTCTCCTGTCGGGACTGATCTCGAGCTCCGGATTCCGGAAGGCCGAGCTCCGCCCGAGGTCCGCGACGAGGCGTCGCACCGCGTCTCGGAGAGGAGCCGCAGTCACCTCGCCCTCGACGACGACGAGAGCGGAGTCCACCGTGCCGACGCCGAACTCCCGTTCGAGCGCGAGGAAGCCTTGCTTCGCAGGAGCGCTGTCGGGGAGTGATCTGATGCCCGGGCCCGACAGCCGAAGGTCGAGGATCGGGGCCGCGGCCGCGAGGAGGAGGACAACCGACGCGACGAGGCTCACCACGGGCCGCCGCATGACCGCCCGCGCGATCGCCGACCAGACACGGCCCTCCCGACCGGCAGAATCGACGGCCCGGCCGAGAAGCGGGACGCGGAGTGCGTTGACCCTGTCGCCCAGGAGGCCGAGAAGTGCCGGAACGAGCGTCAGCGCGGCGAGCACCGAGACGAAGCCCACCGTGAGCGCTCCGACGCCGAGGCTGCGCAGGATCGAGTCGGGGACGAGCAGCAGCCCGCACATGGCCAGCACGAACGCGAGCCCGCTGAACAAGACTGCTCGACTCGCGGTTCCTCCGGCCCCGGCGATTGCCTCGAGCTTGGGCCGACCCGCTGCGCGTTCTTCCCGGTAACGGGAGACGATGAAGAGCCCGTAGTCGGTCGCGATCGCGAGCCCCATCACGGTCGTCATCTGGAAGAGAAACACCGAGAGCTCGAAGGCCTGGCTGAAGACAGCGGCCAGTCCGAGGGCGATTGCGATCGAGAAGAGGGCGACGGCGAGCGGCACGACGGCTGCGACGAGCGCACCGAACACGAGCACGAGGATCACGAGTGCAGCCGGGAGACCGAAGTACAGCTCGCCCGTCTCGAGGTCCTCGTTCAGGATCCGGTCCAGGTCGCTGTCGAAGGAGCACTCGCCGGTGACGGTCACTGCGAACGCGTCCTCGTTCGCGCTCCCCGCGATCGCGATCAGCCGCTCGGCGCTCTCCTCGCAATCACCCTGCAACCCGACGGGGATCAGGGTCGCCCGCCGGCTCTCCGACACGAGTGTGCTGTCGTCACTCTCGTAGACGCTCGTCGCGTTGTGCGCAACCCCGCTCTCCCGTACCGCGGCGAGCACTGCGTCCACCTTGATCCGAAATCTCGGATCGTCGACGGTCAGGGTGTCCGAGCGGACGAGAAGCAGCTCGTTCACGTATCCCTCCTGCGGATCGGGGGGAAAGTGCTCGCCGATCAGCGCGTACCCCTGCTCGGACTCGGGGTTGGAGGTGATCTCTCCTTCGGTCGTCAGGTCGAGGAGCGCAACGATCGTCGCGACCGCGAGGAGCAACGCGACCACCCAGCAGCCGAGGGTGACCCAGGGCCGCCGGGCACATGCGCGCGCGATCCGCTCGGTCGAGAGCAACGGCGCGCATTATCCCGACCTCGTGCACGCGCCACCGTGAAGGCCCGGTACACGCGGATTACGACCTGCTCACCCCCATCGTGATGCGTCCGACGTAGCCGCTCCCGCTCGTCGTGAGCCGCAACATCGAGCGCTTGCCCCCGTTGCGGAAGATCGAGTCGCTCGCGTTCCGGACGTCGCGGCTCCCATGCTGGCCGTACGGCGACCGCTGGTACACGGTGTCAGTAAGCGTGTCCGGGAAAAAGAGCTGCCCCGTGTGCACCGTACGCCCGCCGAGGTAGACCTTCAGATGAATGTGGACGGCTCGGCCCGAGTACCAGCCCGGGTAGATCGTCTTGAAGATCGCCAGCCCGTTCTCGTCGGTTCGCTGAATGCCGCGGAGGAACCTCAGGTCCTCCGTGTTCTGGACGGACGTGGCCGAGTAGACACCTCCGGCGTCGCAGTGCCAGATGTCGACCGCGGCCCGCTTTATCGGCTTGCACGTGGAGACGTCGAGCACCGTCAGTCTGAGCGTGAGCGGCACTCCCGCCTTCCCTTCGGTGATGTTGCGGCGTACCTTGTCGCCCTCGACGTAGTACGGGCCCTCGGTCATCTCCGGAGTGAGGACGCAGCTGACGAGGCCGGAGTCGACCGCCGCCAGCCCGGTCATTGCCGCGTCGGCGTCGGAGGCGTCCCAGAGCTCGCGGGCTCCCCACGCGCCCGCACCCACGACCGTCGCCGCGAGCCCGCCGAGCTTGGCGAGGGACTCGCGACGCGTCAGCCGGTCGATCTCGCTGTGTGTGTTCTCGTTCATGGGAGAAGACGGTAACCCCGATTCCTGAGAGCGGGCTGAGAGTGGCTCAAGGCTTTTGTAAGAGCGGTTGCACGAGATCCTCGACTGCCTCGCGATACGGCGTGCCGTCGTACCGGCGCAGCGGATGCGGAGGCAGCGCCATCTCGCGGAGCGCTCCTCTGCGCCGGACATAGAGGACAGGCGTGATCGTCTCGTTCGCATCGAACTCGAGCGTCGCCGCGATGCCGTCGTCCGACCCGTCCACGAACACCTCGAGCGGAAGGATGCCCTCGTCCAGAACCGCGCGGGGCTCGTCGATCCGCAGCACCCGCGCGAGGTAGCCCTTCTGCATCGCGAGCTCGGGAGCGCGGTTGAGCTCCTCGAGCAGGTACCCCACGACGTGCTCCGGATCGCGCCGTGGACGCTCGAGCTCCATGCCGAAGAGCGCCTCGGCGATGCGGCGAGCGAGGATGCGGGCGTTGTAGCGGAAGCCGCAGACCATGCTGGAGACGCTCGCGACGCCGTGCTTGCGGAGGCCTTGTGCCGCCTGCGTCACGTTGCCCGCAAAGAACACACCTGGGACGGTGATGCTCTCCCAGAACGGAGTGAGAGCGGGCAGGCGGCCGTCCAGGACGGTCGCCACACCGAGCTCGGGAAGGTCCTGGAGCGGTGCTTGGAAGCCCGTCGCGGCGATCACGTCGTCGGCTTCGAGCTGGAGCGCCTCCGGCCTCGTGGAGTCGAGGGCATGAACGACGTAGCCGTCTCCTCGCCGCTCGACGCGATCCACGGACGCGTCGAGGACGTAGCGCCCCGGCGCGCCTCGGACGTGCTCGTCGTACGGGGTCAGGTACCACGGCCGTAGAGGCGAGCGCGCGAGCCGCCCGAGGTCCGGAGGTCGCGGAGACACGAGTGTCAGCTCTCGGAGCCCTCGCCGCACGATCGCCTCGCCCACCTCGAAGGCAGAGTTCCGCTTCCCGACGATGACGACGCGCCGGTCGCGGTAGCGGTCGGGCCGACTCTCGACGGACACGTAGTGGTGGTGCAGCTCGAGACCGGGAATCGGCGGGAGCCAGGGCTCGGTCATCCCGATCGCGAAGACCGCCGCGCGGCAGCGGTACTCGCCGTCTTCGGTCTCGAGGACGAGCGAGCCTTCTCTCCGCCGGGTCGCCTGCCACCGACAGCAATAGCGGACGAGGATCGAGGCTCGGTCCGCGAAGGCGCCGAGGGCGGCTCCCATCTCGTCGCGGGAGGGTCGCCGGTGGTCCTCGGCGATCTGCTCCGCTACGAGCGCGCCGAGCTCGGGATCGTCCGCGACGAGGCTGTTCTGGTCGTGCGCCTCGTACTCCCTGCTCCCGCGAGGAGCGTCGGCACTCGGATGCGTCCAGCTGATGAGCCTTTCGAAGAGCGGAAATCTCCGGAACATCCCGCCCGGCCCGTCGTCAGCGGAGAGGAGCGCATGGTCGACGCCGAGCCGCTGCAGGCAGTAGCTCGTCTGCAGCCCGCCGGGGCCGCTTCCGACGACCACGACGCCGTAGTCGCCCGGCGGGAACGGGCGGTCGGCGGGTGTCCCTTCAGACGATGTTGCCCCGCTCATGCCGTTGCCTGAAGAGGCACTACAGCCACCGGTTGGCATCGCGGAGGCGCCGCGCCTCCGCCTGCAGCATCCGCAGCGCGATCGTCGGGTGCTCGAGCAGGAACGGCTCCAGTTGGGATCCGGGCAGCATGAGGCAGCGAAGCATCGTCTCCGCCCGGATGTCGGCCGTGGGCACGTCTCCGGTCAACGCCGAGATCTCCCCGAAGAACTCGCCGCGCCCGAGGCGGGCACGCTCGGACCCGTCGACGAGCACTGCGGCCTCTCCCTCGAGGATGACGTAGAACGCGCTTCCGGAGATCCCCTGCCGGACTGCGCGCTGCCCTTCGGCGAAGACCTCTTCCTCGAACGTGTGCGCGATCGCCTCGAGCTCGGGCCAGCGCAGATCGGCGAACAACGTGAGCTGGGCAAGACGCTCGGCGACGGCAGGCACTGCCATGGCGCGCAGAGCCTAGTCTGCGCTGAGGCGCTTAGCGCTTGATCCGGACCTGGAACGTTCTCGTCTGCTGAGTGCCGAGTGTGTCGGTGACGCGGATCGTGAACGTGTACCGGCCCACGGTCGTCGGCGTCCCCGAGATCGTCATCGCCGGCGTCCCCTGGACGAGGCCGAGCCCGGGCGGGAGCATGCCGGAGGCGACGCTCCAGGTGTACGGAGTCGCTCCCCCGCTCGCCGTCACGGTGCCGGAATAGGTCGAGCCGACCTTTCCTCCGGGCAGGTTCCAGCTCGAGATCACGAGCGCGGCCGTCGAGGAGACGGTGATCGAAAGCGTCTGTGTGTCGGTCTGCGCCCCGTCGGTGACCTGCGCCACGAAGCCGTACGTGCCCGCGGCCGTCGGCGTTCCCGTCACCGCACCGGTCGCCGAGTTCAACGAGAGACCTGGCGGCAGGCTCCCCGATGCCACGCTCCAGGTGTAAGGGGTCTGGCCACCGCTCGCGGAGAGTGTCTGCGAATAGGACTGGCCGACGGTTCCGGCCGCAAGGCTCGTCGTCGTGATCGTGAGTGGTGCGACGAGGGAGATCGAGAGCGCCTGCGTGGCCGTCCGGACCGGGTTGCCCGCGTCGGTCGCCTGCACCGTGAAGCCGAAGGTCCCGGCCGTCGTCGGCGTTCCCGTTACCGCTCCGGTCGACGCGTTCAGCGCGAGACCCGGCGGCAGGCTCCCCGTGGCGAGGCTCCAGGCATACGGGCTCTTGCCACCCGTGGCCGCGACGACCTGGGAGTAGGCCTGACCGACGGTTCCGCCGGGAAGGCTCGTCGTCGTGACCGTGAGCGGATCCGCAAGCGCGACGACGAGATCCTGCGTGTCCGACTGCGAGCCGCTGTCCGTGACCTGCGCCATGAACTGCTTCGGTCCGACCGTGTCGTCCGGCGTGCCCGTGATCGCGCCCGTCGTCAAGTTCAGGCTGAGGCCCGAAGGCAGGTCTCCGGAGACGATCGACCAGGAATACGGCGGCGTCCCACCCGAAGCCGCGAGCGTTTGGCTATACACGGTCGCGTTCGTTGCATCTGCCAGATTCGTCGTCGTGATCGTGGGCGCCGGCGGTGGTGGAGGCGGAGCTGCGCCGAGCGTGCAGCTGATCTCTTTGCCGCTCGTCAGGAGCGACTGGTTGAAGGAGAGCTCTCTGCCGATGGTGCCGGCGAGATTCTCGAGCCCCGCCGTCGCCGATGCGCCGGCGTTCCACGTCGAATTGCCGAAGTCCGTGTCGAGGTAGCGGAAGCGGATCTCACCCGTCGCCTGGTAGAGCGAGAGCTCGAACGTCGCGGTCCCGCTCCCGTTCAGCGACCAGTGCTTGAGGTTGCTCCACTCGACATGGAGGACGCGGTTCGGCGAGCTTCCCGTCACACCGGTGAAGACGGCGCCGCTGTCCTGGGCAGTCGGGTCGAGATCGTCCCAGAAGGGCGCGATGACGCCGTTCGGAGGGGAGCTCGACGGGATCCCGACGTTCGCGTACGCGTCGGCGCCCGTGCTCGAGCCGAGCGTCAGGAAGCCGTTCGCGGAGACATGAGCGGTCGAGTAGCTCGATCCGTAGAAGCTGAACGGGAAAGTGATGTTGACGGCCGAGAACCCGTCATCCGAATCGCTGGCTCCGCTGAGCCTCGTGCCACCCGTCACGTTGACCCAGGGGTCTTCGATCTCCTGACATGTGTAGTTGCGGACGGCGGTGCCGTTCGCGGTCTGGGTCGCGGTCGACCCACCGACGGTCACTGCTGCGGTGACGGTGAGTGCCCCTTCGGCGCTGGGCGTGAAGGTGCCGCTGTACAGCCCTGTGTCCGGGCTCGAAGCTGACAGCGCAACCGGCGATCCGTTGACCGTAACGCTGACATTCCCCACACCGGCGGGCACTGCGCAGTTCGTCGCGAGCACCTTGACGGGCACCGCGTCGCCGAGACCGGCTGCGAACCCGTTTCGCGGCGCGTCGAGCCAGACCCTGGGCGCGTTCGAGCACGAGAGCGCGTTCCCGACGTTCAGCCGGCCGCCTGTCACGACCTTCCCGGCGAGGGAGGACTTCGGATCGACGGAGCTGAAGAGCAGTGCCTTCATTCCGTAGGCCGTCGCGGCGGGGAAGTGCGCCTTGACCAGCGCGGCCGCCCCGACGACGTGTGGCGTCGCCATCGAGGTACCGCTGAACGACTGGTACCCGCCACCGCGTGTCGTGGAGAGGATGCCTGCGCCGGGAGCTGCGAGATCGACGCTCTTCGCGCCGTAGTTGGAGAAGGAGGCGAGGTTGTCGTTGGCGTCGGTAGCGGCGACCGCCACCAGCCCGTCCGAGTCGTAGGACGCCGGATAGAACGGCGATGCGTCGTTGTTCGCTCCGTCGTTGCCTGCCGCCGCCACGAAGAGCATGCCGTGCGCGTCGGCGTAGTCGACCGCGTCTTCGAGGACCTGCTCGGGAGGCCCGCCGCCCCAGGAATTGTTCGCGATCGCCGCGCCGTGGTCGACGGCATAGGTCGTTGCGGCAGCGGCGTCGAAGGAGTCTCCCGAACCGGAGGCATCCAGGAACTTGAGCGCCATGATCCGCACGTTCCAGTTCACCCCGGTGATCCCGGTCCCGTTGTTGCCGACGGCGCCGATCGTGCCCGCGACGTGGGTGCCGTGGTTGTGGTCGTCGACCGGGTTGTTGTCGCCCGAGACGAAGTCCCAACCTCGCCAGTCATCGAGAAAGCGGTCGTTGTCGTCGTCGATCCCGTTGGTCCGCTCCGGACAGGAGATCTCCGGATCGGAGGAGCCGCAGTTCTCACCCGGATTCACCCACTGCTGCGCCGCGAGATCGGGGTGGCCGAAATCGACGCCGGTGTCGACGACCGCGACGACGACATTCGAGCTCCCGGTCGCCACGTTCCACGCCTCCGGCGCATCGATGTCGGCGTCGGGCGTGCCGCCGGTTTGACCGGTGTTGTTGAGCCCCCACAGCTGGCCGAACGACGGGTCGTCCGGGATCACCGCGGTCGTGATGACGTGGTTGGGCTCCACGTACCGGACTCTCGGGTCGTCGGCGAGCGCCTTGGCCACCGCCGTGGCGCGCTTCTCGGAGACTCCGACGAGCGCGGCGCGAATCTGCTTGACGCCCTTCTTCTTCGTGACCCCGGCCTGTGCCAGGACCTCGGCCTGGGCGGCCTCCGAGACGCCGGCCTCGAAACCGACGACGAGCTCCCCCGGGACGGCGACCGGCTTCTTCGACGGCGCGGCCAAGACGCTTTGCGTCGCCCCGCCCGCAAGTGTGAGAGCAATCCCGAGCGCGCCCACGGCGAGCAACCGCATCGCGGGTCTCGCGCGAAAACCATCTGTGTCCAAGCCCTTCGAGCGGGGTTTGCGCGGCGCTGCCAGCATGCCCTCCTTCGAGCCTCTCCCCTTTGTGGCAGGTCGCATCATGGTCGACGATCGCTGGCCGGTCTATCCCTCGTTGCGCCAGGAACGCCTGGCCTTCTGGCCGGGGCTTGTCAGACGAACGGCTTTGATGGAAAGGAGGACGCCGCGCGCGAAGGGGGCGCGCTTCAGGCGTTCTCGCGCGACCGGAATCCGCGACCCAGCGCCCGCGAAGCGGGCGCGTCCAGGACTCTTCGCCCGAGCAGAATCTGCGCTCGCAGATTCTGCTCTTGCGCACTCAAGCGATTCCGGTCTTGCGTATAAATACTGCTCAGACCAGGCCGCCGCCGTAGCGCCAGGGGCCCGGCTCGAACCGGATCCCGCGCTTCCGACAGAACTCGCGCACCGAGTCGAGCGCGAGGCCTCCCTCCCCGTGAACGCGCCGTCCAAGGAGGTCGAGCACGGCAGTCCCGGCGGGAAGCGCGCCGTCGGGCACGTCGAGGCTGAGGACGACCGCCTGGGTGGTTCCCGGCGGAAGATCCTGCGCGCCTCGAAACGTCGGGACGAAGCGAACGGTGACCGTCTGCCCGTCGGCCTCGACCTGGAATCCCCGCGCATCGCCGTCGGCGATCGCCGAGACGGCGTGGCCGTTGAGAGCCAGCAGCTCGTGGAGCTCGTCGATCATTTTCCGCCCGAGCTCGACCTGCCTCGACCGCGAGACCGTGTGACGCACGTTTCCCGTGACCTTTGCGGGAACGCCGATCGCAAACGCGCCCGCGGGAATGTCGCCGACGACGTACGAGCCCGAGGCCACGATGGCCTCCGCACCGACGCGGCAGCCTGCGTAGACGACCGTGCCCAGGCCGACCTGCGATCGATCCTCGAGCACGACCGGCGCGAAACGATTCTCGAATCCCTCGAGCACCGAGTGGCCGATGTTGTGTGTCACGATCAGCGAGCGCATGGTGAGGAACACCTCTCGGCCGATGAGTACGGGCCGGCAGACGTTGACGAACGCCTCGTCCCCGATGAATGCGAGATCGCCGACCGCGAGGACGGCCCAGGGGTCGCGGTGTCCTCCGCCTCCGATCCGGATAGACCTCCCCGCCCAGACGCCGGCTCCCACGAAGGCGCGCCGGCAGAGGAGCTCGAGGTCCGCGCCGAAGCGCGTGAGCGCGCCGAGGGCGACGACCTCCTCGCAGCGAATCGTCCCACCCGGACCGACCTCGACTCCGTCCTCGATCACGATCCTGGGTGCGACGACGAGCGTCCCGTCCGCGAGCACGACCCCGTTTCCGATCTGCGCCCCGTGCGAGCGGTACTCGGCGCACTTCTCCTCCGACGAGAGCTCGCGGAATGCGTGGGGGTCGGAGCGAAGCGATTCGAGGAACGCCGGGTCGAGCGCACCGACAGCGTCGTCGAGGTCGAACGAAGCGGGCAGTGAGACGCCGGCGGTCGAGACGCCCGCGAGCACCGGGCGGGCGGCGGGCGTCGCCTCGGCCGTCTGCCGCGCGATCAGCTCCTCCACGTCCTTCTCGGTGATGAACCCGCGCTTCTCGATCACGCCGAGGTCGACCCCGTGCAGCTCCGCGAGCTCCAGCGCCTTCCGTGTCGCCTTGCGCTCGGTGGGCTGAGCCTCGGCGGGCGCCTTCGGCTCGCGCCGCGCGAGCGCAGCCGCCAACTCGTCGGCCCGCTCCGCGATGAGCGCGACCGTGCGTCCCAGCTCCACCTCGACTCCCTCCTCGTAGAGCTGGACGAGCGTCCCCGCCCCCGGTGCCTCGACTTCGACCGTCGCCTTCGTCGTCTCGACGACGCAGACCGGCTGGCCACTCGTCACCTCCGCCTGGTCGGCGACGAGCCATTCCGAGAGGAGCGCGAACTCGGTGTTCGCGTCCTCGCGCGTCAGCACGATCTCGAGCATGCGAGGGTTGATGGTCTCCGCCGTACATACGGTCTTGTCCGGCCGCGCGAGAACCGAGCAGCCCAAGGACGCAGGGAGCGCCCATATTGAGTGAAATATGGGGTGCCACCGAGGACGCCGGGATGCGACGGTTCGCTGCCGGCCGGGCTGGGCGTATGTGCGGCGGCGGCCACTTATGAGCTCCTCACGGCTTCGAAGGCGCGGACCGCCTCCACCACATCGGCGATGCCCGGAAGCATCGCGTCCTCGAGCGGGCGCGCGGCCGGGATGATCGCATCGCGAGCGGCGACCCGGAGCACGGGTCGGCGGAGATCGTTCCACGCGGCTTCCTGGACGCGAGCGGCGATCTCGGCGCCGAACCCTCCCGTCAGCGTGCCCTCCTCGACCGTGACGAGCGCACCGGTCCGGGCGACGGACTCCAGTACCGGCTCGAGCTCCATGGGCAGGAGCTGCGAGAGGGCGACGATCTCGCAGAAGATCTCGTGCTCGAGGATCAGCTCCGTCGCGGCGTCGAGCACGATCGGCACCATGCCGCCGTAGGTCACGAGGGTTGCATTGGCTTCCGCGAACCCGTTCCCAGAGAAGGAGAGCGCCGGGTATCTCGCACCCGTCTCGCGGCACTCGAGCTCTCCGACGTGACCGTGCTCGGGACGGCGGTTGGGTCGGCCGTACATGAGCTTGTTCTCGATCAGGAACACGGGCCGGTCGTCCTCGACCGCGCCGACGAGCAGTCCGCGGAGGTCGTGGCACTCGCTCGCTGCAACCACGCAGATGTTCGGCACCCCGAGGAGAAGCTTCTCGAGGGACTGGCTGTGCGTCGGGCCGTACCCGCGGCGCCCTCCCATCGGCGTCCGCACGACGAGGGGCACGGACACCTGGTCGTCGTACATCTCCCGGAACTTCGCGATGCCGTTGACGATCTGGTCGAAGCCGAGCGCGATGAAGTCGCCGAACATGATCTCGAGGATCGGCCGGAGCCCACGAAGCGACATGCCTGCTGCGACTCCGAAGAGGCCGCCCTCGCTGATCGGCGTCGTCAGCACGCGCTCCGGAAAGCGGTCGGAGAGCCCCTGCGTCACCTTGAAAGCGCCGCCGTAGGGGTCGAGAACGTCCTCGCCGAGAAAGTACACGTCGTCGCGCTCGGCGAAGAGCTCATGGAGCGTCTCGTTCAGCACCTGGACGCAGCGGTTGTGGGTCGACGCGCTCAAGCTGCTATCGGCTCCGCGGCAGGCGCCGCCTCGGCGGCCTCGACCGTCTCGGCCACGCGTCGTTCGCATGCCTCCTCGATCTCGCGACGTTCGGATTCGCCGAGCTGCTCCCCCACCTTGAGCGGGTCGCGCTTCCGGCGCTCCTCGATCTCCGCCGGATCGCGGTTGTCGTCGCCCTTCGAGTGCGGGCTGAAGCGGTAGGTATGGAGGACGAGGAAGAACGGCTCACGGGCCTCGCGGATCCTCGTGACCGCTCGAGCGGCTGCCGCGCGAATCTCGAGGACATCCGTCGAGTCGAGCTCCGCGACCTCGATCCCGAACGCCGCTCCCCGGGCGGGGATCGACCCGGCGAGCTCGAGCTCGATGGGCGTCGACTGCGCGTAGTAGTTGTTCTCGACGACGAAGAGGACGGGGAGCCTCCAGAGCGAGGCCATGTTCAGCGACTCGTAAGTCACGCCCTCGCCCATCGTGCCGTCGCCCAGGAAGACGGTGGACACGGCCCCTGTGCCCTTCTTCTTCTCCGCAAGCGCGATCCCGGTGGCAACTGGGACGATGCTCCCGAGCACGCCGTTGGAATAGAAGTTGCCCTTGCAGAGGTGCTGACTTCCGCCCTTGCCTCCGCAGACGCCCGGGGCCTTTCCCATCACCTCGCAGAGGAGTCCGAAGGCGTCGTCGGTGAAGGCCAGATAGTGACCGTGGCAGCGATGGTTGGAGAACACGACGTCGCGCTCGGGCTCGAGGTTGGCGATCACCCCAACCGCGTTCGCCTCCTGGCCGATGTACGTATGCGTCGTCCCGACGAGCTTCCCCTGGGCGAAGAGGTCGAGGAGCGTCTCCTCGAAGCGGCGGATGAAGTACATCCGCTCGTAGAAGGTCGCGAGCTCTTTCATGGGCACTACAGGTAGCCGAGGTCGGCGAGCCGTCGGCTGACGGTCGCTTCCTCCTCCTCGGTCAGCTCGCGCCGCTCTGCGGTCTCGAGCTCGCGGAAGAGAAGCTCCCGGAGGTCGGGGGGGACATCCGCCGGCCGGCTCTCGCGCTCGCGGGGATCGAGGTCGAGGCGATAGGCCTCCTCCTGCCCGCTCTCGACGTCGAGGATCAGCTTCCAGGGGGGAAGTCGCACGGCGAGCTTGGAGAGGGCTCCCATGTCCGTGCCGGCGACGAACGCGACGCGATCTCCCTCCTCGCGCCCCGCGACGAGCGGAAGCAAGGACTCGCCGTCCAGCTCGGGAGCGGAGATACCGGCAAGGTCGAGCAGCGTCGGCATGACGTCGACCGAGCGAACCTGCGAGTAGACGGAGGCCGAGTCGAGCCGGGCCGGCGCTGAGAGGATCAGCGGTACCCGCACGACCTCGTCGTAGACGGTGGCGCCGTGCATGTGGTAGACGCCCTTGACCTCGTGCTTGTCCAGGAACCGTTCGCCCCACGACTCGCCGTGGTCGGAGAGGAAGACGAGCACGGTCTGCTCGCGCAGCCCCAGGCGCTCGAGCTCGTCGAGCAAGGAGGCGACGAGCGTCTCCGACTGGCGCTCGACCGCCTCCCGGTACGCCTCGCGGGTCGCCTCGAGAGCCGACGCGGAGTCGGCCTGGATCCCCTCGATCACCTCCTGCTTCGCGGCGAGCCAGTCCTTGCGTTCGGAGTGGAGGATGTCGTAGGGCATGTGCGTCGCCCAGTTGTGCACGAACAGGAGGAAGGGCTTCGAACGGCTCTCCCGGAGCCATGCCATCGCGCCGTCGAGCTTCTCGCTCGTGCCGAGCACGTTCGCTTCGGCGATGTCCTTGAAGAGGTAGTTCCGGTCGAAGACGAACGTCCCGACCTCGTATCCGCCGTCTGCGAACGCAGCGAACAGGGTCTCCGTCCCGGCGGCGAGTTCCGCGTCCCAATGGAGATAGCCGTGGTGGTGTGGGTACAGGCCCGTGACCATCGACGTCATCGAGGGCGCCGTCCACGGGGCCGCGCTGATCGCCTGGTCGAAGCGGAGGCCCCCGGCGGCCAGCTCGTCGATCGTGCGCGTGTTCACAAAACGCGCGCCGTAGCAGCCGAGATGGTCGACGCGCAGCGCGTCGGAGACGTAGACGATCACGTTCACAGCGCGGCGGATTCTAGTGACGGCATAGCCTGAGCTCGCGTGCGACGACGTCCTCTCCACGCGCTCTACGTCGCGGACTCGATCTCGCTCGTCGGCAACGCCGTGGCGCAGCTCGCGATCCCGTGGTTCGTCCTCGTCACGACGGGAAGCGCAGCCTTCACCGCCCTCGCGGTCTTCTTCAACTTCGTGCCGGCCGTCCTTGCCGCGTTCTTCGGCGGCGTCGTCGTGGACCGCCTCGGCTTTCGTACGACGAGCGTGGTCGCCGACCTGGCGAGCGCCGCGGCAGTCGCAGCAATCCCGTTGCTCCACGCCACCGTCGGGATCGAGCTCTGGCAGCTCATGGCGCTCGTGTTCCTGGGGGCACTCCTGGACGCGCCGGGCGCCACCGCACGACAGGCGCTCTTTCCGGACCTCGTCGAGCTCGCGGCCGTGAGGATGGAGCGCGCGAGCGGGATCCGCGGCGCAATCCAGCAGGGCTCGATCCTCGTCGGCGGGCCGCTCGGGGGCGTCCTCGTCGCGAGGCTCGGCGCGACCACGGCTCTCTGGCTCAACGCGGCGAGCTTCGTCGTCTCCGCCGCGATCGTCGCGGGAGCCGTTCCGCGGGCGGAGCGTGCGGTCGACGCGGAGTCGCCCGGTCGCTTCCTCGCGGACCTCGCGGAGGGGATGCGGTTCATCTGGGGCCACCGCCTGATCCGCGCCATCGCTCACGGTGCTGCTCACGAACTTCCTCGACGCACCGCTCCCGGTCGTCCTGCCCGTGCTCGCTCGGGAGGCGTACGGCGGCGCGACCGATCTCGGCCTCATGTACGGCGTCCTGGGAGGCGCCGGGCTCGTCGGCTCGCTCGCCTTCAGCGCTTTCGGCCACCGGCTGTCGAGACGGCTCACGTTCGTCGGGTGCTTCGCAGTCTTGCCCCTCATGTACCTCGCGCTCGCGACGCTGCCACCGCTGCCTGCGGCGCTCGCCGCGATCGCCGTCGGCGGCGTCGCCGCGGGGCCCCTGAACCCGCTCCTCCTCACCGTCTCCGCCGAGGTCGTGCCGACTCGCTTACGGGGACGGGTGTTCGGCGCGACAAGAGCCGGCGCGTGGGCGTCGATCCCCCTCGGAATCCTGATCGGCGGGGTCCTTGTCGAGACGATCGGAGTCGCCGGGGCGCTCCTCGCGATCGGTCTGTGCTACCTGGTTGTCACGGGCTACGGCTTCTTCAACGCCGCGTTTCGGGAGCTCGACCGCAGGCCGGTACCGGTCGACGCGGCTCCGACGGAGGCTCGCTGATCGAGCGTGGGCCGTGAATCTCGTCAGGCGACCGCGACCGCGCCGGCTCCGCTGATCTGGCCCATGTTCTCTGGGGAGAAGCACTCCGGCACGCGCACGGTGCCGGCGATCGTCCCGAAGAAGCGGTTTATCTGTTCCTGGTTCTCGCGGAGCGCGGCGAACAGCTGCTGACGTGAGTTCTGCGCCGGTTCCTCGAGCTCCATCTCGAGTTGATCGACGAGGTCGAGCGCGAGCTCGGACCCGAGGCTTGACCCCGGGCCCCGTCAGCGCGCGGCGAGTGCCGGGAGCAGGCTTCGTCCACGCATCTCAGCGGGCGTCTCGATCTCGAGCACCTCGAGCACAGTGGGCGCGATGTCGAGCAAGTGCGCGTCGGCTCGTCCGCGCGCCTCGATACCCGGGCCGGCCACGATGTAGAGGCCGTCCTGGGCGTGGTTCGCGTCGTCGGGACCGGTGTCGTTCTCCAACGTCTGGACGCCCTCGTCGCCGCCGATCGTCCCGACCGAGCGCCAGAGGAGATCCCCGAAGATGACGATCAGGTCGGGTGCGACACCGTTCACCGTCTCGTAGACCTCCTCCGGCTTGTGGACGCGGGTCGGAATCGGATCCCCCCGGTCGTCCGGGATCGCCGCGAGCCGTCGGGCGAGGTTGTCGCGGACCGCCTCGTACTCGCCCGGCTCGACGACGCCCTCCGGCTCGCGGCCTTTGACGTTGAGGAAGACGCGCGCGTAGTAGCCGCCCTCGCCCCACGCAACGGTGTGCGCCCAGTCGACGCCCACGTCTCGGAGCGACGACACTCCGTCCGGCTCCTTCAGCGTGGTGAGTAGACCTTCACGGCGGAGCCACTCGTTGATTCGAATGCCGCCGTCGAGACGCTTCGCGCCGTGGTCGGAAAGGACGAAGACGACTGTCTCCTCGTCCGCGTGCTCGAGGAGGCCTGCGATCAGGCCGTCCAGGTGCTTGTGGTAGTCGAGGATCGCGTTCTCGTGCGCGCTCCCCGGCTCGTGCTTTCGGTGCTCGGGATCCATGAACTTCCAGAAGCCGTGGTGCACGCGATCGGGGCCCATCTCGACCATGACGAAGAGCGACCACGGCCGCGTCTCGAGAAGGTGCTCGGCGAGCGCGAAGCGCCGATCCGTCATCTCGTAGACCTGAGCGAGCAGGTAGTCCTTGTCATCCGTACGGAAGTCCTTGGTGTCGAACATGTACTCGCCGACCACGCTCTCGATCTCGTCGCGCAGCCCCGCCGGGTACGTGTAACGGGACTCGAGCGAGGGCGTGAGGAAGCAACTCACCATGACGCCGTTCAAAGGCCGCGGCGGGTAGGTGCCCGGGACGCCGAGCACGACCGAAGAGCCACCTGCGCGCGTGACGAGGTCCCAGAGCCGGGGCGTTTCGATGGCCGTGCTGGTCGCGATGAAGCCGCCGTCGTACGTGTGGTCCAAGCGGTTGCGGAAGCCGTATACGCCGAGGTCGCCGGGCGTACGGCTCGCCATCATGCAGGACCACGCGGGCACGGTGATCGGGGGGATGACGGAGGTCAGCCGGCCGTAGGTTCCGCGGTCCATGAGCGCCGATAGCGTCGGCAGCTCCTCGCGCCAGCGCTCGAGCACGAGCGACGGCTCGGCGCAGTCGAGCCCGATGATCATCACC
>JBKPDR010000005.1:0-15379 GCA_046727975.1 Actinomycetota bacterium | reverse complement strand
GGCGTCCCGTTGCGCCTGCGTCGCGCGCCCGACGACGAAGGTGCGGTAGTAGCAGGTCCGATAGCCGTTGTTCACGTGGATGATGTCGAAGTACGCCTGATCGCCGGGACGGATCAGCCGGTCGGAGAAGACGTGCGGGTGCGGGCTGCACCGCTCACCCGCGATCGAGTTGATGGCCTCGACGAACTCCGAGCCCATCTCGAACAGGCGCGCATGCGCGAGCGCCACGACCTGGCTCTCGCGGACGCCAGGCTTGAGGAACTCGAAGATGTCCTGGTACACGCCGTCGACCATCGCGCAGGCCTGGGTGAGGAGCGTGATCTCGTCCTGGCTCTTGATCTCGCGGGCGAGCATCATCACCTGCTGTCCGTCCCGGACGTCGATCCCGGCGCGCTGGAGCTCGAGGAACACCGACGTCTCTGCCAGGTCGACGCCGAGCGGCATATCGGCGACCCCGTCCTCCTTGAGCACCGAACGGAGCTCCTCGGCGGCCCGGCGTTGGAGCCCGACGATCGGTGAGATCGCCCCCTGCAGGCCGGTGTTGCCCCCGACCGAGTTCGTCCCGTCGTACCACTGCGGGAGCTGCAGCCGATGGGCCTTCGCCGCCGATCCGAAGTCCCAGATGCGCGGCGGGCCGGTACGCGTAATCAGCGCGTATCGCTCCCCCTTGTTGAACGCCCAGTACCCGATGTGGGTGCTCGTGGCGTACCGGATGTTGCTGGTCTCGAACAGCAGGACCGCACCCAGGTCCGACGCGTCGAGTTGTTCCCTGACCCGAGACAGGCGGTAGTCGCGCAGTCGTCCGAAGTCGACGCGGTTCTCCCAGTCCACGCCGTGCAGTCCGGGCGACGACGTCGTCGCGACCGGGAACTCGTCCGTCATCCCTGGCCTCCCGTTCGGTCGGCGAGCCCGCTGCTGTTAAGGGTGGATGATACGCACACCTGGATCGGCGCCGCACCCCCGCCTGAAGGGTCCAGTGCACCTGGCGAAACCGGAGCGACCTGTGTAGTGTCCCTGAACGGTGGGGGCAACTCCTGAGTCGTCGAGGATCCTGTTCAGCGGCGGGTGTGTGCTCACCCTCGGGGAGCGGACCCCCAACTTCGCGCAGGCCGACGTCCTCGTGGATGACGGGAAGGTGGCGGAGATCGGTCCCGAGCTCCGCGCCCGTGAAGCCGAGCGTGTGGACGCCGCCGACACCGTCGTCATGCCCGGTTTCGTCGACACGCATCGGCACGCCTCGAGTTCGCTGCTCCGAAACCTCGGCTCGACCGCCGGCGCTCCCACCTCGGCGGCGTCGTTCACACAGCCGGAGGACCTGTACGCGGCGACCCTCATCGGCCTGCTCGGCGCCGTCGAAGCCGGGATCACCACCGTCGTCGACTGGTCGGACGTCCCGGGCGGTACCGACTTCACCGACGCCGCCCTCCAGGCCCATCGCGACGCGGGGCTGCGCACCCTGTTCGTCCGAGCCGTCGACGTTGCGCACGACGGCGGCGCGACCGCCACCCGGGAGGTCCTCGGACGCCTCATCGAGGCGGCCGGACCGTTCACCACGATCGCCCTCGGCTGCGAACTGGGGCCCACGGGCACGGAGGGGATGCCCGACCACTGGGTCGCTGCGCGGGGCCTGGGCCTGTCCATCCAGGTCCATGCCGGCTCGCAGACGCGGCCCGCAGCGATCTCCGAGGCGGCCGAACGGGGGCTCCTGGGCGCTGACGTCACGCTCGTCCACGGTACGGGCCTCGACGAGACGACCATCGACGCCGTCGCGGGATCGGGAGCGTCCGTCTCGTTGACGCCGGCGAGTGAGATGGCCGGTGGACTCGGGTCACCACCGATCCAGCAGCTCGTCGACCGCCGCCTGCGGCCCGGTCTCGGCGTCGGCGACGAACGGGTCGCGCCCGGCGACATGTTCGCCCAGATGCGCGCGACGATCTCGTTCCAGCACGCCACGGTCTTCGATCGCAAGCTGGCCGGGAAGGCCGGTCTCCCCCGGCTCATGAGCACACGCGACGTGATCCGCTTCGCGACCGTCGATGGCGCTCGCGTGGCCGGGTTGGGACGGGTGACCGGGTCGCTCGAGCCCGGGAAGCAGGCCGACATCGTCGTGCTCCGGACCGACCGCCCGAACGTCTATCCGATCAACGACCCGATCGGGGCGGTCGTGTGGGGCATGGATACGTCCAACGTCGACTGGGTGCTCGCCGGCGGGCGCGTCCTCATGCGGGAGGGTCGCCTCGAGGCCGACGCGGAACGCGCTCGCACGCTCGCGGCGATCGCCGGGCAACGGATGGCGGCGGCGGCGGGACTCGTGGTCGGCGTCGCGCCGGGCGGTGACGGATGAGCGCTCGGCGAGGGTCGTCGACCGCGCTCACCTCGTTCGTCGTCGCCTCCCGGTACATGCCGGTGTACATCGCACTGCTCATCCTCATCATCGTGGCGTCCATCTGGGCCCCGGCGACCCTCAGCAACGTCGCCCTGCGCGCCATCGCTCCCTACGGGGCCGTACTGGGCATGGCCGCCCTCGGCCAGATGTTGGTGGTCATGACCGGCGGGATCGACCTCAGCGTCCCGGGGACGATGAGCCTGGCCGCGGTGATCATGGTCGGCGTCGGGGACGGATCGAACGAGCAGATCTGGGTGGCCGTGGCCACCGCGATCGCCGCCGCCGCGATCGTCGGACTCGTCAACGGCATCCTCATCGGCGGGCTCAAGCTGAACGCCCTCATCGTGACCCTGGCGGTGGGCCTGATCGTGACCGGGGTCGTGAATCGTTACGGGAGCTCCTTCACGGTCTCGAGCCCCGTGCCGACCGGCCTGTCCGACTGGGCCTCCAGCCGCATCCTCGGCGTGAGCCCGATCTTCTGGATCGGTGTCGGGTTCACCGCCGTCCTGATCGTCGCCCTTCGCTACACGGCGGTCGGCCGCCGGTTCCAGGGCGTGGGTGCAAACCCGGTGGCCTCGCACGTCGTTGGTGTCCGGGTGAACCTGAACCAGATCTTGGTCTACGTGGTGGCCGCGATCTTCTACGCCATCGCAGGCGTGGCGCTGGCTGGACTGCTCCGCACCCCGGGGGTCGCCGTCGGCACGACCTACCTCCTGGGCCCGATCGCGGCGGTGGTGATCGGCGGCGCCGCCCTGACCGGAGGTCTCGCCAGCCCGCTGTCCACGTTCGTGGCCGCCCTGTTCCTCACGGGTCTGAACCAGATGCTGAAGACGATGGGGTTGCCTACCGCACTGCAGTTCGTGGTGTTCGGTGTCGTCATCATCGGAGGCATGCTCGTCTCGGGTGATCGGATCATCCGTGGCGTCGAGCAGGTGCTGCGGGAGAGGAGACGCCCGGATGGATCGCAGACGCAGACCGTCCCCGGTCCCGGGTGACGGAGGGTGAAGGAGGAGGCGCCTATGTGACCGACCCGCCGATCCGGGACACGAGGGCATCGACCACGGGAGGAGGAACATGCATCGGATCAAGATCGTCGTCGTCATCGCCGCGCTGGCGCTGATCGCGGCGGCATGCGGCGGCGACGACGAGCCAACCACGACGGGTGCCGCCACGGGGGCGGAGAGCGGGGCGACCGGTGCCTCGGGAGCGCTCGCGGAGTTCGGGGAGAGCACCGATGCCGACCCGGCGTTGATCGAGAAGGCCCTGGGGCCCGTCGAGCCGTCGGACGAGGCGAGCTGGAACATCATCCTGGCTTCCGTCGCCCGGGCGGATCAGGACCCCGATCAAGCCACCATCGACAAGGCGATGGAGTGTTGGAGCAATCAGGAGTGTGACACCGGGACCGGTGGCGAGCTGGTGATGGGCTACGCGGACGGCGGCGGAGACACGGTGAACGTGTGGCGCGCCGTGAGCCACATGGAGGCCATCCTCCAGGCACTCACCTACCCGGAGATCGGGACCATCGTCTCCACCGAGGCCGATTTCAACCCGGACCCGGCCGTCCACGCCAACGACATCCGGTTCCTGATCCAGCGGGGAGCGGACTTCATCGTCGGGTATCCCGACATGGGGGTAGCCATCGCCGACGCCATCAAGGAGGCCGACGACGCGGGTATCCCGTACGTCTCGTTCTCGGCGGGCTGGGTCGGCCTACCGGGTCAGGAGGGGGCCCTCGTTCCGGGTGAGGACTACCTGACCGTCGTCGGCGAGGACCTCTGCGCCCTCGGGAACAGTTTCGCGCAGGTGCTGGACGACGGCGTCGGCACCGGGGATGTGGCGCTCCTCGGCGGAACGCCCGGTAACGCCCTGTCCCTCGGCTGGCAGCAATGTGCGATCTCTGCGCTCACGGACTCGATCAATCTGGTCAACCCGCCGGCCAACGAGAACAGCACGACGGGTGACACCAGTTGGTATCCCCCGGCGATCCCGGGCGTCTTCCAGGGGCTCCTGACGACCGACCCGGACATCAAGGGTTGGGCCTACGAGTACGCCGACGGCATGTACATCGGGTTGCAGACCTACAAGGATCTGGGCATCCCGGTGAAGAACCTGACCGTCGCGTTGCGCACGGACGAGCAGAACCTGTTCTGCGACTGGGCCGAGCGCGACGAGCCCACCTACAACATCTGGTACTCGGCCGGAGGCAACTTCCAGTCGCGGATCGGCGTCACGGCGGCGATGATGTCGCTGCAGGGCGCCGAGATCCCGCCCGAGGTCGTCGTGCCGCACGTGATGCGGCAGGTGACGGATGCGGACTGCGATCCCAACCGCGTGAACGAGGCGGTGTCCGGGACGTCGCTGGCGCCGGACCCGGTCCTGCAGGCGATGTTCGCCAGCTGATGGGAACGAGCGATCCCGAGGGAGGGTCGGCCCGCGACGACCTGGTCCTCGAGCTGACCGGGGTCTCGCGGCAGTTCGGGGCGGTGCGAGCGCTGACGGATGTCAGCTTCGACTGCCGCGCGGGCGAGGTTCACGCCGTGGTCGGCGAGAACGGGTCGGGCAAGTCGACCCTCCTCGGGATCGCCAGTGGGTTCGTCGACCCCGATCTGGGCACGGTCCGGATCGGGGGCGAACCCCTTCGCCGGGACTCCCCGGCGCAGGCCAGGAGGCTCGGCCTGGCGATGGCGTACCAGGACACTTCGCTGATCCTGCCCGAACCCGTGAAGAACAACCTCTTCCTGACGGCACCCGAGGATCGACGACCACCGTTCTGGAAGCGGAAGCGGTGGGCGAGGAAGCTGCTGGCCGAACTCGATCTGGACCTCGAGTTGTTCCCGGACGCCCCGGCGGGCTTCCTCAGCCTGGCCGACCGCCAGCTTTTCGAGGTGGCCAAGGCGCTCGTCGCGGATCCGAAGGTACTGCTGCTCGATGAGCCGACCACGGCCCTGGGACCGGACGAGGTGGACGCGCTGCACCGGACCGTCGGCGCCTGCAGCCGGCGCGGCGTCGGTGTGGTGTACGTGAGCCATCGTCTGCCGGAGGTCCTCGAGATCGCCGACCGCATCACGGTCCTTCGCGACGGCAGGAAGCAGGGCACGTTCGACGCGAAGGCCACGAGCGAGGCGAAGCTCGTCGAATTGATCGTCGGCCGCCCCTTCGAGGCCGCCTTCCCCCCTCCGGCCCCCGAGATGGCCGAGCCCCGAGAGGTGCTCGTGGTGGACGGCCTGCAAGGGCAGTCGTTCGGGCCGGTCAGCTTCACGCTCGCGTCCGGCGAGATCGTGGGGGTCGCGGGGGCCGAGGGCAACGGCCAGCCCCAGCTGTTCGACTGTCTAGCGGGCCGCCAGCCGCCGAGGGCGGGGCGGGTCGTGTGCGACGGCAAGGAGCTGTCGCTGATCTCCACCCACGAGGCGGTGGGTGCGGGGGTCATGTTGCTGCCCGGTGACCGCAAGCACGAGGCGCTGATGCCGGTGCTCGGCGTCAAGGTGAACGCCACGATCCAATCCCTCCGGCGGTTCTCGGTGCTCGGCCTCCTGAAGAGGCGGGCCGAGCGCCGCGCCGTCGCCGAGCTCGTCGAAGAGCTGGAGATCCGGACGCCGTCACTCGAGCAACCGGTCGAGTTCCTCTCCGGGGGCAACCAGCAGAAGGTCTCGGTTTCTCGCACTTTCCTCAAGGAGCCGTCGGTGATCCTCGCCTACGAGCCGACGCAGGGCGTCGACGTCGGCTCCCGCTTCGATATCTACAAGGCACTGCGCACCCGCACCGACACCGGGACTGCGATCCTCGTCAAGTCGAGCGACCCCCTCGAGCTCTCGGGGATGTGCGATCGAGTGCTCGTCATGTCCCGGGGCCAGATCATCGAAGAGATCCCTCGCGACGAGCTCGACGAGTTGCGCATCGTCGAGGCGATGGTGCGAGGGCCCGGTCTGTCCAGGGCGGGGCGGTCGCCACTCGGCGTCGCGATGCCGAAGGCGCCTTCGGCGAACGGACGGGCATGAGCGAGCGCGTGGACGCCGCGCGACGCGCCGTCCGCAAGGTCATCCGCGACGCTCGCGACAAGAACAAGTGGCGCAAGATCGTCCGGTTCCGCCTGTGGATGCCCGTGGCGCTGCAGATCGTGCTGGTCGCGACCCTGCTGTGGTACACGAACTCGCGGTTCCCCGGCTTCGTCAACGCCACCAACGTCTCGCAGATCCTCATCCTGGCGCTCCCCCTGATCGTGGCCGCGATCGCGCAGACCCACGCGCTCCTCGTCGGGTACCTCGACCTCTCCGTGGGCGGCATGATCGGCCTCGGGGTCGTCATCGCATCCTTCCTGATCGGCGCCGAGTCCTCCGCCGTTCAGATCGTGCTCGGGATCGCCGTCATCCTCCTGTGCGGCGCCGCCCTCGGCCTCGTCAATGCCGGCCTGATCCGAGGGCTCAAGATCCCGTCGATCATCGCCACGCTGGCCACGTTGAGCATCCTGGACGGGATCTCCCTGACGATGCGGCCGACCGCCCAGGGGGTCATCAACGCCGACTTCGTTTCGGCGCTGACCACGACGATCGGTCCGATCCCCGTGGCGTTCATCGTCATCGTCGCCGCGGCGGCGCTCGCCGACGTCTGGCTCCACGCCTCCGGATCGGGTCTCCAGCTGAGGGCGGTGGGGTTCGACGAGCGGTCGGCCAAACGCGGAGGTGTCAGGACCAACTGGATCCGGGTCCGGGCCCTCCTGCTCTCGGCCGTGCTGGCGGCGGTTGCGGCGTTCTTCGTCATGGCCCGATCGCCGATCGGCAACGCGACGGTCGGCTCAACGTTCGCGCTGAACAGCATCACCGCCGCCGTCCTGGGGGGCGCGTCCCTCGCGGGCGGACGGGCAACGTTCATCGGGAGCACGGTGGCCGCGATCCTGCTCGCGCTCATCATCACCGTGCTGCCGTACCTCGGCCTGTCACCCGACGACGGACCGATGATCATCGGCGTCCTGGTCCTGATCGGGATCGTGCTGTTCCAACTGGGCGACATCAAGGAGCTGGTGAAGCGCAACTACAAGCGAGCCCGGCGGCTGGTGCTCGGGAGCCGTCCACCGAAGGCCGCCGAGCTTCCGGCCTTCTATCCGACCGGCACCGATTTCGGCGTCGTGCCGTCGGGGAGGACGCTGATCCGCGGCGGGACGGTGCTCAGCCTCGACCCCGAGCTGGGGGACCTGCCGACCGGTGATGTGCTCATCGAGGGCGAACGCATCCTCGCCGTCGGCCCCGACCTCGCGAACGGCGAGGTCGAGCTGATCGACGCCTCGGGCATGATCGTCATGCCGGGATTCGTCGACTCGCATCGGCACATCTGGGAGGGGCTGCTCCGCAACATCGGGACCGACGTTCCCCTGGAGGGCAGGACGAGCTACATCTCGTTCGTGCTGCACAAGCTGGCGCCGGCCTTCCGGCCCGAGGACGCGTATGTCGGCAACCTCGTCTCGGCGCTCGGCGCGATCGACGCCGGGATCACCACGCTGCTCGACTGGTCCCACATCCAGGATTCGCCGGCCCACACCGACGCAGTGATCCAGGCGCTGAACGACTCGGGGCTGCGGGCGGTGTTCGCGTACGGGTTCCCCTGGTGGGGGAAGTGGGAGGAACGGCAACCGAGCTGGTTCGTCCGCGCCGCCACCGAGTACTTCGCGAGCAAGGACCAGAAGCTCACCCTCGCGCTCGCGGCGCCGGGCCCGGAGTTCACCGACTTCGAGGTGACGCGCGATCACTGGAAGCTCGCGCGCGAGACCGACGCGCGCATCACGACCCATGTCGGCGTCGGGAGCTACGGTCAGGACGGGAAGGTCCAGGAGTTCGGGGAGGCGGGGCTCCTGGGTCCGGACACCACCTACATCCACTGCACCACGCTGAACGACACCGAGATCCAGATGATCGTCGACACCGGGGGCACGGTCTCGCTGGCATCGCCGGTCGAGATGATGATGGGTCACGGGATGCCCCCTATCCAGAAGTTCCTCGACCGGGGACTGCGGCCCAGCCTCAGCGTAGACGTGGAGACTAACGTGCCCGCGGACATGTTCAACCAGATGCGCTCGGTGTTGGGGCTGCAGCGGGCGATCGCCTCTGCCGAAGGCAAGACCGCGGTGTCACCACGCGAGGTCCTGGCCTACGCCACGGTCGAGGGAGCACGGGCCAACGGCCTGGACTCGAAGGTGGGGACGCTGACGCCGGGCAAACAGGCGGATGTGATCATGCTCCGCACCGACAGGATGAACGTCACGCCGCTCAACGACCCCACGACCGCGGTCGTCGTCGGGATGGACACGGGGAACGTCGACACGGTCCTGATCGCCGGACGGGTGATGAAACGCCACGGAGAGCTGCAGCACGTGGACTGGCCGGCGCTGCGACGAAAGGCCGCCGAATCCAGGGACTTCGTGGTGGACAAGTCGGGCTTCAAGCTCCCGGGGATCTGAACATGGACAGGGACACGATGGCCGGCGAGCTCGCGGACCTGGGCGCGCGCCTGCGGGAGGAGCGGGAACGCGCGCGCATCAGCCAGCGCGAGCTGGCGCGGCGGCTCGGCGTGTCGGCGAGCCTCATCTCGCAGATCGAGTCCGGCCAGTCCAAGCCCTCGGTGAGCACGCTCTACGGCATCGTGACCGAGCTCGGCGTCTCGCTGGACGACGTCTTCCGGGTCCACGAGGACGAGCTGACGGAGGCAACGGCCGTGGGCGCCGAGTCCCAGGACGCTGCCGGGGGACCCGTGGTGCACCCGGCCGAGCGTCACGTGGTCGAGCTCGACTCCGGCGTGATCTGGGAGCGGCTGACGAGTCATCAGCACGAGGACGTCGACTTCCTGCACGTGATCTACGACGTCGGCGGATCCTCCGGCCCGGACGAGCGACTCATGCGTCACTCCGGGCGCGAGTACGGGTACGTGCTCTCGGGGCGCCTGGGCGTCCAGCTCGGGTTCGAGCGCCACGAGCTCGGACCCGGAGATTCGATCGCGTTCGACTCGACGACTCCCCATCGACTCTGGAACCTCGGCGACGAAGCCGTGCACGGGGTCTGGTTCGTGGTCGGACGATCGGGATGACCGTATGCGCGGCCAGATGCGCAGGTGTGTATACCGCTGGAGTCCGCTCGAGCTTCAAAGGGGTACGGTCACAGTTCATCGCCTTCGCCGTTCGCACCTCTCCTTGATCCCTCATTCCTCCATTCTTCACCCTGCTCAGGGCATGCGAAAGATCGGCCGCGGGCAGCCAGACTCATGAATGCCTTCCCTGGCGACTCGGCCTCGGTCATGAGTCGGAGGCCGCTCTTCGATCTGGAGGAAGGCACGATTGGAGGATTGAGGTCAGCTACAGGCGACGTTTACGCATTGACGCGGGTCGCCGTTTCCACTGGCTCGGTTGCCGCCACCATCGATCACGCCCTCAACGGCATCGATACCGAGACGGCGGTTACGCCTAGCCTCGTTGCGGGTCAGCGTCGTTGTGGGATTCCCTACGAGGATGCCGCTGCCTCCCGCAAGGAAGACATGGTTGCGCTTGACCACGGTGCGCTCGACCGCAAAGTCGATCGCTATCCCGCCCCGGGGGGCGCGACGCACGCTATTACGACGCACTACGTTGCCAACAGCATGTGCGTTGTCCGTGAAGAGCGTGACCGTGATGGCGTTTCGCACCACCCGGTTGCCGACGATCTGGTTGCGGTCGCCCTGCACGATAATCCCGTCCTCGGCGTTGTCGCGTACCCGATTGTGAGCGATGAGATTGTGGTCAGATTGGATCAGATGGATGCCGAGTTCGGCGTTGTCCACAGCTTTGTTGTTGGCGATCCTGTTGTTGTGGGACTCGAACAGCGTTATCCCGACGCCGCTGTCAGGACCGGTGTTTCGAGAGGTGAAGCTCTCCCGCACGCGGGAACGTACGGTCTGGCCGAGCAGGATGCCACTGAAGACGTTCTCGACCGTGGATAGGTGGCTCAGGCTGTTCGTTCTCGCGGCGAAGAGAGCCACGCCAAAGGCGAACTCTTGAACCGCGCCATTCGTGATCCTGACACCGTTGTGGCCATCGTTGGCGACGCCGAAGTCGCAGAACTCGCCCTCGCTGCACGGCTCCACCAAGGCGTTGTCGCCGTCGATCATATGGCCGTTCAGATCGAGAGTGATGTCGTCGGCTCCGATCACGATGCCGTTGTTCGGGCAATCGACAAGATCGCTGTCGAGCGTCGTGTCGGCCGTGATGGTGTCTCCGCACCTCACGGGGACGGCCAGCGCGTGAGCGCCGCCGAGGACCTCGCCGAATAACGGAACGGCGACGACCAGGGCCACGAAGGCGAGCCTCGTTGGAGCATTGCGATACCGAAGCTTGGCCATCCTGCCCCTCCCAGCTTGGTCGGCCGAGTCGGTTGCCGCGACCCTATGCCCCTTCGCTCATGTGGGACAAGCGGCATCGTTTTGCAGAGCACCCTCATAAGGCGTCAAACGCTCCGGGCGAAGCTCATCGGCATGCTGCTGGAGGACAAGAGGCGCTGAGGGCGGTCCTCATCCGGTTACTGGCGGAGACGGGAGCGGATTGCCAGCCCAAGTGACGGCCGACACAGCGCCGCACAAGTAAGCGCCCACTTCCTTTGCTATGAACACGAGGTGAGGCTGATCGACTCCACCAGTGGACTTGTGCCGGCCGAAACGCTTGAGCAACGGGCACCCATTGCGGGCGGAACTCCGGGGGCCGAGGATAGGCCGGTGGACATCCCTGATACCCGGTATGCGTCCGGAAGCGGCTGCTCCGAGGCTCCTGTGGGGGAAACACCGTTCACGCGCCGAGGGCGCGCTTGATCCCTCGAGTCGCCTGACGGATCCGGTGCTCGTTCTCGACGAGGGCGAAGCGCACGTGCCGGTCACCGGCGACGCCGAAGCCGACACCGGGCGAGACCGCCACCTTCGCCTCCCGCAGAAGGAGCTTCGTGAACTCCAGGGATCCCCCATCACGATGTGGTTCGGGGATCTCCGCCCAGACGAACATCGTCGCGCGGGGCGCCGGGACCTCCCAGCCGGCGCGGGCCAGTCCGGCGATCAACGTGTCGCGCCGAGAGCGGTACACGTTTCGGTACTCCTCGGTACGGTCCTCGCACTCGTTGAGCGCGATAATCGCCGCGATCTGAATCGGCTGGAACACGCCGTAATCCAGGTAGCTCTTCAGCCGAGTCAGCGCCTGGACCATCTCGGCGTTACCGACGACGAATGCCAGGCGCCACCCCGGCATCGAGTACGACTTGGACATCGAGAAGACCTCGACGCCCACCCCCTTCGCGCCGGGCACCTCGAGGAAGCTCGGCGCCCGATAGCCATCGAAACACAGGTCGGCGTAGGCAAAGTCGTGGATCACGGCGACGTCGCGCTCGCGGGCGAACGCCACAAGGTGCTCGAAGAACGACCGCTCGACGCAGGAGGTGGTGGGGTTGTGCGGGAAGCTCGTGATGATGAGGCGCGGGCGAGGCCAAGTGCGTTCGAACCCCTGCCGCAGCTCTGAGAAGAAGTCCCCGTCCGCTCCGAGGGGGACCGAGCGGACGTCGGCGCCGGCCAGCGCCACCGAGAACGTGTGGATGGGATAGGTGGGCTCCGGCACCAAGCAGGTGTCGCCGGGGGCGACGAGCGTCCACGCGATGTGGCCGATCGCTTCCTTCGCCCCCATCGTGACCACGACCTCGGTCTCCGGGTCCAGCCGGACCCCGTAGCGGCGCTCGTATCGTTTCGCGATCGCCCGGCGGAGGTTCGGGAGACCACGGCTGGTGGAGTACCTGTGGTTCCGCGGATCGCGTGCCGCCTCGGCGAGCTTGTCCACGACCGGCTCGGGCGAGGCGAGGTCGGGATTGCCCATTCCGAGGTCGACCACGTCCTCGCCCCCGCGGCGTGCCGCCGCTTTCAGGTCGTTGATGACGTTGAAGACGTAGGGGGGCAGCCTGTCGATGCGTCGGAACTCCTTCACGCTAACCCCCGCCGGCCGTGCGCACGCCCCAGATCCGAGGCCGGTCGCGCTCCGGTGCAGTCTCGCAGAGCCCGCCGCCGCTCCACCACTCCGCCAAACCCCTCGGCTCGCGCGGGAGGGTTCCGGCCACTGATTCTCAGGCAGATGGCGGGAGGGCCGGGATTCGAACCCGGGAGCGAGTTGCCCCGCTAGCGGTTTTCAAGACCGCCGCCTTCGTCCGCTCGGCCACCCTCCCGGTGGCAAGGGTAGCGGAGCCCGTACCGGCCCCCCGTTGCCCCGCCCTCGGTTTCTGGCACGATGGTCGACCTCATGACGGACGGGACCGACGGACGCGAGGGCGCCGGGACGTGGACGGAGCACCTCCAGCACACCGACGAGGCCCGGTACCGCGCGCTCGTCGAGAACCTCCCCGCGGTCATCTACCAGGTCGCCCCCGACGACGATCGCCGGACGATGTACGTGAGCCCGCACGTCGAGACGGCGCTGGGGTACTCGCGTGAAGAGTGGCTCGGCCAACCCGACATCTGGATGGAGCTCCTGCACCCGGACGATCGCGAGCAGACCCTGGCGGCCCACGACCTGCACAACGAGACCGGCCGGCCCTGGAGCCGCGAGTACCGGCTGATCGCGAACGACGGTCGCGTCGTCTGGTTCCGCGACGTCGCGACGCTGGTGCGAGACGACGACGGCCGACCGCAGCACTGGCTGGGCGTGCAGCTCGACATCACCGAGCTCAAGGGCGTCGAAGACGAGCTGCGCGCCGCCCGCGACGAGCTCGAACTCCGGGTCGCCGAACGCACCGCCGAGCTCGAGGAGGCGAACGCCCTGATGGCGCTCGAGATCGGCGAGCGCAGGCGCGCCGAGGCCGATCTGCGGATCGCCGAGCACCGCTACCGGCTGCTCGCCGAGCAGATCCCGGCCGTGACCTACGTCTGGGAGGCGAACCGCCCCGACGGCGCGCCCGTCCAGTACTACACCAGCCCACGGATCGAGCAGCTCCTCGGTTACACGGTCGACGAGTGGCATGCGTCCGCGGACTTCTGGATGTCCCGCCTGCACCCGGACGACCGCAACGCGGTGATCGCCGCGTCCCTGCGTTCGGAGAGCACGGGCGAGCCGTTCGCGATGGAATTCCGGTACCTGCACAAGGACGGCCGGATCGTGTGGGTGGCCGACCAGGCGATCCTGATGTCGCGCGAGGACGGCGTGCCCAGGACATTCCAGGGCGTGATGATCGACGTGTCCGCGCGGAAGGAGGCGGAGCACGCGGCAGCGGAGTCCGAGCTCCGCTACCGCGACCTCACCGAGCAGGTTCCAGGCGTGATCTACACGGCCGAGCTGCATCCGACCCAACGCGGCTACCGCCTGCGCTACGTGAGCCCGCAGCTCACCGAGATCTTCGGTTACGGGCCCGAGGACTGGGCGACCACGGACATCTGGCTCACGACGGTCCATCCGGAGGATCGCGAACGCGTGCGGGCGATCGACGAGAGCGTCGCCGAGACGAACGGATTCGAGATGGAGTACAGGATCTTCCACCGCGACGGCAGCGTCCGGTGGGTCCGCGACCAGGCCCACGTGCTCGCGCGGGACGCGCTCGGCAGGCCGACCGAGATCCAGGGGCTCGTGGTCGACGTGACGGATGCCCGCGGGATCGACCGGGAGCGCCGCGAGGCGCGCGTGCGGTACCGCTCGCTCGTCGAGGCCATCCCGGCAATCACCTACCTCGAGCACGCCAGCCCCGAGGCGCCTGAAGAGTCGCGATTCGCCTTCGTCAGCCCGCAGATCGAGCGGATCCTCGGGTTCACCCCGGACGAGGCGACGAGCGACCCGCGCTTCTTCGAGCGGACCCTGCACCCGGACGACCTTCCGCGCATCCGGGAGGCCAACGTGCGTGCCGAGTCGACGGGCGAGCCGTTCGACGAGGAGTTCCGACAGCTGACCAAGGACGGCCAGATCCGCTGGATGCACGATCGCGCTGTCCTTGTCCGCGACGACGACGGCGCGCCCCGGTTCTGGCACGGGGTGACGATCGACATCACCGACCGCAAGGAGGCCGAGCGCAACCTCCGTCTGGTCGAGGCGCGCTACCGCACTCTCGTCGAACAGATCCCGGCGGTCACGTTCATCGAGACCCCGGGGGCGCCCCCCGACGAGACCTGGTTCACATACCTCAGCCCGCAGGCCAAGCAGATCTTCGGCATGACCAGCGAGGAACTGCTCGCTAACCCCGCGCACTTCGGGGAGTTCGTGCACCCTGAGGACCGAGAACGGGTGTACGCAGCCAACACGCGTTCCGAGGAGACCGGCGAGAGCTTCAACGAGGAGTTCCGGATCATCCGCCGCGACGGCCGGATCATCTGGTTGGACAGCCGTGCCGTGCTGGTCCGGGACGACGACGGCCGACCGAAATTCTGGCAGGGGGTCGCGATCGACGTCACCGCCCACCGCGAGCTCGAGAGCCGCTACCGGGATCTGGCCGGGATGGTGTTCGGCGAGCTCGGCGTCGACGCCGACTAGCTCGATCGCGCGACCGGCCGGGCGCTCGGCCGGAGCTCGCGGAGGTGCTCGGGCAGGTACGCGTGCAGGGCCGTGGGGAGCCCGACACTCCCGTCCCCGCGCTGGTAGTTCTCGAGGATCGCGATCAGGGTCCGGCCGATCGCGGTGGCGGTGCCGTTGAGGGTGTGCAGGACCTCGACTTCGCCCGAGGTGCGACGGACCCGGGTCTGCCCGCGGCGGGCGCCGTAGTCGGTGTAGTTCGAGCAGGACGTGAGTTCCCGGTACCGGCCCTGGCCCGGCAACCACACCTCGAGGTCGTACTTCTTCGCCGCAGCGCCCCCGAGGTCGCCCGCGGCCACGTTCACCACGCGGTACGGCAGGTCGAGATCGCCGACGATCTCCTCCTCGATCCCGACCATGAACTCGTGCTCGTCCCACGAGTCCTCCGGTCGCGCGAACGAGAACATCTCCACCTTGTCGAACTGGTGGACGCGGAACATCCCGCCCATGTCCTTGCCGTAGGTGCCGGC
>JBKPDR010000004.1:0-142905 GCA_046727975.1 Actinomycetota bacterium | reverse complement strand
AATCCCCATCTTCGCGAATCCGACGAGACACGACCCGAGGACGTCATCTTCGAGGGTTATGAGCTCGAGGACGCGCTCGACCGGGCAAACGACGCCCTCGAGGACGACGTGAGCGTGCTGGAGGGAGACGGGATCCCCGCGCACGCCAGGCCGTTCACGCGCAAAGAGGTTCTTCCACTCCTCGAGCGCTGGTTCTTCAACCGCTGACGCCGCTCGCCGGCACCGGCTACCGCCGGGCGGAGCCCGGCTCGCCGGCGCGCCTGACGCCGCTCGCTGCAGGATGCTTCCCGCTCGTCGCGGGTCTGTACCTGTTCGTACTCCCCGCTCCTCGCGCTCGCCTCCTTTGCGAGCGACGCCCGAGCGACGCCAGCGGAAGGTGTTCACCAAATCAAATTGACTGCCTCACTGCCGCTCGGCCCGGTGCTAGCGTGGCCCGCCTCGTGCGGATCAGGGTCGGCCACAGTCCGGATCCCGACGACGCGTTCATGTTCTGGGCGCTCACGACGGATCTCGTCGACGATAGGGGGCTCGACTTCGAGCAGGTCCTCGCGGACATCCAGACGCTCAACCAGTGGGCCCGCGCGGCGCGACTCGAGGTAACGGCGATCTCGCTCGCGGCGTACCCCTTCGTCCAGGAGGACTACGCACTTCTTCCACACGGCGCGAGCATCGGCGCCGGCTATGGGCCGATCGTCGTCGCCCGCAACCCGCTGACGCGAGAGGAGCTCGCGCGAGCCGAGATCGTGATCCCCGGAGCGCTTACGACCGCGTTCCTCGCGTTGCGGCTCGTGCTCGACGACGTCCACTACCGCGAGCTCCCTTTCGAGGAGATTCCCGAGGAGGTCGCGTCGAGGCGAGCGGATGCAGGGCTTTTGATTCACGAGGGCCAGCTCACGTTCGAGAGCTACGGCCTCGTGAAGGTGCTCGACCTCGGCGAGTGGTGGCTTCTCGAAACCGGTTTGCCCCTGCCGCTCGGGGTTGTCGTCGCCCGCAGGGATCTTGGCGACCGGGTCCTCCACGACGTGTCCGAGGTGCTCGGGGAGGCGATCCAGTGCGGCCTCGACCACCGCGCCGAGGCGCTCGAGTACGCCGTCCAGTTCGGACGCGGGATCGACGCGGCCGTCGCCGATCGCTTCGTCGCGATGTACGTCAACGAGCTGACGCAGGACTACGGGCGCGAGGGACGCCAGGCCGTGACCGAGCTGCTTCGGCGTGGCGAGGCCATCAGGGCCTTTCCGGAGCCAATTCAGGTCGACTTCGTCAGCTAACGTCGCCGCATGGCGCGCGCGGTCATCCTCTCCGGCGTCCGGACGCCCGTCGGCCGCTACGGCGGCGCGCTCGCCCACGTCCGACCCGACGATCTGGCGGCACTCGCGATCGCCGCCGCCGTCGACCGCGCACAGGTGGAGCCAGCGTCGATCGACGACGTCTACTTCGGCTGTGCGAACCAGGCGGGCGAGGACAACCGAAACGTGGCGCGCATGGCCCTCCTCCTCGCGGGGCTCCCGGACTCGGTCGCCGGCGTCACCGTGAACCGCCTCTGCGCCTCCGGCCTCTCAGCCGTGGTCTCCGCGTGTCATGCCGTTCTCGCGGGCGACGCGGACGTCGTCGTCGCCGGCGGCGTCGAGTCGATGAGCCGCGCACCGCTCGTCATGGCGAAGCCAGACGCGGCCTTCCCGCGCGGGAACCAGGTCGTCTACGACACGACGCTCGGATGGCGCTTCCCGAATCCGCGGCACGAGGAGATGTTCCCGCTCGAGTCGATGGGCGAAACGGGAGAGAACGTCGCGAAGCGGTACGGGATCATGCGCGAGGAGCAGGACGCGTTCGCGCTCCGCTCGCAGCGGCAGTGGGCCGACGCCGACGCGGCCGGCCGTTTCACGGACGAGCTCGTTCCCGTCGGAGACGTCACGACGGACGAGCATCCGCGCCCGGGGACCTCGCTCGATGCGCTCGCGGGCCTACGGCCGGCGTTCCGGTCAGGAGGCACCGTGACCGCAGGGAACTCGAGCGGCATCAACGACGGCGCCGCCGCGCTCGTGGTCACGAGCGAGGAGCGGGCGCGAGAGCTCGGGGTCGAGCCGCTGGGTGCGTTCGCCGGCAGTGCCGTCGCGGGCGTAGACCCGAGAGTCATGGGGATCGGGCCGGTTCCGGCCGTACGCAAGCTTCTCGCCCGCCTCGCGATCGAGCCGAGCGACGTGGATCTCGTCGAGCTCAACGAAGCGTTCGCCTCGCAGAGCCTCGTCGTCATCCGCGAGCTCGGGCTCGACCAGGATCGCGTCAACGTGAACGGCGGCGCGATCGCGCTCGGGCATCCGCTCGGGATGAGCGGCGCGCGTCTCGTCGTCTCGCTCCTGCACGAGCTCCGGCGGCGGAACGGGCGGTACGGGCTGGCGACGCTCTGTGTCGGCGTCGGGCAAGGCGTCGCCGCGCTTTTCGAGCGCTAGCTCGCAGCGGCGAACACGCGCTCCCGGTGAGGTTGGATCCAGACGGTCTGGCCTCGCCAGAGATCGAGCTCGTCGAATAGGTCGCGCGTGACCAGAGCGACGATCTCGCCGCCTTTCTCGTCGTGGAGCTCGACCTTCGCGTCGCGCCCCAGGATCGTCACCCGCACGATCATCGCCTGGACGGCTCCGGCGACGGGCTCGCGCAGGAACTGGATGTCGTGCGGCCGCACGAGGACATCGCCCAGGACGTTGGCGTCGCCGACGAAGGTCATTACGAACTCGCTCGCCGGCTCGTCGTAGAGCTCGCGCGGCGCGCCGACCTGCTCGAGCCGACCGTGGTTGATGACCGCGATCTGGTCGGAGATCTCCATCGCCTCCTGCTGATCGTGGGTCACGAAGACCGTCGTGACGTGAACCACGTCGTGAAGCCGTCTCAGCCAGTCGCGAAGCTCGGCTCGCACTCGTGCGTCGAGCGCACCGAACGGCTCGTCGAGGAGTAGCACCTGCGGTTCCGGAGCGAGCGCACGGGCAAGCCCCATCCTCTGGCGCTGACCGCCCGAGAGTTGAGCCGGATAGCGGTGCCCGAAGTTCTGCAGCTGGACGAGGTTGAGGAGCTCGTCGACACGCTCGCGGATCTCGGACTTCGGCCGCTTCCGCACCTCGAGGCCGAAGGCGATGTTGTCGCGGACGGTCATGTGCTTGAACGCCGCGTAGTGCTGGAAGACGAAGCCCACGTTGCGTTTCTGCGGTGCGAGCGCTGTTGCGTCCTTGCCGGAGAGGAGAATCTCGCCCGCGTCCGGCGACTCGAGCCCGGCGATGATCCGGAGCAGGGTCGACTTCCCGGAGCCGCTCGGCCCGAGGAGCGCAGTCAGCGACCCGCTCTCCACCTCGAGCGAGACGTCGTCGACGGCGACGAAGTCGCCGAAGCGCTTGGTCACGTTGTGAACGAGAATCGACATCAGGTGGCTTCCTCTCTGGGCTTGATCACCGTCATCGCCACGAGCACGAGGATCGCCATGAGCGCAAGCACGATGGAAATGGCGTAGGCGCCTGCGAGGTCGAAGCTCTCCCACCGTTCCTGCACACGGAGCGTGGCCGTTTCCGTCCGTCCCTGGAGACGCCCGGAAACGACGGCCACGGCTCCGTACTCACCCAGCGAGCGCGCGGTGGTGAGGATCACGCCGTAGATCACGGCCCAACGTATCGATGGCAGGGTGATCCGCCAGAAGGTCTGCCAGCCGCCCGCCCCGAGCGTGCGGGCCGCCTGCTCCTGCTCGTCGCCGATCTCACGGAGAGTCGGCACGACCTCGCGCGCGACGAACGGGATCGAGACGAAGATCGTCGCAAGCACCATCGCCGGCAGCGCGAACAGCACCTCGATTCCGTGCTCCTCGAGCCAGCCGCCGAACCACCCCTCGCTCCCGTAGAGCAGGAAGAGCGAGAGCCCGACGACCACGGGAGAGAGTGCGAGCGGCAGGTCGATGAACGCATTGAGGACGCCCTTGCCCGGGAACTTCCGCCGCACGATCGCGATCGCGCAGAAGATCCCGAACACGGTGTTTATCGGTACTGCGATGGCCGTGATGATCAAGGTGAGCTTGAGGGCGTTGATCGTCTCCGGCGTTGTGAGCGCGTCCCACGCCGGCGCGAAGCCGTCCTCGAACGTGCGCCAGAAGACGACCGCCAGAGGCCCGACGAGGATCGCTGCGAGGTAGACGAGCGCAACAGCGCGGAGCCCGAGCCTACGCACGGTCGTGCCTCGTCGCGAAGTGGCGTATCGCACCGATTGAGAGCAGCGTCAAGAAGGAGATGGCGAGCAGCACGACCGCGACCGCGGCGGCGCCTGCGGAGTCGCCGCTCTCGATGCGTCCGAAGATGTACACCGAGGAGACCTCGGTCTTGTACGGGAGGTTCCCGGTGATGATCACGAGCGAGCCGAACTCTCCGACTGCCTTGGCGAACGCGAGCGCGACCCCGGAGAGAATGCCGGGCAGGATGTTCGGGAAGACGATGCGGCGGAACGTCGTCACCTGGGAGGCGCCGAGCGAGTGCGCTGCCTGCTCGAGCTCGGGATCGAGCTCTTGTAGGACCGGCTGGACGGTGCGGACGACGAACGGCAGCGTCACGAACATCATCGCGAGCACGATCGCCGTCTGGGTGAACGCGACGTCCACGCCGATCGGGGAGGTTGGTCCGTAGAGCGCGAGCAGCGTCAGCCCTGCGACGATCGTGGGCAGGGCAAATGGGAGGTCGATGATCGCGTTCACGAGCGACTTCCCGCGGAAATCGTCGCGGACGAGCACCCACGCGGTGATCGTGCCGAGCACGGCGTTGAGCAGCGAGACGATTGCCGCCGCGGCCAACGTCAGCTTCAAAGCCGCGACTGCCTCCGGACTCGAGACGGCATCCCAGAAGCTCTGAGACCCCTCGCTCGTCGATTCCCAGACGAGCGCGGCCAGGGGAAGAGTGACCATGATCGTGAGAAAGGTCGTGACAATGCCGAGGGACAGCGCCGTAGCGGCCCTGTCCCTCGAAATGCGCACTCGGCGCGGCGCGGTGGCGGCGACGGTGGACATGACCACTAGCCGGTGGCGCCACCGACCTCGCGCTCGATCCTCGCCATGATCCCGGCCTTCGGATCGAAGAAGCGCTTCTGCACCTTCGCCCAGCCTCCGAGCCCGAGTTGGTCGATGGTGAACTCACCGGGCCGCGTGGGGAACTTCTTCCGGTTCTTCTCGAGGACGTTTTTCACGACGGGCCGGTAGCCGTAGTCCGCAAAGATCTGCTGGGCAGCGGGCGCTCGCAGGAAGCGGAGGAAGTGGTTGGCCCGCTCCTTGTCGGGTCTCGTCTTGATCACCGCGATCGGGTTCTCGATGAGGATCGTCGAGCGCGGGATCACGAACTGGAGGTCGAGGCCTTGCGTTCGCGCGAAGAGCGCTTCGTTCTCGTACGCCAGAAGGACGTCCCCCTTGCCGCTATTGAAGGTGTTCAGCGAGTTGCGGGCGCTCGTGTCCTGCACGATGACGTTCCTGAAGAGCTTGAGCAGGTTCGCCTGTGCCTGCTTGTCGGTCTTGCCCGCTTTCCTCCAGGCGCCGTACGCGGCCATGATGTTCCAGCGGGCGCCGCCGGAGGTGAAGGGATTGGGCGTGACTACCTCGACCCCCGGCCGCAGCAGGTCGTTCCAGCCCTTGATCTTCTTCGGGTTTCCGTCACGCACGACGAAGACGACGAGCGAGTCCGTGACCATTCCGTTGTACGACTGTTTCTTCCACTTCGAGTCGACGAGGCCCGCCTTCACGAGCTCGTCCATATCCGGAGCGAGCGAGAGTGCCGCGATGTCGGCCTTCAACCCCGCTTTGATCGCGCGCGTCTGCTCACCCGAGGAGCCGTACGACTGGGTGAAGCTCACATCCTGGCCCTGAGGGGTCTTCTGGAAGGCCGGGATCAGCTTTCCGTAGGCCTCGCGCGGCGTCGAGTACGCCACGAGGCTGAGCTCGGTGTCGGCGCTCCGAGAAGAGGCCGAGGTTCCCGCAAGGGCGGTTGCTGCCAGAGCGAAGGCGGACAGGCCAAGAATGAGCGCTGCAGTCGGGAGTCGGTAGCGCATGCGACCTCCTTGTGGATAAAGTTGATAAGAAGTGTCGACTTTGTCAGTAAAGTCGAAACGCTAGAGACTGCAGGAGTACCTGTCAATCGAGGAGTGATCCAGGAGGCTCGATGTGTGGGTTTCGCGACGAACTGACTACGCGACGCGGGCGATCCTCGCCCTCGCGCTCGAGGGCGGGGGCCCGCTGAAGCTGGAGGAGCTGGCCCGACGCACGGCCGTGCCCCAGTCCGTGCTCGAGCAGGTGATGCCGACGATGCGCACGGCGGGCATCGTTCGCTCCGAGCGCGGCCCGGCGGGCGGCTACCGGCTCAACAAGCGGCCGGAGGAGATCACGCTGGAGCGGATCGTCCGCCTCTTCCAGGGACAGCTCGCCCCGATCGGGTGCGCGACGCGCCACAATCCGGAGCCTTGCCCGATGACCGTCGGGTGCACGTTGCGAGAGGTCTGGGAAGAGGTCCGCGATGCGACGATCGCGCTGCTCGGTGGGGTGACGTTCGCCGATCTCGCGGCCCGCGCCGGCGGACCGTGGACGGAGCCGTCGCTGCTGACGATCGAGCCTGCCCGGGCGGCTACCGCCGAAGGGTAGATTCCGGCCCGTGGCTGTTGCGACGGATCGTGAGTACGGGCTCTTCATCGGTGGTGAGCCGACGGAGCCTGCGTCGGGCGAGGTGCGGGAGCTGCGGGAGCCCGCCACGGGCGAGCCGCTCGCCAGGGCCGCGATCGCCGGGGAAGCGGACGTCGATCGTGCGGTCGCGGCCGCGCGAGGAGCGCTCGACGGGGACTGGGGAAAGACTCCCGTAACCGAGCGCGCACGGCTGCTGCACGCGCTCGCCGACGCGATCGTCGCCGATCGCAAGGCGCTCGCCGAACTCGAGACCCGCAACGTCGGCAAGGCGATCTCTTCCGTGCAGGCAGAGCTCCAGGGGGCGGTCCAGAACTTCCGCTACTACGGCTCCGCGACCGCGTGGATCGGCGGCCGCTCGAACCCGATCGGAGGCTCCCTCCTCTTCTACTCCTTGAAGGAGCCTGTGGGCGTCGCCGGCCAGATCGTGCCCTGGAACTACCCGCTGCTGATGACTTCCTGGAAGCTCGCGCCCGCCCTCGCGGCGGGCTGTTCGGTCGTCCTGAAGCCCGATCCCCAGACGCCGCTGTCGGCGATACGTCTGGCTGAGCTGGCCACCGAGGTCGGCTTTCCGGCCGGGGCGATCAACATCGTCGCGGGCGACGGCCCGACGACTGGCGCGTACCTTGTCCGTCACCCCGGCGTTGACAAGGTGGCGTTCACCGGCTCGACGAAGACCGGTGCCGAGATCATGCGGCTTGCCTCGGAGCCGTTGAAGCGCATCACCCTCGAGCTCGGTGGGAAGAGCCCGAACCTCGTCTTCGCGGACGCAGATCTCCAGACCGCCCTGCCGAGCTCCGCCTGGGCGATCTTCTACGCGGCCGGACAGAGCTGCGAGGCACGCTCGAGGCTTCTCGTCGCGAAGCCGCTCTACGACGAGGTCGTCTCTCGGATGAGCGAGTACGCCGGCGCGATCCGGACGGGGGATCCACTCGATCCCGAGACGCAGATGGGCTCGCTCATCTCGAACGCGCACCGCGAGCGCGTCCACGGCTTCGTCGAGCGCGGCGCCGAGGCAGGTGCCGACCTCGTGGCGGGTGGTACCGTGCCCGACGGCCCGGGCGCGTTCTATCCGCCGACCGTCCTCGCGACGGGCACGAACGACCTGGAGATCCTCCAGGAGGAGGTCTTCGGACCCGTGCTCACCGTCATCCCGTTCGAGGACGAGGCGGACGCGATCCGGCTCGCGAACGATGTCCGTTACGGCCTCATGGCCACGGTCTGGACCGGCGATCCGGCGCGGGGCCATCGCGTGGCCGCCCGGATCAAGTCGGGCACGGTCGGGATCAACATGCCGTACACGGCGATCGCCGGCATTCCCTTCGGCGGCTACAAACAGTCGGGCTTCGGCCGCGAGCTCGGACTCGAGACCCTCGAGTTGTACCTCGAGACGAAGAGCGTGATCGTGTCCACCGGCTCTCGCCCCATCAACCCCTTCGGGCTTTGAACGGCCTCTAGCAGTGCGGCCGGGGATGCTCGGCACGATTGGTCGGACCCCGGCCGTACAACTCGAGCGGCTCGTCGAGCCGGGCATGGCCGAGGCGTGGGTCAAGCTCGAGTCCCACGGCCAGACGGTGGTCGAGTCCACCGCGGGAGCGCCGGCTCCTCGCTCGCCTACGTCTGCGCGCTCAAGGGCTACCCCCTGCGGATCGTCACCTCCGATTCGTCCGCGACGGAAAAGCTGCCCACGATGGAGGCGTTCGGCGCGAAGCTCGAGGTCCTTCCGAGCCCGGACGGCATCACGGCCGATCTCATCCCGCGCATGATCGAGCCCGCCGAGTCGTCCGTGCTGTCCGGCGGACAGCCCGGCACGCATCGGATCGAAGGCGGCGACACCGGCTTCGGGCCGCCGCTCGCTTGTGCCCTGGAGCTTGCGAGACGGCTTGGTCCCGGCAAGCGAGTCGTGACGACGCTCGTCGATTCCGGCTTGAAGTACCTGGGCGGCAATCTTTACTCGAAGCGGTCTCCGCCGTAAGAACGGTCTTGGCTGGCCGCGCGAGAACCGAGCAGCCCAAGGACGCAGGGAGCACCCATATCGAAAGAGATATGGGTGCGACTCCCCGGGCCCCCAGGAACTGCGAAGCACCTTCCGGGGTAGGGCCGACGGACGCCGGGATGTGACGGCCGGTCTGCGGGTATGTGCGGCGGCGACCACCAAGGTGAGTTACCGCTGGGCGGTCCTGGCGGGTGGTACGGCGGCCGCGGCGAGTGCGGCGGCGCTGTTCGTCACCGGCTTGCCCGTTCTCGCACCGACGCTGCGCGAGGAGTTCGAGCTCTCGCTGGGCGAGATCGGCGTGCTCCTCGCTGCTGCCTGGGTCGGTTCGACGGTGACCCTTCTTCCCTGGGGGCTTGCGGCGGACCGCTTCGGCGAGCGAGTCGTCCTCGCGGTCGGGCTCTTGGGCTGTGCGGCCTGCCTCCTCGGGGCGGCCTACGCACCGAGCTTCTGGGTGCTTCTCGTCTTACTCGCACTCGCCGGCGCTGCCGGGGTGAGCGTCAACTCCGCGAGTGGCCGGGCCGTCATGCACTGGTTCGGACCGAACGAGCGCGGGCTCGCACTGGGCATTCGGCAGACAGCGATCCCGCTCGGAGGCCTCGTCGGAGCGCTCGTTGTGCCGCCGCTCGCGGATGCGGGCGGGTCGGAGGCGGCATTCGTCTTCCTTGCGGCCCTCTCGACGGCGGGAGCGCTCGTTGGGGCGCTCGTGCTGCGCCGGAGGGAGTCAGGGGAGGGCGTTGAGCCCGCGTCGGTGGGGCGAACCTTGGCCGACACGAGACTCTGGCGGCTCTGCCTGGGGAGCGGGATCTATCTCTACGCACAGGTCGCCATCCTCGGATTCGGGGTGCTCTTCCTGCACGACGAGCACGGCTTCTCCGAAGGGGACGCCGCGTTGGTCATCGCGGCTTCGCAGGCGCTCGCGATCGGCTTCCGCATCGGAGCCGGGCGCTGGTCGGACGTCGTCGGCTCCCGGATCGGGCCCCTCCGTCTCGTCGGGCTGGGCGTTGCCGCGAGCCTCGGCCTGACGGCGGCGCTCGCGGGAGGCCCAATCTGGTTGCTGGCGGCGATACTCGCTCTCGCGGGAGGATTGTCGATGGCCTGGAACGGGCTCTCGTTCACCGCTGCTGCCGAGTTGGCAGGGGCCGCGCGAAGCGGCGCGGCCATCGGCTTCCAGCAGACCGTGCTGTCGGCGATCGGTGTCGCAGCGCCGGTGCTCTTCGCCATGACCGTGACGAACGCGTCGTGGTCCACCGCGTTCGCGGTCGCGGCGCTCTTTCCGCTCGCCGGCTGGCTCGCGCTCAGACCGCTTCGCGGCTACTAGCGCTCTTGATCTGAACGAGAACGACGCGGCCGCGAAGCGGACGCCTTTAGGGGTCTTCGCGCGAACGGAAACCGCACGCCCAGCGCCCGCGTAGCGGGCGCGATCGGGACTCTTCGCGCTTGCGCACTGAAGCGATCCCGTTCTTGCGCACTCAGTCGAACTCGCGGCGCACGGCCTCGACGTTGTTGCCGTCCGGGTCGAGCAGGAAGGCCGCGTAGTAGCGGCCGCCTTCCTCGGAGCTGTACTGCTCCCGTACGCCGGGAGGGCCGTTATCCCGGTAGCCCGCCTCGATCCCCGCGCGATGGAATGCATCGACCTGCTCGCGCGAGTCGGCGACGAAGGCCATGTGAATCGGCCCGCTCGATTGCTCGGCTTCGGAGACGACGAGATTCGCGAACTGCGCACCGCGCTCGTTCTCCCAGAGCGGCGGGACGGCCAGCGGCTCGAGGACGGTCTTGTAGAACCCGATGCTTGCCGCGGCGTCCGGAACGCTGATCTTGACGTGGTCGAAGACCACCCGCGTCCAGTCCCAGTCGATGCTCACGGGCCGACCTTAGCGCTCGCTGCGACGCGTCGGGCGGGGTCGACTCCGATCAGGCACAACGCACGAGCCCGACCAGCAGTTCGATGGCTTCCGCGTCCGAGAGGCCTCGCTCGCGGACGAGCGACTGCCACGTCTTGAGATCGAGCGCATGGTCGAGTGCCGCGAGGAGCAGTCGCCGCCGTTTTCCGCGCCGGTTCCAGCCGCGGGCGAGTGTGTCCCGCATCGCCGTCCAGAGGGCGAAGAACGGGGCGTTGAGCTCCGCGAGCACGGGGACGCGCGGATAGTCGTTGATGATCGTCAGAAACGCGTCGCCGACGCGAGCGTAGTAGGCATAGAGCTCGGTGAGCGCCCGCCGGAGGCGCTCCTCGGGGTCGTTGATCCGCACCCACTGCTGACGGCCCGGAGGCGGGTACGTCCGCCAGCCGTGCGTCGAGCAGGCCGTGAACAGCGCCAGCTCGTCGGGGAAGTGGCGGTAGACGGTTACGCGCTCGACTCCGGCGCGCTCGGCGATCGAGCTCACCGTCGTCGCTGCCGGGCCGATCGTGGTGTGCAGCGAGACGGCTGCCTCGACGATCCTCCGTCGCGTTTCATCCGTCGCCTCCGCACGTCGACGCTGTGTGTATTTCCGGGTCATTACACACCAGTGTTACATCAAAACTTGACGTTGCCGCGTGACCGTGTTAATGATACAGATGTGTTTCATGAAATGATCTCGGCGGAGACTGGAGGTGTCTCGTGACGCAACCAACGGCCATACCGACCCGGCTCGCGGCGGGCCTCGACGAGGTCGAACTGTCGAAGTCTGGTACGACGAGGACGCGGATGTTCGAGTGCGATTCGGATCCGCCTTCGATGCCTCTTCCGGCGCTGCAGCCTCGTCCGTCTTCTACCTGGAAGTTCCGGTCGGGCACCGCACCCCCTGGCACACGCACTCGGCCGAAGAGATCGTCTTCGTCCTCGAAGGTATGGCGGAGGCGGGGATCGGGGAGCAACGTGTCCGGCTGAACTCGTCGGACATCGCGCTCATCCCTGCTCACGTCCCGCACGGGTTGGACAACGTCGGTGACGAGCCACTCCGGTTCCTCGGGTTCTTCGCCAGCGCCGGCATGGTCCACGTGTTCGATCAGGTACTGCAGCCGTTCGGCGACCACGTGCTGGTGACGCCGCCCGCGGAGCGGTTTCCCGTCCCCGCCCGCATCTGACAGGCAGGCGGCCATGCACCGGGGCGCCCTTCCCTTTGTAGGGTGGCCCGGTGCGGAACCTGGAGCGCCTCGAGCAGCTGTATGCGATCGGAGGCGGGCCCGGCGCGAATCGCCCGCACCCGAGCACGGCGGAGGACGAGGCACACGCGCTCGCCGCGCGCTGGATGGAGGAGGCCGGCCTCGAGGTCGACGTCGACCCGCACGGAAACCTCGTCGGGCGATCGGCCGCGCGGGCGGATCTCTGGGTCGGCTCGCATCTGGACACCGTTCCGCAGGGCGGGAAGTTCGACGGGGCGCTCGGCGTCGTCGCCGGCATCGAGGCGGTCGAGGAGGCCGGTGTCGGGTCGGTCGTCGCATTCCGCGGCGAAGAGGTGGGCTGTGTCGGTAGCCGTGCGCTCGCCGCTCTTGGGGGGGCGTTGCCGTCCGGATTCCTCGAGCTCCACGTCGAGCAGGGCCCCGTGCTCGCAGACACCGATGTTCCGCTCGGCGTGGTCAGCGGCATCGCCGGCTACGCACGGGGTGAGCTCGTTTTCGAGGGCCGCGCCGGACACGCGGGAACGACGCCGATGGAGGCGCGGGAGGACGCGCTCGTCGCTGCGGCCGAAGCCGTGCTCGCGGTCCGCGACGCGGCGCTCGGTCTCGACGGCGCGGTCGCAACGGCGGGCAGGCTCGACGTCGAGCCGGGCGGAATCAACGTCATCCCCGGCCGCGTACGTCTGTCCGTCGACGCCCGGGCGCCGGACGTGGAGACGCTCGACCGCCTCGTCGCGGCGATCGGCTTCGAGCCCGACGAGCTCACGGCTCCCGTGGCAATGAGCGAGCGGTGCCGCGAAGTCCTTCGCGCAGAGATCGCCGCGCGCGGCCTCCCCGTCGTGCAGCTGCCGTCGGGCGCGGGTCACGACGCGGGCATCCTCTCTGCGGCAGGTGTCGAGGCGGGCATGCTCTTCGTCCGCAGCCTGAACGGCGGGGTGAGCCACTCCCCCGACGAGCTGTCGTCCGAGGAAGACATGCTCCTCGCGACCGAAGTGCTCGCCGCCGCTCTGCGGAGGCTCGCTACTGCTCCCTGAACGCGATCTCCTGGGCACCCGTCCAGAGCATGCGGCGCCCGAGCTCGCGAAGGTTCTCCTGTCCCTCGACGATCGTCGCGAAGTGATTGCCGGCGAGGGCTCCCGCTTTGCTCGCGAACGCGACGTACCCGTAGGCGAGGAGGAGCTCCGTCTCGCTGACCCCGCCCGGGTAGAGGATCATCTCGCCCGGGCTCGGATAGCTCGTCGCGTTCTCGGGCCCGATCCCGAGGTCGAGATCGCCCATCGGGATCCAGCCCCCCTCGCCGGACCAGCGCACGTGGATGATCTGTGACTCCAGCGGGAGCATCCGTCGAAACGCCGCGACGGTCGCGGGTGCGTCGTCTTCCTCGAGCCGGGCGCGGAACGAGAACCCGCCTGCCGCGATCTCGAGCATGGGCGCGATCCTACTTCCCGGCCACCTCGGCGACGTATGCGGCGACGGCGTCGATGTCGCGGTCGCTCAGCTGCGCTCCGAAGCTCGGCATCGCGCCCTTGCCGTTCCTCACTCGCTCCGCGACGAGCGCCGGGGACGGTGTCGCGGCATCGAGGTTCGGCCCGACCCGACCGGACGTTCCGGCGTCCGCAAGCACATGGCAGTCGCCACAGCCGGAGGTCAGGAACACGCTGCGTCCCACCGCGGTGTCTCCGTTCGTCTGCGTGCCCGGCTCGTCGTCGGGCTCGATCGCGAACGCGAGCGCGACCGCCGCGATGGCCGCTGCCGCCGGGATCCACCAATGTGTGCGGCCCGCGTGGCGGAGGTTGAAGAAGAGCCGCACGGCAGCTCCGAGAAGCATGAGCGCGACGAGCACGAGCCAGGCGTGCGCGGTCGTGTAGAGGAACGAGAAGTGCGCCGCCAGCATCGTCAGGAGGACGGGCAAGGTGAGGTAGTTGTTGTGGACGGAACGCTGCTTCGCGGCAATCGCCGGTTCGAGGTTCGGCTCTCGACCGGCCTCCTTGGCGCGGATGAGCTCCCAGTGCGCGGGAATGATCGAGAAGAAGACGTTCGCCGTCATGATCGTCCCGAGCATCGCGCCCACCTGCAGCGCCGCGGCTCGTGCCGCGAAGAGCTCTCCCGTGCCCCACGCGGCGAGCGTGGTGAGGGCGACGATGCAGCCAGCGAGGAGGAGCTCGCGATCGGCGAGGACGCGGCAGAGCACGTCGTAGACGAGCCAGGCAAGGACTAGAAGTCCGATGCTGATAGCAATCGCAAACCCCGTCGTGATGTCGGCCACCGCGGGATCGACGAGCGTCGCGTCGGCGTCGAGGTAGTAGAGGACGACGAGGAGCGCGAACCCCGAGAGCCACGTGGCGTACGCCTCCCACTTGAACCACGCGAGGTGCTCCGGAAGCGTCTGCGGCGCGACCCGGTACTTCTGGACGTGGTAGAAGCCGCCGCCGTGCACCTCCCAGAGCTCGCCACCGACTCCGGCAGCGGCGTCCTCGGGCTCCTTCGGGGGCCGGAGCGACTCATCGAGGAGCACGAAGTAGAACGACGTCCCGATCCAGGCGATCGCCGCGATCACGTGCAACATCCGCAGGCCGAGATCGAGCCAGTCGCGGAGATACGGGTCGATGGCGAGCGGCTCGGCGAAGAGCTCCGTCACTCCCGGCTCCAGCGATCCCGGGCGATGGCGACCAGCTCGCGGCATCCGGTCTCGAGCTCCTCCTCGCGCGTTCGGGCGATGCGTTGCCGCAGCACCTCGAGGATCTCGCGCTTCGGCCGGCCTTGCACGAAGACGACGAAGCGGAAGCCGAACTTCTCCTCGTACACCTGGTTCAGATACGAGAGCTCGGAGAGAATCGCCGGGTCCGAATCGGATCCTTGCTCGGAGGCCGATCGAGTCGAGAGGCCGCGCGCTCCGATCGCCGGATGCGCGTTCAGCGCCTCGACCTTCTCCTCATCGCTCAGGCCGTCGAGGATCTCCTCCGCCCGACCGAGCGGGTCCTCGCTCGCCGCGAGCCGCTCGACGATGCGCGTCCGCCCCTCGAAGAGCTCCGCCAGCTCCTCGGCGCTCAGCTGCCTCGGTAGCTCGTGCATCCGTACGGTGAGACGAGGAGCGGGATGTGGTGGTGGCCGTCGTAGAGCTCGACCCGGAGCTCGACGCGCGTGAAGAACGGCGAGGGCGGGTGGAAGACGAGAGAGTAGGTCCCGGCGTCCAGCTCGTCGGCGAGCGTCGCAATCCGACCGTCGGCGTCGGTCTCGCCCGACGCGACGACGTTCTTGCCGAGGAGAAGCTCGACGAGGACACCCCGTGCCGGTCGTCCCGATCCGGTGTCGAGCACGTGGGTCGACAGGGAGACCGTCACGTCGCGAACTTTCGCGCCTGCGAGCGATGCTCGCGCGCGATCTCGACCTCGTCTGCGTGCACGAGAACTCCTCCGCGGACGACGTCCTCGCCACCCACGATGAGACGGTCCACACGGTGGGGCGCGGCCAGGACGAGACCGGCAACCGGATCTTCCACGCCGCCGAGCTCCAAGACGTCCGTCCGCCAGACCGCGAGGTCGGCACACTTCCCGGGCTCGAGGGAACCGATGTCCTCGCGGCCGAGCACGGTCGCACCACCCCGCGTCCCGAGTCGAAGCGCCTCGCGCGCGGTGAGCGCGGCAGGGCCGTCGCGGCCGCGCGCGACGAGGAGCGCCTGCTTCACTTCGTGGAGGAGATCGCTTCGCTCGTTCGAAGCCGACCCGTCTGTGCCGAGCCCGACCGGAACGCTCGCGTCCAGGAGCGTGCGCACCGGGGCGACTCCGGCCCCCAGCCGCAGGTTCGACGTGGGGCAGTGCGCGACCCCTGTTCCCGTGGACCCGAAGTCGTCGATGTCCTCCCGGGAGAGGTGCACGCAATGCGCGCACCAGACGTCTTCCGCCAGCCATCCGAGATCGGTGAGGTACTCGCCCGGAGTGCAGCCGTAGAGCTCCATGCAGTACGCCTCTTCCTCGGGGGTCTCGGCGACGTGCGTGTGGAGCCGCAGGCCGAGCCGGCGGGCAAGCGCGGCCGACTCCTCCATCAGCCTCCGCGTGACCGAGAACGGCGAGCACGGAGCGACCGCCAGCTGGACGCGCGCTCCCGCACCGGGCTCGTGCAGGTGGTCCGCCAGGCGCTCTGTCTCGGCGAGCACCGCGTCCAGCTCCTCGACCAGCTCGTCGGGAGGCAGCCCGCCGTCGGAGACGCCGAGATCCATCGACCCGCGCGAGGCGACGATGCGCACGCCCAGCTCACGTGCCGCCTGCACCTCCGCCTCGACCAGGCCCTCCCTGCCGCGCGGGAAGACGTAGTGGTGATCGAAGACCGTCGTGCAGCCCGCGAGCGCGAGCTCCGCGATGCCCGTCCGGGCGGCGGCGTACTCGGCCTCGGCGTCGATGCCCGCCCAGACCGGGTAGAGCTCCCGGAGCCAGGTGAAGAGATCGGCCTGCTGCGCCCGCGCACGGGTGAGGGTCTGGTACAGGTGGTGATGGGTGTTCACGAGGCCCGGCGTGACCACGGCGCCCGCCAGGTCCACGCGCTCGGCGGTCTCGGGCTCCGTGTCGCTTCCGACGGCCGCGACGAACCCGCCATCGACGAGCACCCAGCCCGAGCGATGCTCCGTGCCGGCGTCGTCCATCGTGACGACCCAGCAGTTGGCGTACAGCCTCGTCACTCGGAACCGGAGCCCACGCGCAACGGGACGACCTCGAACCGGTCGACGTCGACGAGCCCGCGATCCGTGATCTTCAGGCTCGGAATGACCGAAAGGCCGAGGAACGAGAGCGTCAGGAACGGCGTGGCGCCGGACCAGCCGAGCGCGCGCGCTGCGTCGTTGCAGGCGAGGCTTCGTTCGATCACGTCGGAGAGCGGAGCGTCCGCCAGCAGCCCCGCGACGGGCAAGGGCAGCTCCGCGCGCACCTCTCCAGCCTCGACGGCGACGATGCCCCCGCCGAGCCCGGCGAGCCGGTTCACGGCGAAGGCCATGTCCTCGTCCGACACGCCGACCACGACGATGTTGTGCGCGTCGTGGGCAACCGTCGATGCGAGCGCACCCCGCGCGAGCCCCGACCCGCGGAGGAAGCCGAGCCCGATCCTCCCGGTCCCCAGGTGTCGCTCCACCACCGCGATCTTCACGAGATCCCGCGCGGGATCGGCGACCGCCGCGCCCTCCCGGGTTGGAGGCCGATCCGCGAGCGACTCTGTCACGACCTGATCCGGAACGAGCCCGATCATGCGCGCCGTCCCACCGTCCCACGCGATCCGGAAGTCGGCGGCGGAGACGGGCCGGATCCGGACCGAGTGCTTGACCCACTCGGGCACCTCGGGCCTCGCGATCTCGTCCACCGTTCGACCGCGCTTCAGCACGACGTCCGGCTCGAAGCGCACGAGATCTGGGAGGACGAGGAGATCGGCCCGATAGCCCGGCGCGATCGCCCCGAGGTGCCAGAGGCGGTGCCAGACCGCCGGGTTGTAGGAGGCGAGGACGATCGCGTCCTCCGGCCCGATTCCGGCCGCGACCGCCTCCCGCACCATTCCGTTGATGTGCCCGTTCTGCGCGATGTCCTCGGGATCTCGGTCGTCCGTGCAGAACGCGATGTGGTTCGTTCCGAGCTCGGCGACCAGCGGCAGCAGCGCTCGCAGATTGCGCGCCATCGACGCCTCGCGAATCAGGAGCCACATGCCCGCCCGGAGTCGGGCGCGCCCCTCCTCGGCGGTGAGCGCCTCGTGGTCGGATCGAATACCGGCGGCCGCGTACGCGTTCAGGTCGTTCCCCAGCACTCCCGGCGCGTGCCCGTCGACGTGGGCATCGCCCGCGAGCACAAGCTTTTCGAGCTCGGCCTCCTCCCCCGCGATGACGCCGGGGAAGTTCATCATCTCGGCGAGGCCAAGCACGCGCCGGCGCCGCAGCAGGCCTTCCAGGTCGCCGGGTCCGAGCGGGCGGCGGGGAGACTCGAACGGCGATGCGGGAATGGACGACGAGGCCATGAAGTAGAAGTCGAGCGGGAGCTCCGCACATGCGTCGAGCAGCCAGTGGACGCCGTCCGTGCCGAGCACGTTCGCGAGCTCGTGCGGATCCGCGACGACGGCAGTCGTGCCGAGCGGGAGGACAAGCCGCGCGAACTCGTCCGGCAGGAGCTTCGTCGACTCGAGGTGCATGTGGGCATCGATGAAGCCGGGCACGACGAAGCGCCCGGAGACATCCAGCGCCTCGCGACCGTCGTACTCCCCGAGTCCCGCGACGACCCCGTCGACGACGGCGACGTCTGTCTGGAGCCACTCCTTCGTGAAGACGGAGAGCACGCGCCCGCCGCGAACGACCAGATCCGCCGGCTCGTCCCCCCGCGCGACTGCGAGCCGGTGTCTGAGGTCCTCCATCGAAGCAAGCGTAATGCCCTCGGCGAGGGGCTATCCCTTCCTCGTGCGCTGTCCTATAGTCGAGCCTTCAGTCGGACAGGGATCACGGGAGGAGTCGATGAGGAGGAGCAGGTACGTGTTGGCAGCGGTCGTGCTCGGGCTCGCTTCGACCGCGCTCGCTCTTGCGGGCGCCGGCGCGGCGAAGCCGGACGCGGCGTTCAAGGCGGCCTGGATCTACGTCGGGCCACACAACGACGCCGGCTGGTCCCAGTCGCACGACAAAGGTCGCCTCGCAGTGCAGAAGGCACTCGGCTCGAAAGTGCAGACGACCTACAAGGAGAACGTGCCTGAAGGGCCGCAGGTCTGTCAGGTCATCGAGAGCCTGATCCGTGACGGCAACAAGATCATCTTCGCGACCTCGTTCGGGTTCCAGTCCTGCATGGTCAGCGAGGCGAAGAAGCATCCGGACGTCTTCTTCGAGATGGCGACTGGAACGGCGCAGCTGAAAAACCTGGCCGAGTACTTCGGCGCCGGCGAGGACTCGATCTACCTCTCCGGCATGGCTGCGGGAGCGGCGACGAAGAACGGGCTGATCGGCTATGTCGTGCCTTTCCCGATCCCCGAGGTGATTCGGCACGCGAACGCCTTCGCTCTCGGAGCGCAGGCGATACATCCCGGCGCCAGGGTCAAGCTCATCTGGACGAAGTCCTGGTTCTCGCCCGAGAAGGAGACGAGGGCCGCGCAGAGCCTGCACAGCGCGGGCGCGGACGTCCTCGGGCAGAACGTGGACAGTCCGGCCGCCGGACAGTACGCGCAGTCGAAAGGCATCCCGTGGGTGGGCTACGACGCCGACGCACGGAAGTTCGCGCCCACGTCGTGGCTGACCGCGGCCATCTACAACTGGGGCGTCTACTACGTCCCACGCGTGAGGGCCGCGATCAACGGGACGTGGAAGACGGGCTTCTACTACGGGACGATCAAGGACGGGTTCACCGACATCGCCCCCTACGGGCCGAAGGTCACGGCGAAGACGAAGGCGACGATCAAGGCCAAGCGCGCGGCCCTGATCTCAGGGAAGTTCTACGAGTTCACGGGCCCCCTCTACGACCAGAAGGGGAAGCTGCGCGTTCGCAAGGGAAAGAGGCTGACCGTCAAGGACCTCTACGCGATGAACTGGCTCGTCAAGGGCGTGATCGGCAGCCCGAAAGGCTAGGGCGATGGGAGAGGCCGCGTCCCCTCTCCTGAACGAGACTCACGCTAGAGGCGCGGGCGTGCCCGGCGCCTCTCGCGCCCCTGCCGTTCGCATGCGGGGGATCACGAAGGAGTTCCCGGGAGTACTCGCGAACGACCGGGTGGATTTCGAGGCGGCGGTGGGCGAGGTGCACGCCCTTCTCGGGGAGAACGGCGCCGGCAAGACGACCCTCTCGAACATCCTCACCGGGCTCTACCGGCCCGACGAGGGGGAGATCGAGCTCTACGGAGACCCCGTGCACTTCGACTCGCCCCGCGACGCGCTCGATGCACGGATCGGCATGGTGCACCAGCACTTTCGGCTTGTCGATCCGTTCACCGTCGCCGAGAACGTCGTGCTCGGCGACCATCGTGCAGAAGGTCGGTCGTTCCTGGTTCGCGCGCGGGCGATCGAGCGGCGGGTTGCCGACCTCGGCCAGCGGTACGGGCTGCACGTCGATCCCCGCGCACGCGTCTGGCAGCTCTCGGTCGGGGAGCAGCAGCGGGTCGAGATCCTCAAAGCGCTCTACCGCGAAGCGCGCATCCTAATCATGGACGAGCCGACCGCAGTGCTCACACCGCAGGAGGCCGAGGCGCTGTTCGGGACGCTGCGGGCGATGGCGCAGGAGGGAAAGACGGTGGTCTTCATCTCGCACAAGCTCCACGAGGTGAAGGCCGTCGCAGATCGCATCACCGTTCTCCGTGGCGGCCGCAATGTCGGGACGGTCGCCGCGGCCGAGGCGACCCGGCGCTCACTGGCATCGATGATGGTCGGCCGTGAGGTCGACGAGTCGCGGCGGATCCCGCAAGCCCGTCCGCTCTCCGACCTCCGGGCACTCGAGGTGGAGAACCTGAGCGTCCAGGGCGATCGCGGCGAGACGGCGGTCAGAGACGTATCGCTCGTGATCCGCGAAGGCGAGATCGTCGGCGTCGCCGGAGTCGCCGGTAACGGGCAGCGGGAATTCGCAGAGGCGCTATGCGGCCTCAGGTCCGCGTCGAGCGGAACCGTGCGTGTCGGCGGTCGGCTCCTGCGCAACGGAAACCCCCGCGATGCGATCGCGGCCGGCATCGCACACATCCCGGAGGATCGGCTGGGAACCGGCCTTGCGCCGGGATTGAGCGTCGCGGGCAACGCCGTTCTCAAGAGCTACCGCGAGCCGCCTGTCTCACGCGGCCCGCTCCTCGACCTCCGGTCGATGCAGAACGTCGCGCTCAGTCTCATCCGTCGCTACGACGTGAAGACGCCGAGCACGGACACGCCGGTCCGGAATCTGTCTGGCGGAAACCTGCAGAAGCTCGTGCTCGGCCGCGAGTTCGAGGGCGATCCTCTCGTCCTGATCGCCGCGCAGCCGACCCGCGGCCTCGACGTCGGGGCGATCGAGACGGTGCACGGGTACCTGCGTGACGCCGCCTCGAACGGCGTCGCGATCCTGCTGCCGAGCGAGGATCTCGACGAGATCCTCGCGCTCGCCGACCGCATCCTCGTCATGTACGAGGGCGCGATCGTCGGGGAGCTCCCCGGCGCGACCGCGGATGTGGAGCACATCGGCTACCTCATGGCCGGAGGCGACGGTGAGGATTGAGCGGCGGCTCGAGCAGCCGCGCTGGCTGCTCGTCGCGGTGCCCCTCGGCTCGCTCGTCTTCGCTTTCGCTGCGATGGCGGTCGTGCTCGCGGCGACGAGGCACGACCCCGCATCGACGTATCGCCGCCTCTTCGATTCGGCGTTCGTCGGGAGCGGCGCCCTCACGGGCACGCTCGTCTTCGCGACGCCGCTCCTCTTCACGGGCCTGGCCGCGACGGCTGCCTTCCGCATGCAGCTCTACAACATCGGCGGCGAGGGTCAGTTCTACCTCGGCGCGGTAGCAGCGATGGGAGTCGCGCTCTACCTCGGAGACCAAGGTGTCGACTCGACCCCTGTGTACGTCGTCGCGATGGGCCTTGCTGGGGCGCTCGCCGGAGGGCTGTGGGCCGCGATCCCGGGTGCCCTGCGGGCGTTCGCTCGAACGAACGAGATCATCACCTCGCTGATGCTCAACTACGTGGCGGGGCTTCTCCTGACGTACCTCATCATCGACAGCCACTCGTACTGGCGCGATCTGGAGACCTTCGAGGGCCAGACCTTTCCTCTCAGCAAGACGGTTCCCCCGGAGGGGGAGTGGCCGGGAACGACGATCGGCCTCGGCCGCGGAGGCACCCTCCTGCCGCTCGGCTTCGGGATCGCGATCGTCCTTTCGGTCGCCCTCTGGTTCGTCTACCGGCGGACGCGTTTCGGCTTCGAGCTGCACGTAATCGGAGACTCGCCTCGCGCTGCCCGCTACGCAGGGATGCGCCTGCGGCGGAAGATCCTCGCGGTCATGTGCCTCTCGGGCGCCATCGCCGGGCTCGGCGGCGCCAGCCAGGAGGGCGACTTCGCCCATCAACTCGACCCAACCGGCCTGCAGAGCTCGTTCTACGGGTACACGGGCATCGTCGTCGCCGCTGTCGCCCGCTACAACCCGCTCGCGGTCGTGCCGGTCGCCGTCCTCATCGGCGGGCTGCAGAACGCGGGCTACTCACTGCAGGGTGCAGATTTTCCGTCCGGTCTCGTCGGCGTCATGCAGGGCTTGATCCTCTTCTCGGTTCTCGGCGGCGAGCTTCTCGTGCGCTACCGGATCAGCTTCGGCCGCCGAGGCCGCCAGCCCACGGCGCTCCCCGCGACGGAGGCCCGTTGACCGGGCTGCTCGCAGCGGGTGTCAACGACGGTTTCCTCGTCGTCGTTCTCGCCTCCGCGGTTCTCTATGGGACGCCCCTCGTGTACGCGGCCCTCGGTGAGCTCCTTGCCGAGCGTTCCGGAGTGCTCAACCTCGGCGTCGAGGGGATGATGCTCGTGGGTGCGGTGACGGGGTTCTGGGCCGTCCAGCGCATCGAGGTGACGACGAACCTCTCGCTCGCCGCGGCGGTCGGCGTCGCTGCACTCGCCGGAGCGGGGCTGGCGCTGATCCACGCCTTCCTCGTCATCACCTTGCGAGCAAGCCAGATCGTCTCGGGGCTCGCTTTGACGATCTTCGGAGGGGCTGCTGGGCTGTCGTCCTATCTGGGCAACGACCTCGACCTCGCGAACGAGCCAGCCAGGCATCGTTTCCGCGAGATCGACGTCTTCGGGCTCGGGGACACTCCCGTGCTCGGCCCGATCGTCTTTAGCCAGTCGGCGCTCGTCTACACATCGTGGCTCTGCGTGATCCTCGTGGGCGTCTACCTCGCGCGAACGCGGCCGGGTCTCAACGTCCGCGCGGTGGGCGAGTCGCCCGCATCCGCCGACGCGATGGGCATCAACGTCGTCGCATATCGCTACGTCCACACACTGGTCGGCGGAGCGCTCGCCGGGATTGCGGGCGCCTGCTACAGCCTCCAGATCACACCGCAGTGGGTCAGCGGGATCACGGGTGGAGCGGGGTGGATCGCAATCGCCCTCGTCATCTTCTCCTTCTGGCGGGCCGACCTCTGCCTCGCGGGCGCCTACCTCTTCGGAGCGTTCTCTGCGCTGCCGTTCGCCTTGCAGGCGCGCGGGTATCTGGAGGAGATCCCCTCGGAGGTGTTCGACTCGCTGCCGTACGTGATGACGGTCGTGGTGCTCGTGCTCGTGTCCACGGGATTCGCGAAGCGACGGCTCGGAGCTCCCGCAGCTCTCGGCCGCCCGTACGTGCGCGAGGAACGGTAGAACGGAGAAGATGGACGTCCTCACCCCGCTGTCGCTCGACGAGGCACTTCGGCTCAGGGCGGAGCACCCGGAGGCGCTTCCGATCCAGGGCGGGACGGATGTCATGGTGGAGCTCAACTTCGACCGGACGCGTCCAGAGGCCCTGCTGAACCTGAACGAGGTCGCGGAGCTCCGAGGCTGGTCGCGGGAGAACGGCACGCTCCGGCTCGGCGCGGGGCTCACGTACACGGAATGCCGCGAGGCGGACCTCGCCGAGCTTCTCCCGGCGCTCGCCGAAGCCGCCCGTACGGTCGGCTCCCCCCAGATTCAGAACCGCGGGACCATCGGTGGAAACCTCGGAACTGCGTCTCCCGCCGGCGATGCGCTCCCTCCCCTGCTCATTGCCGCTGCCGAGGTGGAGGTCGCAAGCGTTGGCGCTCGCCGGGTTCTACCGCTCGAGAGCTTCCTCGTCGGTGTGAAGCAGAACGCGCTCGAACCGGAGGAGTTGATCCTTTCCGTCCGCGTGCGCGGTGGAAGTGGTCGCGAGACGTTCATGAAGGTCGGCCCGCGAAATGCCATGGTGATCGCGGTCCTGTCGCTCGCGCTCGTCGTCGATCGCGAACGCGAGGAGCTCAGGGCCGCGTTCGGGTCCGCCTCGCCCGTGCCGCGACTCGTCGTCGCTCCGCTCGACGAGATCGGCACGTTCCCGGAGCGAGTCGCCGCGTCTGCGAGCCCGATCGACGACGTCCGCGGGACCGCCGCCTACCGCCGGCACGCGTTGCGAGTGCTCACGACGCGGGCTCTCGAAAGGTGCCTCGCGTGAGGGTCGAGCTCGTGGTCAACGGCGAGGTTCGTGAAACCGACGTCTGGGCCGGCGAGAGCCTCCTCTCGGCGCTCCGCGACCGGCTCGGCCTGCCCGGCTCGAAGAACGCCTGCGAGCAGGGCGAGTGCGGGTCGTGCTCGGTGCTCCTCGACGGCGTGCTCGTCTGCTCGTGCCTGGTGCTCGCGGCGCAGGCGGACGGGCACGACGTCGTAACCGTCGAGGGCCTCGTCGAAGACGGCGAGCTGCACGCCGTCCAGCGGGCGTTCGCGGACGCGGGTGCCGTGCAATGCGGGTTCTGCACCCCCGGCTTCGTCGTGGCGGCTGCGGATCTCCTGAACCGCAATCCGGAGCCCACGGACGACGAGATCCGCGAGGCGCTCTCCGGAAATCTCTGCCGCTGCACCGGCTACGAGAAGATCCTCGCCGCCGTCCGCCTGGCGGCTGCAACATGAGCGCTCCCGCACGCACGCTCCGCCGCGGCCACGCGACAACGGCCACGCGGCGGCAGGACGCGATTCCGAAGGTCAGGGGCGAGTTCGCCTACTCGAGCGACCTCCAGGCGGCGGAGATGCTCTGGGGCCAGACGTTCCGCAGTCCGCACGCCCATGCGCGCGTCCTCGGCATCGACGTCTCCGAGGCGTTGCGGATGCCCGGGGTGCACGCGGTACTCACCCATGAGGACGTGCCGGGCAAGAAGACGTACGGGCTCGAGTTCCCCGACCAGCCGGTGCTCGCGATCGACCGCGTCCGCTACTACGGAGAGCCGCTCGCCATCGTCGCCGCCGAGGAGCCCGAGCAGGCGCGACGCGCGGCTGCGGCCGTCCGCGTCGAGTACGAGCCGCTGGAGCCCGTGGTCGACCCTGAGCGGGCGACGGAGGCGGAGGCGCTGCATCCTGATCGGCCGACGATGGGGCACGGCTACCGGGACGACCCGCGCCCGAACGTCGTGCGCTCGATCGTCATCATGCGCGGCGACCCCGACGAGCCGGGCGATGTTTCCGTGGCCGGAAGGTACGACGTGGGACAGCAGGACCAGGCGTTCCTCGGGCCGGAGTCGGGGCTCGCGATCCCGGACGGCGAGGGCGGGGTCGACATCCACGTCGCGACCCAGTGGCTCCACGTCGATCGCGACCAGGTCGCGCCCTGCCTCGATCTGGACCCGGAGCAGGTGCGGATCCATCTCGCGGGCGTGGGCGGCGCGTTCGGCGGGCGGGAGGATCTCTCGATCCAGGTGCATGCGGCGATGCTCGCGCTGCACACGAGCCGTCCGGTGAAGATGGTCTACGGCCGCGAGGAGTCCTTCGTCGGCCACATCCATCGCCACCCGGCTCGGATCTGGGCGGAGCACCGCGCGACGCGCGCCGGGAAGCTCGTCAGCGTGCGAATGCGGATTCTCCTCGACGGTGGCGCCTACGCCTCGAGCTCGACGGCCGTCATCTCGAACGCGTGCGCCTTCGCGGTTGGGCCGTACGCCGTCGAAAACGTGTTCGTCGAGGGGCTCGCCGTCTACACGAACAACCCTCCCTGCGGGGCGATGCGCGGTTTCGGCGCGGTGCAGTCCTGCTTCGCAGCCGAGGCACAGATGGACCGGCTGGCCGCGGCACTCGAGATCGATCCCATCGAGCTTCGCCTGTTGAACGCGCTCGAGATGGGAGACCGGCTTCCCACCGGACAGGTGGTGACGGGCTCCCTGCCGACGAAGGAGGTGCTCCGGCGCGCGGCTGCGCTGCCGGTCCCCGATGCGGAGGAGCTTCCGCGCGACGCGATCCGGCTTCCCGGGGGGGCGGGAAACACGACGCGCGGCGAGGGCGTTCGGCGCGGAGTCGGGTTCGCCCTCGGCTTCAAGAACGTCTGTTACTCGGAAGGCTTCGACGACTTCTGCACCGCCCGTGTCCTCCTGCGTGCCGACGGCAGCGCCGAGGTGCGTTGCGCGGCGGCGGAGGTTGGCCAGGGCGTGTCGGAGGTCATCCTCCAGCTTGCCCGGAGCGAGCTCGGGACGGACGACGTCGTGCTCGCGGCAGGCTCGACCGCGGAGGTCGGTTCCGCAGGCTCGTCCTCCGCTTCGCGGATGACGTGGATGGCGGCGGGTGCGACACAGCTCGCCTGCCGGGCGGCGCTGGAGGAGCGTGAGCGCGCCGGCGGAGCCGAGGTCGACGTGGAGCGTGTCTACCGGCACCCGCGCACGACCCCGCTTGATCCGGAGACGGGGCAGGTGACCGGCGAGCGTGCCCACGTGGCCTTCGCGCTCGCGGCGATGCGCGCCGTCGTGGAGGTGGACGTCGACCTCGGCCTGTCTCGTGTCGTGTGGATCGGAACGGCGCAGGACGTCGGCAAGGCGCTGAATCGGACCGCGGTCGAAGGCCAGATCGAGGGCGGCACGGCTCAAGGGCTCGGACTCGCGTTGATGGAGGAGATCCAGACCCGCGACGGCGTGATCACCAACGCGAGCTTCACCGACTACCTCATCCCGACGTTCCTCGACATGCCGCCCGTCGTCTCCGAGCTCGTCGAGGACCCGGAGCCAGAGGCGCCCTACGGCGTGAAGGGCGTCGGTGAGCCGCCGACCGTGGTCTCAACCGCGGCGATCGTCGCAGCCCTTCGCGACGCCACCGGCCGCGAGCTCTCGCGGGTGCCGGTTCGCCCGGACGACATCGTCGGGCTTCAAGGGTGAAGGAAGAGGAGCCTTCCGGCTCCTCTTCGTCGCGCTTCGATGGATCGGTGAGAAAGGCAGGGACTATCGGCTCAGGGGATGGGCAAGCCCGGCGATACTCGTCGTCTTCAGGGCGGTGTGGCGGGCAACGTCCACCCGCAGCACGCTGTACCTGGCGTCCACCCTCATGTAGCTCCACCTGGCGGCGTCAACTCTCATCGGGCTCCACCTCTTGGCGTCCACTCTCATCACGTTCCACCTGGCTGCATCCACCCTGATGGGGCTGACCTTTCGAGTATCGGTCTTGGCGACCGCGATGCCGCCCGCTGCCGCGACCGATGGCATGAGGCCTACGGCAGCCGCGAGACCGAGAACGATGGCGATGCGCTTCATGGGGTGCTCCCTTCTCGTCCGATCCGTCATGAACCGAGACTACGAGCATCGAGGGCCGGTGTCGTTCGCGTGCATGACGTTGCGAATGTCACGTCCGTTACACAGACTTCGGGTCGTGGAGTGGCCGCTGCTCGCCGATCTGCCGCCGGAGGACGTTCGCCGGCTGCTGTCGATCGCCCGCCGCCGGACGTTCCAGAAGGGCGAAGTCGTCTTCCACCGTGATGATCCGGCGGACTCGTTGCACTTGATCGCTCGCGGCCGGTTTGCCGCCCGGGTCACGAGCCCGCTCGGGGACAGCGTGCTGCTCGAGGTGCTCGGTCCCGGCCAGGCCTTCGGCGAGCTCGCACTCCTGCTTCCCGGCGAGCGGCGCTCGGCGAGCATCTCGGCGCTCGAGGACGGGGAGACGCGCTCGATCTTCCGGGACGACTTCGCCGGCTTGCAGCGGAGCTATCCAGGCGTGAAGGACGTACTCCTTCGTCTCCTGGCCGATCAACTTCGCCGCGCCAGCGACCGAATCGTCGAAGCGCACTACGTCGATGCGGACACCCGGGTCAGGCGCCGTCTGATAGAGCTCGCCGAGAGCTACGGGGCGGAGAACGGCGAGGCGGTCATCCCTCTGACTCAGGAGGACATGGCCGCGATGGCCGGAACCTCCCGCGCCACGGTCAATCGGGTTCTTCGGGACGAGGAGAAGCGCGGCGTGGTGGCGCTCAGCCGCGGACGCGTGACGCTCTTCGACCTCGCGGACCTCCGGCGGCGCTGTCGCTTCGGGCGGAGCTAGCGCGAAAGGTCGTCGAGGAGGGCGCCGAGGAGGCGGTAGAACCTCTCCGTCCCGGGCACGCTGAGACGCTCCCCCGGAGCATGTGGCCCGACGATGTCGGGGCCGATCGAGAGCATGTCGATACCGGGCAGCTTGTCGGCGATCACCGCGCACTCGAGCCCGCCGTGGACGACCTCGAGGCTCGGCTCGGTGCCGGTCACGCGCTCGAAGGCTGCGCGGGCGGTCGCCAAGAGCCGGGACCTGGGATCCGGACGCCACGGCGGATACGAGCGCACGACCTCCACCTCCGCCCCGGCGAGGCGAGCCGCCGCCTCGATGCCCGAGACGACGTCGTCGAGTGCGACCGCGTTCGCACTGCGCGTCATCGAGGCAAAGGTGACGACGCCGCCGTCCGTGCTTACGACGTTGAGGCTCGTGCTCGTCTCCACAATGTCCGGAGCCTCGGGGTTCATCGCCAGCACCCCGCTTGGAAGTGCGGCAAGAAGGTCGAGCGCACGGGCCGTCATCGCCTCGCTCGCTGCGGAGCCTACGGGCTCCTGCGGCGTGATCGAGAGCTCCAGCTCGTCGGAGCCCTCGTATTGCTTCCCGACGGCCGCAAGCTCCTCTCGAGCCACCTCGTGAAACGTGTTCGCATCCTCGGAGGGCACTGCCACGACCGCGCGTGCCTCGCGCGGGATGGCGTTCCGGCTCACGCCGCCTTCGAGCACCGAGATCCGGAACCGAACGTGCTCGAGCGCATGCGAGAGGATGCGGCCGAGCGCCTTGTTCGCATTGATCCGGCCGCGCGCGATGTCTCCGCCCGAGTGGCCGCCTCGAGTTCCGTGCACCGTCACCTCCAGGGCTGCGTGGCTCGCGGAGGTCGACGCGAACACGAGCGGCAGGCGCGTGAAGGTATGCACGGAGCCGGCGCATCCGATCGTGAGCGCCTTGTCGCTCGTCCCGTCCAGGTTGAGGAGCATCCGGCCGGTGACGAGACCCGGGTCGAGCGCCTTCGCTCCTTCGAGCCCCTGCTCCTCGGAGACCGTGAAGAGGAGCTCGAGCGGCCCATGCGGCATCTGCCCGTCTTCGGCCGCTGCCAACGCCGCGGCGACGCCGATGCCGTTGTCGGCACCCAGGGTCGTTCCTTCGGCGGCGACCCAGTCGCCGTCGAGGACCACGTTGATTCGGCCCTCGCGCGGGTCGTACGGGCTCTCTGGATCCCGCTCGCAAACCATGTCGAGGTGCGCTTGGAGGACGACGACCGGCTGCGCTTCTCGCCCCGCGGAGCCCGGCAGGCGCACGACGACATTTCCTGCGTCATCCACCTCTACCCCAAACGAATGCTCGGCGGCCCAGCCAAGAACATATGCGCGCGCAGCTTCCTCCTGCTTGGACGGGCGGGCGATCCTCGTCAGCGCGAGGAAGTGCGACCAGACGTTTGTCGGCTGGAGGGGCTCGAGGGACGCGCCGCTCATCGGCGCAGCGTGAGCGCAGCACCCGTGACGAGCAGCACGATCCCGGAGATCCGCCACCAGGTGACGCCGACCCGTTCGACGCCGAACCAGCCGTACCGGTCGATGACCGTCGCGAGCCCGAGCTGGGCGGCGATCAGAAACGCCGTCGTCGCCACGACGCCGATTCGCGGCCCGGCGACCGTGATCGCGAAGACGATGAAGGCGCCCATCACCCCGCCGAGCAGCTGCCACCTGGGCCCTTCGACCGCCTCCCCTATGCCGCCGAGCGAGCGTCGCGCGACGAGGAGCGCCAGCAGCGCGATCGCTCCTCCGACGACGGCCGCTGTGGTGAGCGCTTCGAGGTTCCCGACGCGGTCGCCCAGCCGGCTCTGGACCGCGATCTGCACGGCGCCTCCGAGTCCGGCCGCGAAGGCGAGGAGCGCGGCGGCACCAGTCCAGCTCACGGCGGGACGCTATACGCTCCCGCCGTCGCCGACGAAGGGAGAGCAATGGTTCGCGCGATCGTCCAGTTCGAGGGCGAGCCCGACCCCGAGCACTACCAGCGCCACATCGACGAATTCGCCTCCAGGGTGTCGTGCAGCGCCTTCCGCCACGGAAAGGTGATCGGGTCGCCCTTCGGCGAGCCGAAGTTCCGGCAGTACGCCGAGTTCGAGTGGGAGGACATGGACTCGTTCAAGGAGGGGGCAAACTCCGAGGAGTTCGCCGCGTCCGGGCGCGACGCGATGTCCATGGGGGTCCCGTTCACCGTTCACTTCGTCACCCTCGAGTGACCGAGCCGACGCATCCACGACCACGCGATCCCTCGGAGCTGGGCTTCGAGGCGATCGTGTACGAGAAGACCCCACCGAGGGCCACCATCCGGCTCAACCGACCCGACGTCCTCAACGCGTTCGACTTCCGAATGCTGCGCGAGATCGGCCGCGCCTGCGAGGACGCGTCCTGGGACGACGACGTGCGCGTCGTCGTCGTCACGGGCACGGGGCGCGCGTTCTGCGTCGGCGCCGACCTTCGCTCCTGGGACGAGGACTACCTCGGGAAGCCGACCGAGTACTGGAAGTGGTTCGGCGCCTTCAAGGACGCCCACGACCGGCTGCGCGAGGTCGGGAAGCCCACCGTCGCACGGGTCAACGGGATCGCGGTGGGTGGTGGCAACGAGCTGCAGATGGCGTGCGACCTCGCCGTGATGGTCGAGCACGCCTTCATCCGGCACGTCGGCCTCGAGCACGGCTCGGTTCCTGCGGGCGGCGCCACGCAGTGGCTCCAGCTCATGGTCGGCGACCGCCGCGCGCGCGAGATCGTCTTCCTGTGCGACGAGATCCCTGCGGCGCAAGCCGCCCAGTGGGGCCTCGTGAATCGCGCTGTCCCGGAGGCCGAGCTCGACGCGGTGGTCGACGAGTGGGTGGACAAGCTCGCCGCAAAGCTTCCCCAGACGACCCGCTATGCGAAGCAACAGCTCAACGTGTGGCGCGACCTCGCGTGGCACCAGACGGTCGGGCATGCCCGGGACTGGCTCGCGCTCTCGATGCTGGGCGAGGAGGCGCAGGATGCAGTGCGTGCATTCCTCTCGAGGAAGGGTGGTGAGTGAAGCGATGGGGGACACCGTTCTCACGATGCGCGACGACTCCGTCCTGACGATCACGCTCAATCGGCCCGAGGTCTACAACGCCTTCAACCGCGGGCTGCATGACAGTCTCGCGGAGGCGCTCGTCGAGGCGGCGGATCCGGAGATCCGGGCTGTGGTCGTAACCGGCGCGGGCAAGGGCTTCTGCGCGGGGCAGGACATCAAGGAGTTCCAGCAGCTTTCAGGAGGGATCCGCGAGCGGCTCGAGGAGACGTACCATCCCAACATCCGCGCGATTCGCGCGCTCGAGAAGCCGGTGCTCGCCGCCGTCAACGGGCCCGCAGCCGGGGCAGGGCTCTCTCTCGCATGTGCCTGCGACGTCCGCGTCGCGTCCGACCAAGCGAGCTTCGTCCCGGGGTTCATCGGCATAGGGCTCGTCCCCGACTCGGGTGGCTCGCTCTACGTCTGCCGGCTGCTCGGCGTTCCGCGCGCGTTCGAGTGGATGGTCTCGAACCGGCGTCTGAGCGCGGACGAGGCGCTCGAGTGGGCGCTCGTCTCGGAGGTCGTTCCGCAAGACCGCTGGTCGACGCGGGTCACGGAGCTCGCCGAGTCGTACGCGGCACTTCCGACGCGAGGTGTCGCGATGACGAAGAAACTTTTCGATCACGCGGCGACCGCGACGCTCGAGCAGCAGCTCGATCTCGAGGCCGAACTGCAAGAGCTCACGACCCAGACGGAGGACTTCCGCGAAGGTGTTCAGGCGTTCCTCGACAAGCGCACGCCGGACTTCCGCGGTCGATAGGCCGTTACGTCTCTCGAGCCCGTCAGCGCGGTCGACTATCACACCGGAGGGGAGCCCTTCCGGATCGTCACGGGCGGCTCCGAGCGTCCGCAGGGGGACACGATCCTGGACAAGCGCCGCGACGCGCTCGAGCGGCTCGACCACGTCCGGCGGCTCCTCGTGTACGAGCCTCGCGGCCACGCGGACATGTACGGCTGCTTCGTGGTCGAGCCGAACGACGCCGACGCGGATCTCGGCGTCGTCTTCTTCCACAACTCGGGCTACTCGACGGCCTGCGGGCACGGGACGATCGCACTCGTCACGTGGGCGCTCGACGAGGAGATCGTGGAGCGCCGCGAGGGGGAGAACCGCGTCGTCGTGGACGTCCCGTCGGGACGACTCCAGACGTGGGCCTGGGTCGAGAACGGCCGCGTGCGCTCGGTCCGCTTCCGAAACGTCCCCGCCTACGTCTGGGCGGAGCGGCTCGAGGTCGCTGGCCGAGCCGTCGACGTCGCGTTCGGCGGCGCCTTCTACGCCTCGCTCCAGGAACGAGTCGAACCGGGCGAGCTTCCCCGCCTGATCGAACTCGGCCGTGAGCTGAAGCGTTTGCTCGAAGCCGAGCACGAGATCGTCCATCCCCTGGAGCCCGAGCTGCGCGACGTGTACGGCGTGATCTTCTGGCAGGAGGAAGGAGAGAGCCCGCTGACCCAGCGGAACGTGACCGTCTTCGCGGACGGCGAGGCCGACCGCTCGCCCTGCGGAAGCGGGACCTCGGCCCGCCTGGCGCTCCTCGACCGCTCTGGGCGCTTGCCGCGCGGAGGAGTGCTCACCCATCGGAGCATCGTCGGCTCCGAGTTCACCGGGCGCGTCGTCGCCGACGCGAACATCGCTGGGATCTCGGCGGTCGTCACCGAGGTCGAAGGGAGCGCGTACCGCACGGGCGAGCACGTCTTCGAGCTGGACCCGGAGGATCCGCTCGAAGAAGGCTTTCTCCTCCGTTAGGCCCTCCCGCAGCTCGCGCAGAAGGCGACTCCAACGCGACGCGGCTCGTCGCACTGCGTGCACCGTGCGACGACCTCCCGACCGCAGCCTTCGCAGCGGGGACCGGCGCCGGCCGGGTAGCCGCAGAACGGGCACTCACGTTTCCGGACGCGCCGCAGCGGGATTCTGCGCTGGAGGTAGCGCTGGAGGCCCCAGAACGCGGCGATCGTCAGTGCGATGCCGGCCAGCGACGACGCAAGTGGCCCTGTCCGTCGCCATTCGACGTAGTCCTCGACGTAGTCGCCCGTGAAGACGAGCGCGAGCACGGCCGCCGCGCCGACCGCCGCGAGCCCCAGCGTCAGGTAGCGGGAGCCGCGGAGCACCATGAAGAGCCCGTAGGAGACGCCGAGCACGAGGAGCGCGAAGGCCAGGCGCAGGAAGAACGTGAGGCCTGCATCCCGTCGTGCGAGTTCCGCGGTCTCGTCGGCGACCCGCTGGCGCGCGGCGTCCGCCGCCGGCCGGGTGGCCGCCACCCGAGCATGCGCCGCCTTGACGCGCTCCTCGGCAACGGTCAGCGCCCGCTCGGCGAGCCTGTATTCCCGTTCCAGTGCGGCGGCGGGCTCACCCGCATCGAGCGCGGTCCGGTAGCGCTCGCGGCGCGGCTCGAGATCGGCAAGTGCCCGATCCCGCTCTCCGGTTGCAACGCTCAGCTCCTGGGTTGCCCGGTCGTACGGTCCTATCGCGCTCTGCTCCGCGGTCGTGGGTTGGACGGCGTGGTAGCTGCGCCGGTCGAGCTTGTCGTATGCCCAGACGAGCCCGATGAGGATGAAGATCCCGAGCACGACGGCGAGCGCCTTTTCGCCACGCGTCGTCTGGATCTCGTCGACGTCGACTGCGTACGTCGCCATGTCATGTCTCCTTCGTCGTCGTTCTGGGGCGCAGATGGACTTCGAGCTCACAGTCGAGCGCGTGTGCGATGCGCAGCAGCGTGTCGATCTTCGGCGGGCGGGCACCCGCCTCGAGCCGAGCAACCGCGGACTGCGTCGTTCCCGTGAGCTCCGCGAGGTCGAGTTGGGAGAGGCCAAGAGCCCTGCGCCGCTCCGCGACCTGGTCAGCGAGCTGCGAGAAGAACCAGCCGTCCTCACCGACGTGCGCAAGCCGTTTGCGCAGGCGCTCGATGGTCTCACCCGAACGACGCTCCCTCATCTCAATTCTGCTATATAGCAGAGCTGCGATGCAGAGGCAACCACTCCTCGGTCAGGGCCGTCTCCAGGCATGGAAGGAGCAGCCGCAGGGAAAGATCCGGTATCACTATCCGTATCGCCAGCGACGTACTTCCGACGAGGTACTCCTCGCCGACGCTCGTCGCCCGAGGCGGAATGGGCGAGGTCTATCGCGCGACCGACGAGGTGCTCGGGCGGACGGTTGCCGTCAAGCTGCTCGACGAGCGGCACGTCCGTGAGCCCGAGGTCCGAGCCCGCTTCCTGCGCGAGGCACGCACGGCCGCGGGCCTGTCGGGCGAGCCGTATGTCATCACGGTCTTCGACGTCGGCGAGCACGAGGGTAAGCCATTCATCGTCATGGAGTACCTCGAGGGCGGGTCGGTACACGACCGCCTGCGCGCGGGACGCGTCCCCGTGGAGCAGGCGCTGGAATGGCTCGCGCAGGCGGGCGCAGCGCTCGACGCCGCTCATCGGCAGCACGTGGTGCACCGTGACGTGAAGCCCGCGAACCTGCTTCTCGATCGAGACGGCAACGTTCGTGTTTCGGACTTCGGCATTGCGTTCGCCGCAGGGCAGGAGACGCTCACGCTCCCCGGCACCGTCCTCGGTACCGTCGGCTATCTCTCTCCAGAGCAGGCACGCGGTGAGCCCGCGACCGCGGCGAGTGATCGGTATGGGCTGGGAGTTGTCGCGTTCGAGCTCCTCACCGGGCGTCGTCCTTTCGCCTCCGACACGTCGACGACCGAGGCGTTCGCGCACCTGCACGCGCCGATACCGAGCGCGGTGCGCGCCGCCCCGGACCTTCCGAAGGGGATCGACCTCGTCTTTGCTCGGGCGCTCGCCAAGCAGCCGGGAGACCGTCCCGAGACCTGCGCCGAGCTCGTCGCGAGCCTACGCCGGGCGTTCGAGCAGCCCGTGCCAGCGACGCTCGTCGAGGCTGCGGCTCCGACCGTCCGCATCCATCGTCCGACCGGGTCCCGCGCGCGCTCCGCCGTCTACGCCGGTGTGGCGACCGCGCTCGTGATCGCCGGCATCGGGATCGCAGCCGTGCTCGGCATTGCGAGCGGGGACGATGACGGCGCGCGCTCCTCGACGCGCAGAAACGCCGCGACGAACACGACGACCTCCACGGCATCCACTGCCCCCACGACCGTCGCCTCCCAAGGCCCGACCGGTGCTGAGCTCAACGAAGACGGGTACGCCCTCATGCTCGCGGGCAACTACGCAGAGGCTCTGCCTCTGCTCGAGCGCTCGGTGAGAAAACTCTTCGGCTCGGGGTCGCTGGACGAGGCCTACGCGAGCTACAACCTTGCCTTCACCCGCTTCGCGCTCGGTCGCTGCGACGGCGTGCTCACTCTGCTCGGCCGCTCCGAGCGGATCCAGGGCGAGCGCGAGCCCATCGACCGCCTGCGGGATGACGCCGAACGCGCCTGTCTTCCAGAGGGCAAGGGCAAGGGCAAGGGGAAGAAGCGCGGCAAGGACGACTAGGCACTTCCCGACGGGAAGTGCCTTACCGACGCCTCTTGATCTCCTCGGTCAGGGCGGGCACCACGGCGTGGACGTCGCCGATGACCGCATAGTCCGCATGGGCGAGGATCGGGGCCTGCGGGTCCGTGTTGATCACGAGGACGCGCTTCGCCCCTTTGCAGCCGACCATGTGCTGGATCGCGCCACTGATCCCGCACGCGATGTAGAGATCGGGTGCGATCCGCGTTCCCGTCTGCCCGATCTGGTCGGCGTGCGGTCGCCACCCCAGGCTCGTCACGGCCCGGGAGCACCCGACTGGGCCTCCGAGGAGCTCCGCGAGTGCCTCGAGAGCCGCGAACCCGTCCGCGCTACCGAGGCCGCGCCCGCCGCCCACGACGACGCGGGCCTCGGCGAGGGACACTTTCCCGGCTTCGGGCTCGACCCTCCTCACGACCCGCACGCGGAGGACATCGTCGGAGAGCTCGGGCGCGAAGGTCCGGATCTCCGGCGCCGCGGGCGAAGGAGCCTCTTCGATCTGCACCGCGTGCGGCGCGACCGTCAGCAGTTTCATCGGCCCCTCCAGGCTGGCCTCTTCGAGCAGGCTTCCACCCCAGCGAACGCGGGTCACGACATACGAATCACCCGGAGACACTTCGATGCAGTTGGCGGCCATCGGCAGCTCGGTCCGCGCAGCGAGGCGGGCGAGGATCTCGTTACCGCGATCGCTTCCTCCTGCGACGACCGCAGCCGGGGTCGACCTCGCGGCGAGCTGAGCGATGCTCTCCGCCCAGGCCTCGGGCGCGAACGCGTCGAGACGCGGGTGCTCGACAACGTGGACGGTCGAGACGCCGTAGCTCCCGAGGCTCTCGGCGAGCGGACGCGCGTCCTCACCGATCAGCACCGCTTCGAGCGATCGGCTCGAGGCCTCGGCGATGCGGCGGCAGAGCGTGAGCGTCTGGAGCGAAAGCTCGTCGAGCTGTCCCTGGTCGTGATCGACGAGCCCGAGGATCACGATACGAGTCCCAACTCTTCGAAGACGCCAACCACGCGCGAAGCCGCCTCCGGCCCGTGCCCCAGGATCTCGACGTTTTTCGCCCGCTCCTCCGGGAGCCGGAGTCGCAGCTTGCGGAGGTCGTTTCCCGGCGGGTCCGGCCGGACGCGCTCGATCTGCTGACGCTTCGCCCGCAGACGGCCCGGAATCGACGGGTAGCGGGGGAGGTTGATCCCCTCCTTCACCGTGATCACGGCCGGCAGCTGGAGCTCGTAGACCTCCCAGCCTCCGGCTGCTTCTCGACGCGCGACGACGGTTCGGTCGTTGATCTCGAGTGCTTTCACGCCGGTGACGCAGGGACGCGCGAGCGCATGGGCGACGCGTATCCCGACCTGAAAGCCGCCGGCGTCGGCGGACTCGTTGCCGAAGAGGAGCAGGTCGTACTCGGTGCCGGACACAGCCTCGCGCCGGACCGTCTCGACGATCGCCTGAGCCGTCGCACCCGCGTCCCATTCGCTGCCGTCCGTTTCGAGGAGGAGCGCACGGTCCACACCGAGCGCCAGTGCGTCGCGGAGCTGCTCGACGGCAGCCTCCGGACCGAGCGTCAGCACGGTGCTCGATCCCCCGTGCGCGTCGATCAAGCGCACGGCCTCTTCCACGGCGCACTCCTCGTGCGGGCTCACCGTGAACCCGAGGTAGCGGGTGTCGATCTCCTGCTCGTCCGGAGTCAGCGTGATCCTTCCGCCCGTCGCCGGGACCCGCTTGACGCAGACGAGCACGTTCATCAGCGCTTGATGCGCGAGTTTTCGGGATCGAAGAGCGGTGCGTTGCCGGCGACGGCCACCGTCACCGGATACTGCTCCCCGAAGTACTCGACGGAGAGCCGTCTCCCGGCCTCCGCGAGCTCGGGCGGCAGGAACGCCATGAGGATGTGCGCTCCAACCGAGGGGCCCGAGCCCGCGCTCGTCACGTACGAGCGCCGCCCCTTTCTGTCGACGATCGGCTCGCCCTCGGCTGTAAGGACCGGCTCCCGCCCCAGCATGTACCGCTTCACGCCCGACGAGGATGTGGGGTCGTCGAGCGTGAGTGTGCAGAGGATCGCCGCCGGCTCTTCGTCTCTTTGCCCCAGGTATGCGTCCTTGCCGACGAACTCGTGCGCCTTGACTTTCGGCCGGGCGAGGCCCGTCTCGACGAGGTCGAACTCGAGTTCGAGCTCGTTCCCGTACGCGCGGTAGCACTTCTCGAGGCGTCCGGTCGTCGCGTACACGCCGATGCCGACGGGCGCGATGCCGGCGCCTCTCCCGGCCTCCCAGAGCGCGTCCCAGAGCGCCTCGCCGTGGTCCATGGGCGTGTGCAGCTCCCACCCGAGCTCGCCGACGTACGAGATGCGCGAAGCCAGCACCGGGACCTTTCCCACCGTGATCTCCCGGCACGTGACGAACGGAAACCCCACGTGCGAGACGTCGTTTCGCGTGACCGATGCGAGCACGTCTCGGGCGCGCGGCCCCCAGAGGCCGAGCGTGCACCAGGCCGAGGTCTGGTCGACGAGATCTACCGAGCCGTCGGCCGGCAAGTGGTCGACGAACCACTTCTTGTCCATCCCACCTCCGAAGCCGCCGGTGACGACGCGGAAGCTGTCGTCGCCGAGCCGCATGATGGTGAGGTCGGCCTTGATTCCTCCCGCCTCGTTGAGGAGCGGCGTGTAGACGACCCGGCCGACCGGCACGTCCATCTCGGCGACGGCCAGCTCTTGGAGGTAGTCGAGCGCCCCCGTCCCCGCGACGTCGAGGATCGCGAACGCCGTGAGGTCGACCATTCCGCCTCGGTCGCGCAACGCGAGATGCTCCGCGTTGACGATAGGCGACCACCAACGCGCGTCCCACTCCGCCTCGCGCGCCATGACGCGGTCGCCGTACTCGTCGAGCAACGTCGTGTTGGAGTCGTACCAGTGCGGGCGCTCCCACCCGGCGGTCTCGAAGAAGACCGCGCCGAGCTTCTGCTCGCCGGCGTGGAAGGGGCTCACGCGGACGTCGCGGTTGGAGAGCCATTGCTCCTGCGGGTGCACGATCCCGTAGGTCTTGTTGTAGCCCTCGGAGGTTCGCCCCCGGATGTGGTCGGCCTTGCGCGCGTACCCGTAGAAGCGGGCGATGTCCGACGCATGCGGGTCGATCTCGGGGCTGCCGTCCGTCATCCACTCCGCGATCGTCTTGCCGATGCCGGGTGCCTCCTTCACCCAGACCGCGGCGACCGACCAGAGCCCGCGCACCTCCGGGCTCTCGCCGAGGATCGGCATGCCGTCCGGGGTGAGCGAGAGGAGGCCGTTGATCGCGTACTTGATCCCCACCGATTCATCTCCGACGATCTCGGGGAAGAGCTCGAGCGCCTGCTCCAGCTGCGGCTCGAAGTCCTCCTGGGTGAACGGGAGCTCGGTCGGCGAGAGCGCGGACTCCTCGAGAGAGGGGATCTCGTCAGGGTCGACGAGGATGGGCCGGTGCGCGTACGAGCCGATCTCGAACTCGCTCCCGTGCTGGCGCTCGTACATGTTTGTGTCCATGTCGCGGACGATCGGGAAGCCGATCTCGCCGACGGTCTCGGCGAACTGGGGAACCGGCCCGACATCGATCATCTGGTGCACCGCGGGCGTCAGCGGGATGGACGCGCCCGCCATGCGCGCGATGCGCGGGCTCCAGACGCCACAGGCGACGACCGCCGTGTCCGCCTCGATGTCCCCGCGGGTCGTGCGGACCCGTCGGACACGGCCGCCCTCGACGTCGATTCCGACGACCTCGGTGCTCGCAGACGCGGTGAGCGCGTTCAAGCGCTTTCCCTCCTCGCGCATGAGCGTCCCCGCCTGCAGAGGATCCACGACCGTGACCCCCGGAGAGTTGAACCCGCCGAGGATGATCTCCTCGTTGATGAAGGGGATGAGCTCCTTGACCTCCGCGGGTGAAAGCAGCTCCGCCGGCTCTCCCCATGCCTTGGCCGACGCGAGGCGCCGCTTGAGCTCCTCCAGCCGCTCCGGCGTGCGCGCGACCTCGACTCCTCCGCACACGGTGGCGACGCCCAGCTCCTCGTACTGGCGGATGCTCTCCTGGGTGAGCTTCGTCATCTCTTTCGAGTGGTCGACCGGGAACAGGAAGTTCGAGGCGTGACCGGTCGAGCCGCCGGGGTTGGGGAAAGGCCCCTTGTCGACGAGCACGATGTCCCGCCACCCGAGCCGCGCCAGGTGGTGAGCGACGCAGTTTCCCTGGATCCCGGCGCCGATGATGACGACGCTTGCTTGCTCCGGAAGCTCGCTCACGTGCGCGTCTCCTGGGCCACGGCCGGCGAGGCCAGCTCCAACCTCGCGCGGCGCCACGCCTCCGTCTCCGCGAGCTCGTTGAACGTGTAGACGTGGAGGCCGCCGATCCCGGCGCCCGGATCGTCGAGTGACCGCAGCCCCTCGACGAGCACGTCCGGTGTGTAGCTACCCGATTCGGGGGCAGGGGGGGTGGAATCGCGGAGCCCGAGTCGGTGCACGATGCGCCGAAGCCGGTCGTGGTCGACCACCCCGGGAACGCCGATGTGGACAGGCAACGCGATTCCGTCCTCCCGAAGTCGCGCGACCCACTCGTCGATCGGCTGCGGCTCGAAACAGATCTGCGTGACGATGTACGTTGCGTGCACGGCCTTGTCCCTGAGGGCCCGCGCCAGCACGTCGTCGGTGAGAAACGGGTGCGGCTCCGGGTATCCGACGAACCCGATGTGCGTCAGTCCGTGACCGAGCTCGCGCATGGCGAGGAGCAACGAGAGCGCGTCCGGGTAGTCGCCGTGCGGCTCGCTCGCGTCCCCCGCGATGACGAATACCTCGCGCACGTCCGCGTCGTCGAGCCGCCGGACGATCCTCGCCAGGTGCGACCGGTCGAGCACGAGCCGCGCGGCGAGGTGCGGAACGACCTCATAGCCGACGCCTGCGAGCTCCGTGGTCAGGTCGAGGGTGGCGTCGAGCCCTCGCGCTTCGGAGCTCGTGACCGTCACCTTGATGCTCGTCGGGACGTGCCGGGCAACCGCCGCTGCGGTCCCTGACGCGGCATACACCTCGTAGCGCGGGCGCATGAGGGCGTCGAGGAGCCCGCTCAAGATGCCCCGGTCGTCAGCGTCTGCTTCGGGATCTCCTTCTTCGGGTCGACGAAGGGCTTCTGGACGACGACCGCCGACGTGCGCTCGGTCGTGGTCTCCACCTCGAGCTCGGTTCCGAGCTCGGTCAGCTCGATCGGCAGCATCGCGTAGCCGATGTTCTTCTCGAGCCGAGGTGAGTAGCACGCCGACGTGACATCCCCGACCTTGTCGCCGTCGCGGTAGACGGGGAAGAAATCGATCATCGACGAGTCGATGTACGACCCGAGCTGCTCGCCGCCGATCTCCACGCCGACGAGCTTCCGCGAGATTCCCTCCTGCTTGATGCGCTCGAGCGCGTCCTTGCCGACGAAGTCGGACTCCTGCTGGAGGTCGACCATCCACTCGTACCCCATGTCCACCTCGTACGGGTTCGTGTCGAGCTCCATGTCCGCTCCGTACGCGAGGATGCCACCTTCGATGCGGCGGATGTGACAGGGGCCGATGACCGCGAGGTCGTGCGGCTTGCCCGCCTCCAGCACGGCGTCCCACAGGCGCACGCCGTTCTTGCTCGCCTCCTTGCAGTAGATCTCGTACCCGAGTTCGCCGGTGTAGCCCGTTCGCGAGACGATCACGTCCATCCCGTCGACGCTCGTTTCGGCCAGGTGGTAGTAGGGCACCTCGAGGATGCTCTCTCCGAAGAGCTCGACCATGACCTCCGCGGACTTGGGCCCCTGGATCTGCACCGGGGCGACGTCGGGCTCACGAACGGTGACGTCGAGCCCCGACTTGTAGGCGACGCCGAGCGCCCAGAGGAGGAGGTCGCTGTCCGCCGCAGAGATCCAGAAGTGGTTCTCGGCGAGGCGCAGGAGCACCGGGTCGTTGATGATTCCGCCGTCGGGCGCTGTTATGAAGACGTACTTGCACTGTCCGACCGCGCATTTCGACAGGTCGCGGGGTACGAGCATGTTCGCGAGGGCGAAGGCGTCAGGCCCTGTGATCTCGGTCTGTCGCTCGACTCCGACGTCCCAGAGCGTCACGCCTTCGATGAGCTGCCAGTACTCCGCGAACGGGTCGCCGTAGTGCCGGGCGTGGTAGGTGCGGTTGTAGACGCTGTACATCTTCACGCCGTGCCGGCGCGAGGCGTGGAAGTAGGGCGACCTCCGAATCCGCGTGTACAAGAGGATCTCGGGGTGCTGCTCGATGCTCATGGCGCCTCCTCTGTTGTGTGTTGGAGACTTGATGTGAAAGTCGCAGCCACCGCGGCCGCGAAGCGGCCGCGCTTTAGGGATCTTCGCGCGACCGGAATCCGCGCGAGCGGATTCCGGTCTTGCGCACGGTTGGGCGTTGTCACGCGGCTTCCTTGAAGCCGAGCAGCTTCGAAATCTCGGCGGCCGTGGCCAGGCACGCCTCGGCCGTCCGTTCGGGGTCCAACCGGTATGCGGGCCCGGATACGGACACGGCTCCCGCGCACGCTCCCAAGGAGTCGAGAACGGGTGCGGCGACGGCGACGAGGCCGATCTCGAGCTCCTCGGATGCGGTCGCATAGCCTCTGCGCCGCACCTCCGCGAGCTCGGCTTCGAGCGCGGACCTGTCCACGATGGTTCGGTCGGTCAGAGCGGGTAGCCGTGCCGGTGTAGGGCCGTCGCCGAACGCGAGCAGGACTTTCCCGTTGGCCGTCGCGTGCAGCGGGGCGCCGCGGCCGGTCCAATCGGTCATTCCGACGAAGTGGGTTGTCTGGACCTGCAGCACGTTCACCGCCTCCTCGCCTCGGCGGACGGCGAGGTTGACCGTCTCGCCCGTGACCTCGGCCAGCCGTCCGAGCGGCTGCCGCGCGACCTGCGCGAGAGGGAGGCTGCTCACGGCGAGGGCGCCGAGGCGTGCGAGCTCCGGCCCGGGGGCAAAGCTGTTCCCGTCCCGTCGTACGAGCCCGCGTGCCTGGAGGATCGCAAGCAGGCGCGAGACGGTGCTCTTGTGCAGCCCGAGCTCGCGCGCGAGCTCGGAGACCCGAAGCGACGAGCGGTCGGGGCTGAACGCTGCAAGGATCGCGAGTGCCCTGTCGGCTGACTGCAAGGCGTTGCGGATTTTGCACGACCTGTGCCTGATCTGCAACGTTGCTCAGGTGAGGTCGCGTGAATAGGATCTTTCCGGCCGTGATTCTGAGCGTGAGGACAGGGTGAGCGTCGAGGTCGAGACCGTGCGTACGGTGGAGCTGCCGACCAGGATCGTCCACGGCCCAGGGGCGATCTCGCAGCTCGGAGACGTCGTCCGCGACCTCGGTGTCACGCGGCCCCTTCTCGTCACGGACAAAGGTGTCGCCGGGGCGGGGCTCGCGGACCGTGCGCTCGAGCACCTCGAGGGCGCCGTCCTCTTCGACGACGTCTATGCGAATCCCGACATAGAGCTCGTCGGGCGGGCGTCCGCTGTTTATCGCGGCGAGGGATGCGATGGGCTCGTCGCTCTAGGCGGGGGGAGCTCGATCGACACCGCGAAGTCGATCGGTGTGGAGATCGCTCACGGGGGCTCGATCCGCAGGTACGAGTACGGCCAGACACCCATCACGTCGCGTATCCCCCCTCTGGTCGCGGTTCCGACGACCGCCGGGACCGGGAGCGAGGTGACCCTCTGGGCGGTCATCACGGACACCGACCGCAGGATCAAGTTCAACGTCGGGGGAACGCCGCTCATCGGCCCGCACGTCGCGCTCGTCGATCCAGAGCTGACGCTCGGCCTGCCGCCGGCCGTCACTGCGGCCACGGGAATGGACGCGCTCTCCCACGGGATCGAGTGCTACACGTGCGACTACCACCAGCCGTTCAACGATGCCGTCGCGCTCACGGCCATCGAGCTCGCCGGGAAGTGGCTACGACTCGCCTACGAGGACGGCCGGAATGTCGAGGCACGCACGATGATGGCGCACTCGGCGACGTTCGGCGGCATGGCCTACGGCACCGAGAGTGCCGGCGCAGCGCATGCGATGAGTCAGTCGGCGGGCGGAGTACACGACTGTCCCCACGGAGCTCTCACGGCACGCGTTCTCGGGCCGGTCTGCGAGCACAACGTCCCGGCCGCCCCGGAACGCTACGCCCGGATCGCCCAGGCTCTGGGCGTCGACACGTCCGGGCTGGACACGCTCGAGGCCGCGGCTGCGGGTGTCGAGGAGGTCTACCGGCTGACCGAGGACGTGGACATTCCGACGATGGAGGACCTCGGATTCTCGACGGACGAGATCCCGATGCTCGCCCGCATCGCCTTCGAGGACCCGCAGACGATCGGCAATCCCCGCGAGGTCGACGTCGACGGCTACGAGGAGATCTACCGCAACGCGTTCTCGCGGGGGAAGCGATGAGCACCGCGGTGCGCGACTACGGGATGGTGGTCGGCGGCGCCTGGACGGAGAGCGAGTCGGGCAGCCGCATCGAGGCGACGAGCCCCGCGACGGGCGAGATCATCGGGACGGTCCCGGAAGGAACCCGCGAGGACGCGCAGCGCGCGATTGCGGCGGCCAACACGGCCTCCGCCGACTGGGCGGCCCGATCTGCGTTCGAGCGCGCGCACGCCATGGAGCGCGTCGCGGAGCTCATCGCCGAGCGTCGCGACGACCTGGCTTACACGCTCGCGCTCGACCAGGGCAAGCCGCTCCACGCGGAGGCGTACGGCGAGGTCGACGAGCTCATCGAGTACTGGGCAATGGCTGCCGCGGACGTCAAGCGACTGGAAGGGTCGATGCCTCCCTCGGTCAGCGCGGACAAGCGTGTCCTCGCCTATCGCGTGCCGCGCGGCGTCGCCGCCGTGATCACGCCGTGGAACTGGCCGTACACGATGCCCGCGGAGCTCCTGGCACCCGCCCTCGCCGCGGGCAACGCCGTCGTCTGGGCGCCCGCAAGCTCGACCTCGGTGTGTGCCGTGAAGCTGGCGGAGTGCATCGTCGACGCCGAGCTGCCGGAGGGCGTCTTTTCGATGGTCACCGGCCCGGGTCGCGTCGTAGGGGACGAACTCGCCGGCAGCACGGGCACGCACGCTGTCGGGTTCATCGGCTCGACGGCCACGGGGAACGCGGTCGCGGCTCGTGCGGCGGGCAAGACGCTCGTGCTCGAGCTCGGCGGCAACGGGCCGATGGTGATTCTCGACGATGCCGACCTGGACGCGGCCGTCGAGGGGAGCCTCGTCGCCGCTTTCCTGTGCGCGGGCCAGAGCTGCACCGCAGGCGAGCGCTTCCTCGTTCACGACGCCGTGCACGACGAGTACGTGGACAAGCTGCAGGCGGCGATCGCGCGCGAGATCCGTCTCGGTGACCCCCTCCTCGAGGAGACCACGATGGGGCCGCTCAACAACGCGCCGACCGCGGAGAAGATCGACCGCCACGTCGGCGAAGCCGTGGATCGTGGCGCCGAGATCGTCCTCGGCGGCTCGCGGGCAAACGGTTTCCCGACCGATCTCTACTGGCAGGCGACCGTGCTCGACAGCGTCACCGACGAGATGGAGGTGGCCCGTGAGGAGACGTTCGGGCCGGTGCTCCCGATCTCGACCATCCAGTCGGAGGACGATGCGCTACGGATCGTGAACAGCTCTCCGTACGGGCTGCTCGCGGCCGTCTGGACGCGCGATCTCGGGCGCGGCCTGCGCTTCGCCGAGGCGGCCCGCGCCGGCTGGGTCAACATCAACGAGTCGACGAACTACTGGGAGAGCCATCTCCCCTTCGGAGGCCGCTCGGGATCGGGGTCCGGCGTCGGCCGCGTCGGCGGGCGACACGCGATGGAGTCTTTCACCGAGCTGAAGACCGTAGTTGTGAACCTGGGGTAGATGCCAACGGCGGGGACGCGGGGGCGCCCCCGCCGCAGACGTCAGCTCACTTGAGCCATGCGTTGACTTTCGCCTTGTTCGCCTTCACCCACTGCGCCGCCGCCTTCTCCGGCTTCAGCTTCTTGCCGGCGATGAGGTTGGCGACGAAGTTCTGGTCCGCCGAGGTCCACTTCCACTTCTTGACGAACGCGACGGCCGGCGAGCCGCTCGTCGCGAACTTCTTCGAGATGAGCTTGTCGAGACCGTAGGAGGGGTACTCGCACGCGTACTTTTTCGGGTCTCCGCCCTGCTTCTCGTCGTCCTGGCAGCCCTTGAAGCGCGGAGGCAGCTTCACCCGGTACAGGTCGTACTGCGCGTTCAGGTACTGCGGGTCGTACCAGTAGAAGAGCACGGGCTTCTTCTGCTTGTACAGCTGACTCCAACGCGCAACCTGCGCCGGCTCGGCCCCTGCGACCACGTGCTTCAGGTTGAGGCCGAGGCCACGGATCAGCATGCGATCCTTCTGCACGTAGGAGGGATCGCCCCCGAGGAACATCCCCTGCGAGCCCGACTCCGGAGACTTGAACACGTCCTCTTTCCCCTTCAGGCCTCTCCAGGTCTTGAACTGCGGGTACTGCTTCAGGAGATAGCGTGGGATGTACCAGCCGATGACGCCGGTGATCCCGTTCGAGCCGATAACACGGACCGACCCGTCCTTTATGTAGGGCTTCGCTGCCGCCGTCAGCGTGTTGTCCCAGTCCTCGAGCGCGACGTCCACCTTGCCGTCTCGCATCGCCTGGAAGTACGGCGGGCCCTCCGTGACGTTCGTGATCTTGATCTTGCAGCCGAGCCGCTTCTCGAGCACGTACTTCGCGACGTAGGTGTTCGCCGTCGAGCCCGCCCACGACTGCTCGTTGATGACGACCGTGCCGCAGCTCTGCGCACTTCCGCCGAACGCGCTCCCCGACACGGAGAGCGCCGCTGCCGCGACGAGCGCAATACCGATCAGGCCGACGACGCCGCGACGGCCAAGACGATCCGACATTCGACCCTCCTTCCCCACGGAGCTATGACTCATTCCATGCCCTCCTTCCTTGCCTCGAGCCTTGCGTCACACGATCGAGAGCGATGCCCAGTGCGAGAATCGCGAGGGAGGCGATCACGCCCTGTCCGAACTGGCCTCGGACGAGACCCTGCGCCACTTCGTAGCCGAGACCTCCCGACCCGACGAGCCCGCCGATCACGACGACGGCGAGCACCATGATGATCGCCTGGTTGAGGCCCAGCATGACGGCATCACCCGCAAGTGGGAGCTTCACCTTCGTCAGCACCTGCCGCCTCGAGGCCCCGTATGCGCTTGCGGCCTCGACCGAGGCAGGCGCCACATCGCGCACGCCCCGCTCGACGAGCCGCAGGGTGACGGGGAACGCGTAGAGCACACCGGCGACGATCCCCGGCACGATCGAGACGGGCATCAGGTAGATGAACGGGATGATGTAGACGAGCTGCGGGAGCGTCTGCAGGATGTCGTTGACCGGGCGCATCGCTTTCGAGAAGCGGTCGCTTTCCGCAGCCAGAATGCCTAGCGCGACGCCGATGACGACCGCGATCGCGGCTGCGACGAGCACCTGCGAGAGCGTGTCCATGGCGAGCGCCCAGACGCCGGTGAAGCCGATCAGGCCGAGCATCGCGAGCGTAGTGAGCGCGGGCCGGAGGCCGCTGATGACGAACGCGATCGCCGTGAGCCCGGCGACGGTCGTGAACCACGGCGCCTCCACGAGGAACTCCTGGAGGGGCAGCAGCAGTTGCTGGAGGATGAAGACTCCGATGCGCTCGGTGATCGCGAAGACGAACGTGGTCGGGTCCTGCACGTAGTCCAGGACGACCTGGATCTTTGCGAGGAGCCATTCGTCGAGCGTCGCGCTCCGTCCCTCTTCGCCGCCGAACGTGTCCGGATACACCGGTGCCGCCCCGAGCGCCTTCGAGATGCCCACCCCGGCCGCGATGCCCAGGGCCGTACCCACGGTCAGAAGACGCAGCCTCCGCTTCCGCGCCTCGTCGACGTGCGCGTGCGCGGGGTCGGTCCGCTCTGCGATCGCCTCCGTGGCGCGGTCGACCGCCATCGCCGTGACCACGATCACGAGCCCGGCAAGGATCGCGAGCGCCGGGTTCGAGTAGAGCCCGTTCGTCACGACCGCTCCCAGCCCGCCCCCGCCGATCAAGCCCGCGATCACGACCATCGAGAGCGCGAAGAGGATCGTCTGGTTCACGCCCAGGAGGATCATCTTCCGGGCGAGCGGGAGCTGGACCTTGCCGAGCAGCTGCGTGCGGGTGGCGCCCATCGAGGTCGCCGCTTCGACGGTGTTGACCGGCACGCTCTGGATACCGAGAGCCGTGATGCGGATGGCCGGCGGGATCGCGTAGATCATCGTCGAGACGACGGCCGCGGCCGGTCCGATCGAGAAGAGGATGACGACAGGCATCAGATAAGCGAACGCCGGGACGATCTGCATCGCATCGAGCACGGGCGTGATCGTCCTCTTGAAGCGTCGTGACCGGCCGGCGAGGATCCCCAGCGGCATCCCGACGACGAGTGAGAGCGCGACCGCCACCAGCATCAGGGCGAGGGTCTGCATGCTCTGCTCCCACAGCCCCGTGAGCGCAAACGTCGCGAACGCAAACAGCGTGATCAGCGCAGCGCGCAACCCGCCGAAGCGCAGCACGAGCAACGTGCCTGCGACCGTCGTCCCCGCCCAGGTCATCCAGAGCAGAAGCCGGTCGAACCAGTCGACGAGGTGGTCGATCGAGTTGCTGAAGCCCTCGAACACGGTGAAGACGAGGCTCGTGTCCTCCTTGCCCCGCTCGGTGAGGAGCCAGGTCTGGAAGTCGTCGAGATGCAGCGAGAGCGAGTTCCAGACGAGATCGTTCGGCCACGGGTAGTCGAGCGCCCACACGCGGTAGGTGACGTACATGAGCGCGACGATCGCTCCGACCTGGACGAGCTTCCCGCGCCACCAGGGGCGATGGACGACGACCGGCGTCGTCCTGACCGTCTCGGCAACGACAGTTGCCACGATCAGTCGTCCGGTTCCTGCGCGATGGCTTCGAGCACAGCCTCGCGGTCGACCACGCCGACGACGTTCCCGTCCTCGACACAGCAGACGGGCTTCTCGCTCGAAGCGAGCACCGGGACCGCTTGCCGCACGGTCGTCTTGACGTCGAGCCGAGGACCGTCCGTAGCCTCCCCCGCGCCTGGCTCGCGCATGATCCAGCGCAGGGTCAGCACGTGGCTGCGTGGAATGTCCCGGGTGAAGTTCTCGACGTACTCGTCGGCGGGTGAGCCAACCAGCTCCTCCGGCGTTCCGAGCTGGACGATCGCGCCGTCGCGCATGATCGCGATCCGCGCGCCAAGGCGCAGCGCCTCGGGCAGGTCGTGGGTGATGAAGAGCGTGGTCTTGCGGATCTCGCGCTGGAGCCGCATCACCTCGTCCTGCATGTCTCGGCGGATGAGCGGATCGAGCGCGCTGAAGGGCTCGTCGTAGAGCATTACCTCCGGATCGACGGCGAACGCGCGGGCGACGCCGACCCGTTGCTGCATCCCCCCGGAGAGCTGGTCGGGGAACTGGTCGGCGACGTCTTCCAGGCCGACGAGCTTCAGCACGTCGTGCGCCCGAGCATGCCGCTCGTGCTTCCCCACGCCCCGGACCTCGAGTCCAAAGGCGACGTTGTCGATCACGCGCCGGTGCGCGAGCAGCCCGAAGTGCTGAAACACCATCGAGACGGAATGGCGGCGCAGAGCCCGGAGCTCGGCACGGTCCGCCTTCATCACGTCGCGCCCGGCGATCTCGATCTCGCCTGCTGTCGGCTCGATCAGTCGGATGAGCGTCCGCACGAGGGTCGACTTGCCGGAGCCCGAGAGGCCCATGACCACGAAGACCTCTCCCGAGAAGACCTCGAGCGAGACGTCGCGAACGGCGACGACGCACCCGGTCTTTTCCCTCAGCTCACGGCGCGGGAGCAGCGCGTCCGGCGAGCCCACCAATCGTTCCGGATGGGGACCGAAGACCTTCCACACGCCGCGAGCCCGGATGACGGGGTTTCCCGCTGACGCCGTGTTCACCGGGGAGGCGAGAGCGGCCTCGCGCGTCTCGGTCATGTGTCGCGGTCGGCGAGAGGCTCGAGCCCGCGCTCGCCCACAATGACCGGGAGAGCCGCCGTGTCCACGCGAGCCGATATATCACCGCCACCTCTGCTTGTCCACAGCGTCCGCGTGACCTAGGCGAGGGCGAACACGATTTCGTCATGCTCCGGGAAGCGCCCCTCGGCCTGCTTCGAGAAGAGGAGCCGTCCGTCGGAGACGACGTCGAACTGCCCGTTCGACCCCGGTATCGGGTTCGCGTCGAGACCGAGCTTCGAGGTGATCTCGGCCGCGAGACTCGCGGCCCGCGTGTCGTAGCCGCTTCAGGTCGGGCAGTAGTGGATCTCGACCGTCACCGAGGCAACATAGCGGCGGGCGCCGAGAGAGACGCTTCGGCTAGTGTCGCCACGATGCCGCAGCTCAATGCCGTCGGGATCGTCGCCTCCGATATGGAGCGCTCGATCCGGTTCTATCGCCTCCTCGGGCTCGACGTGCCCGATACGCCGGACGAGGGGCACGTCGACACGTTCCTCCCGAACGGCGTCCGCTTCATGCTCGACACGGAGGACACCGTGCGCAGCTTCCGCCCGGAATGGACGAGGGAGACCGGAAACCAACTCGGGCTCGCCTTCGAGTGCGAGAGCTCCGTCGAGGTCGACGAGGTCTATGCGCGTGTCACATCGGCGGGTTTCCACGGCGAGAAGGAACCGTGGGACGCGTTCTGGAGACAGCGGTACGCGCAGCTCCTGGACCCGGACGGCGTCCCGGTCGATCTCTACGCCCCGCTCTGATCCGCTCGGCTTAAAGCGTCTTGAACTGCTCGAACGGCTGCCGGCACGCATTGCAGTAGCGGATCGAGCGGCACGGGGTCGGCCCGAAGATGTTCTCGAGGCGCGTGTCGGTCGATCCGCAGTACGGGCAGCGGAAGGTGCCACGTTGCAGCTCGACGAGCGTCGGTGCGCTCAGCTTGCGCGGCATCGGCGGCGCAAAGCCGGCGCGACGTAGCTTCTCGCGGCCTTCGGCGCTGATGCGGTCCGTCGACCAGGAGTCGTCGAGGACGACGTCGATCCGCGGCTCGCCGCCGAGCTGCTCGACCGCCTCCCGCATTTCCACGCGCATTCGGTCGAGAGCCGGGCACCCCATGAACGTCGGCGTGAGCTCGATCCGGACGCGGCGATCTTCGACGTGGACGCTCTTGATCACGCCGAGGTCGACCAGTGAGATCGCCGGGATCTCGGGATCCGGGATCTCGGCCAGCGACCGCCACACGTCGTCCACCGTTGGTGGACGACGTGTGGTTGGAGAGTCGGAACTCGTCATCGCTGAAGCCTTCTAGGCCATTTCTCGCGCAGCGAGAAATGGCCTTACCACTGTGCACCCACCGGCGCCGAGCGGCGCACCATCGTCATCTCCTCCCAGAGATCGCGGAGCTCGGCCTCGTGCCGACCGCGCGGGACCGGCTCGGCTTCGGACAACGCTCGGCCCAGCCGCTCCTCTGCGCGGCGGCGAAGCTCCAGCTGCAGCTCCTCGTCGAGGACGCCGAGCGCGAACGGCCAGAGCTCGTCGACGGACTCGTTCAGGCGCGTGCGACCCTCGTCCGTCGCGAGCAGGCGGTCGATCCACATCCCGGCGTGCATGCGGTGGTACGCCTCCTCGCGGTCGATCTTCGCCGCGATACCCGCAAGCTCGGGATCGGCCGACGCCGTGAGCACCGCGAGCCGGATCTCGTCTGCCGTCTCGTAGAGCCAGTGGCGCGCGATCGTTCGCGCCCACTCGAGTCGCCTGAGCTGCACGAGCGGCGCGCAGCGGTACTCGTCGGGCTGCCGGTCGAAGGCGAGACCGTCCGCGGTCGTGTCGAGCTCCCGCGCGGCGATCTCGTACAGGGCCCGCGCGTGGCCGATCTCGTTCTGCGCGATCGAGGAGAAAGCGACGTCCTCCTCGAGGAAGGGGGCGATCCCCGTCCACTCCGAGTCCCGCCAACCGAGGACGAGCTCGTCGTCCGCGATCTCGAGGAGAAGGTTGGTCCTTTCGCTCATGTCTCCCTAGGCACTTTCGTCGAAGACGAAAGTGCCTTCTCGCGTGCCTCGCGGAGCCGCGTCTTGATCGAGTAGCCGTCGACCCTTCGATATTTGAGGTCGAACTCGTCCGGAAACTCGTCGATCTCGGTCATCGACTCGCGCGGTACGAGCCACAGAGCGGCCGACTCCTGGCGGCGCCCGTACTGCTCGCGGGCGTAGATCTCGGCGAAGCGCAGATCGGGCGCCGTAACCGTTCCCGCGTGCTGGAAGGGCTGGCCCTTTCGTTCTTGCCTGAAGACCTCGTAGATGCTCATGGGCCAACTCCAGTTGGCACATGCGCGTCGAGGGGTGCGGGGAGCCGGGAGGTTCCCCGCGCTCTCAGGAAGAAGGGGGCAGATGGGGGAAACATGGTTTCCCCCATCAACGCGAGCCGAAGGCGAGCGTTCATGCGGCCTCCGCGAGCACCACCCTCTCGACCCACGCGACGTCCTCCCGCGAGAGCCGGCGGAACGCGAGGCGCTCCGCAGACGCCGGACCGTGGCCGGTGACGACCGCGCGCAGCTTGTCCCAGTCCGGCTCGGTGTAGAGCCACGTCTCGCTCTCCTCGTCCTTGCGGAGCGCGGGGTCCGGGATCTCGAGGCCGAGCTCGCGGATCTGGGGGACGTAGCCGTCGAGGAACTGCTGCCGGGCGTCCTCGTTTGCCTGGCTCTTGATCCGCCAAACGTACATCGGGTCCTCGTCGGCCGGGATCTGGTTGCCGTGAAAGTGCATGAGCGGCTCCCACCAGCGATCGAGCGCCTCCTGCACGAGCTCGAACTGCTCCTGCGTGCCCGTGACCATGGCGAGGATCACGTCGCGGCCGTGAAGGATGTGGAACGACTCCTCCCAGCAGATCTTCTTCATGATTCGCGCGTACGGCGCGTAGGAGCACTTGAGGAGCGCTTTCTGGGAGACGATCGCCGCTGCGTCGACGAGCCAGGCGATCACGCCCACGTCGCCCCACGTTCGTGTCGGGTAGTGGAAGACGTTGTGGAACTTGGACTTGCCGGACACGAGGTCGTCGAGACACGCGTTTCGAGGCTTCCCGAGATCCTCGACGACGCGGTAGATGAGCTGCGCATGGCCGACCTCGTCCTGGATCTTCGCCGTCAGCGCGAGCTTTCGCTGCAACGTCGGTGCCCGCAGGATCCAGTCGCGCTCCGGGAGGACGCCCATGAGCTCCGAGTTCCCGTGCATCTCGATGAACTTGATGAGCTTCGAGCGGTACTCGTCGGGCATCCAGTCGCCCGTCTCGACCTGGCCGCCGGACTGGACGTACTCGAGGAACTCCTGGGTGCGCGTGTTCATGTCGCCTCCCTACCGAACGGTCGTTAGCATCAGTATATGTCCGCGAGGAGGGAAGAGCTGGCCCGCACTGCCGCCCGGCTCTTCGCCGAACGAGGCTTCCACGGCACGTCGATGGGCGATCTCGCGGAGGCACTCGGGGTGCAGAAGGGCTCGCTCTACTCCTTGACGGGCTCGAAGCAGCAGCTCCTCTTCGAGACGATGCGAGAGGGTGCTCGCGCGTTCCACGCGGCGCTCGACATGGTGCCCGAGGATGCCGCGACGATCGAGCGGGTGCGGCTCGCGCTGCGCGGGCATCTCCGGGTCGTGGCCGAGCAGCTCGACGTCGCCACTGTCTTCACCCGCGAATGGCGGTACCTCGAGGGCGACTACCGCGAGGAGCTCCTCTCGGAGCGCCGCCGCTACGAGGAACGTTTCCGTGCGCTCTTCCGCGAGGGAGTCGAGGCCGGCGAGCTCCGTTCGGACCTCGATCCAAGCGCCGCGGCGCTGCTCGTCCTGTCGGCGGCGAACTGGGCGTACACCTGGCTCTCGCCGGGACGCGACACGGACGAGCTGGCCGATCGCTTCACGGCGATCCTCGTCGACGGTATCCGCGGCTACTCGACGCCACCCCGAACATTCGACGATTGACACCAACGCGGCGGGCTGCAGGCGGGCGGCGGCCCGCACAGCCGCCTAGTCGGCAAACGGGAAGGACGCGCTCAGCGCCAGCTCGCCGGATCAGGCGGCGAGGTGCCCGAAATCTCGAGCCCAGCCACACCCGGTGTCGGGAGTTCGCGATTCAAACAACCGTCGAGGCGCGTGTCAAGGCTTGACACCCCCTTGGCTTCTACGCCCCGCCATCATGTCCATGTGAGCCGTATCCTGATCGTCAATCCGTTCGCCACGGGCGTGAGCGAGGAGCGGCTGGCCGCGGTCCGGTCTGCGCTGCCGAGCGCGACCGTCCTGCGGGTGACCACCCGGCAAGGCCAGGCGAACGAGATCGCCCGCGAGGCGTCCTCGACGGTCGCTGCGCTCTACGTCTTCGGTGGAGACGGGACGTTCAACGAGGCGTTGAACGGGATCGACGCCACGACGCCGCTCGGGCTCATTCCGGGGGGCGGCACGAGCGTCCTCCCACGTGCGTTGGGGCTTCCTCGGGAGCCGGTCGAGGCCGCACATCGCGTCGCCGGGGGCATCGAGCGCCGGATCGGGGTCGGGAGCGTCAACGGAAGGCGCTTCGGGTTCAACGCCGGGATCGGCCTCGACGCGGAGATCGTCCGCGCGGTGGATGCGCTCGGCCGCCACCCCGACGGTAGCCGCCCCGGGGACCTCAGCTTCGCCTGGACGGGGGTGCGGACGCTCGCGAAGCATCGGTTTCGCCTCGAGCCCGTGCTCGAGCTCAAGGGGCACGGCCGTGCCGCTTTCGCACTTGTCTCGAACTGCGCCGAGTACAGCTACGCCGGCCGCTTCGCCTTACGAGTGGCGCCGGAGGCGAGCTTCGAGAGCGGACTCGATCTCGTCGCCCCGATCCGGATCCGCGCGCACGAGCTGCCGCGGCTGCTCTCGTATGTCCTCGGCGGGGGTGACCGGTCGAAGGCGCGGAGGCTCCTCTATGCACACGACGTCGATCGGCTCGAGGTCGTCTGCGACCGCCCCCTGCCGTTGCAGGTGGACGGCGAGGACCTCGGAGACGTCGAGCAGGCTGTCTTCGAGGCCGAGCGAGACGCCGTGACCGTGCTCGTGTAAGACGTGGGGTCCGACCCCCGGGGTCTGACCCCACGTGACGTCTCACGCCGTTGCCGGGCCGGGGCGCCTGCGGAGGTGGAGCGTCGCCGCGACCGCGAGCACGAGGACGATGACGACTGCCCCGAGGGCGCCGATCATCGTCCACGGGAAGTCCGAGCCGCCCCCGCCGGTAGGCGGGGTCTCGGGGAGCCCCACACCGACGAGGTCGTCCTTCAGGAAAGACGACGCGACGTACCAGCCACCGTGCGTCTCGTCCGTCTCGAAGAAGGGCTGGCCCGGCTGGACGTACGACACAGGCCCCTGGCTCGCGAATGGATAGAGATCCTGGCGAATGCGATCCGTTTCACCGTTGGGCCCGGGCATGACCCAAGTGATCGTGTAGCGAGGCCCGAGGTTGCCTTCCGGTCGCTCTTGAAGCAGCGGGTCCGGGATCCGCGCGAAGACGGCCGGATAGAACCCTGTGACCTCGGCCAGGTGTCCGAGCATCGAGTGGAGGCCACGGTCCTTCACGGTGATCGGACTGTCGAGGCCCGGCCCCTCGATCGTCGCCTCGCTCGCGCCCTTGGCGAGAGCGGCGGCAGGGACGAGTGCGGCGAAGAGGGCGACGGCCAGGGGAGCGAGAACGAGACGCTTCATCGTGAGACCTCCTGCAGGTTCGACATCGCACTTCGTACACCGCGGTGGCTCGTGAGGTTCCTGCGCTGTTGCCTCTACACTGGCCGCGCCATGAGCCAGGTGCTCCCCGCCGAAGGAGGCCTGCGCCGCGTCATCGGCGACGGGCAGACGCTTCCCGACGCGGAGGTCGGGCTCAGCTCGGAGCAACACCTCGCGCTCTACCGGGACCTCGTGCTCCTCCGCACCTTCGACGAGCGCTCGCTCGTCTATCACCGGCAAGGCCGTATCGGGACGTACGCGATCTTCTGGAACCACGAGGCGATGCAGGCGGGCTCGGCGTTTGCGCTCGAGGAGCGGGACTGGATCTTCCCGAGCTACCGCGATTCGGCGATCGGCCTTCTTCGCGGTATGCCCGTCTCGACCGTGCTCTCCTGGTGGCGAGGTCATCCGGCGGGCTGGTGGAACCCGCTGGAGTACAACGTCGCCTCGCTGTGTGTCCCGATCGGAACGCAGATTCCACACGCGGTCGGTCACGCGTGGGGCACTCGTCTGAAGGGCGAGGACGGGGTCACGCTCGTCTACTTCGGTGACGGTGCGACTTCGGAGGGGTCTTTCCACGAGGGGGCGACCTTCGCCGGCGTCATGAAGGCGCCGGTCATCCTCTTCTGCAACAACAACCAGTGGGCCATCTCGACGCCCCTCTCGGCGCAGACAGCGGCGCCGACGCTTGCCGACAAGGCGATCGGCTACGGCATCCCCGCGGTGCGCGTGGACGGGGGGGACGTGCTCGCGGTGCACGAGGCGACGCGCGAAGCGGTCGCTCGCGCACGAGCCGGCGACGGCCCCACCTTCATCGAGGCAGTGACCTACCGCGTTGCGCCCCACGCAACCGCTGATGACCCCTCTCTGTACATCGACCAGGAGCGGGTCGAGGAGGAGAAGCAGAACGAGTGCGTCGGGCGCTACGAGCGCTACCTGCAACGAGCCGGCATCCTCACCGACGAGGGCGCGGAGCAGGTCAAGCAAGACTGCCTCGAGCTCATGCGGGCCGGCATTGCGGAGGCGGAGGCGGAACCGCCGGCAGATGTCGGGCTCGTCTTCGAGCATGCGTACGCCCACCCGCTGCCCGCGCTCGCGGACGACCTTGCGGAGTTGCGGAGGGTCCTCGGTGAGTGAGCGCCTGCTCGTGGAGGCGGTCAACGACGCCCTGCACATGGAGATGGAGCGCGATCCGACCGTCATGGTCATGGGTGAAGACGTTGGGAAGCTGGGCGGTGTCTTTCGCGCGACGGCGGGGCTGCAGGAGCGATTCGGCCCGGATCGTTGCGTCGACACCCCACTCGCCGAAGCGGGGATCCTCGGGACCGCCGTCGGGCTCTGCATGGCCGGCTGGCGTCCGGTTTGCGAGATGCAGTACGACGCCTTCAGCTACCCATCGCTCGACCAGCTGATCAACCATGTCGGGCGCTACCGCTGGCGCACCCGCGGGAGGATGTCGTTCCCGCTCGTCGTGCGGATGCCGTACGGCGGAGGCGTGCGGGCGCCCGAGCTGCACGACGACTCGCCCGAGACGTACTACGTCCACACCCCAGGGGTGAAGGTGGCGGTTCCGTCGACTCCCGCCGACGCGAAGGGGCTCCTCGCGGCGGCGATTCGCGATCCCGACCCGGTCGTCGTGCTCGAGCCGAAGCTCATCTACCGAACCTCGCGCGGCGAGGTCCCGGAGGGCGAGCACGTCGTTCCACTCGGAGAGGCGCGCATCGCTCGCGAGGGGACGGACGTCACCTTCGTCGCGTACGGCGCGATGGTGCCCCTCGCGGAGCGGGCTGCGGACTCGCTCGAGGGCGAGGCGTCGTGCGAGGTCGTCGACCTGCGCACCCTGAAGCCGCTCGACGAGGAGACCCTGCTCCGCTCGGCCGCGAAGACCGGAAGAGTGGTCGTCGTCCAGGAGGCGCCCCGGACTCTGGGGTATGCGGCCGAGGTCGCCGCCGTTCTCGCCGAGAAGGCGATCTACGATCTGCAAGGGCCGGTCCTGCGCGTGACCGGCTACGACGTGCCGTATCCGTACTGGCAGATCGAGGACGCGTACATGCCGTCCGTGGAGCGCGTCGTGGACGCCGCTCGCCGTCTGCTTGCGTCGTGACGGATCGGCCGAGCATGGCGGGAGGCGGGTCGACCAGGTCGCATTGCCTGTGGCGGGGCACCGACATGCCCCTGATGGAAATCGCTTACGTGCACCTACACCCTCACGGGCTCGACGCGACCGGGACGCAGATCGGCGTTGTGTACGAACTGCGCTACGAGCTCTCCGGCTCACGCCTGCGGGCAGCAGTCACCGGCGGCCGCTCGATCGAGCTCGAGGTTGGAGAGCACGACTTCTTCGACCTCGGCTACTCGCCGCTCTTCAACTCTCTGCCGATCCGGCGTGACGGGCTCCATCTGGGCGGCGAAGGTCGCGACTACGTCATGGCCTGGGTCGAAGTGCCTTCGCTGGACGTCAGCCGGTCGGAGCAGCGCTACGAGCCGCTCGCAGGAGGCACGATTCGATACCGCTCCGGCTCGTTCACCGCGGACCTCGAGGTCGACGACGAGGGGCTCGTAGTCCGTTATCCCGGACTTGCGGAGAGGATCGCGTAATCATGGCCCACGAGTTTCGCCTCCCCGACCTCGGCGAGGGCCTCACCGAGGGCGAGGTCGCCCGCTGGCTCGTCGCCGAAGGCCAGGAGATCGCCGAGGACGATCCGCTGGTCGAGATCCAGACCGACAAGGCCACCGTGGAGATCCCCTCGCCCTACGCGGGGACCGTGCTGAAGGTGGTCGTCGCCGAGGGCGAGATCGCCCCGGTGGGCGCCGTGCTCGTGCTGATCGGAGATCCAGGCGAGGCGGTTTCGGGCTCGGACGCGCCGGAAACTGCCAGGCGAGGGCCGGGAGCTACACAAAGCGATTCGCCGGAACGGCGAATCGCAGCTACGCCGTTGGTCCGCCGCGTTGCGAAGGAGCTGGGGGTCGACCTCACGTCCGTTGCCGGATCCGGGGCGAATGGACGGATCACCGAGAGCGACGTGCGCTCCGCCGCCCAAGTTGCACAGGGTACGGGCCCGTCGGAGGGCCGGCGCGTCCCGCTCCGCGGCGTGCGGCGCCTGATCGCGGAGCACATGGCGCGCGCCCACGCCGACATTCCGGCCGTCACCTGGGTGGAGGAGTGCGACTTCGGCCAGGTCGATCTCGACCGAATCGTCGCGACCGTGGTGAAGGCATGCGCGCTCGGGCTGACGGAGTTCCCCGAGCTGAATGCGCGGCTCGAAGGAGACGACATCGTCTATCTCGACCGCTACGACATCGGCGTGGCGGTGCAGACGGAACAGGGGCTGGTCGTGCCCGTCGTACGCGGCTGCGATGTCAAGAGCGTCGAGGAGATCGACGTGGACGTCAGACGCCTTGCGGACGGCGCCCGCGAGGGAACGCTCACGCCAGACGAGGTTCGCGGGTCGACGTTCACGGTCACGAGCGCGGGGAAGCTCGCCGGCCTCTTCCAGACTCCGATCATCAATCACCCGGAGGTCGCCATCCTCAGCGTCGGCCGGATCGCCGAGCGGCCTGTGGTGCGGGACGGAGACGTGGTCATCTGCCCGATCGGCATCGTCGCGATCACCTTCGACCATCGCGTCGTCGACGGAGCGCGCGCGGGTGAGTTCGGGCTCTCGGTGATCGCCCACCTGCAAACCGCAGGCGGCGCTTCCGCGTAATGACTTCGGGAACCTTCGGTCAAAGGAGGGGGACAGGCATGCGCAGACTCCTAGTCGGCATCGTTCTCGTGCTCGGATCGGTCGCGGTCGGGGTGGCGGTCGCCGGGCTGAACAGCAACTGGAGTACCCACGCAAAGGGTTCGCTGGAGGTGCCGGCCCGCGACTCGCAGGGTCAGGGCCAGGCGATCTTCCATCTCTCGACGGACGGGACCGAGCTCGAGTACAAGCTCATCGCGTCGAACATCGAGAACGTCTTCATGGCCCACATTCATATGGCGCCCGCTGGCTCGAACGGCAACATCGTCGTCTGGCTGTATCCGTCGACCACGCCCAACGTGGCCGGACCGCTCGGAGCCGGTCGCACGGACGGAGTCCTGGTCACCGGAACGATCACGGCAGCCGACCTCATCAATGACCTCGCCGGCCATCCGCTGGCCGATCTCGTCGCCGCGTTGGACGGCGGCAATGCGTACGTCAACTTCCACACGAATGACGGCATCGCCCCGACCAACACGGGCCCCGGCGACTTTCCGGGCGGCGAGATCCGCGGAAACCTTCCGTAGGTCCAACGTCTGAGGCGCGGAGCGGGCTGACGCCCGCTCTGTCGCCCTACCTTCGTCTTTAGACTGGTTCGCATGGGGGGCTGGTACACCATCGGCCTCGCGCTCGGTGTCGGGCTCGGTCTCGGAGTCATGCTCAGCGCAGTCCTCGGCGTCAACACGGTCGGGCTCGGCGCCGCTCTCCTCGCCGGTGCGGGCATCGGCGCGATCGTCGGCCTGGCGATCGGCGAAACGCCGGAGCTCGTCGCCGGAGGTGCGGGCGGCGTTCTCGGGGCGCTCTCGTCCGCCGTGGTCGTGTTCGGGGCCATGCGCCGCGGGGCGACCCGGCTCGGGCTCGCCGCCTTTGTCGGTCTGGGCGGCATGCTCCTGGCGCTCGTTGCCCTGATCCCCCTCGTGGGATACCTGGAGGCCGTCCTGCTTCCGCTGGCCGCGACACGCATGCGTGGGCGTCGGGCCGCCCGTTACGCGGGGCTCCGGACGCTCGCAAAGTGAGGCGGGCCACCGCCCGTTCCGATCCTCGGCTCGACGGTGCCCGCTGACCCGGTCGAAGCTCGCCGCCTCATGGTCGAGCGCCAGCTTCGGCGGCGGGGGATCGCCGACGAGCGGGTCCTCGCGGCCATGGGGCGTGTCCCCCGCGAGCTGTTCGTGCCGGAGGATCTACGCGACCTCGCATACGAAGACGGTGCTCTGCCGATCGGGTACGGCCAAACGATCTCGCAGCCGTATATCGTCGCCGTGATCTGCTCGCTTCTCGAGCTCACGGGCGGCGAGCGCGTCCTCGACGTCGGAACGGGATCCGGTTACCAGGCGGCGGTGCTCGCCGAGCTTGCCTCGGAGGTGGTCACGATCGAGCGCGTCCCCGAGCTCGTCGAGCGAGCACGCACCGCACTCGTCGAGGCCGGTTACACGGACGTCGACGTGCGCCTCGGGGACGGCTCCCTGGGTGTTACCGACAAGGCGCCCTACGAGGCGATCGCGGTTGCTGCAGCGGCTCCGACCATTCCCGAGGCGCTCTACGAGCAGCTCGTGATCGAGGGACGCCTCGTGCTGCCGCAAGGATCGCGCTGGGGCCAGGATCTCGTGCAGGTCGTCAAGACCGAGGATGGGCCCGTCGAACGTACGTCCGTTCCCTGCCGCTTCGTTCCCCTCGTCGGCGTCGGAGGCTTCGAGCGGGCGTGACCCGTCCGGGGGTCGCTATAACCGGGTACTCGGCTACTCTCGGCGTCTGTGGATCCGTCGGCGCAGGTCAGGGCGGGAATTTCGCGCGCGCGCGTGAACGCCGCGCTTCGCCGGCGTGGAAACTGGGAGCAGCTGGTCAAGTTCTGCCTCGTCGGGCTGAGCGGCTACGTCGTCAACCTCGCCGTCTACACGTTGCTCCTCAAGGTCTTCGGCGTGCACTACATCCCCGCGGCGGTCTGCTCGTTCCTCGTGGCTGTGACCAACAACTACACCTGGAACCGGCTCTGGACGTTCCGCTCGCAGCGTGGCCACTACGCATACCAGGGTATGAGGTTCTTCGTCGTCTCGCTCCTCGCGCTCGGCGCGAACCTCGTGGTGCTCCAGCTCTACGTCGAAGCCGGCGTCGACAAGGTCGCCGCGCAGGCGATCGCGATCGTGCTCGTGACGCCGGTGAACTTCATCGGCAACAAGCTCTGGTCGTTCGGCCCGCGTTGGCGGCACTAGGAGGGCTTGCCGCCGCCGCTGCTCTCACGCTGGTCTCACCGGCGGTCGCGGGCACGACCAGGGCCGGAACCCACGCCGCCCCTCTCGGAGCACCCGCGACGAAGGAACCGTCTCGGCTCACCGAAGACGAGGCAACGCGCGCCGCGCTCGAGCAGCCCAAGGTTACGGCGTGGCTCCGGCGCTATCCGCCCGATCCCACGACGTCGGCGACGTTTCGTCACGAGACCCGAACCTGGGTGGTGAGGGCCTGGTCGGGGGAGGCGGGCGAGATTGCCCTCGCCACGGTCGAGGACACCACCGGACGCGTGACCGAGGCCTGGACGGGCCCCCAGGTCGCGTGGAAGATGGCGCGCGGGCGAAAGGGCGCCTTCGGCGGGAAGACCCTGATGAACCCGTACGTCTGGGTATCGCTCTGCGTCCTCTTTCTCCTCGGGCTCGCCGATCTCCGGAAGCCGCTCTCGGTTCGCAACTTCGATCTGCTTGCGCTCGTCGCGTTTTCCGTCTCCCTCGCGTTCTTCAACCGTGGTGAGATCTTCCGAAGCGTTCCCCTCGTGTACCCACCCCTCGTGTATCTCCTCGGGCGGGGGCTCTGGGTGGGTATTCGCGGGAGGGGAGACCGCCTGCGACCGGTTTGGCCCGTGTGGGCGCTCGCGGTCGCCGCCGTGTTTCTCGTCGGTTTTCGGGTGGGGCTGAACATCCAGTCGCCTCGCGGCGTCATCGACGTCGGCCTTGCCGGGGTGATTGGCGCGAACCGGATCGCCAACGGTGAGGCTCCCTACGGGCACATGCCCGTCCGCGACGCCCTCGAGCCGTGCGGGCCGGCTGACGCCGAGGGGGATGTGCGAGATCGAATTCAGACGAACGGGCGCTGCGAGTCCGCGAACGAGCACGGGGACACGTACGGGCCGGTTGCGTACCTCGCATACGTTCCGGCCTACCTTGCGTTCGGGTGGAGCGGGAAGTGGGATTCGCTCCCTGCCGCGCATGCGACCTCGATCGCATTCGACCTGTTGACGCTGCTCGGTCTCGTCCTCGTCGGGCTGCGCTTCGGAGGCAGCAGGCTGGCGGCTGCGCTCGCGTTTGGCTGGGTTGCCTATCCCTTCACGGCATACACGCTCAACGCGAACACGAACGACACGATTCTGCCGGCGGCCCTCGTGTGGGGGTTCTGGCTCGTCTCGTCGCCCTGGGCCCGGGGAACGGCGGTCGGGCTCGCGGGCTGGACGAAGTTCGGCGCCCTCCTCGTCGCACCGCTCTGGGCGACGTATCCGCGGTTCCGGCGTGGAGGCGCCGGTCGCTTCGCGCTTGCTTTCGCCGCGACGAGTGTCGCGGCCTTCGGCATCCTGCTCCTCGAGCCGAGCCTCTGGACCGCGCTGCGGACCTTCTGGGACCGGACGATCGACTTCCAGTTCGGGCGCCACTCGCCTTTCTCGCTCTGGGATTGGGGCCAGTACCACGCGGCGGGGATCCCCGATCTCGCACCCGGGAAGCCCGTGCTCGCGGTCCTGGCCGTCGTTCTGGCTCTGGCCGTCGCCGTCGTTCCCCGCCGCAAGGGACCCGTCGAGCTCGCGGCGCTGACCGCTGCGGTCCTCGTCGCGTTCCAGCTCCCGCTGACCCACTGGTTCTACCTCTACCTACCGTGGGTCGTCCCGTTCGTCCTCCTCTGGCTGCTCCTCCCTGCGCAGCCGACGCGCTACCAGTCCCAGGAGTCGACCACCGGGTACGACGTCTTGGAGTCGAGGCAGTCGGCGGCAAAGAGTGCAGCTCCGATGTCTCCAGTCCAGAGCGAGTAGCGACCGCGTCCCCGCTCTGCCCGGAGTCGACGAACCTGGTCGAGTGCGTGCATGGCGAAACGACGGGCCCGGTCGAGCCAGACCTCGTCACCCGTGCGGTCGAAGACCTTGAGGAACGCATAGCCGTTTCCGGCCGTGCCGTGGCAGATGCCCGGGCCCTTCTCCAGGCTGTGCGGGCCCGCGCGCCAGGTCAGCTCTGCGCCGGCCAGGAGCAGGCCCTCGTCGAGGTACTGCGCCGCTCCAATGACGATGCCCGGCGCGCCGGCGCACCACTGGAGTCGGCTCTGGCCGTCGGGGCCTGGCAGTTCCGGGCGTGAACGCGGTGGCCAGTTCACCAGGCCGTCTTCCGTCACGGCGGTTCGCTCGAGAACGGCGTTCGTGTCCCTTGTCAAGACCCTGCGTCGTTCCGCGCGGAGCAAGTCGTCGCCGCGCAAGAGCACGTGGACGTTGCCGACGAGCCCGTGAGGAGGTGTGAGGCTCCTGAGCTCCTGGCCGTACAGGCGCTGCACCCAGAGGCCGTCTTCGCCGCGCCGCGACCACAGGGCGTCGGCGCTCTCCAGCCATGCCTCCCGCCAGCGGCTCTCGCCGGTCCACTCGAGCATCGTGCGGGCGGCGTGGAGCGTGCCGGGCGTCCCCCACATCAGCTCGTCGGCCTCGTTGTCGACGTTCGCGTACACGTGCTCGAGCAGCGCGTCGGCCAGCTCCGCGTTCGGCGCGAGTCGCCAGGCGACGAGCAGGATCCCGGTCTCACCGTTGAGGAGCGCCGACTCGGGCGGGTCGGGAAGCTTCGTGCCCTTCAGCAGGTCGGGCCTCGTGCGGAAGAGCTCCAGCGTCTGCACCGCGAGAGTGGGAAGGTCGAGCCTGGTTTCGGCGTGTCCCCGCCCGCAGAGCGCGTCGAGTGCCCAGATGACACCGGCGGCTCCGACGTACAGGCACTTCATCGGGCTGGTCGCGTGCCAGCTGTCCCAGGGATCCGCGCGCCAGAGCAGCTTCGGGCCGCGCAGCGCGTCCTCCGTGTCCTTGACGATCTCGCGGATCGCGTCAGCGACGCGCGCCTCCTCCCAGACCGCGTCTGCCAGCGGCTCGAACGCCTCCGGGCTGTAGAGCACGCCTCCAAGCTTAAGACGCCACTATGGATGCGGGACGCGCACGGCGCGGATCGAGCTTGCCCGTCCTGTCTCGGGGTCGCATTCGATCAACGCACCCTCGATGCGGACGTCGCCTGTCGCCGTCTGGAACCGGACCGGCATCCCTGTGCGCATGCGCTGGATCGCAAGATCCGACTCGACCCCGATGACCGAGTCGTGAGGTCCGGTCATGCCTGCGTCCGTGATGAACGCGGTACCCCTGGCGAGGACTTGGGGGTCCGCGGTCTGGACGTGCGTGTGCGTGCCGACGACCGCAGTCACTCTCCCGTCGAGCCATTTCGCGAGCGCGATCTTCTCGCTCGTAGCCTCGGCGTGCACGTCCACGAGGATGACCGACGTCTCGCGTCTCGCCTCTTCGACCAGGCCATCGATCATCTCGAACATCGAGGTCGCCGGATGCAGGAAGAGAGATCCGAGGACGTTGATCACGGCGAGCCGCGTCCCGTTCTCGGCAGGAACGATCGTCAGCCCTCGGCCCGGCGTGCTCCTCGATGTGTTCGCAGGGCGGATGACCCGCTCCGAGGAGTCGAGGTACGGACCGATCTCGGTCCGCCGAAACGCGTGGTTTCCGAGCGTGATCGCGTCCGCCCCCGCCGCGAGCAGGCGCTCGGCGAGTCGCGGCGTGATGCCCACTCCGTCGGCGAGGTTCTCGCCGTTGACGACGCAGACGTCCGCTTCCAGCTCCGCGCGGAGCTGGCGCAGCCGCGCTTCGACCGCTCCGCGCCCAGGGGGTCCGACGACATCGGCGATGAAGAGGATTCTCAGGGGTCGCGAAGGTTAAGGGACGCCGAGGGTCGCCGGGAAGACCTCGATCGCGACGTTGTTCCCCCTGTCGGGGGCGTAGTCGGCGAGTGCCTGGTCCTCCACCGCGCCGATGTCGACGACGGTGCCCAGCTTCGAAGATCCGGCCGCGACGTTCGCCCCGACGCTCAGGGCCGGGTCCGCTGCCACGTTCTGGAGGGCGACGACCAGCGACGGAGCGGACGACGGCCGCAGCTCGATTTCGGCTCCGACCGCGCGTCCGGAGATGACGTGCTCCCGAATCGCGATGACGGTACCGTCGACGGGGGAATAGACGTCCGTTCCGGCGACCGCTCCGACGTCGATCGTCCGCAGATCGCCGCTCTCGAGCTGGTACCAGGCGAAGCCCTCGTGCTCCGAGCCCGTGATGCGGTGCCAGAGCCGTGCCAGCAGACCCTCGTTCGCCTGCGGTCCGACGGGCTGAAGCACGAGCGCCCCGTCGTCGCTTCCGTGGAATCCGACCGCGGTCACCCCGCCCTCGGCGATCGGAGACTGGATTCGCAGGTTTCCCACGGCCGCCAGCCATTGAGGCTCCGGCGGGGCGGACGTTATAGGCGCACTCGGCGTCGCGGTGGCCAGCGGAGAGCCGCTCGACCGATCGTTCCCGAACGCGGACACGACCAGCGTCACCACGCCCAGGATTCCGACCGCTACCGCGAGCACGAACCACCGCGCACGCGCCTGTGCCCGGCGCCGGTGGGCACGAAGCCTGGCTGCGTGCCGTGAGCGGGGTGTCGTCATCGCGGGGGACCGTAGCAAGGTCGCCCGCGGGCTTCTCGCCCCATCGCGGAGCCGCGTTAGGCCCGCTGTAGCATCACGCGCATGGCCGGCCCAGGGCCGACGATCCAGATCCCGCGGTGGATCCAGCTCGTTGGGCTGCCCGTGCTCGCTGTCGTGGTTCTCCTCCTCGCAAGCACGCTCGGACACGCGCTCTTCCTCTTCCTGACCGCGTCGGTGATCGCATTCGGGCTCAACCCGCTCGTGCGAGACCTGACGCGGCTGAAGGTGCCGCGAGGGCTGGCTGTCGCGATCGTCTACCTCGTCTTCGCGTCGGCCGTCGCGGCGCTGCTGATCGCGATCGGGGCCGTCGCGGTCGACCAGACGCGTGAGGCCTCCGACCGGATCGACCAGTACGTCACCGAGGAGAGCCCCGAGACCGGGAAGACAGGCGCCGAGGAGGACATCGACGGCCTCCAGGTCTGGCTCGACGATCACGGGCTCGAGCAGATCCAGATCCGGGAGCAGGTGAACGACTGGATCGACTCGCTCGGCGCCGGGGAGATCTCTGGCTACGTGCAGGACGCGATCTCGTTCGCGCAGGGCGCCGCGCTCTCCGTCGTGTTCCTCTTGTTCTCGATCATCCTCATCGTCGTCATCTCGATCTACATGCTCCTCGACATGCCGAGGCTCGAGCGCGCGATCGACACCCGCTTCCCACCGCACGGCGGACCGCCCCTGACGCAGCAGATCGAGAGCGCGCTCTGGGGCTATGTGAAAGGACAGGCCATCCTCTCGACGGTCATCGGCACGAGCGCCGGCGTCGGCATGTACATCCTGGGCGTCACCGGCCTCGTCGACGGGGCCGAGGACTACGCCTTGCTCTTCGGCCTCTGGACGGCCTTCATCGAGGTGATCCCGTACATCGGTCCCTGGCTCTCGGCCGTGCCGCCGGTGATCTACGCGCTCTTCGTCGAGCCGATCGGCGTCATCTGGGTCGCGCTGCTGTTCCTCTTCATCTACCAGGTCGAAGGGCACGTCGTCGTCCCGAACGTGATGGCGAGCGCCCTGCGGCTACACCCACTCCTCGTGATCTTCGGGCTCCTTGCAGGCGGGGAGCTGTACGGCATTCCCGGCGTCCTCATCGCGCTGCCGACCATGGCAGGCCTGCGGGCAATCTGGGGCTTCTTCAGCGGGCGCGTCCGGCTGGAGCGATGGGACGAGGGCGGGCCCGAGGTGCCGGTCGAGGTCGAGCTCGAGGCGCCGCCCGCGGAGCCTCCGCGAGCGGTCAGCGGCTCGGACTGAGTGGTCCCCGCCGTGTGGGAGACGATCGCCGACGAGGCCGCCGCGGAGAGCCCGCTCTGGGGGGATGCGCTCCTCCCGCCGGCCGCGCGTCGCCTCGAGCCGATCTTCTCGCCGCTCGGCCCTGCGGAGCACGCGCTCGGCGTGGAGACGATCTACGAGGGATATCTCGTCCATTACGGGCGGCCGCGGCTCTTCGCGCCGCAGGATCCCGATACCGCACTCCTCCTCGGCGACTACCTCTACGCCCACGGGCTCGTGCGAGTTGCGGCGACGGGCAACGTCGCGGCAGTCAACGACCTTGCGGAGCTGATCTCCTTGTGCGCGCGTTCACGCGCGGACGGCAGGGACGGTGACGCTGCCGCTTGGGCCGCGACTGTCGCGCGTCTCGGCTCGGGCGGGCTCGAGGATGCCCGTGAGGCCCTCGGCGCACACGGCGATCCGGAGCCGCTCGAGCGAGTTGCGCGGGACGCGGCGGGAGAGGAAAAGGTCGAGCGGGCGCTCGCGGCGCACGCCCGTCTCGTCGGATAGAGTCGCGCTCGATGAGCGGGGCGCTCCTTCTCGCCGACGCAGCGGAGGAAGGCAAGGACATCGTCGTCTCGATGCTCGTCGTCGGGCTCGTCTTTCTCGCGGTGATCCTGCTCGGCGATCTGAACGAGTGGCTTCACCGCAGGCGCCGCTCCCGCCACTAGCCGCCTCGCGCGGGCTGGCACATGATTCAGCTCGTGCGACCTCCCCTCCGGAACGGTCACCTTTCTCTTCACCGATGTCGAGGGCTCGACGAAGCTCCTGCGCGAGCTGGGCGCAGAGCGGTACGCGGGTGCGCTCGCCGAACACCGCCTGATCGTGCGCGAGGCGTGGGCTACGCAAGGCGGCGTCGAGGTCGACACGCAGGGGGACGCACCTCCCGCTCGCGGTCGAGCTCGCGGCCGCGCGGACGAAGGCGCTCTCCCCGGCGCAGATCCTGGGGCGCCCTCTCCTCCCGTCTCGACCTGCTCAGGGGAGGCCACGACGCCGACCCCCGCCAGCAGACGCTCAGAGCCGCGATCGAGTGGAGCTACGACCTGCTCACCCCCGAGGAGCAGCGCCTCTTCCGCTCCCTATCCGTCTTCGCGGGCGGCTGCACCCTGGAAGCGGCCGAAGAGGTGGCCGACGCCGACCTCGACACCCTGCACTCGCTCGTCGAGAAGCGTGTTCTTCGCTTTACGAGCGAGCGCTACTGGATGCTGGAGACGATCCGGGAGTACGCGGGCGAGCGCCTCGAGACCCGCCGTTTACGAAAGCGCGGGCTCCCACGGTGATGCTGCCGACGCGCGGCTTGTGTCGGCCGAATGTGAGGTGCTACTCGGCAGACCAGCTGAGGCGGCGAGCGTGCTGCGCGAAGCCCTCATCACGATACCCGGCCTTCGAGACTATTCGATTGAGATCCGGGCGCTGCGAGTCGCCGGGATGCTCGCGGCGGTCCAGGGAGACGCCGAGCGGGCCGCGCTGTTGTTCGGCGCAGCAGAGGGCAAGCTCCGAGAGAGTGGTCTCGAGCTATTCGGCCCGTTCGAAGAGCAGCTCTGTTGGTCGTATGCCGAGCGCGCGCGGCTTGATCTCGGCGAGTCTCGCTTCGAAGCTTTCTACAAGCGGGGCATGGAGGAACAAGAGAGCATCGGATCTGAGCTCGCCGTGCCTCCCTAGACTGACCGCGGGATGGCGCCTCCGCGAGACCTGCGCGAGTGGATCGCGCTCCTCGAGCGCGAGGGCGAGCTGAAGCGCATCTCGGCCGAGGTCGACCCCGACCTCGAGATGACGGAGATCACGGACCGCATGGTGAAGTCGGGTGGGCCCGCGCTCCTCTTCGAGAATCCGAAGGGCTCCCAGCACCCGCTCCTCATCAACCAGTTCGGCAGCGAGCGCCGCATGTGTCTCGCGCTCGGCGTCGAGAAGCTGGACGATGCGGCCGCCAAGATCGGCGACGTTCTCGACATGCAGCCTCCGCAGGGCCTCGTCGAGAAGGTGAGGGGGCTCCTGAAGCTGAAGTCGGTCGCGGACTCTCTGCCGAAGACCGTCTCCAAGGGCTCGTGCCAGGAGGTCGTGCTGGAGGGCGACCAGATCGACCTCGGCCGGCTTCCCATCCAGCGCTGCTGGCCGGGGGATCCCGCGCCCTTCATCACGCTCCCTGCGGTGATCACGAAGGACCCGAAGTCGGGGGTCCGGAACCTCGGCATGTATCGGATGCAGGTGATCGACGCGCGCTCGACCTTCATGCACTGGCAGATGCACAAGGACGGCCGTGCCGACCTCCTTGCAGCGGAGGATGGGCGCATACCGGTCGCGGTCGCGATCGGGCTCGACCCGGTCACGACGTACTCCGCAAGCGCACCGCTCCCGCACCACATCGACGAGCTCATGCTCGCCGGCTTCCTGCGCGGCGAGCCGGTCGAGCTCGTCCGCTGCAAGACGGTCGACCTGGAGGTTCCGGCGAACGCGGAGATCGTGCTCGAGGGTCATGTCTCTCGCGACGACGTGGGCATCGAGGGCCCGTTCGGCGACCACACCGGCTACTACTCGCACGCCGAGGAGTTCCCGATCTTCCGGATCTCGGCCATGACGATGCGCCGCGACGCGATCTACGCCTCCATCGTCGTCGGCAAGCCGCCCGCCGAGGACGCCTGGCTGGGCAAGGCGACGGAGCGGATCTTCCTGCCGGCGGTGCGGATGACGCTGCCCGAGGTCGTCGACTACGACCTCCCGGTCGCCGGGGCGTTCCACAACTGCGTCATCGTCTCGATCCGCAAGGCGTTCCCCGGCCACGCCCAGAAGGTCATGCACGCGCTCTGGGGCCTCGGGATGCTCTCGCTTTCGAAGTCGATCGTCGTCGTGGACGCGCACGTGGACGTGCACGACTACGCCGACGTCTTCTTTCGCGTGACGGCGAACGTCGATCCCAAGAGGGACATCCTCATCAGCGAGGGCCCGCTCGACCACCTCGACCACGCCCCTGGGCGGCAGTTCTACGGGGGGAAGCTCGGCATCGACGCGACTCACAAGCTCCCGGAGGAGGACGCTCGGCCCTGGCCCGAGGAGATCGTCATGAGCGACGAGATCCGGGACCTGGTGTCGCGCCGCTGGGCCGAATACGGGTTCTCCTGACGTAGCCTGGGCGAACCGGTCAGAATCCCGGTAGCGACAGTCGTCACGTCGTTGACAGGCGTAACGACCGAGCGGTTGAATCCGGCGTGGGCCCGCGTTGAGCGAATTCCGTCAGGACACTCCCGACCACCCAGGGCCGAGCCTCTGGCCGATCGGCTTCGCGGTCGGGATAGCGTGTCTCCTCCTCGGCCTCGTCCTGAGCTGGCTCGTAGCCGCGATCGGTGCCGCGCTGGCGGTCGTTTTCGGCCTGCTCTGGGCGCGCGACGTCACGCGCGACGTGCGCGGCGAGGTGCCGGAGATCGAGCCAGAGCGACGCGTCGTAGCCGACGAGGCCGCGCCGGCCTACGGCGTCCAGGAGCCTCTCCCCGCCTTTCCGCGCTCGAGATTCCTCGAGGCGTCGCTGATCGGTCTCTCGGCAGCCCTCGGCGGCGTCCTCACGCTTCCCGTGCTCGGCTTCATGGTCCTGCCCTCGTTCACGGACGTCGAGGACTTCGACATCGACCTCGGCCCGATCGAGAACTTCCCCGAAGGCAAGTACGTGGTCGCGACGTATCTCCAGGATCCGAGGCAGGGCGAGGTGACACGTCGCACCGTGTTCGTCCGGAACAACGGCCTCACCGAAGGCGGAGAACCGAGCTTCACACTCCTCTACAGCCGGTGCGTGCATCTCGGTTGTCCCGTGCAGCCCAACGGGGAGATCGACGAGGCTGCGACGAAGCGTGTCCGTTCGGTCGAGCTCCGCCCCGTGCTGGCGCAGTCGTTCGGCTGTCCCTGCCACGGCGGTCAGTACAACTCCGAGGGCAACCGCACGGCGGGCCCGCCCGTGCGCTCGCTCGACCGCTTCGAGTACTCGATCAGGAACGGCAACCTCGTGCTCGGGAAGGTGTACGCCGTGGGCAACGTCGTCGGCACCGGGGCCACGGCGGAGATCTCGAAGTACCCGTGGTCGACGCCGGGGACGCACGTCGACGGCATCGAGTCGTGGCTCTACCCGATCGTCCCGAGCCAGGTGACGGGCTAGTGGCGGTCGCACCTGCACGGAGAAGGAGGACGAAGACCCGGCGCGCGAAGCTCGTCGAGACCGCCGTCCTCGTCCCGCTCGACTGGATCGACGAGCGCACGGCGGCGGTCCGTGGGACGAAGTGGTTCCTCTTCCGCAACGTCCCGCGGGACATCAGCTGGGCGCAGACACTCGGCTTCGCGTCGCTCATCGCGTTCACGAACCAGGTCCTGACCGGGGTGATTCTCGCGATGTACTACAAGCCGGATCCGAACTCGGCCTACGAGTCGATCCAGCACATCGACGACCTCACGCTCGGCTGGCTCGTGCGCGGCATGCACCGGTGGGGGGCGAGCGTCTTCATCATCCTCCTCTTCCTCCACATGGGGAGGGTGTTCCTGTTCGGCGCCTACAAGTACCCGCGCGAGCTGAACTGGATCATCGGCGCCAGCATCCTCGTGACGGGGATGCTCTCGGGCTTCACGGGCTACCTGCTCCCCTGGGACCAGACCGCGTACTGGGCGACGGTCGTGGGGATCAACCTGAACGGCACCGCCCCCTTCGCCGGCCCGTGGCTGGCGCAGTTCCTCGCAGGGGGCCCCGAGATCACCGGGGACACGCTCGCCAAGTGGTACGCGCTGCACATGCTGCTGCTCCCGGGAGCGCTCTTCGCGCTCATCGGCATCCACCTCTACCTCGTCGCACGACTCGGAGTCACGTCGCCGCCGTGGTCGAAGGAGGCGGCGGGGCGTGAGCGGCCCATGACGGCACGCCCGGGCACGCGCGCGGGGCTCGTCCGCGGCGGCGATGGGAGTCGCAGGTAATGGCCCGAGAACTGGGCGAGCTGAACCGCGAGGAGTACGCGCGCTACAAGGACGACGTCAAGAAGGAGGGGAAGGCCTTCTTCCCGCGCGCGATGCTCCACGACACGGTCATGGCGACCGTCGTCGTGCTCGTGATCATCGCCTTGGCTGTGATCTGGTACGCCGACGCCGACGGTACCGAAGCGGGTCAACTTGGTCCCCTGTACGCCGAGAAGGCGGATCCCGGAACGACCGACTTCATCCCTCGACCCGACTGGTACTTCTACTTCCTCTTCTACTTGCTCCGCATCTTCGAGTGGCCGGAGACGGTGTTCATCGCGACGGTCGGGATCCCCACGATCCTCCTGATCCTCCTGTTCGGCCTCCCGTTCTACGATCGCCGGCGCGAGCGACGGCCTTCGAGACGGCCGGTCGCGATGATCGCCGCCGTCCTCGTGGTGCTCTCGATGGCGGTGCTGACGTACAAGGGGGCTACGGCGAGGGAAGCGCTCGGCTCGGAGCTCATCGCCGATGGAATCCCGACCGAGTGGGCGGAAGAGCAGGGCTTCAGGGGCAACCAACAGGCAGAGCGAGGCGCCGACCTGTTCGCCACCTCCGGGTGCCTGCAGTGCCACACGTACCTGGGTCAGGGCGCGGGGAACCTCGGCGCGCCCGATCTCTCCGAGATCGGGCAGACGAACGAGGCGGGCTACTTCGTCCAGTACGTCATGAACCCGGCTGCGTTCGGGAACACGGTCATGGGCTCGTACTCGTACCTCGGGAACCAGAACCTTCAGGCTCTGGGCGCATTCCTGGCCGCTTCGGACGGACCGAAGTAGAGGCTCGGGCGACCGCGACGGCGGTAGCCTTGCGGCCGTGCGCGTCTTCCTCGGCGTGACCGGCGCGTCCGGCGCTCCCTACGCCGAGCGCCTGCTTCGAGCACTGGCTGCGGTGGACTGCGAGATCGGCCTCACGGCGTCGCGCTCCGGGATCGAGGTGCTGGCGACGGAACTCTACGGCGACCCCTCGCTCATGCGGGAAGACGTGCTCGAGCGGTTCGTCGGGTCGGCCGCCGAGCAGGTCACCGTCTACGGCGAGAACGACTTTCGGAGCCCGTACGCGAGCGGCTCGGCGAGAGTCGACGCGTACGTCATCTGCCCCTGCTCGATGGCGACCGTCGGGACGCTCGCCTCGGGGGCCATGTCGAATCTCATCCATCGTGCAGCGTCGGTCGCCATCAAGGAGCGGCGCAAGCTCGTCCTCGTACCGCGCGAGACGCCGCTCTCGGCGATTCACCTGCGCGGCCTGGCGGCGCTCAACGACGCGGGCGCGGTCATCCTCTTCGCGGCGCCTGGCTTCTACCACGGGCCGGAGACGATCGACGACCTCGTCGACTTCGTCGTCGCCCGCTGTCTCGACCAGATCGGGATCGACAACGCGCTCGTGGCCCGGTGGGGCCAGTGAACGTTCGCCTCCGGCTCGCGTTCGCGGGGGAAACCGTCCTTCAAGCCTTTCCGCGACCGCAATTCGCGAGAGCGAATGGCGGTCTTTCGAGAGCTCCGCATACCCCCTTCTTCTTGAGAGCGTTCGGAACCTCCCGGTTCCCCACGCCCCTCCCCACTCATAGGTCGGGGGCCGGCCTATGACCAGGCCGATGAGCTACGAGTCCGGGAAGCTGCCGCCGGACGTTCTCCGGACGATGTTCGACCGCATCGCGCCCGTGTACGACGTCATGAACCGGGTCATGACGGCGGGCCTCGACAGACGCTGGAGACGCCTTGCGGTGAGAGAGGTCGTCTGGCCGGGCGACCGCGTCCTCGACGCGTGCTGTGGCACCGGCGACCTCGCGATCGAGGCCGAGCGGCGCGGCGGACGAGTCGTCGGCCTCGACTTCTCCCAGCGGATGCTCGAGCGCGCGCTGAAGAAGTCGGGAACGATCGAGTGGATTCAGGGAGACGCGTTGGCTCTGCCGTTCGCGGACGGCGAGTTCGACGCTGCCACCGTGGGCTTCGGCGTGCGCAACCTGGACGACCTCGGGCTGGGGCTGCGCGAGCTCGCGCGCGTCCTCCGGCCGGGGGGACGGGTCGCGGTCCTCGAGATCACCCGGCCGCGCGGCCTCCTGCGCCCGTTCTTCCGGATCTGGCTCGACGCTCTCATCCCGCTCGCCGGTCGGCTCCTCCCGGGTGGCAAGGCGTACACGTACCTCCCGGCGAGCGTTCGCCGGTTCCCAGGGCCGCAGGATCTCTCGAAGCTGCTCGAGAGCGGTGGCTTCCGCGATGTGCGCTACAGGCTGCTGGGCGGCGGAAGCGTGGCACTGCACACCGGAGTCCGGCCGTGAGCGCCCTCGAGACGGTCCGGACGGCGATCGGGCTCGACGAGTATCTCGCGGAGGTCGAGGAGCGCCTTGCCGAGACCGTCTCGGTCTACCCGGGCCTCGTCGCCGAGGTCAGCGCCGAAGCGCTCGCGGCGGGGGGAAAGCGGCTGCGCCCGGCGCTCGCGTTCCTCTCCTCGCGGCCGGGCTCCGACCCGCCGCTCGCGGCAGGGGTGGCGGTCGAGCTCGTGCACATGGCGAGCCTCGTTCACGACGATCTCATCGACGGGGCGCCGGTGCGGCGCGGTCACGCGGCGGCCTGGAGCGAGCACGGCGCCGAGACCGCGAAGGCCACGGGCGACTTCTTGTTCGCCCGCGCGTTCACCGTTCTCGCCGAGCAGCAAGATCCGCGTGCGCTCACGATCCTGGCTCGGGCATGCCTCGAGCTCGCTCGGGGCGAGGCACTGCAGCGGCGTCAGCGCCATACGCCGGAGACCCCGATCGAGGACTACCTCGAACGTTGTGCGCTGAAGACCGGCGCGCTCTTCGCCGCGGCCTGTCTCCTAGGGAACGGAAGCGCGGACTACGGGCGTCTGCTCGGCGTGGCGTTCCAGATCGTGGACGACATACTCGACTGCGCCGGCGAGACGATCGAGACGGGCAAGGTGCCCGGCACCGACCTTCACGACGGGACGCCCACGCTGCCGCTGCTCCTCGCGGCCCGCGAGGACCCCTTCGTGCGCGCGGCCCTCGCCGGCGGCTCGCGTGAGGGCGCGCTCGTCCGCATCGCGGCGACGGGCGCGCTCGAGCGCTCTCGTGAGGTCGCCCGCGACTACGCTGCCAGGGCACAGGCGTGCCTCGACGGCGCCGGGCGCCGCGAGGAGCTCGAAGCGCTCGCCGAGGCCGTCGTCGAGAGGAGCTTCTGATCGCCGTTCTCGAACACCACGCGACGCTCGAGCGGATCCGGGACAAGGTCGGGGCCGGGGAGCGTCTCGACTTCGAGGACGGCCTCGCGCTTCTCGAATCGGACGACCTGCTCGCCCTCGGCGAGCTCGCGGACCTCGCGCGGCGCATACGCGGGGGCACGGACGAGGTCTACTTCGTGCAGAACCTCTACCTGAACCAGACCAACGTCTGCCGCGTGAAGTGCAAGTTCTGCGCGTTCGCGGCGACGCGCAAGCAGCCGCACGCGTACACCTACACCGCCGAGGAGCTCGTCGAGGACGTTCAGCGGCAGCGGGAGGTCACGGAGTTCACGGAGATCCACATGGTGAACGGCGAGAACCCCCACGTGGACTTCGACTTCTACCGCGACACGATTGCGGCGCTGCGCGAGGCGCTACCGGACGTGCACCTCAAGTGCTACACGGCGTCCGAGATCCACCACATGACGACGCTCTCCGGGCTCACGCACGAGGACGTGCTGCGAGAGCTCAAGGACGCGGGCCTCGGCTCGCTTCCGGGTGGCGGGGCGGAGGTCTTCGCCGACCGCGTGCGGCGGCTCGTCGCCCCGGGCAAGGAGCATCCCGACGTGTGGTTCCACGTCCACGACACCGCGCACAAGCTCGGGATCCCGACGCACTGCACGATGCTGTACGGGCACGTCGAGACCTACGAGGAACGGGTCGACCACGTGATCCGGCTTCGCGACCAGCAGGACCGCACGGGCGGGTTCCTCGCGTTCATCCCACTCGCATTCCACCCGGAGAACACGGTCTTCGAGCGCCGCGGCTGGCGTCACACGACGGGGTCGGACGATCTCAGGATGCTGGCCTTCTCGCGGTTGATGCTCGACAACGTGCCGCACGTGAAGGCGTACTGGATCATGATGGGAATGCCGCTCGCCGCCGTCGCGCTCCACTTCGGGGCGAACGACGTGCAGGGAACGGTGGTCCGCGAGGAGATCTTCCATGCCGCCGGCGCGCGGACGGAGACCGAGCAGAAGGTCGAGCAACTCGTCCGCTTCATCCGCGAGGCGGGCCGGATTCCCGTGCAGCGCGACACGCTCTACAACGAGCTCAGAAGGTGGACATGATCCGCCTGGGCCGGATCTCGTACGTGAACATGGCGCCCGTTTTCTACGGGCTCGAAGCGGACGTCGACGAGGTGGTCGGCGTCCCGACGGAGCTCAACCAGATGCTCCTCGACGGCGAGATCGACGTCGCTCCGATTCCGTCGATCGAGTACGCCCGGAACGCCGACCGGCTCCGGATCCTCCCTCGCTTGTGCGTCTCCTCGGAGGGGGCGGTGGAGTCGATCCAGCTCGTGACTCGGATGCGGTTCGGTCAGGTGCGCTCCGTCGCAGTGACGCCCGAGAGCGCGACCTCGGTGGTGCTCGTGCGCATCCTCCTCCCGAATGCCGAGATCGTGCCCTTCGGCTTCGACGCCGACGCGACGCTGCTCATCGGTGACGCCGCCCTCCGGAGCGCGTTCGAGGACCCGACGCCGCACTTCGATCTCGGGCGGCTCTGGCTCGACCGCACCGGCCTGCCCATGGTGTTCGCGGTCTGGGCCGCCCCGGAGCCGCTCGTGGACGGGCTCACCGAGCTCGAGCATGCCCTCGTCGCATCGGTGCGTCTCGCGCGCGCGGAACCGGAGCGGCTCGCCCGGCAGGCGAGCGAGACCTACGGCTATCCGGCCGGCTTCCTCGCCCGCTACTTCGAGAAGCTCCGCTACAGCTTCGGCCCCCGCGAGCGTGCGGGCCTGTACACGTTCCTCGAGATGGCACGCGACGTCGGCGAGCTCGCGCACGTTCCCGAGCTCCGCTTCGTCCCGGCGGAGGCCAAGGTATGAGGGTGGCGACAGAGATGACGTCGGTTCCCGACGTGCTCGAGAAAGCGCTCGACGGGGAGCGCATCTCGGACGAGGAGGCCGTCGTGCTGCTGCGCTCGCGCGACCTCGTACCGGTCGGTCGGGCGGCGAACGCGATCCGAAATCGCTTCAACGATCCCTCGCGCGTGACGTTCATCGTCGACCGGAACGTCAACTACACGAACATCTGCGTCACCGACTGCGACTTCTGCGCGTTTTACCGGCGCCCCGGGGACCGGCGCGAGGGCTACCTGCTCCCGAAGCCGGTCATCTACAAGAAGATCGAGGAGACGCTTGCGATCGGCGGCACCGGCCTGCTCATGCAGGGAGGTCACCATCCCGATCTCGGTATCGACTACTACGAGGACCTCTTCCGCTCGATCAAGGCGCGCTACAAGATCCACCTGCACGCGCTCTCGCCCCCGGAGGTCCAGCACATCGCGCGCCGCTCGAAGCTTACCGTCGCCGAGACATTGTCGCGTCTCCGCGATAGCGGACTCGACTCGTTGCCAGGAGGAGGAGCGGAAATACTCGTGGATCGAGTCCGCAAGATCATCGCCCCCAAGAAGACGCGCACCGACGAATGGCTCGACGTCATGCGCCAGGCCCATCGACTGGGCATGTCGACCACCGCGACGATGATGTACGGGCACGTCGAGACGCTCGAGGAGCGCGTCGAGCACATGCGCCGGATCCGGGAGCTCCAGGACGAGACCCGCGGCTTCCGGGCTTTTATCTCCTGGACGTTCCAGCGCGACGGCAACCGCATGGACGCCGTCGTGCGCGAGGAGGACCGCCCGACCTCCGTCGACTACCTGCTGACGCAGGCGGTCTCGCGCATCTACCTGGACAACGTGCCGCACATCCAGTCTTCCTGGGTGACGCAGGGAATGAAGGTCGGCCAGGTCGCACTCGGGTTCGGCGCCGACGACATGGGATCGGTGATGATCGAGGAGAACGTCGTCTCGGCCGCCGGCACCACACACCGGACGACGACGGACGAGCTCGTCCATCTCATCCGCTCGCTGGGGAAGGTCCCGGTGCAGCGCGACACGCTGTACCGGACGGTCAAGGTCTTCACGTAGCAGCCATCGCTCCTGTTCGAATCGTGTAAGAGCCTGCAAATCGACGGTTCCGGTTGAGGTACCCTCGACCGCGCCGTGCTTCGCCTCGCGCTCGTCCCCGCGTTCGCCGCGGTCGCTCTCGCGTTCGCCACGACTGCACCTGCGCAGGGCACGCAGCTCCTTCCCGGGGTCACCTATGAGCAGGACGTCCAGTTCACGCCGCACGGCCCGGTTGCAATCCACGTCGTCCGGAGCCCGCGCCCGAGCGGTCTCTATCGGCTGCGGCCGGTGCTGTCGAACGAGTCGGTGACGAGGCTCGAGACGGTCACCGCCATTCAGCGCCGGATGAGCACGCAGGCCACCGCGGTCGGGATCAACGGCGACTACTACTCGTTCAAGGACGGTAGGCCGAGCGGGATCCTGCTCCGGGACGGCGTGCTCGTCAGCGCGCCCGAGGGCAAGCGCTCGAGCGCCGGCATCTCGCTCGACGGCACGCTCGACGTCCAACGGGTCAAGCTCTTCGCCACCTGGCGCGGAACCGGCCAGCGCCGTCCTGTGAACGCGTACAACGAGGCTCCGGGCGCGAACGGGATCGCCCTTTTCACGTCCGACTGGGGACCGGCAACGCCTCGGGTACCGGGCGCGGTGAACGTCATCCTCTCCCCGTTTCCGGCGGCGACGCCGAACGCCGACCTCATCGCGCCTGTCGCCGACGCCTTCCAGGCCGAGTCGGTCCCCATCGCGCCCGGGACGGCGGTACTCGTCGCGCGGGGAACAGCGGCGGCGAAGCTCACGGCGGAGGCCGCGCTCGGAGCAACCGTCACCATCCGGCTCATCCTGCAACCGGGCTGGGAGACCGTCGGGGACGCAATCGGCGGCGGGCCGGTGCTCGTCAGGGACGGTGCGCCTGTCTTCCGCGCGAACGAGGCCTTCACGACGTCGCAGCTCGCTCCGCGACATCCGCGCACGGCGGTCGGCCAGACCGCCGACGGACGGATCCTGCTGATCGCAGTCGACGGGCGGCAGTCCGGGTACTCGGTGGGCATGACCAACTTCGAGATGGCCCAGACGATGATGCGGTTCGGCGCGGTCCGGGCGATGGCGTTGGACGGCGGTGGTTCCACCACGCTCGCGTTCGACGGCGTCGTCCTGAACCGGCCGTCCGAGGGTCGGGAGCGACCCATTTCGACGGCGCTCATGCTCCTCTACAGCGGCGTGTACGCGCCGCCGCCGACCGCTTCCGTGCTCTCTCCGAACGGCGACGGCGTTGGAGAGGAAGAGCGGCTCGCGTACAAGGTCGTGCGTCCTTCCAACGTGACGGTGACGCTCACGGCTCCCGACGGCAGCGTCGCGTTCCAGGAGACCGCACTCCGCGAGCCCGGCAGGTACGAGGTGCCGTTCCCACCTCTGCCGCCGGAACCTCCTCCGTCCGAGCCTGGAGTTCCGCCGGCGCCTCTCAGCGCCCCTCTGCCTGCCGCAGAGGGGCGCTGGACGCTCGCCGTCTCCGCGACCGACGACCAAAGCCTGGCATCGACCATGACCCGGCGGTTCTGGGTGAACTCCACCCTCGGCTTCCTCAAGGTCGCACCGCGGACGCTCTTCCTTCGTCCCGACGGGGGCACGGTCAGGATCCAGTGGAACCAAGCGCGCCCCGCACGCGTCACCGTGCGCGTCGAGACGATGCACGGCATCTTGCTGCAGACCGTGGCCCAGCGAGCGTTCGCGGCGGGTCAGAGCGTGGTGCTCTGGAACGGCAGGCGGCGTGACGGACGCCTAGCCTACGGCGGCCGCTACCGCGTTCTCGTCCTCGCGCGCAATGAGCTGGGATCGGTCTCGCTCGAGCAGGCGCTCACGGTGCGACGGGTTGCTGCGCGCAGGTAACGCGCCACCCGAGGCGTTATCTGAAGCTGGCAAACACGGCGGTCGCGAAGCGGCCGCACTTCAGGGGTTTACGCGCGGCCGGAATCCGCGTGCGCCAGCGCCCGCGTAGCGGGCGCAGGACTCTTTCGCGCGAGCAGAATCTGCGCTCGCAGATTCTGCTCTTGCGCACTGAAGCGATTCCGGCCTTGCGCACAAATAGACTCGCCCGATGCTCGTCGCCTCGATCGTCAGCGAGGTCACCGAGGCGGTCACGTCCGCGATCGGAGACTACGGGCTGTACGCGGTCTTCCTGCTCATGCTCGTCGACGCGGTCCTCCCGGCCGCGAGCGAAGTCGTGATGGTGTACGCGGGCGCCGTCGCCTCCGGCGCCTTCGCCGAGCAGGACGTCGTGCTCCTCGGCTGGGAGCCCGACGCCGGGCTCCCCGCCTACGTCGCGGTCGCTCTCGCCGGCACGCTCGGCTACACGCTCGGCTCGATCGCAGGCTGGGCCATCGGGCTCTACGGCGGCCGCCCGTACCTTGAACGCCGCGGGCGCTGGCTGCATCTCGATCGGGAGAAGCTCGACCGGGCGGAGCGCTGGTTCGAGCGCTGGGAGGACTGGGCGGTGTTCCTCGGGCGCCTGACGCCCGTCGTTCGCTCGTTCGTCTCCATCCCCGCCGGCGTCATGGAGACGCCGCTCCTCCGCTACACGCTCTTGACGCTCGCGGGATCGGCGATCTGGTGCTTCGCCTTTGCGGCTGGAGGCTGGGCGGCCGGTGCGAACTGGGAGGACATCCACGACGCCTTCAGCTATTTCGACTACGCCGTCGTCGGCGCGGTCGTCGTGGCCGTCGCATGGCTCGTTTTCAGGCGGCTTCGCAGCCGGCGTGCGGCCGAGGAATCGTCCTCACGCTGAACGGCCTGAGGTCTGACTCTTCACGGTTACACTCGGATGTCCCCGTGACTCCGCGGCCGATTCCGCTCATCGACGTGAAGGCGCAGTACGCGCCTCTGCTTCCCGACATCAGACGGGCGGTCGACGACGTGCTCGAGAGCGGGCAGTTCGTGTTCGGGCCCAACGTCGCCGCATTCGAGCAGGAGGCGGCGGGCTTCCTCGCCGTCCGCGAGACAGTGAGCGTCGGGAACGGCACTGACGCGATCGTGCTCGTCTTGAACGCCCTCGAGATCGGTGCGGGAGACGAGGTCATCTGTCCCGCATTCACCTTCTACGCGACGGCCGAGGCGATCGCTCGCGTGGGGGCCACTCCCGTGTTCGCGGACATCGACCCGCAGACGTTCAACCTGGATCCGGAGCGCGTCGCCGAGCGCATCACGTCGCGTACGAAGGCGATCATGCCGGTGCATCTCTTCGGAAGGCCGGCGCCGCTCGCCGAGCTCGCCGCGTTCGGGCTTCCGCTGATCGAGGACGCGGCACAGTCGTTCGGATCGCCGGACATCGCCAAGGTCGGCATCGCGTCGACGTTCAGCTTCTACCCGACCAAGAACCTGTTCGCGCTCGGGGACGGAGGTCTCGTCGCCGTGAACGACGAGGAGCTCGCCGAGCGCATTCGGATGCTGCGCTTCCACGGCTCGAAGGAGAAGCGCACGTTCGACTACATCGGCACGAACTCCAGGCTCGACGAGATTCAAGCCGCCGTTCTCCGCATCTTCCTCCGCGAGCTCGACTCGTGGACCGCGCAGCGCCGCGAGGCCGCCGGGCGGTATCGCCGACTCGGGCTCGGCCAGGCGTGTGAGCTCCCCGAGGACGAGCCCGGCCACGTGTACCACGTCTTCGTCTCCCGCTCGCCGCAGCGCGACGAGATCCAAGCCGCGCTCACGGATGCGCAGATCGGGAACGCCCACTACTACCAGCCGCCCCTGCACCTGCAGCCGGCGCTCCGCTATCTCGGATACGAGGAAGGGGACCTGCCCGAGACCGAGCGCGCGGCGCGGGAGAACTTCTCGATCCCGCTCTGGGCGGGGATCACGGCCGAGCAGCAGCAGCGGGTCGTCCAAACGGTCCTTGCGACTGCTGGAGTCCGGGCATGAGGAGCCCCGTCAATAGGCACAGGCTGTGGCAGGTCGCGGTCGACGCCGCGCTCGTCGCGGCGGCTTGGCTCCTCTCGTGGTACCTGCGCTTCGACGACTTCGAGCCGCCGGTGTACTACCGGCGGTACCTCGAGTGGGACGTCGTCGTGCTCGTCGTCGGGATCACGATTCCCGTCTTCGTCGCCTTCGGCTTCTACAACCGCTGGTGGCGATACGTGTCGACGCGGGACATGTGGGGCGCGGCCCGCGGCGTCTCGGCGGCCGTGATCGCCGCCTTTCTCGTCTTCACGCTGCTCGACTTCCACCCCGCGCGTGTGCCGCGTGGGATCTGGATCGTCGATCTGCTGCTCCTCCTCGGCCTCGTGACGGGATCGCGGCTGCTCGTCCGGACGCTGCTCGAGCGGCCGGCCGCAGGGACGATCGTCGCCCGCGGCAAGGAGGTCATCATCGTCGGCGCCGGAGACGCCGGCGAGCAGATCCTCCGCGAGATGCTGCGCACGCCGGCTCTCGGCTACACGCCGATCGGCCTCGTCGACGACGATCCGCGGAAGAAGAACGTCCGCCTGCACGGAGTCCGAGTTCTCGGGACGACCGGCGATCTCCGCTACCTGCTCCGCGAGCGACGGCCGGACGAGCTCCTCATCGCGATCCCCTCCGCCTCGGGCGAGCAGCGCGAGCGCATCGTCGCGATCGCGCGCACCGAGCGGGTTCCCGTGAAGACGCTTCCCGGCCTGGCCGAGATGATCTCCACGGACTCGAACTTCACCGGTCAGATCCGGCCGGTCGAGGTGGAAGACTTGCTCGGCCGCGAGCCGGTCGAGGTGGACCTCGAGTCGATTGCGGAGTACCTGACGGGCGAGGTCGTGCTCGTGACCGGGGCAGGAGGCTCCATCGGCGCGGAGCTCTGCAGACAGATCGCACGTGTCGCACCGACACGGCTCGTGCTCGTGGACAACGGCGAGCGCGGGCTGTTCGAGATCGAGCGCGAGCTCGTCGACGAGCGCGACTTCCGCGCGACAGCGGCAATCCTCGCCGACGCCGGCAACGCGACCAAGATGCGCCAGGTGTTCGAGAAGTACCGGCCGGGGGTCGTGTTCCACGCCGCCGCGTACAAGCACGTTCCCCTGGTGGAGGCGAACCCGATCGAAGCGGTCCGCAACAACACCCTCGTCACCCGCACCGTCGCCGACGTCGCGGTGGAGTTCGAGGCGAAGCGGTTCGTCCTCGTGTCCACCGACAAGGCAGTGAACTCGAAGAACGTCATGGGTCAATCGAAGGCGTTGTGCGAATGGCTCGTGGAAGCCTGGGGACATCGGGACGATACGCCGACACGCTTCTGTGCGGTGCGCTTCGGAAACGTGCTCGGCTCGTCGGGGAGCGTCATCCCCACCTTCCGCAAGCAGATCGCGCGCGGCGGCCCGGTGACCGTCACACACAGGGAAATGACGCGCTTCTTCATGACGATCCCAGAGGCGGTCCAGCTCGTCATCCAGGCCGGCGCCATCGGGGGACAGGGCCAGATCTACGTGCTCGACATGGGCGACCCTGTCCGCATCGTCGATCTCGCGGACACGATGATCCGGCTTTCCGGGAAGGAACCGGGCCGGGACATCGAGATCGAGATCGTGGGCGCGCGGCGGGGAGAGAAGCTGCACGAGGAGCTCTGGTCGCGCGACGAGACGGTAACCCCCTCGCGCTACGAGGCGATTCTGCTCGTGACCCGCCCACCGATCGAAGCGGAGTGGCTCGACGGCGAGCTGGACCTCCTCGAGCGGCTCGTCGTGGGAGGGGAGACGCTGGAGCTCGTCGGCCGGTTGAACGCCATCGTCGCCGCGCCGCGCCGCGTCGAGCTCGCGGCCGGCGACGGCGCGGGCGCCGCGAAGACGGCCCCGGCGTCCGGCTAAGAGCGCCTCACAGAATGATCGCCCGTCGCGTGGCGACATGGCCGCTCATTGCGTGAGGTGCTCTAAGTCAGCTCCGTCTCGAGGCCGGCCCGCCGACCTCGAGTGCCCGCATGAGATCGGTGATCGAGAGGATGCCGGCGAGGCGACCGTTCGCGACGACGAGCGCCCGCCGCACGTCAGAGCCCGATATCTCAGCCAGCGCGTCCACTACAGGAGTCTCCGGCGCGAGCACCGGCACCTTTTCGAGCGGCAGCATGCAGTCCGCGACGCTTGTCTCGTCCCATCGGGGCCTAGGCACCTCGGCGACCGCGGAGAACGGCAGAAGGCCGATCGGAGCACCGTTCTCGACGACCGGGTACGTCGTGACCCGGGCGCGCCAGACGACCTCGTCGACGAAATCGGAGAGCGACAGGTCTGCGGGGACCGAGACGGGATTCGCGGTCATGAGGTCGCGGACGCGCACCCCGCGAAGGCGTTCTTCCGTCGTCCGCCGCTCCGCTTCGGCGCCGGCCGCCTGCAACAGAAACCAGCCGATGAATGCGAGCCAGATGCCGGCGGTGGCACCTCCTCCGAAGAGGAGCAGGACGCCGAGCACGATCATGGCGAGGGCCGCAGCGCGACTCACGGCGACCGCCGCGCGGGTGGCCCGGACGAGACTGCCCGTGGCGAGCCAGATGCCGCCGAAGAGCAGCCGGCCGCCGTCGAGCGGAAAGGCGGGGAGGAGATTGAACCCGAGCAGGAGCAGGTTTACGTAGCCGAGCCAGGCGGCGACCGCGTCGACCGACTCCGGAAGGGAGAGGCCTGCCGCGATTCCGGTGAACGCCAATCCGAGCACGAGGGAGACGGCGGGCCCGGCGACGGCGATGCGGAGCTCCGCTCCGGCGTTCGGAACGCTCCCGGTGAGCTTCGCGACTCCGCCGAGCATCCAGAGCGTGATCCCCTCGATCGCGACGCGTTCGCGACGGGCCTGGAGTGCGTGCCCGAGCTCGTGCAGCAGGAGGCAGACGAAGAACGCGACGGCGGCCCCGATCGCCATCGCGACGTACGTTCCGTCCGAAAGCCCAGGGTTCGTCTCGGGAAAGACGCTGCCTGCAAGCGACCAGACGAGGAGCGCGGCGATGACGAGCCAGCTCCAGTTGATCCCGATCCGGATCCCGTAGACCCGGCCCAGGACGATCGTGTCGCCCATGTAGGGCGATCGTAGTCGCCTCCACGATGCCGCGGGCGCCGCCGAACGGCGCCCGCGTGCGAGATGGTCTCTACGCTCGAGCTACCAGCTCGGGTTCAGGTAGATGAGTGCGAGCTGGCCGCCCTCCCGCTTGAAGGTGTAGTCCTTCCCCGGGGGTGGGAGCGCATCGGGCCCGTCGGCCTTCTCGATCCAGAGGGAGTGCGCCTGGATCGTGATGAGGAACGCGCCGGGTCCAAAGACCGGGGAGGCGTCGATGACGCCGCTCGACTCCCAGTTCCCCATGTTCGCGCGACCGGCCGCGTCGACGTCGTAGCCGTCGAGCTCGTCGAGCGACTGGTCGACCTCCGCAGCGGTCACCTTGGACGCGTCCGGGCTCGCTGCATTCAGGTCGATGCGCCAGAGCCGAGCGGGCGTCTCGTTCGCGTCTCTCGGGAATGCGTACTGGTTGTTGCTGCTCGGATCCTCCGTGACCAGCAGGCTGCCGTTCGCCGTCGTGTCGAGGTTGTCGGGCTGGTGGATCTCGTTGAACGCGGTAACCGGATCGGTTGCCGCGACTTCGTTGTCGTCACCCTCGACGAGGATCGAGAGCTTCGCATTCTCGGTCGGGTTGTCCGGGTCGAAGATGAGCTTCCAGATCCGGCCGTTCGTCGAGCGTTCGGGGGTGGGGGCGGCTCCTGCCGTTGCCCGCCCCGTGTCCGCCATGTACACGATGTTCGACATGCCCGGGCGCTTGTCGTAGGCAACGTCCTCGAGCCGGACGAAGCGGAACACGTTCTCGCCCTGCTCGTTGTTCTCTGCGTTGCCCCACTGGTCGAGGACCCACTGCGGACCATCCGGAGGAGCCCCCGAGACCGCCGGCGGCGGCAGCATCCCCGGGAAGCTCGTGGAGAGCCAATCGGCCCCGGTCGCGGGATTCTTTCCGGTGGCGATGGCCTTGGGCACTTTGATGAAGTGTCCCTCGATCTCCGTCGTATCGCCGGGAGTGAAGTCGAAGTAATCGTCGTAGCCCTCGGTGTCGGAGACGAACGCCCAGAGGTCGCCCTCGTCGTTCATCAGCGCGTCAGCGTCGGGCGCGATGTAGCTGTACAGCTGCGACCACGCCGGCTTGTACGGCTCGGCCAGCTGCGTGGTGAAGAACGTGTCGTCCGTCGAGAGCACGAAGAGATCGTCGGCGACCGGTATGGGAACCGTGTTCTCGTGGTTGAACCGCCCCATGCCGTAGATCGTCTTGAACTTGCCAGTCTGAGCGTCGTACGCGGCGGTGACGCCAGTCTGCTCAGCGCCGGCGGTGCCCGCCGGCGTCAAGCCGGGCCCGCGGAACGCGGTTCCGCTGCGGAAGACCCAATCCTGCGCCTCCTCGTTCGCGAAGTAGACGGGCCGGTCGAAACCTTCCTGCTCCGTTCCCATGTAGCTCGAGCAGAAGCGCTGGTAGTTCGACCCGCTTGCGATCGCGTACTTCGCGGAGAGGACGCCCGCACTGTGCTGGTTCAGGATCAGCTGGCTGACCTGCGAGTTGTCGAAGTCGTTTTGATTCGCCTCGGTTGGCGGCGACCCGCCGAAGGGTGCGTTGAACGGGAACGGAACCGTCGACGTCTCGTGGTTCACGAAGACGTCCAGTCGTCCCTGGCCCCGCGCACGAAAGGCGATCCCGTCCGGAATCGACTCGAAGCGATATCCCGCAGGCATCGTCTCGCCGGTCGTAATGATCGGCACCGTCGGCTTCGCCGGCGCGAGCACGTTGATCATCGACGGTCGTGACGTCTTGAAGCCGGAGTCGTTGTCGCCGGCCGCTGCGACCGCACTGAAGAGGGCGAGCACGACGATCACCGTCGGCACGGCAAGCCGAAGTCGTCTCATTTCTCCCCTCCCTTGTCTGACCGAAGGACCTTAACCAGACAGAGACGCTTCGTGCGACGTGTCGAGGGCCGAGAGCAGGAGGTCGAGGAGCAATGCGGGATCGCGCATGGGCGGCGGCGCATCCGCCGGCCTTTTGGCGAGCGCGAGATCGTCCACGGCGGCGAGCGGCTTGAGCCGACCTTGACCGATCAGCGCCTCGTCCACGGCGCCGACCCGGGCCGCAAAGGTCGTGTACACGGGCACACCGAGCGCCACTGCCTCGCGATTCATCGTCCCGCCGGCCGAGACGACGAGATCCGAGAAAGCGATCAGGCTCTGGGCGTCGACCGCGTGCTCTGGGACGACCAGCGCGGGCAGTGCCAGCGCGTGCACCGCCTCCCGCTGCTCCGTCGTTCGCGGGAGAACGACGGCCTGCACCTTCGGATCGGTCCCGAGCCTCCGGAGAAGGTCCGCGAAGAGCGGGTTGCCGTGGCGATGGTACAGCGAGACGTCCGGCGGCGTCCGCACGACGGCGAGCACCCGCTCGCGGTCGAGGCCGAGCTCCGCGAGCACGCGTTCCTCGGGCCGAAATCCCGAGAGGTAGTACTCCTCCTTCAATCCCGGGTAGCGCTGCACCTTTGCGACGCGGGCGCCGAGCCGGTCGAGGCGCTCCTGCGGGATCGTGTCCGGGACGACGACGCGCCGCGCCGCCCGGCAGCCGAGCCCGTGTTGGACGCGCGCGAACTCGTAGTCGAAGGCATACGCCGAGGGGACCCCGAGCGACCGGGCGACCACAGGCAGCTCGTGCGACGCGTGTGAGAGCGCGACGTCGAACGCGCGTCCTCTTGCGAAGGTCCGCAGCGCCCGTAGGCGGCCGGCCATGGCGCGGCCCTTCCCCAACGCGCGCGCTCCGCCGTGGGGCGGACCAACGACCTGATAGGGGATGCCGTGCAGGTCGAGGAGCTGGACGGTCTGCGCGTAGTCGCGCGTCGTCACCTCGACGCTGTGGCCGCGCTGCAGGAGCAGGCCGATGAGCGGCCGGAGGAAGAGCACCTGTGGCGAGTTGGAGACGTCGATCCAGACCCGCATCGGCCTGACCCTAGCGTCTCAGCGATAAGCTCTGCTTATATGGACACTCGCCAGCTTGCCGCCTTCTGCGCCGTCGTCGAGCGGAGGAGCTTCTCGCAGGCTGCCGAGCGGCTCGGTGTCACGCAACCCGCCGTTTCGCTCCAGATACGCGCGCTCGAGAAGCGGCTCGGAACCCAGCTGCTCGATCGCTCCGGCAGGCGAGTCGAGCCGACCGAAGCAGGCTGGCGGCTGTACCGCGGGTCGCAGAAGCTGCTCTCGCTCGAGGAGCAGATCGTGTCGGACGTCGCCTCGAGCGCTGAGGGCGCGTTGCAGGGACAGCTTCAGATCGGCGCCTCGACGGGGCCGGCGGCGATCGTGGTGCCACTTCTCCTCTGTGAGTTTCAACGCGAGAACCCGGGGGTTCACGTGGTCCTGACCGTGTCCGATACCCAGAGCGTCGTCGAGGCCGTCGGTGCGAGAGAGCTCGAGCTCGGGATCGTCGGAGCCGCCCGCCGGCAGCGCGGCGTCCGCTTCGAGCCGTTCTTCGCGGACCAGGTGATCCTCGTCTGTCCGGCCGGGCACCGCTTCGCCGATCGAACGGTGTCGCTCGACGAACTGCGTGACGAGACGCTCATCCTGATGCAGGAGGGGGCGGGAGTGCGCCAGATCGTCGAGGACGCGCTCCGCAAGCGCGGCGTTCGCCTGCGCGACCTCGATGTGCGGCTCGAGCTCGGGCTGCAGGAGTCCGTGCGGAGAGCGGTCGAGGCCGGGTACGGCGTGACGTTCATCTCCCGGAACGCAGTCGAGGCCGATCTCGAGGCCGGGCGCCTTGCGGAGGCGCGTGTGCACGGGCTCGAGGCGTCGCGCGTGATCTCTCTCGCCAGCGCGGTCGGACGTCCACGCACACGTGTCGCCGACGCCTTCGTGGGCTTCGCGCACGCACGGCTCGCCGCGTGATCGTTCGCTGGGGCCTCGCCGAGCTGGAGCCGGTGCTGAGAGAGCTCGGGAGCGAACAGCCGCTACTCGTGACGAGCAAGAGGTTTGCGGCTCTCGACCTGCCGGTCGGCTCGCGCTTCACCGGCGTCCGACGCCATGCCCCGCTCGACGTGGTCTCCGCGGCGGTGGCTGCGGCGCGAGTCGCCGACGGGCTCGTCGGCCTCGGCGGCGGGAGCGCGATCGACACCGCGAAGGCGGCTTCCGCCGCAACCGGCTTGCGACTCGTCGCTGTTCCGACGACCTACGCCGGGGCGGAGTGGACCTCGTACTTCGGCTCTCGAGACGAGAAGCGGCGTGTGAAGGCCGGCGGCTCCGGAGCGAGAACCGAGGCGATCGTGTACGAGCCCTCCCTCACGCTCGACCTTCCGCGCGCGGAGACCGTCGGAACGGCGCTGAACGCGCTCGCCCACTGCGCCGAGGCGTTGTACCCGGGAGATTCCGCAGACGCAGTCGAAGGTGCGCGGCTGATCTGCCGCTGGCTGCCGCGCGTCGTCGAGGACGGAACGGACTTCGCGGCGCGCACCGCGCTGCTCCGGGGAGCTATGCACGCCGGCCGGGCCGTGTCTGAGCAAGGTCTCTACCTCGCGCATGCGATGGCGCAGGCGCTCGGCGGCCGCTACGGCTTGCCGCACGGGGCGATGAACGCTATCTGCCTCCCGCCCGCGCTCCGCTTCAACGAGCCCGCGGTTCCAGGCGCGATCGAACAGCTCGGAGGAGCGCTCGGCACCGACGATCCTGCCTCGCGAGTCGCCGATCTCGCGCGTCTCGGGGGATTCGAACGGTTGCGCGACTTCGGCGTCCCCGAGGACGAGCTGGCCGAGCTCGCGGAGGCCGTCGCGGTGCGGCCCGGCGCGCGGGCGAATCCCCGCCCGGCGAGTGCTCGAGACATCGGAGAGCTCCTCCGTTCCGTCTGGTAGGGGCTTGACGGGCCCTCTCGTGGAAGCGGACGATGGGTCGGTGATCGTCGAATACGCGAGCGTGGTGGCGGCGATTGGGGTGCTCGTATCGACCATAAGCGGCTCGTTCGGCCAGAGGCTCGCGGCGCTTCCGACGTCGAACGGCACGGCCTTGACCGCCGTCAGCGCGGGTGCGCGCGCCCAGAAGGTCCCGCCCGGAGAGGCCCGCGCGGTCTACAGGCAGGCGCCGTACAAGAAGCCGGTGCTCAAGTACCTGTACACCGTTGGCTGGATCGGCGGCAAGAAGAGCGCGCTCTCGTGCCTCTTCGCGAGGACTCAGCGTGACGACACCGAGCGCGAGGCACTCGTCGAGATTCGGAAGAACGCGAAGCTCGTTCGCCAGCTGCGACGGGTCCACGTGAGCTTGACGACCGCCGCGGCCACGCTCGTGCGCGGAATCGCCTCCGCCTGCAGCTGAGCGGCGCTACGCGGCTTCGGGAGCAGGAGCCGGCTCGGGCGCCGGTCGGCGGCGGCCGCCGAGAACCCGCCGCAGGCTGACCACGCCGCGGACGGTCTCGCCGTCGACCACCGGCAGGTGGCGGAACCCGTTGTCGAGCATGATCTTCGCGGCGTCGTCGAGCTCCGTGTCCACGGACACGGTGATCGGATCCGCGGTCATCCACTGTCGGACACGGGCGTCGCTCGTATGCACCCGGGCCGCCATCGCGTGCAGCATGTCGCGCTCGGTCAAGATCCCGATCAGGCGCCCGTAGTCCTTGACGATCACGGCGCCGACGTTCTCGCGGGTCATCCGCTCGGCGACCTCGCCGAGCGTGTCCTCGGGGGCGACGGTCAGGAAGTTGGGCTTGACGATGTCCGCGAGGGTGGTCATTTGGCGAGTCTAGCCGCTTCCGGGGGCGGGCGCATGTGGCGAAGCGGTGAAGCATCGAATAAACATTGATAATGACGCGGATAAGAAAGTGCGCTAGGATGCGGGTCGTGCCAACCGAGGCCTCCTTCGACGTGCTCGTGGTCGGTAGCGGTGCCGCCGGCCTTGCGGCCGCGGTTTCCGCCGAGCGAGCGGGAGCCCGGGTGGGTCTCGCCACGAAGACCACCCTTCAGGCCTGCAACTCCGCCAAGGCCCAGGGCGGCATCCAGGCCGCATTCGGCGACGACGACTCCCCCGAGGTGCACGCCCAAGACGTCATGCGAAGCTCGCACGGCACGGCGAACCCGCGCCTCGTCGAGACGCTGACGGGCGAGGCGCCGTCGGCGATCCATTGGCTCGAAGCGCTCGGCGTCGAGTTCACGCGCTCGAACGGGGGCTATCGCCTCGCGCGCTGTGGCGGAGCGAGCCGCAAGCGGCTTCTGCAAGTGGGCGATCGCACGGGCCACGCGATCACGAAGTCGCTCCGCGAGGCGTTCGAAGGCGGTACCGGGACGGTGCTGCCGCATCACGCACTGGCTGTGCTCGAGCCGGTCGAGCATGGCTGGACCGCGACCTTCGAGACGAAGCTGGGTCTCGTGGACATTGCCGCGGGCACCGTGGTGCTTGCGGCCGGCGGTCGCTGCTATCGAGAGGCGAAAGCGCGAGGCGAGCTGTCGACGAATCACCCGAACGCGACCGGTGAGACCACGCGCATCGCGCTCGAGGCGGGCGCCGAGGCGCGCGATCTCGACGCGCTCCAGTACCACCCGAATGGAGGCGCGTGGCCCGACACGATGCAGGGCTACTCGATCCCCGAGACGACGCGCGCGTACGGAGCCGTCCTCCTGAACGTGGACGGCGACGAGTTCACGGACTCCCTGGGTCCGCGCGACGCGGTGTCCCAGGCGATTTTCGACGAGGTCGAGAAGGGCAAGGGAGTGCGCACTCCGGGCGGACGTCCCGCGGTCTGGCTCGACACAACGAGGATTCCCGTCGCGGATGCGCAGATCTCGCTCCCGTACATGCTTCGCCGGTACCGAAATGGGGGAATCGACCCGCTCCAGGAGAAGATCTACACCTATCCGGTGCTCCACTACCAGAACGGCGGGCTCGTCATCGACGAGCACGCGGAAACGACGCTCGAGGGCGTGTTCGCTTGCGGCGAGATCGCCGGCGGTACGCACGGCCGGAACCGGATGATGGGGAACTCACTCCTGGAGTGCACGGTGTTCGGACGACGAGCGGGCAAGGCTGCGGCAGAGAGGAGCGCAGCATGAGCGACACGCCGGCACGACTCGATCCCGAGAAGGTTCAAGCGTTCGTAGCCAACGCCCACGGCGACCTCGAGGCCGTCCGCGAGCTGCTCGGGGAGGAGCCTGCACTCGTGAACGCCGCCTGGGACTGGGGCGGCGGCGACTGGGAGACCGCCCTCGGGGCGGCGTCACACATGGGGCGGCGTCAGATTGCCCTGCTCCTGCTCGAGCACGGAGCGCGACTCGACCTCTTCGCGGCCGCGATGCTGGGCTACTTCGACATCGTCAGCGCCGTGCTCTCGGACTTTCCGGAGATGCACGACGCGAAAGGGCCGCACGGCATCCCGCTCGTGGAGCACGCGCGTGCGGGAGGCGATGACGCACGAGCGGTGCTCGAGCTGCTCGAGGCGACGGAGGTCGCAGGTTGAGCGTTCTTGCGACGGATCTCCGGCAGGCTGTCGAGGACGCCGCAGCCCACCTGTACGTCTGGGCGCTCATGGACATCCCCAAAGACCTGAGGGACGCGCTGGCGAACGCGGCGACGACCGAGACCTCGGTCACGGGCCAGAGAGTTCTGCAGACGATCCTCCGGAACGTGAACGTTGCGGAGGATGAGCAGAACCTCGTCTGCCAGGACACGGGCATCGCCGTCTACTACTGCCGGGTCGGCGAGGGCTTCCCGCTGCATCCGGCGCGCATCTACGAGGCGCTCAAGGCCGGCACGGAGCGCGCGACGGTCGAGCATCCGCTGCGCTCGAACACCGTGCACACGCTGACCCGCGAGAACACGGGTCAGAACGTCGGGTTCCGCGTACCCATCGTGCACTGGGAGTTCGTGCCCGACTGGGACGGCCTCGACGTGAAGTGCGTTCCCAAGGGCTCGGGCTCCGAGAACATGAGCTTCCTCAAGATGTGCGTCCCGGCCGACGGTGTCCGCGGCATCAAGCAGTTCGTCCTCGAGTCGATAGTCGGCGCGGGCGGGAAGCCGTGCCCGCCGGGGATCGTCGGCGTCGGGATCGGTGGTTCCGCCGACTACGCCATGCACCTCGCGAAGGAGGCGATTGCGAGGCCCGTCGGCACGCGCAACTCCGATCCGGAGGTCGCGAAGCTCGAGGAGGACCTGTTTGCGCTGTTGAACGAGACGGGGGTGGGACCGATGGGCTTGGGCGGCGACGTCACCGTCCTCTCGGTCCACGTCGAGCACGCGGACACGCACATGACCCTCAACCCGGTTGCGGTCAACTACCAGTGCTGGGCGGCACGGCGCGCCTCGGCGCACGTCGCGGCGGACGGTTCGATCTCATACGAGAGGGACGCGTAATGGCCACGCACGAGGTCACCTTCCCGATCACGGACCCCGCCGAGATCCTGAAGCTGCACGCGGGTGACGAGGTCGTCGTCCAGGGCCACATCATCGGGATCCGCGACCGGACCCAGATCCGCATCTTCGACCAGGGCGTGGAGCCGCCCATGGATCTCAGCGGGGCGTTTCTTCTGCACACGGCGCCCGGCGTTCGCAAGCTCGGCCCCGGCCGGTACGAGAAGGTCTGCATCGGGACGACCACGAGCGCCCGCATGGTGCGCTTCACCGAGGGTCTCGGCGAGACGTACGGCGTCCGCGCGATCTGTGGCAAAGGAGGCTTCCCGGACGAGGCGATCCAACCGATGCAGCGGCTCGGAATGGTCTACTTCGCGATCGTCGGCGGCGCCGCTGCTCTCGAGACGACCCAGATCGAAGAGATCGAGGAGGTCGCCTGGGAGGAGCTCATGCCCGAGTGCCTCTGGAAGTTCCGCGTGAAGGACTTCGGCCCACTCACCGTCGGCATCGACGCTCACGGGAACTCGCTCTATCGCGACGTGCAGGAGCGCGCGCGCAAGAAGCTGGAGGACATCTATGCACGACTCTGAGGTGAGCTCGTTCCTCGACATTCCGACGCGTGAGGGGAAGCCGCGCTCGCGCGGGCTGACCCATGTCATCGACAAGGGCCTCAACCTGCGCGAGATCGAAGGTCTCTTCGATACCGCCGGCGAGTACGTCGACATCGTGAAGCTCGGCTGGGGCACGAGCTACGTCACGAACAACCTGGAGAAGAAGATCGCGCTCTACCGCTCGTTCGGGACGCCCGTCGTGTGTGGCGGAACCCTCTTCGAGGCCGTCTACGGGCAGGACAAGGTCGAGGACTTCAAGCGGTGGCTCGAGCACTTCCGCTTCTCGCACGTCGAGATCTCGGACGGGACTCTCGAGATCCCGCGCGACCGGAAGCTGGAGCTGATCGCGGAGTTCGCGCAGGACTTCGTCGTGCTCTCCGAGGTCGGCTCGAAGGACGCGGACGTCAACATCGCCCCCTATCTGTGGGTGCAGTGGATGCGCGAGGAGCTCGAGGCAGGCGCCTGGAAGGTGATCGCGGAGGGGCGCGAAGGGGGCACCGCGGGCATCTATCGCCCGACCGGTGAGCTTCGGACGGGCCTCGTCGACGAGATCGAGCACTCGCTCAGCTTCCACGACCTGATCTGGGAGGCGCCGACCAAGGACTCCCAGGCCTGGTTCGTGAAGCACTTCGGCCCGGAGGTCAACCTCGGGAACATCCCACCCGACGAGGTCATCGCGCTCGAGACGCTCAGGCTCGGGCTCCGCGGCGACACGCTGAAGGAGGTGCTCCTTGGCTCTGCCACTGTCGAGCCAGCCCCGGCTTCCTGACCTGGATTTCGAAGCCATGAGGGCCGAGGAGCTGATCTCCTGGGCCCACAGCTTCTTCTGGCCGCGTCTCTGCCTGACCTGCTCGTGGCAAAAGCAGTCGTCCGTACTCGTGCACATGGTCGCGGAGCTCGGGCTGCGGATGGACACCGTCGAGCTCGACACGCATCTCTTCTTCCGAGAGTCCTACGAGACTCGTGACCGGCTCGTCGAGAAGTACACGCTCAAGCTGATCCAGCCCGAGATACCGACAGTCGCGGAGCAGCATCGAGCCGAGGGTCCCAACCTGTGGGAGCGCGATCCGGACCGCTGCTGCCACATCCGCAAGGTCGAGCCGCTCGTCCGCGCGCTCGAGCCATACGATGCCTGGATCTCCGGCATTCGCCGCGACCAGTCGCCGAGCCGCGCGGAGACGCCGAAGATCGAGTGGTCCGAGCGCTACGGGGTGTTCAAGATCCACCCGCTCGCAGACTGGGACGAGAAGCGCGTCTGGGCCTACGTCCAGGTCAACGACATCCCCTTCAACCCGCTGCACGAGGCCGGGTACCGTTCGATCGGCTGCATTCCCTGCACCCGGCCCACGCGACCCGACGAGGAGGAGCGTGCGGGGCGCTGGGCGGGCTCGGACAAGCTCGAGTGCGGCATCCACGAGGACACGCAACTGGAAAGGACGGCATGAACACTCGCCTTCGGCTCGTGTCGCGGGGGAAACCATGTTTCCCCCGCACGATCCCCTTCTTCTTGAAATCGTGGGGCACCTCCCGGTTCCGCACACCCCTTCACACTCATGAGCGGAAGGGCCGCTCATGAGTCAGCACATCTACGCGCACGAGCATCCGGAGTCGGAGACCGATCGCGGAGGGGGCTTCACGCTCTGGTTCACCGGGCTCTCGGGCTCCGGGAAGACGACGATCGCGCATCACGTGGGGCCGGAGATGGACCGGCGTGGTCTCGTCGTCGAGTACCTCGACGGCGACACGGTGCGGACGCACCTCTCGAAGGGCCTCGGCTTCTCGAAGGAGGACCGCGACGCCCACATCGAGCGGCTGGGCTGGGTCGCCTCGCGAATCACGCGCCACGGCGGCGCGGTCATCGTCGCTGCGATCTCGCCCTACGAGCAGGCGCGTCAGAACGCTCGCGCGCTCGTCGAGGAGCACGGGCCGTTCGTCGAGATCTACGTCAAGACCTCGCTCGAGGAGTGCGCACGCCGCGATGTCAACGGCCTCTATGCCAAGGCGTTCGCGGGCGAGATCAAGGGCTTCACCGGCGTGGACGATCCCTACGAGGAGCCGTCTGCGCCGGAGATCGTCGTCGACACGGAAGGCGTTGCCCCCGAAGCTTCTGCGGCCGAGGTGATCGCGAAGCTCGAGGAGATCGGCCTCGTGCCGGCGAAGGTGGCCGCCGCATGACGGTTGCGGCCACGGAGAGGCTGATCCGGCCGCACGGCGGGACGCTCGTCGACCGGACCGGCGATCGTCCGGACGACCTCGGCGCCCTCGAGAGCATCCCGCTGACGCCGCGCGAGCTCTCGGACCTCGACATGCTCGCGTCCGGTGCGCTCTCGCCGCTCGAGGGCTTCATGGGCTCGGCCGACTACGAGCGCGTCGTCGAGGAGATGCACCTGGTGAACGGCCTGCCCTGGGCGCTTCCGGTCTGCCTCGCGATCGACGGCGCACCTGCCGGCGAGCGGGTCGCCCTCACCGACGAGGCCGGCTTTGCAGTCGCCGTCCTCGACGTCGAGGAGGTCTTCTCCTACGACAAGGAGCGCGAAGCGGAGCTCTGCTTCAGGACGACTGAGTCGGCCCACCCAGGGGTGGCCCGACTCTATGCGCAGAAGGACCTGTACCTCGCCGGCAGGGTCACCGTGTTCGAGCGCGCGCGGCCCGCGTTTCCGGAGGTCGCCCGCGATCCCGCGGAGACGCGGCGGATCTTCGCCGAGCGCGGCTGGAAGCGGGTGGTCGGCTTCCAGACCCGGAACCCGATCCACCGCGCGCACGAGTATCTGACGAAGGTCGCGCTCGAGACGGTCGACGGCCTTCTCGTCCACCCGCTGGTCGGGGAGACGAAGGCGGACGACGTTCCCGTCGACGTGCGCGTCGAGTGCTACCGCGCGCTGCTCGACGGCTACTACCCGGAAGATCGCGTTCTCCTCTCCGCGTTCCCGGCCGCGATGCGCTACGCGGGCCCACGGGAGGCGATCTGGCACGCACTGTGCCGGAAGAACTACGGCTGCTCGCACTTCATCGTCGGCCGCGATCACGCCGGCGTGGGCGACTACTACGGCACGTACGACGCGCAGCTCATCTTCGACGAGTTCGCCCCGCACGAGCTCGACATCGAGCCGATGTTCTTCGAGCACACGTTCTGGTGCAACGTGTGCGGCTCGATGGCGAGCACCAAGTCTTGCCCGCACGGCGCCGACGACCGCGTCCACCTCTCGGGGACGAAGGTGCGCGAGATGCTCGCCGCCGGCGAGCTCCCTCCGGTCGAGTTCTCGCGTCCCGAGGTCGCGCGCGTCCTCATCGACGCCTACCGAAGCTGAGAAGGGGATGGGCCAGGAGCCCAGCGGACGCGAAGCGGCCGCCTTGAGGGGTCTTCGCGCGACCGGAATCCGCACTCGCGGATTCCGGTCTTGTGCAGGGTGATGGACTGGAAGTTCGCGCTCATCGGTCTGCTCACGGGCCTTCTCGTCGGGATGACGGGCATGGGCGGAGGCTCGCTCATGACCCCGATCCTCGTCTTCCTCTTCGGCGTCTCGCCGACGACCGCGATCGGGACCGACATCGCCCACGGAGCCGTCTTCAAGACCGTCGGTGCAGCTCAACACCGCAGGATGGGCAACGTGCGGGCGCGGCTCGCGGGCTGGATGCTCGTCGGCTCGGCGCCGACGTCGCTCCTCGGCGTCTGGCTCGCCGACCGGTTGACGGAGCGCTACGGCGACGACGTGGAGTCGGTCATGGGGCAGGTCCTCGGCGCCGCCCTGCTCTTCGGCGCGGTCGGGCTCGTCGCGAAGAGCCTCACCCGGGCGAAAGCGATCGGCGATCCAGACTGGGAGCTGACCACCCGCGACCGCGTCGCCGCGGTCCTGATCGGCACGCTCGGAGGATTCATCGTCGGCCTGACCTCGGTCGGGAGCGGCGTCTTCTTCGGGCTGACGCTGCTCGTCATCTTCCCGCTGCGCGCGCACAAAGTCGTCGGCACGGACATCTTCCACGCTGCGGCCCTCCTCTACGTCGCGGGCGCGGCGCACTGGGCTGCCGGGAACGTCGACTTCGGGATCCTCGGCTGGCTCCTGCTCGGCTCGATTCCCGGCGTGCTCGTCGGCGGCCGGCTGACGCTGTCGATTCCGGAGAACGTGCTCCGAATCGGGCTCGGTGGCGTTCTCGGCCTCGCCGGGTTGAAGCTTCTCGACGTTCCCTTTGCCGGGACCATCGTCGTGATCGGCTTGTCGGCAGGACTCGGGGCGCTCCTGGTCTATCTCGGCCGGCACAGCTGGGTTCGCCTGCAGCGCGGCCGCAACGGGCGCAATGTCAGAATCCCCTCCCGCGGATTCCGGTCGCGCCAAAAGACCCCTGAAGCGCGGCCGCTCCGCGGCCGCTCCGCGGCCGCGGCGGCTCCGATTTCACATCACACCCGCAGGCTCGGCTGCTCGCGCACCCACTGTCCGACGAGCCCGCGATGGCGGTCGATCATCTCGTCGTGCTCGTGGGCGGGGAACGTCGAGGTCACGACCTCGACGAGCAAGGCGTCGAACTCCGGTGAGGCGAACAACTCGCAACTGAGCTCGTCGAGGAGTGGGAGCGCCTCGGCGCAGAACTCCTCGTACAGCTCGGTCTGGAAGTGCGCATCGGCGAGCTTCCGGTATTCCGTGAGCTTCTGCTCGTACGTGAGATCGTCGCGGTCGCCGACCGCGACGTAGCCGTCGAGGCTCTGGCTGACGCGCATCGGCCGCCCCGTGACGGTGCAGAAGGCGGACCACTTCACGAGCGTCTTCATCGCCCAGGGGAAGTAGTAGTGCAGGGAGGTGAGCGCGACGTCGGGGGACGCGTTCGCGTAGTCGATCGGGAAGACGTCACCGCCTTTGATCAGGGTCTCGCAGGAGTTGAAGTCCCAGAGGAAGACGGCGTTCACGAGCCGCGAGATCGTCACCACCTCGCTCCCGAGCTCCGGGCTCAGGAACCCGTGGTCGACGACGTAGCGCAGGTGCAGCGGCGCGGACGGGTCGAAGTGCATCGTCATCGTCTCCGCGCCGATAGACAGCGAGCGGACGAAGACGTCGAAGTCCTCGACCGCCGCCTGCAGGTGCATCAGCCGCTCACCCGACGCGTCGTAGCGCTCCCGCAGCTCCTCCTCGTTCCCGATCCGTGTCACGCCGACCCACTGTCCACCGTCGAACGGCTTCATGTAGAGCGGGTAGCCGATGTGCTCCGCGACCTGGCCGAGATCGAAGGGCACGTTGTACTTCGAGGCCACGTCGGCGAACTTCGCCGCCATGTACTCGAAGCGTGGGGCCGGCGTCGGGGCCTTGTGCGGAACCATCCATGTCTCCGGAACCTTCAGCCCGAGCCGCATCATCGCCACGTAGGCGCTGTGCTTCTCCATCGCCTGGAAGGTGAACGGGTTGTTGAGGAGATAGACGTCGTCGCCCAGGCTGATCTTCTTCAGCCACTCGCGCGGCAGGTCGTACCACCAGGCCAGGCGGTCGATCACGAGGGAGTAGCGAGGCTTGGCCCGAAGGTCGAAGGGCTCGTTGACGATCCGCTCCGTCGTCAGCCGGTGCCGTCGCCCCCGCCAGCTCACCGGGCCCACCCGCTCGACCAGCGCCTCGAACGCGCGCGGCCAGTCCTCTTCCGTGCCGAGCAGCAGGCCGATCAGGTGATCAGACAAACCGAGGGAGATGATGAGCGATCTGCGCGCGCCACGACGGCCAGTCGTGCGCGACGTCGTGACCCCAGAGGTCGAGCTCGTGCCGGATTCCCTTCTCGCCGAGAAGAGCCGCGAAGCGCTTCGTCGACTCGAGCGCGCCGGTGGTGTCCTCCCACTGTCCCTGCCCGCAGACGAGCAGCAGCGAGGCGCGCGAGCGCAGCCACTCCAGGTGGCCGCCGTGGAGGTGTCCGACGTAGTCCATCGGGTTGTTGAAGTACGTCGCGTCACCGCGCTGTCCCCAGCCGACGACGCCGACGTCGTAGACGCCGCTCATGCAGACGGCGAGCGGGAACAGATCGGCGCGCTTGAGGGCGAAGTTCGCAGCGTGGTAAGCACCGAAGCTGGCGCCGGTGACGACGATCTCCCCGCCGTTCGTATCGCCGTGAATCCAGGGCGCGACCGCCTCGTTGATCCACTGCTCGTACTCGCCGTGGCGTCGTGCGCGCTCCTCGAGCGGCACGTCGTCGGCGCGCCACGAGTACTCGTCGGCTCCGTCGACGCAGTACGCCTTCACGCGGCCTCCGTCGAGCAACGGCGCCAGCGCGTCGACCATGCCCCGATCCTCCCAGTCCCAGCGGCGCCCCAGCTCGGAGGGAAAGACGAGCAGCGGACGACCCCAGTGGCCGTAGGCGATGAGCCTCAGCGGCCCGAGCTCGACGTCCCTTCTGTCCACCATTTCACGTCCAGACGCGGAGCAGCAGTTCCGCCAGGTGAGGATGAAGCGCGTCGCGCCATGCCGTCCAGTTGTGCGCGTCGCGGTTCCAGAACGCCTTCACCGGCCATCCGCGGCGCTCGAGCGCAGCAATGAAGGCGCGGTTGTTCTCGAGGTTCTCCTCGGCCGTGCCGCAGGTGATCACCGTCGGGAGAGGGGGCGCGAGCCCGCTGCGCCCGTGCACCCGCCCGACGAAGCGCGTGATGCGGCCAAAGCGGGTGAACCGCGACTCGTGCGCGTCCAGGCGCTGTCGGAAGAAGCTGCCCGACTGCAGGAAGAAGCCACCGAAGAGCCCTGGGTCCCGGAAGTGCGCGTGCACGCCCGCAAGCGCGCCGAGGCTCGCGCCCAGCAGCACCGGCGGACGCCCGGACGGCGCGTGCGCCGCCGCGGCGGGAAGGAGGTCCGCCGCAAGCGCGTTCGCATAGCGCAGCGAGGCTGAGTAGACCTCGTCCCGGTTGGGGCCGGGCGGCAGCAGGAGAGCACGGAACTCGGGCGTCTCGCCCGAGTCGACCAGGTGGTCGAGCAGCCGTAGGAGCGAGGAGTACTCCGCGTACTCGGGCCCGTCGTGAACGACGAGCAGCGGCAGCGGCAGCCGCGGGTCGGTCTCGGCCGCCGACCAGAGGAGCGCCGGGATCACCGTCCGCAAGCGGCCGCTCCGGAGCGGCAGCTCTCGCAATTCGCCCCCCACGGCGTCTCCGTCGGAGATCCATTCCGGAGGCTCGTACTCCGGGAACTCCACGACGGACTTCTCTCCGAACGGCCCCGGCGCACGGAGGGGATTCGTCGGATCCGGCAAGACGAGCTTCGCGTCGCCGCGCCGTGTCAGCTCGAGCTGGTACTCGAACCGGTCGGCGTCGGGGCGGGGGAACCGCAGCCGGAACGTCCGACCCGAGCGAGTGAACTCGAGCCGTCGCGGGCGCCGGAGCTCGTGCAGCAAGGCGACGCCGGTCAGCCTTGCATCGGTGAGCTCGAAGTCGACGACGTCGTCGCCGATACGCGGGCCGCGCTGCGTCGTCACCGGCATGAAGCGAGCAGGATACGTCGGGCGCCGTGGGCTCTCTGCGCTCCGCTGCGCCGCGCGGTCGCCGTGCCTGGCTCTCGATAGCATCGCGCGGCCGATGCGCACGGTGTGGGTCAGCTTCGAAACGATCGGCCGCGACTGCCTCGAGGCGGCGGCGGACGTGGGAGTCGACATCGTGGGTGTGGTCACGCTGCCTCCGCCGATCGATCCCGACCGCTCGGGCCAGTGCTCGTTCGACGACCTCGCGGTGGAGCTCGGCGCCGATCTCGTGCACACCGAAGACGTCAACGCGGAGCAGACGCTGAACCTCGTGCGGAAGCTCGAGCCGCAACTCGTCTTCGTCGTCGGCTGGTCGCAGCTCGTCCGCGATCCGTTCATCGCAGTTGCACGTGATGGCGTCTTCGGGATGCACCCGACCCTGCTCCCGCGACATCGCGGGCGCGCACCGATCCCGTGGGCGATCCTCTCCGGTCTGGCCCGGACGGGCGTCACGCTCTTCGAGATCGTCGACGAGACCGCCGACTCGGGCTCCATCGTCGGTCAGACGGTGGTCGAGATCGCACCCGACGACACTGCGACCACCCTCTTCGACCGGCTCGCACGAGCGCACGTCGAGCTTGTCCGCGAGTACGTGCCGCAGATCCTGGCGGGTACCGCGCCGCGGGTCCCGCAAGACCCGCGGCGTGCGAGCTCCTGGCCGAGGCGCAGCCCGGCCGACGGGATCATCGACTGGGAGACGCGCGCTCCCTACCTCCACGACTGGGTGCGGGCGCAGACGCGGCCGTACCCGGGCGCCTTCACCTTCCTCGGTGACGAGAAGGTCGTCGTGTGGCGAGCTCGGCCGCTCGAGCTCGACGCGGACGCGCCGGCCGGGACGATCCTCGAGGAGCGGCCCGAAGGGCCCGTCGTCGCATGTGGAGAGGGAGCACTCCTGCTCGAGGAGATCGAGAGCCCCTCGGGCCCGCTCGCGGTCGGCGAGAGGCTCGGGTGAGCGCGCCCGAGCCGCTGCGGGTGCTCGTCTTCGCGGCACATCCAGACGACGAGGTACTCGGGATGGGGGGGACGATTGCGCTGCATGCATCGCTCCGGGGCGATGCAGTGCGGATCGTGTGCGTCACCGACGGCAGCTCCTCCCAGTACCCCGGCGATGCGGAGACGCGGGCCAAGAAGGAGGAGGAGGCTCGCCGCGCGGCGGAGGAGCTCGGCGTCTCAGACTACGTCCACCTCGACCTCCCGGACATGCGGCTCGACACGCTCCCGCACGTCGAGGTGAACAGAGTCGCTGAGGAGCACCTCCGAGAGCACCGTCCGCAGATCGTCTACACACCACAACCCGACGTGAACCTCGACCATCGGGCGCTCTTCGACTCGGTCGCAGTCGCCACACGACCCGTTCCGGGTCAGCCGGTGCGCCGCGTCCTGACCTACGCTCCGACCTCCAGCACGGAGTGGACGCTCGCGCCGTTCGATCGGTTCGTGCCGAACTGGTTCGTCGACGTCACCGAGACGCTCGAGCGCAAAGTCACGGCGTTCTCCCACTACGCCACGGAGCAGCGGCCGTATCCCCATCCTCGGAGCGAGCGAGCGATCCGCGCAGCGGCGGAGTTCTACGGTGCGAGCTGCGGGTGCGAGTACGCGGAGCCGTTCGTCCTCGTGCGCGGGCTGGACCCGCTGTAAGTGGTCGCTTTGGCTCGACTACCCCAGACGCTGATCGTCCTCGCGCTCCTCGCGGCGACGGCGGCCGCGTTCGCCGTCACCGAGCGGCTGAAGCTCGAGAAGAGCCCGATCACGGGCACGCGTGTGGACAAGGTCTTCTCTCCCGTCTGCGAGTGCACCCGCGACGTTGCCGTCATTTCCTTCCGGTTGCGCAAGCGGGCGAAAGTCACCGTGGACGTGCTCGACACGGCCGGCCGATCGATCGTGACTCTCGTTCGCGATCGCCCCGAGCAGGTGGGACGGGTGTCGTACGTCTGGGACGGAAAGGACGAGCTCGGCCGCATCGTCCCCGAAGGGCGTTACCGGCCGCGCGTTCAGCTGGCCGAGCATGGGCGGACGATCGTCCTTCCCAACCCCATCCGAGTGGACACGACGGCTCCGGAGATCAAGGTCGTCCGGGTCTTCCCGCGTGTCTTCTCCCCGGACGGTGACGGGCGGAAGGACCGAATCAGCGCCTGGTACGAGACGGACGGGCCCGCCCGCGCGATGATGCTCGTCGACGGGAGGCGCAGAGTCTTGAGCAAGTTCCGCGCGACCGAGGGCCGTCTGCGCTGGTTCGGCCGCGTCGGCGGAAAGTCGGTTTCCGCGGGGAGCTACGAGATTCGGCTGCGCGCATTCGACCAGGCGGGCAACCGCTCGGCGAGAACGCGGAGCGTGCCCGCGCGCGTCAGGTACATCGAGCTCCGACGAGACCGCGTCCGGGTCGTGGCCGGAGAGCGCTTCTCGATCCGGGTCTCGACGGACGTCGGACGCTACGGCTGGCTCTTCGCCGAGCGGCGTGGGACGCGACGGAGGAAGGTGCTCGTCCTCCGGGCTCCCGAGAGCCCGGGCCGCTACGTCCTGTACGTCAAGGCTCGACGGCACGCCGACCGGGCCCAGATCACCGTCGTCGAATCGAGATGAGACCTACGCCTGGGGGCCGTCGCGGCCACGGAACGCGATGAGCCGTCCGTTGAGCGAGAAGTAGTACGTCTTCTCGGTCGCGATGCCCGGGGTGTACTTGCCGAGTGGAAGCCGCCAGACCAGCTTGCCGTCGGCTGCGCGGACGGCGTACGTCCGCTTCTGGATCGTCGAGAAGAAGACGAGATTTCCGATGACCACGGGAGCGCCGAGCATCTTGCCTCCGACGTAGGCGCGCCACAGCTCGTCGCCTGTCCTGGCGCGGAATGCGCGCAGATAGCCGTCGAAGCCCCCGACGAAGACGCGGCCGTTCGCAACCGCGGGTGTCGGATAGCCGAGCCCGCCGACGCGGGCGGTCCACACGATGCGTCCGTCGGAGGCATCGACCGCGACGACCTTCCCGGTCCTGGCAAGGGTGTAGAGGCGGCTGCCGTCCGTGGAGGGGCTCGCATAGAAGCTCTCGTAGCGGAAGGCGTCGCGCCTGACGTACGTGACCCAGATGCGCCTGCCCGACCTGCGGTTGAAGCACCCGATCGCGCCGGAGTAGTTCGTGACGCACACCTTGTTGCCGAAGACCGAGGGGCTGGCGTTGATCCGGCCTCCCGTGTCATACGCCCAGCGGATGCGTCCGTTCGTCGAGCGTACCGCGAAGAGGCGACCGTCGTGGGATCCGAAGTAGACGAGCCCGTCCACGACCACCGGAGACGACTCCACCTTGCCGGCGGTCGCCACGCGCCAGAGCACTCGGCCGGTCTCACGATCGAGCGCGGTGACGGCGCCGTCCTGGGAGCTGATTATCAGCCTCGGCCCGTCGATCGCAGGAGACGAGGGCTTCGTCCCGCCGATGTGACGTCGCCAGCGCACCTTGCCCGAGTCCGCCTTGATCGCGTAGGTGTCTCCCTCGAATGTGTTCACATAGAGCATCCCGTCGCAGTAAGCCGGCGGGAACTCGATGTAGCCGGTCAGCACCCGCGACCAGAGGGGCTTCGTCACGGGTGGACCGAGTCTTGTGTACGGCCGCGCCAGCGAGCGAGCGGGATTCGCCCCGAAGACGTTCCAGCACCTGCGGTCGCTCGACGTCTGCGGCTTCGGCCTCGGTGACGGCTTCGGTTTCGTCGCGACGGACACGGTCACGTCGCTGAGCTCGGTGTCGAGAGCGCCCTGTGGCCGGTCGCGGTTCACGAGCCAGAGTGCGGCCGTGGCGCCCGCGAGGAGAACGACGAGCACCACGACCGCCAGCAGGATCCATTTCAGGGCTCTCGGCATAGACAGACGGCCGGCGAGCCGGCCGAGGTTCCAGTGTGCCAGCAGGCGCGGCGCGGGCTCAGTCACGCCGAGCGGGACCACGCGAGGGAGGTAGGCAAGCACGGCCGCCGTGAGCCCGACGGCGCCCCACGTCAGAGGATCCTCGAAGAAGCCGGCGTAGAGGAGCGAGTGGACGAAGAGGACGAGGAGGACGGCTGATAGGCCTAGGCCGAGCGCTCGGTTCGTCCTGACCGCGGCGAGCAGCGCCAAGACGACGGTGACGAGCAGCCAGAGGTAGAGGACGAAGCCGACGACGCCCAGCTCCGAGAGGACGGTCAGCGGCGTCGTGTGCGAGGCGTTGCGGCGGGCGCGGTCCGTTCCGATAGCCTCGCCGCTCGCTCGCGGCTGCCCCCCGACGCCGACTCCCGTGACGGGGCTCAGCTCGAAGGCGTCGAGTGTGATCGTGACCAGGCGCGAACGGCTGCTCGTCGCGTCCTTGAGCGACCGGCCCTGCACGGCTTGCGCGGCGAACAGGGCGGCCCCCAGCGCAGCGACGGCCGCGCAGACGAGCAGGAGAATGCGGAGCCGCTTCCGTGCTCCGAGGAAGGCCACGGCAAAAGCGACGCAGAAGAGTGCGACGAAGCTCGACTGAGAGTACGAGTAGTACAGCCCGGCGAACAGGAACGCGACGAGCGCGCCGAGGAACAGCCACTCGGGAAGTCGTCCTCGCCGTATCCACAGCGCCACGAGCAGGACCGCGATCGGGATCACGAGATAGCGGCCGTAGAGGCTCGGGTCCTTGAAGAGGGAGGTGACCCGGAAGAACGTCGTGTAGGCGTTCGCCACCTCGACGTCGCGCGCGAAGATGAGCGTGCGCGTCTCCGCCTGGTAGAGGCCGATCGCGGCGAACAAGACGCCGAGCGCGACGATGGTCGCCGCAAGCGCGCGCGTGAGCCACGACGCGAGCGGGCTGCGGGCGACGACGCCCAGAGCCGCGACGAACGGGAAGAGGAAGAACGCCAACACAACCGCTCCCTCCCGCTCGTCGTGCGTCCAGAGGAACGAGATCGCCATGTAGGCGACGAAGGCTGCGAGCGGGAGCGCGAGGACGAACGGAAGAGACGGAGGCCGCCAGCCTCGCGCGGCTCGGTAGGCGAACGCCAGCACTGCCGACGACAGCACGAGGTAGAAGGGCAGGAGCAGAAACGCCTCCTCCTCCCCCAGCTCGATCGGGATTCGGAACGGGGCGACGGCGAGTAGCGCGACTGGGACGATCGTCGGGTGGCGCGCGAGCGGGACCGCGAGGACGCCGGAGGTGAGTGCACCGACGACGAGGAGCACGATCCCGGTCGGCTCCGTGACGAGCAGCTCGAGCTCCTCGTCCCCGACGAGCGACCAGCCAAGGATGGCCACCGCGCTCCCCAGCAGTGCGAAGCCGGCGAGCGGCGCGACCCTCCCTCGGGGCAGCAGCACGAGGACGGCACCGAGTGCGCCGACGAGAGCTGCGACCTGGGCGGCGTCGGCGTGCTCCACCGCGGAGGAACGTTACGCGTTACCTGGTAGGAATTGCGCGCTGTGACGGATCGTCTGGAGCTCCCCACCGGATGAGCGCCTTGTCGCCGTGCCGCGCTCGGCCCCAGAAAAGTGCTGGGCACTCTCTGGGGACCCCCCAGAGCAGAGCAGGATGTTGTGTCCTCAGTCGTACCCATATCTCTTTCGATATGGGCGCTCCCTGCGTCCTTGCCTCGCGCCGTCAACCATCGGCCGGCGACGGGTGATCATCCAGTGGTGAGCTCCTGGAAGCGCGCGCTCGTGCTCGCGCCGCACACGGACGACGGCGAGCTCGGGTGCGGCGGGACGACCGCCCGACTCGTCGAGGAAGGGTGCGACGTGCGGTACGTCGCCTTCTCGATCGCGACTCGCTCGCTGCCGGCGGGCTTCGAGCCGGACACGCTTGCCCGGGAGGTGCGCGAGGCGACCGGCGAGCTCGGCATCCCCCAGGCGAATCTCACGGTTCACGACTTCGACGTCCGCACCTTCCCGGAGCGCCGGCAGGACATCCTCGAGCTCCTCGTCTCGCTCTGGGACGAATGGGAGCCGGACGTCGTCTTCCAGCCTTCGCATCACGACGTCCACCAGGACCACCAGACGATCGCGCATGAGGGCCTGCGCGCGTTCAAGCGGACGACGATCCTGGGGTACGAGATCCCCTGGAACAACTTCGACTTCTCCTACGGCGCGTATGTCGCGCTCGAGAGGCGGCACGTGGAGCGGAAGGTGGCGGCCCTCTCCCGCTATGCCTCGCAGCAGCACCGGCGCTACGCCGACCCCGACTACGTCTGGAACCTCGCGCGAGTCCACGGCGTCAACGTGAACCGCGAGTACGCCGAGTGCTTCCAGGTCTACCGCATCGTCGCCTGAGAACTCGCGCGATCCAGCGGCGACGTGTTCGCGCGCGGCATACTCGGCAGTCGGAAGGAGGCTCACTTGGCGTTCTCGAATCCGCTCACCGACGCTCTCGACCGCGCGGGCATCGCGTACGAGTTGCTCGAGCACGAGCCGACCGAGCGGGCTGAGGACGAGGCGGCCGAGCTGGGGCTCAGCCCCAGCGAGGTTGCGAAGACGATCGTCGTCACCGCGGGCGATGCGAACCACCGGGTCCTTCTCCCGGCCTCCGAGCGAATCGACATGCACAAGCTGCGCGACTTGCTCGACGTCGGAAAAGACTTGCACCTGCTGAGCGAAGAGTCACTGAGGAGCGACTACCCCGAGTTTGAGCTGGGTGCTGTCCCTCCGCTGGGTGGCCGGGAGGACGGCGTCGTCGTCGACCGCCGCCTCGCCGAGCTCGAGCAGCTCGTGTTCGAGGCGGGGAGCCATAGCCGCTCCGTGCGAGTTGTGGCGGCAGTGCTCGTGTCCGCCACAGGAGCCCGCGTCGCCGACGTCTGCGCGGACTGAATCGGTGCGAACGCGAGTCGGCGTGGGCTAATCGGAACGTCCGAGGTGGCGAAGGAGGCCCTGTGCGACCATGACCATGGCTGAGCTCACACGGCGCGGCCTCCTCGCGCGAGCAGGACTTGCGGCGGGCGCGATGGCTTTGGGCAGGGCCGAGCTCGTTGAGGCGGTGCCGGACTTACGCGACTGGCGTTCCGTCCGCAGCCAGTTTGCGCTCGATCCGGGTCGAATCCATTTGACTTCGTTCCTCCTCGCCGCGCATCCGAGGTCTGTGCGTGAGGCGATAGAGCGCCATCGGAGGCGCCTCGACGCGAACCCGGTCGAGTACCTCCACGCGAACGAGGGCCGATTGACGGAGGAGGCCCGCAACGCGGCCGGACGCTTCCTCGGAGTACCCCCGGCTGAGGTCGCTCTCACCGACTCGACCACGATGGGTCTCGGCCTGCTCTATACGCGCCTGGCGCTCCGTGCGCGGGACGAGGTGTTGACCACCGAGCACGACTTCTACGCGACGCACGAGGCCTTGCGTCTCTCCGGCGCGCGCGTGCGGCGCGTGAGCCTGTACGACGATCCTCGCAAGTCATCCATCGATGAAATCGTGACGAGGCTCAGGCGGGCGGTCTCGGCGAGGACTCGGGTGGTCGCCCTCACCTGGGTGCATTCGAGCACGGGCGTGCGGCTTCCGCTGCGGGCAATCGCCGAGGCGTTACCCGAGCGTGTGCTTCTCTGCGTCGACGGCGTTCACGGCCTCGGGGCCGAGGCGGCGACGGTGGACGATCTCCGCTGCGAAGCATTCGCATCCGGGTGCCATAAATGGCTCTACGGCCCGCGCGGGACTGGCGTTCTCTGGGCAGGCGAGCGTGTCCGGGAGCTCTTGCGTCCGGCGATACCGTCCTTCGACGACGGCGAGAGCTACGGGGCATGGCTGGCCCACTCCGTACCGAGAGGAACTTCCGACGGCGCCCGTCTGACGCCCGGCGGCTTCCACTCGTTCGAGCACCGCTGGGCGCTCGCCGAGGCGTTCGCTTTCCATGAGGCGATTGGACGGGAGCGCATCCGTGCGCGAGTCCACACGCTCGCGAATCGGCTCCAGGCCGGGCTCGCGGAGGTGCCCGGGGTGACGCTGCGGACGCCTGTGAGTCCCGCATTGTCCGCCGGTCTTGTCTGCTTCGAGCTCACGGGTCGCGACCCGGCAGAAGTCGTTGCAGCACTCGCTACGCGTCGGATCGTCGCGAGTGTGACGCCGTACGCACGCCGCTACGTCCGGCTGGGGCCAGGCATCGTGAACTCTGCAGCTGACATCGATGCAGCGGTTCGAGCGGTCGCGCTCTACTCGGTGAGGTAGTCGAGACGGCGCTGCGTCTCCGCGACGAGCGGCAGGATGCGCTCGACGGCATCCCGGTTCTGCTCCCGCCACTTGTCCGCCCGAGGAGCGGTGAGGGCCGTTCTCGCGGGGTTCTCCTCGAGCTTCAGCGCGTAGCGCGTCGCCGCTTGGGTGAATTCCAGGCCGAGCTGCCGATAAAGTGAGCGAAGCTCCTCGAGCGGGGATTGCACGAGGTCTTCGTAGGCGACGTCGATCCACCGCGAGGAGTCGATCGCGCTCCGCGCCTCGAGCACGGCCTCGTTGCACGCAGCGTACTGGCGGGCGCAGATCTCCTCGAGCGGAGCGCGGCGGAGATCACGCCAGCCGGGGACGAGGACGAAGCTCCAGCGAGCCCCGGAGAGTGGGCCGAGGCCTGTGAGCTGCTCGGGGAGCCGATACTTCACGAACCGCGGCCGCGCTCTCCATGCGTCCATGAGCGAGCTCACGTTGGCGGCTGCTCGTCGGCGGAGGAACACGAACACCGCATCGGGAAAGAGCGCGTCGAGATAGGGAATGCGCAGGCAGCTTTCCGGGGTCTTGTCCACGAACCGGCGCTTCCGGACGAAGAGGCGGATCGCGCAGTACACGTACTCGCGCTCGCGGGCGGTCACGTCGTCCGCGCCGAGCGCGTCCGAGCCCCACTCCCGGTCACGCGGGTGGTGGAACTCGTCCCAGAGGATGTGCCCCTCGCTCTGGACCGATCGCAGCTCGGGGCTCCGGAGGAGGCCCTCCAGGAGTAGCGAGGTTCCCGACCGCGGGCACCCGAGGACGAGGATCGGCTTCGAGGGAGGATCGAATGTCGGTAGCACACGCGAGAGCGGTCGCGCCATGCGTGGACCGCTACGGCGGACGCGCCAGACGAGCCGCCGCAGATGCCAGGCGCGCGTGGTCCGCATCAGCGGGCGAGGCGCAGCCGGGCCCCGATGGCTCTCCGCTCGGCGGGGAGGTAGAAGCCGAGTGGCAGGAGCGCGAGGGGGTACGCGAGCGCGAGCGCGAGTGCGACCGCGAGCCCCCCTCCGACGAGCTTGCCGGCGACGGCCAGGCCGGCTCCAGCGAGCGCCGCCGTCAGCACGCGACGCCACTGATACGGCACTCGGTAGACGCGCTGACCCCACCACGACATGCCGACGAACATCGTCGCGTAGGCGGCGACGGTCGCGACCGCCGCGCCCATCATGTCGTAGCGCGGGATGAGGATGAGGTTGAGCGCAACGTTCACGGCGGCCGCGGCTCCGGTGACCACCCAGTTGAACTGCGTCCGCCGAGCGCGGCCGAGGCCGATCGCGACCACGATGTAGCCGCCGAACGCGACCGCCGCGAAGGTCAGGGGGCCGACGACCCTCGAGGCGCTTTCGAACGCGGGCGCCGCGAGCCAGTCGACGATCCACGGCGAGAGCAGCGTGAGCCCCGTTGCGACCCAGGTCGTGACGAGGACGAGGTAGGTCAGGACGTACGCATACGTCCGACGGGCCTCGCGGTCGTCCTCGATCGAGTAGGCGAACGCCGGCCAGGCGAGCCGGAAAGCCGTGAGCAGGAGAACCATGGCAGAGGCGATGCGCACTCCCACCGAATACAGGCCCACCTCGGTCGTGTCCGAGAGCTTCACGAGGAAGAATCGGTCGCTGAAGTTCGTGACCCAGAGGAAGAGCGCGGTCGGCATGAGCGGGACGCCGAAGCGGTTCATCTCTCGGAGGAGGCCGCGGTCGAACTGAAGGCCCAGCTGCTCTCGTCTGTAGCCGACGAGCGCGACGTAGACGAGCAGCGTTCCCAGGAAGTTCCCGACGATGACGCCGAGCGGACCCTTGTCGAGCGCGACGACGAGGACGAGCGTCGCGGCGACGGTCAGGAAGATGTTCGCGAGGCTCGCGCTCACGAACGCCGTGGAGCGCTCCTCCAGGCGAAAGAGGGACGTGAGCTGCTCGTAGTTCATGTTCACCCAGAGGTTCACGAAGGAGGCTGCGACGAGCTCCCAGTCGTCGGGCGAGCCGAAGAGCAGCTCCGAGATTTCCGGTGAAAGGACGAGGCCTGCGACGAGACCGAGCGTCGCCATGCTCATCGTGAACCAGAACGACGTGCGGAGCACGAGGCGGCGCTGCTCGGGCTCGGGCGAGTCGAAGTAGAAGCGGAAGAGAGCGCTCGTGATCCCCATCCGCAGCGCGATCCCGGCCACGGTGGTGAGGGCGATCAATGTCTCGACCTTCCCGTAGTCGGACGGCGAGAGGTAGCGCGTGTAGAGCGGGAGCAGAAGGACGGCGAGGATTCGCGAGACGAGCCCGCCAAGCCCGTAGATCGCCGAGTGCTTGCCGAGCCGCTTGAGCTCCGTCCCGAGCGCCATCAGACGACCGGGCGCGCGACAAACGTGTGCGGCTCGGCAATGTGTCGCGCCGGGTCCGGGTCGAGCGCAGCGCGCTCGGGCGAAGAGTAGTAGTCCCGGTCCGCTGCGGCGAAGTCTCCGCTGTGCCGGAGGATCCAGACGAAGGTGTCGTCTTCCACGCTTGCCCAGGCAGCAACGATCTCGAAGCCGAACCGGCGCCGAAGCGGCACGACGCGTTGGCGCCACTCCTCGACGAAGGCCTCCAGCCGTCCCGGCTTCACTCGGTAGACGCGGACCTGCGTCGTCATCAAAGGCGAGAGTAGAGCGCGAGCAGGCGGTTGCCGACCTGCTCCAGGTCGTGCACGCGCTCGACGTAGGAGCGCGAGGCCTCGCCTAGCCGACGCCGCTCGGCAGCAGAGCCGACGAGCGGCCCGAGGCGGGTCCTGAGATCATCCTTCGACGCGCTCACGATCGGAACAGGGACTCCGAGCGCCTCCTCCGTGCGGCGAGCAGCTTCCTCGTGCAGGAAGCCCACGACCGGCTTCCCGAGCGCCATGCACTCGACCGCGAGGAGCCCGTACCAGCCCGAGTTGAGCTGGTCGACGACGATGTCCGCTTCGCGGTAGCGCTCGAACGCCTCCGAGTGGTGGAGCCCCTCGACGAGTACGAGGTCGGCGTCGAGCCCTTCGCACGCGGCGAGCACATGCTCGGTGCCCTTGCGCCGTCGCGAGGACGGGGCGTGGAGGATCACGGGGCGCGCTCGGTCGGTCGGCGGCGATGGCGCGATTGCGCGCACATCGATCCCCGGCGGGATCACCTCCGCCTCCGGCACCCAGCGAACGGCGTCATACGAGCCCACCACCTCGGCATCTGCCTTCTTCCCGAAGCCGAGCTCGGCCGGCGTCTTCCCGCGGATGTCCGAGCCGAGGAAGTGCATGACTGATTTCTTCCGCAGCGCGCGCAGGATCGGGAACTGCAGCGAGCGTGGAACGAGCGTGAGGCCGAAGTAGAAGTGGAAGACGTCCGTGTGGGGGAGGAGCTCGAGCAGCGCCCGCCACTGGGTCAGCTGCTTGCGGAGGAACCCGCCGTGGCGCTCGAGCGAGCGGTCGGCCTCGGGATGCAGCTTGTAGCGGTTGAAGACGACGAGCGTTGCGTCGACGCCGCGGCGCCGGAGCGCCTGCACGTTCGTCCACGGGACCCCGGCGGTGTTGACGGGACAGTGGACGACGCGAAGTGGGCGGTCGTTCACGAGCAGCCGCGTCCTCTTGGGGACGGTCGCGCTTCTGGGGCGCGAATGTCAGCCAAGGTCGATGCCGTCGTCAGCGAGCTGGTGCAGGCGGCGCTGCTTCTCCGCGTTGAGCATCGAGCGCATCGTCTGGCCCATCGTCGAGCCCGGGTAGACCCAGATCTCCGGGTGGATGAGGACCTGCAGCCATGGGAACGCACCCGCCCGCAGCTCCTCGTGCGGGCAGCCGGAGCGCCAGCGCTGGTTGGAGTCCGAACGGTAGGTCGGCGGCGCGAAGTACGGCTCGGCGTATGCGTTGACCGCACCCGGGATCGGCCCCGACATGAACGCAGGCTCCGGGTTGTGCCACGAGACGACGGCGTCGAAGCGCTCGTCGAGAGCGACGTTCGGATACACCGCGTGCAACCCGACGGCATGTCCGAGCCCACGCAGACGGGCGATGGCGGCGACACCCTCCTTCGAGGCGAGGTTGTAGAAGACCGATTCGGTCATCAGGAGGTACGTGGTCTGGACCCTCAGCTCAGCCTCGAGCTTCGCCATCTCGACGGCTGCTGCCAGCGAGAGGTCGACGTCGTGGCGCAGGATGAGCTCGCCTCGCTCGGGCCCGTCGCCGAAGCGCGCAAAGCGGTAGCCGCCCGTCCGCGCCGCCTCGAGCAGCTCGCAATAGTGGTCGAGATCGAACGAGCAGCTCACTTCGCGCTCACCGCTCGACCTCGACCTCGAGCAGCTGCGCCGCGTTCTCGGCGCGGCGGAGTGCGTGCTCAGGCGAGTCCCCCACGGCGATCACATACCCGCGGCGGTCGCCGTCCCGGCGAACCGGGCGGATCGTCTCGCCGAGCTCGAGGTACGTCTCGGCCTGGACGACGCCTTCGGAGGCGAGGACTGGATCGAGTGCGCCGATCCGCGTGACACGGCCCGCCGGGAGGGGGCCCGGCTGCGCCGTGAAGAATCGGATCGCCAGCGGCTGCGAGAATTGCGGCAGGGCGAGCTCGTCCGGGACCTCCTCGCCGAGCGCCTGCAGCACCGCCACCAGCACGAGATCGACACCGGCGGCATGGCGGACGAGGTCCGCCATCTGGCCGCCCGCGATACGGGCAGCGACCTCGACGACGACGACGCGCCCGTCCGGCGCGGCGATGAGCTGCGGGAACGCGATTCCGTCCTGCAGTCCCAAGGCACGCACCGACTCCGCGGCGATCTCCCGGGCCCGCCACAGCTGCTCGCCGTCGATCGACGGCGGGTAGACGTGGATCCAGCCCACTCCGAAGCCGATCCCGGGTGGACGGAGACGATCCGAGAGCGTCACGAGCGCGGGCTCTCCCTTGCGCGCAACGACGATTCCGTTCATCTCGACGCCGTCGACGAACTCCTCGACGATCGCCACGCGCGTAGGCGACTCCTCAACGGCCTCGCCGAGGTTGCGTTCGAGGTCACCCCTCGACTCGACGCGGAAGACCGCCCGCTGGCCGCCCGAGTCCGCCGGCTTGAGCACCGCCGGGAAGCCGACGGTTTCCAATGCCGAGTCGATGTCTTTCTCGAAGCTGAGCGGCGCGAACGGCGGCTGCGGAATGTCGGCTGCGGAAAGGGTCTGCCGCATATCGAGCTTGTGCGTCATCCGTTGTGCCGTGTCGGTGCCGATTCCCGGCAGCCCGAGCGCGTCCGCAGTGGCCGCGACCACCGGAACCGCGCGGTCGGCCGCCACGGTGAGAACCCCGTCGACCGCGTGCCCGCGCCCCACCTCGACGACGGTGGCGATGTCCGTGAAGTCCACGACCTCACCCACGTCTGCCGCTCCCAGCCCGAGCGCGTTCGGGTTGCGGTCGACCGCGACGACCCGGTGGCCGAGCTCGCGTGCGCGGAGGATCGCGCGCCGCTGATGGCGTCCAGCGCCGACGAAGAGGAGCGTCTTCATCCCTCGGCTATCGCGTTCCCGCCGTCTTGTCCCATGTCGCGGGTGAGCCCTCGCGGAGGTAGCGCACGAGCGCGTCGACGGTCGCGGTCGTCGTCAGGAGGTAGTAGTAGGCGAGCCCGGCGCCCGGGACGGGCAACCGCTTTCGTCCGGTAAGCGCGAGGGCGAGGAAGCCGAGCTGGCTGGCCAGGGCGGTGCGGTAGACGGGCCCCCGAGAGGCGAGCAGGACGCTCGTTCCGAGCAGGACGAGGTGCAGCACGCCGCTCCCATAGCGGAGCACGCGGTGCGAGACGAGCTCGGCCAGGTACAGACGGTCTCCGGTGCGCGCAAGCGAGCCGTCGAGGAGCGGCCGCCAGCTGCGCGTCATCATCCGCACCTTGCGCCCGTACTCTTCCTCCAGGTCACGGGCGGGCTTCTCCCACGCGATCGCGCCGGGCTCGTAGACCGAGCGCCGTCCCTGCTGGGCGAGGCGGAACGGCAGCCCGAAGTCGTGCCCGATGCGCGGGTCGTCCCGGCCGAGGTAATCCGAGCGTCGGACCGCGTAGATCGCGCCGTTCCCAGCGGTAATGGAGCCGATCGCGGACTCGCTCTCTCGCTGCCACAGCTCGTAGCGCCAGTACAGGCCCTCCTGGCCCGCCCCGTCAGAGGTCTCGAGTCGGAGCTGGCCGCAGACGTATCCGACGTCCGGGTCGGCGAAGCTCCTGACGAGTCGGCGGAGGGCGTCGGGCGCCCAGCGCGAGTTCGCGTCCGAGAAGGCGACAATCTCGCTCTCGCTCTCGTCGACTGCGCGGTTCTGCGCGGGGGCCTTTCCGGCGCGCTCGCACTTCAGGAGGCGCACGGACGGCGATCGCGCCGAGATCGCGTCAACGATCTCGTTCGTCCCGTCACTCGATCCGTCCGAGGCGACGACGATCTCGACTCGGTCGGCCGGGTAGTCGAGCTCGAGGAGGTTCTCGACCCGGCGGCCGATGACGTCCTCCTCGTCGTGCGCAGCGATGATCACAGTGACGTCCGGGGTGATCTCCTCTCTGCGTATCGGGCGGGGGCGGAGTCGCGCGAGAACCCCGACGGCCAACGGATAGCCTGCATGCGTCCACGCGAGCGCGCCGAGGCTTCCCCAGAAGAGTGCCTTTCCGAGCACGGCCGCGACGATACCCCTGCTTCCCGTTAGTGGTCGCCGCTAGCCGGCGCGCCGGTACGCAGGGAAGAACCCTGCGTAGTCGATCTCGCCCACACCCGAGAGCGCTCGGTAGGCAGCCGGATCGTGCACCGCCTTGCCGAGCGTCGCCGGGAGCAGGCCGTCCGGGTCGAAGCGGCGCTTGAACTCGTACAGGGAGTCCTCGAATCCACCAAGCCCGCCCCCGAGATGAAAATGCGTGAATCCGCGCTCGGCTGCCCACGCGGCGGTCTCGCAGAAGAGGACATGGTTTGCGCCGAGCGACTGCCCGCGCTCGCTCGAGGCACCGAGGTGGTAGTGGAGGAACGGCGGCGTGGCGAAGCAGAGGATGCTGGCGGCGAGCTCGCCGTCGGAGTAGGAGTCGAAGCGGACGAGCTCGTCCTGTAGCTTCAAGACGAGGTGGAGCCAGTACTCCTCCGGGAAGTAGTAGAAGTCCGCCGCGTCCAGGCGTCGCATCGTCTCCCGGTAGAGGGCGACGAACCCGTCGAGCTCCTCGGCTCCGATCTCGGCCGCGACCTCGACTCCTGCCGCCCGCGCCTTGCGCACGACCCGGCGATGGTGTGCGTCCATCCCTGCGTAGAGCCCGTCCTCGTCGCGCCCCGCGAGCCTCCAGCCGACCGAATGGCCGATCTGCTCGACGTGCCAGCGGCCCTGGGCGAGCTCCTGGTTTGCGAGCAGCGGGTGGAAGCGCGCGAACGTCGCGACGACTCGATTCTCCGCGCACCAAGCCTCGTACGCGTCGAAGAAGGGGCCAACAGGCGGCTCGTCACCGGCTGCAACGGGCCCTCCGTAGCCCATCGGGGTGCCCACGTCGGCGTGTTCGTCGCCGGCATCGCGGACGAGACAGGCGAAGACCACGTCTCCCCCCGCGGATGCGAGGTGCAGGAACGCGGGCCGCCCCTGTCCGAGGAGCGCAGCGCTCTCCAGGTAGTCCCGGCGCAGGTAGACGTCTCGGAGCTCGATCTCGGCGAGAAGGTCGTCCCAGTCCGCGGGGGCGACTTCGAGCTGACTCGTCATTCGTCCCCCCGCTCGCGCGCGGCGCGGGCACGCTCGATGTTCATCGTGTCCTCGACCGGCTCCGGCTCGGAGCGGAAGACCTGCGCGAGCGTCAGGAGGAGAATCTTCAGGTCGAGCCAGAGCGACCAGTGCTCGATGTACCAGAGGTCCTGCTCGATGCGCTCCGGCCAGCCGATCTCCTCGCGACCGTGCGTCTGCGACCAGCCGGTGAGCCCGGGGCGCACGGCCAGTCGCCGGCGATCCGCCTCGCTGTAGTTCGCGACCTGCTCGACGAGGTCGGGGCGCGGCCCCACGAGGCTCATCTCTCCCCGCAGGATGTTGACGAGCTGCGGGAGCTCGTCGAGGCCGGTCCGCCGAAGCGTTCGCCCGCTGCGGGTGACGCGCGGATCGTCCGAGACGATCCCGTACGGATCTGCGGTGAGGCCCAGCTCCTGACCGACGGCGACGGCGTCCGGAACCATCGTGCGCACCTTGAGGAGCTTGAAGGGAACGCCGTCCTTCCCAGCTCGCCGCTGTGAGAGGAAGACGGGCTTACCCGCGTCCCGCCGCACCCAGAACCAGATGGCGCCGAACACCGGCGAGAGGAGGACGAGCGCAGTCGCGGCGAGGACCCGGTCGACGATCCACTTGACGATGAGCTGCGGGCGGCGGCTCATGGGGCGATCTCCGGCCCATGAGTGTGGAGGGGTGTGGGGAACCTGGAGGTTCCCCACGCTCTCAAAAAGTAGGGGGTACGCGGAGCTCTCGCAAGACCGCAATTCGCCCTCGCGAATTGCGGTCGCGGAAAGGCATGGGGAAACATGGTTTCCCCCGCGAACGCGAGCCGAAGGCGAGCGTTCGTCACGAGGCGATCAGAGGCGAGGCTACGCGGCCGTGGAGCTCCTCGTAGAGGCGCTCGTGGGCCCTCGCGGACTCGTCCCACGTAAGTGCTGCCCGTGCGGCCAGCGCGCCCTCGAAGGCCTCGGCGAGGGCGGCTTCGTCCATGAGAAGCTCCACGCAGGCGGCAGTGAGCGCCGCCACGTCCTCCGCCGGAACGGCGCGGCCGGCTCCGAACTCCCGCACCGTGTCACCGACCGCTCCCAGATCGCTGACGACTGCCGGCCGGCCGTGGCCGAGCGCAAGCGCGAGCACTCCAGACGACTCGATCAGCCGGTACGGGAGGACGACGAAAGCGGCCGAGGCGAGGAGCGCCGCGAGCTCCGAGTCGGGCAGGAAGCCGAGGCGCCATTCGATCTGCTCGTCGACACCGACGTCTCGTGCGAGCTCTCGGATCGGGTCGATCGGATCGAGTGGGTCTCCGGCGACCACGAGCCGCGCTTCCGGAACAGCCCGCACGATCCCGGGCAGCGCCCGCACGAGCAGGTCGAGACCCTTGTACTGCCGGATGAGCCCGAAGAAGAGCAGTGTCCGCCCGGACGGCGGTGGGGCATCGTGCTCGACGGGATCGTCGAAGACCGGATGGGGGATCACGACGATTCGCTCACGCTCGATCCCGAAGTCCACGAGCCGGTCGACGGTCCGCCGGGAATGGACGACCACCCGCGCCACGGTCTCGAGCGCCTCTCGCCAGGCGGGATACGCCTTCGTTCGTCGCGGAAGCGCGTTGTGCGCCGTCAGCACCGTCGGATGTCTTCCTGCAACCCTGCGGAGCCACCGGACATCGAGCTCCGGCCGCGCGAGCCACTGGACGTGGGCCGCGTCGGGCTCGAGCGCGTCGATTCTCCGGACGAGCCGGCGCACGCTGGGCAGATACTCCACTCCTTTGACGAGCCGGCGGATGCGGGCGCGCGGCCTTCCCTGAAGAAGCCGGCTGGAGAGCGGGATGAAGAGTTCTTCGCGGACGTATCCGTCAGGCTCTGGTCGCCGGTCGAGGAGGAACGGGGAGGTGAGCAGACGGACGTCGTGGCCCCGCCCGCCGAGCGCGGCTGCAAGGCGGTCGTCGTAGGGCGTCGTGAAGCCGAGCGGATCGACGAGAGCGATGCGCATCGTCAGCCCGCTCTCAAAGCCTCGAGCGCAGGTAGCCGACGCTGGCCAGGCCGGGCAGCGGATCGTCCGGCGCGAATACCGCTCCCACCTTGCCTCTCCGGACGTGATGGGCGAGGAAGTCGCGCAGCTTGAGCTCGCGGCGGCGCGCCATCTGAGCTGAGACCCAGAGATCCTTCGCGAGGTACACCCAGGCGAGCTCGTCGCGGAGCGTGCCCAGCGCTTGCACCGGTCTCCCGCAGAGGTCGACGTACGCAACCCGCGCGATGTCGAACGAGGGAGTCATCGCGATTCCCGCCCAGACGGGCAGGCGCGTGTTCACCTCGAGGACCTTGAACACGCCGTCGCGGGAGTCCTGCGCGAACTCGACCTGCGCGAAGCCCTGGTACCGCACCGCTTGCAGGAGCTGTAGGCCCAGCTCCAGCACCCGCGGCTCGAAGCTGGTCTCGAACACCGCGCTCGTCCCGAAGCGAAGCGGCCCCTGGCGCACCTTGCGTCCGACGACGGTGGCGAGCGGCTCTCCGCCGCGGCCGATGTACGTAAGGAGGGAGAAGACGTGCTCGTGCGAGTCGGGGATCAGCTCTTGCGCGATCAAATCGAAGCCGGCGCCCTGTGCTTCCCGCCAGGCCCGTAGCCCTTCGTTCCTGCTCCCGACGACGACCGCCTTCCTCCCGAACGTCAGTGCGTACTCTTGGCCCTCGACGGGCTTGAGGAGATATGGAGGCACGAGACCGTCGGCCCGGAGGGTGTGCTCGCCCTCGATCGCGTGTGTGCCCGGGGTCGCAACTCCCGCCAGCGCCGCTGCATCGGGGAGGAGGTCCTTCCGCCGCAGGCGCCGTACGACCTCCGGGTCCGGCGGGAGGGGCACGTCCGCGAGCGCCGCGACCTCATCCCAGTTTCGGAGCACGAAATCGACGTGCTCGTCGCGTTCGGGCACGAGCACGGCCCGACCGTCGCCCGCGATCCGCCTGAGGAACGCAAGCAGGCGGCGGTCCTGCTCCCTCGCGTCTGCTTGCGTCGCCACACAGCGTCCTCGTAGGTAGCGCGAGCGGAGGCCGAACTCGTTGCTTCGAAAGACGCCGCCGAAAATCGGAATGCCTGCACGGCCCAAAGTGCGTGCCAGCGCCAGCCCGGCCGGCAGCAGGCCGAGGACGAGGACCGGCCGCGGGCCGCCTGGCGTGTCAGCCGTGGACACGGCGGCCATTATGCGGATCGCCTGCGAGGACTACGTCACTCCGCCGGGCGGCAGGAGCCAGGGCGAGACCCTGTTCCAGCGCGAGATCTCGCAGCCGTTGCGGCGCTGGAATTTCGCCCAGACGCGTCGGCCCTGGACGGTGCCGACGACGAGCGCGGCCTGCGGGCCGCCGTAGATCTGCGTGCAGATCATGCCGTGCTTCACCGGGGCGAAGAGGTTCCAGCCTGCCGTCGCGATGCGGCTGCAGGCGACCGCTGGCCGCTTGAGCGTCCCGCCGGCCGGGTTGCAGCGCAACGTCCATACGGTCTTCTCACTCGTCTTCGACCCGTCCTCCCAGAACGTGATCGTGAGCGAGGTGCGCGAGGTCGTGCCCGCCTCGGCGGCAGAAGCCGATACGAGCCCGACGAGCGCGAGAGCGAGTAGGGCGAGCTCGCGCATACGAAAAGGGTACCCCGCGATCGCGAGCGGGAACTACGCACCTGTACGTTCTGCAAACAGGTGGCGCCCGCCGTCCTCGCTACTGTCACGCCGTGCACGCGGCGACGCGCCGGCGGATAGGGCTCGTCGGCGCAGCGGTCGTCGCAGCGGCCGTCATCCTCCCGCTCGCCGCCCGAGCGATCGCGGTGCAGACGGAGAGCGACACGCTCTGGGCGAACGCGCTGCGAGCGCTCGGCGGGTCGCAGGAGCCCTTCGACTTCGCGATCTTCCTCGAGGCGGGAGACGACGTTCTCGTCGGGCGGAGCCCGTACTCGGAGCCGGGGACGATCGAAGGCCCGGGGGACGCTCCATACGCGTATCCACCCGTGCTGGCGCTCCTCCTCACGCCCATCTCGGCACTGCCGGAGCATGTCGGTGACACGTTCCTCCCGGGGGTGGGCTTCTCGCTCCTCCTCGTCCTCGCGACCGTCGGCGCGTTGCTTCTGCTCGGAGTCCGAGACTGGCGCTGCTACCCCGTTGCGCTCCTCTATCCGGTCACCATCGAAGCGGTCGAGTACGGGGCGATCGGGCCCGTTCTCCTCGTTCTCGTCGCGTGTCTCTGGCGGTTCCGCGACCGCGCCTGGCTCGCGGGGGGCGTCGGCGGTCTTGCCGTCGTCCTCAAGGGGTTTCTCTGGCCACTCCTCCTCTGGCTCGCGCTGACGCGGAGGCTGCGAGCCGCGGCCCTGGCGGCCGCGGCCGCCGTGGCGCTCGCGCTCGTCTCCTGGGCCGTCATCGCGTTCCGCGGTCTCGGCGACTACCCCCACCTCATCCGTACGCTCGTCGACCTCGAGGCGGAGAATTCGTACTCGGCGTTCGCCGTCTTTCGCATGATCGGCGTGCCGGAGGCGGCGGCAAACGCGCTCGTGGTCGTGGCCGGAGCCGCGCTCCTCGCGCTCGCATGGCGCGCGGCACAGAACGGCACCCCACTGGAGCGCGACCGACGCTCGCTGACGCTGACGATCGCGGCTGCGCTCGTGTTGACACCCATCCTCTGGCTGCACTACCTCGTGCTCCTGCTCGTGCCCATCGGGCTCGCGCGGCCGAGGCTCTCGGTCCTCTGGTTCGTTCCGCTCGTGCTCACGCTGTTCGAGTGGCTCGACTGGTACCGCGGATGGCCGCGCGGAGACGGCGAGGCACTCGTCAGCGTGACGCTGGTCGTCGCGGTCGTCCTCGTCGGCGCGCTGACGAGGCCGCGCCGCGCCGGCGAGACCGCAGCTGCCCACGCCGCTTGAGGCCGGTTACTACACTCGCCACGTGTCTCTCTCCGGCAAACGGATCGTGATCACCGGGGGGGCCGGCTTCATCGGCACGACTCTTGCGCGCCGGCTAGCGGACGCGAACGAGATCGTCGCGCTCGACAATCTCCACCGCGACTCGCTCAGCGGGACAGGACTCGGGGATCATCCGAACTTCAGCTTCGTGCAGGGCGACGTGCTCGATACCGAGCTTCTCTCCGAGGTCGTGGCGGAGGCGACGCACCTCGTCCATGCGGCAGCGATAGCCGGCGTCGACACGGTGCTCGAGAGCCCGGTTCGGACGATGCGGGTCAACTTGATCGGCACGTACAACGCGCTCGAAGCCGCGCTCGCCACGAAGGGGACGATCGAGCGGATGATCGAGTTTTCGACGAGCGAGGTGTTCGGAACCTACGCGTACAAGGTCGACGAGGAGCACGTCACGACTCAGGGCTCCGTCGGCGAGGCGCGCTGGACCTATGCAGTCTCGAAGCTCGCAGGCGAGCACATGGCGCGCGCCTACTACGACGAGCTCAGCCTGCCCACGGTCGCGCTGCGCCCGTTCAACGTGTACGGCCCCGGGCAGATCGGCGGGGGCGCGATCCGTGCGTTCATCGAGACCGCGCTCGCGGGCGAGGACCTCGTCATCCACGGCGACGGCTCGCAGATCCGCGCGTGGTGCTACGTGGACGACATGGTCGAGGCGCTGCTACTCGCGCTCGAGCACCCGAACGCCGTCGGCGAGAGCTTCAACGTCGGGAATGCGCGCTCGGCGGTGACGATCTACGACCTCGCTCAGCGGATCAAGCGCCTCACCGGCTGCCCGGGCGAGATCGTCTTCCAGCCGCTCCACTACACCGACGTCGAGCTCCGCGTCCCGAACGTGGAGAAGGCGCGCCGCATGCTCGGGTTCGAGGCGAGCGTCGAGCTCGACGAGGGCCTCGCTCGCACGATCTCGTGGTACCGGCAGAAGCTCGGGGCCGCGACGGCGTGACACTGCCACGCCCGCGCTTCGGCTGGCGTCGCGGGGGGAATCATGTTTCCCCCGCGAGCCCCACTCATTCGGCCGAACTGCGGCCGATGAGTGACCCGATCCGGCTCGCGAGGCCCGATGTCGGCGAGGCCGAGGTGGCGGCCGTCGCCGAGGTGCTCGAGAGCGGCCAGCTCACCATGGGCGCAAAGGTCGAGGAGTTCGAGCACGCGATCACTGAGGCGGTCGGCACGGTCCATGCGGCGGCGGTCTCGTCGGGCACCGCGGCGTTGCATCTCGCCCTTCTCGCACTCGACGTCGGACCAGGGGACGAGGTGATCGTGCCCGCGTACACGTTCCCCGCCACCGCGAACGCGGTCGAGCTCTGCGGAGCGACCACGGTACTGGTCGACATCGATCCCGACACCTTCCTCGTCGACTCGGGCGCGGTCGCCGCCGCGATGACGGACCGGACGGGGGCCGTCATCGCCGTCCACCTCTTCGGACGGCCGGTCGAGTGGGAAGCGCTCCAGACTGCGGTCCCGCAAGAGGTGCCGATCCTCGAGGATGCCGCCGGCGCGCTCGGCGCGCGCTACCGCGGCACTCCCTGCGGCGCGCTCGGCGTTGCCGCATGCCTCTCGTTCCACCCGCGCAAGATCGTGACGACGGGCGAAGGGGGCGCGGTCACGACGGACGAGGCTGAGCTCGACGCGGCCGTGCGGCAGCTCCGCCACCACGGCTGGGCAGCGCCTGGGGACATGCGTCGGCCGGGATTCAACTACCGGCTTCCAGACGTCCTGTGCGCGCTCGGTGTCCCGCAGCTCGCGCGCCTCGAGGAGCTCCTTCGTGCGCGGGAGCGCGTCGCCGAGTGGTACGCGGACCGGCTCCAGGAGATCGTGCTCGTGCCGGCTGTGGCCGAGGGCGATCGCCATGGCTGGCAGGCATTCGTCGTCCAGCTCGACCGCCGCGACGAGGCGCTCGCCGCGCTCCGCGCGGCGGGCATCGAAGCGCAGATCGGGACCTGGGCAGTTCACCGGCTCGCGCCGTACGACGCGCAGGGGCCGTTCCCGGGGGCCGACCGTGCATTCGAGCGTGCTCTTGCGCTGCCGTTCTCAGCGACGACGACGGAGGCCGAAGTGGAGCGGGTCTGCTCGGTGTTGACAAGCTATGTGAGTGAGTGATAACTTACTCCCTCATGGCAACTGCGACACGACAGACGGCCGAGGAGCGGCGCGAGGCGGTGCTCGAGGCTGCGAGGCACGAGTTCGCACGTCACGGGCTGCACGGGGCATCCACGGATGCGATTGCGCGCCGTGCCGGGATCTCGCAGCCGTACCTTTTTCGGCTCTTCGGCTCGAAGAAGGAGCTCTTCCTCGCGGTGAACGACGCCTGCTTCGCGCGCACGCTCGAGACATTCCGTGCAGCTGCGTCCGGGAAATCCGGGAAAGACGCGCTCGAGGCGATGGGCGATGCGTATCGGCGGCTGATCGGTGATGATCGGTCCATGCTTCAGGGGCAGCTCCAGGCCTACGCGGCGTCCGTCGAGGACGAGGACATCCGGGCGAGCGCCGCCCAAGGCTACGGCAGGCTCGTCGACTACGTCGAGACCGTGTCCGGAGCGGATCGCCCGACGATCACGAGGTTCTTCGCCACGGGCATGCTCCTGAACGTGCTCGCGGCCCTGGAGCTCTCGTTCGCTGACGACCCGCGCGCCGCATGGGCGAGCCGCCTGGATGAGGGCTGCTTCGAGGACGCGACTTAGACGGGCTCTCTTTTTTCCCCTGCAAATGAGTGATCAATCACTACACCATTACGGCTAGGACACAAGGAGGACGAACGATGCAAGCGAGGACTCGGACGATCTGGACGTTCGCGATCACCTCGATCGCACTATTCATGGTCGTCCTCGACAACCTCGTGGTCTCGACTGCGCTGCCGGTGATTCGCGTCGACCTCGGCGCGTCCCTCGAGCAGCTCGAGTGGACGGTCAACGCCTACACGCTCACCTTCGCCGTGTTTCTCCTGACCGGAGCCGCGCTCGGCGACCGCTTCGGTCGGAAGAAGATGTTCATGGCCGGAATCGCGCTGTTCACAGGTGCCTCCGCCGCCGCTGCTCTCGCACCGTCGGCGGATTGGTTGATCGCTGCGAGGGCAGTGCAGGGCGTCGGGAGCGCGATCGTGACGCCGTTGACGCTCACGATCCTGAGCGCGGCCGTCTCCCGCGAGCGTCGCGGTGCCGCGCTCGGCGCATGGTCCGGTATCGCGGGGCTTGCCGTCGCGATGGGGCCGCTCGTCGGCGGCGCGGTCGTGGACGGCATCTCCTGGCAGTGGATCTTCTGGCTGAACGTGCCGATCGGCCTCGTCCTGCTACCGCTCGCGACCCGGCTCAACGAGACGTACGGTCGCGACAAGGCCCTCGACCTGCCCGGCCTGGCGCTCGTGAGCACCGGCCTACTCGGCGTCGTCTGGGGTCTGGTGAACGGGAACTCGGATGGCTGGTCGAGCCCGGGCATCGTCGGCGCGCTCGCGGCCGGCGCGGCGCTCCTCGCTGCGTTCGTCGCGTGGGAGCTCCGCGCATCCGAGCCGATGCTGCCGATGCGATTCTTCCGTAATCGCGCCTTCGCAGCTGCGAACGGGGCTTCACTGCTCATGTACTTCGGGATGTTCGGCTCGATCTTCCTGCTGACGCAGTTCTTCCAGACCGCGCAGGGTTACTCGCCGCTCGACTCGGGGCTGCGCGTCCTGCCCTGGACGGCGATGCCGATGATCGTGGCTCCGATCGCCGGAGCCCTCTCGGACAGGATCGGCGGCAGGCCGTTCATGGCGGTGGGGCTCGGGCTGCAGGCCGCCGGACTCGCCTGGATCGCATCCGTCTCGACCGCCGACGTCGGCTACGGATCGCTGGTCGGCCCGTTCATTCTCTCCGGAATCGGCATGGGGATGTTCTTCGCTCCGGTCGCCAACGTCGTGCTCTCGGCGGTCCGGCCGCACGAAGAGGGGAAGGCCTCCGGGACCAACAATGCGATCCGCGAGGTTGGGGGAGTTCTCGGAGTCGCAGTGCTGGCATCGATCTTCGCCCACTCGGGTGGCTACGGGACGGCGCAGACGTTCAACGACGGGCTCGTCCCGGCCATCTGGGTCGGGGCCGTCGTGGTCGGCATCGGCGCGGCGCTCGCGCTCCTCATCCCGCGCAGGAGGCGGCCGTCCGAGGCAGTCGTCTTCGAGCGCGAAGAGCTCGTCGCACAGGCGGAGGCGGCGTAGGACATGCGAGGGACGAACCGGAAAGCGGGGAGGTACATCGGATGAAGCTCTCGACGGGTGCGCTCGCTTCGGCGAGCGCACGCCATCCCCGACGGACGATCGGCATGTGGATCGGCGGGTTCGTCGTTGCGATCGCGACCATCGTCGTGCTCCTCGGCGGCAGTCTCACGACCGAGGGCGCGCCGACGAACGACCCGCAGTCCCAGCGCGCGCTGGATGTCCTCGAGGAGGAGTTTCCGGAGGACGCGCAGCGCACGTCTTCCGACATCGTCGTCGTGCACTCGGAGCGGTACACGGTCGAGGCGCCGCAGTTCGAGGAGCTCGTCCGGGGTCTCGTCCAGGGCGGCGACCCGACGCTTCGGCGTGCGCGCACCTACCTCGACGATGCGAGCGGCTCGCTCGTCTCGCCGGATCGGCACGCCACGATCGTTCCGGTCGCCCTGTCCGATGAGGACGACGACGCCGTCGAATCGGTGATCGCGGCCGTCGAGCGGGCCGACGCGAACACGGAGTTCGAAGTCGCCATCACGGGCGAGCAGACGCTCGACCACGACTTCAACAAGCTCTCGCAGGAGGACCTGCAGCACGGCGAGCTGCAGTTCGGGCTGCCGGCGGCACTCATCATCCTGCTCCTCGTCTTCGGCGCCGTGGTCGCGGGGCTCGTTCCGCTCCTGATGGCGATCGTCTCGATCGTCGTCGCCCTGGGGCTCGTCGCCCTCCTCGCGCAGCCGTTCGAGCTCTCCGTCTTCGTGATCAACATGCTGACGGGGATGGGGCTCGCGCTGGGCATCGACTACTCGCTATTCGTGATCTCGCGCTATCGCGAGGAACGGGGCCGCGGGCTCGAGAAGCACGACGCGATCGCCGCTTCGGGTCTCACGGCGAGCCGGGCCGTGGTCTTCAGCGGCACGGCGTTCGTCGTCGCGATGTTCGGGATGCTCATCGTCCCGAGCTCGATCATGCGCAGCCTCGCGGCCGGCGCGATTCTCGTCGGCATCGTCTCCGTCGCGGCCGCGACCACGCTCCTGCCCGCGCTCCTCGGGCTCCTCGGCGATCGTGTCGACTCGCTGCGGATTCCCATCGTCGGGCGCCGCTCGCTCGACGCATCGAATCCCGAGGGCCGCTTCTGGGGCGCGATCATCCGGAGGGTCCTGCGCAGACCGGGGCTCAGTCTCGGCCTCTCGGTCGGCCTGCTGCTCGCACTCGCAGCACCGATTCTCGGCATGCACGTCGGGACGAGCGGTGTGAGCGCGCTGCCCGACCGCTTCGTCTCGAAGCAGGGCTTCGTCGCGCTCGCCCGCGACTTTCCGGGAACCACCACCGACCCGGCGCAGATCGTCGTGGCGCGGGGCGCTTCCAGCCCGGCGGCCGAGCAGGCACTCGGGGAGCTCCGGACGACCCTGGCGGACGATCCCCGGTTCGGCATGGGTGAGATCCGTCGCTCCGCGGACGGTGCCGTGGCCGTCCTCACGGTGCCGGTACGGGGCGACGCCTCGAGTGAGCCCGCCATCGAGGCCGTGCGGGAGCTTCGCTCCGAGCTCGTGCCGGCGGCGTTCGAAGGCTCGGGAGCCGAGGCGCTCGTCGGCGGCACGTCGTCGGAGAACATCGACTACTTCGCTTCGGTGATCGATCCGGCTCCGGCGGTCATCGCGTTCGTGCTCGGCCTGACGTTCGTGCTTCTCACGGTCGTGTTCCGGTCGGTCGTCGTCGCCGGCACGGCGGTGGTCCTGAACCTGCTCTCCGTCGGCGCGGCGTACGGATTGCTCGTGCTCGTCTTCCAGCACGGCGCCGGCGCGGGCCTGCTCGGCTTCCAGCAGGCGGACGCGATCGAGGCGTGGGTGCCACTGTTCCTGTTCTCCGTGCTCTTCGGCCTCTCGATGGACTACCAGGTGTTCCTGCTCAGCCGGATACGGGAGCGCTACGACGAGACCCGTGACACGACCGACGCGGTCGTGTTCGGGGTGGCGTCGACCGCTCGGATCATCACTGGAGCGGCGCTCATCATCGTCGCCGTCTTCGCCGGCTTCGCGAGGGGCGATCTGATCATGTTCCAGCAGATGGGCTTCGGGGTCGCGGTCGCGTTGCTCATCGACGCGACGATCATCCGCTCCGTGTTGCTGCCCAGCGCGATGCGCCTGCTCGGCGAGGCGAACTGGTATCTGCCGCGCTGGCTCGAGTGGCTTCCGCGCATGCAGGTCGAGCGCGCCGCCGAAGCTCCTCCCGCGGTCGCGCGCGAGCTCGAGCCCAGCCAGGGCTAGCGGAGGAGGGGCGGAAACCCGCCCTCCTCCGCTGGTACCGTCGCCGCGTGCCGACCGAGCACGCGCCTCGCTACGAGCCGCCGGACGCGCTGAGCGCGCCGCGGTACTCGGGCGTGAAGACGTTTGCGCGCTGCCCGCTGGTCGGCGACACGGAGGGCGTCGACGTCGCGATTTTCGGGATCCCGTTCGACACGGCGACCACGATGAGGCCGGGCGCTCGCTTCGGCCCTGAGGCGATCCGAGCCGCCTCCGTCATGCTGCGACCGTACAACCCGGCCCAGGGTGCGCAGGTGTTCGGGAGGCTCTCGGTTGCCGACTTCGGCGACCTCCGCGTGACCCCCGGAAACGCAGAGAAGACCGCAGCGCAGATCGCCGAGCAGCTCGAGCCCGTATTGCGGGCGGGCGTGCGGACCCTCTGCCTCGGCGGCGACCACCTCGTCGTGCTCGGTGAGCTCCGCGCGCATGCGGCGGTGCACGGGCCGCTCGGGCTCGTCCTCCTCGACGCTCATGCGGACGTCTGGGACGTCTACTGCGGGGAGCGGTACTACCACGGCTCGCCCTTTCGTCGTGCGCTCGAAGAGGGCCTGCTCGATCCGGGCCGCTCGCTCCTCGCCGGCATGCGCGGCGCGGTGTACGAGGCGGGCGACGTCCAGATGCCGCGCGACCTCGGCTTCGAGGTGATCCAGTCCGAGGAGCTCGTTGCGCTCGACCCCGCGGAGTACGGCGCGCGGGTACGCGCGCGGGTTGGTGAAGGACCGCTCTTCCTCTCCTTCGACGTCGACGTCCTCGACCCGGCCTTCGCCCCCGGGACCGGGACGCCCGAGGCGGGCGGCTTGACCACGCGGGAGGCGCTCGCGTATCTCCGCGCGCTTCATGGCCTTCGTTTCTCGGGATTCGACGTCGTGGAGGTCAGCCCACCGTACGACGGCCCGGGCCAGCCGACGGCGGTCGCGGCATCCAACGTCGCCTTCGAGCTCCTGACACTGGACGTCGTCGCGAACGCGTGATGGGCAGAGGGACGCGCCTCGTCGGGACGTTGCTGCTCACTGCGGCTGCGGTCGGCTATCTCGCCTGGAAGATCGAGCTCGGGACGACGCTCGACGTCCTCGGCGAGACCGAGCTCCCGTGGTTCGCAGCGGCGGTGGCGATCATGGTGGGGACGATGCCCACGCTGGCCGCGCGCTGGAGCCTGCTTCTCCGGTCGCACGGGATCGTGGAGCCGCTTCGTTGGCTGACGCGTGCCTACTGCGTCGCCAACACCGCCGCCCAGTTCCTCCCGACGTCGCTCGGCGGCGATGCCGTGCGGATCGTCGAGACGTCTCGCCGTCACCCCGGGCGCACGGCTGTCATCACTGGAACGGTCGTCCTCGAGCGCGGCCTGGGAGGCGCCGCCACCGTTCTCCTCGGCGCGGTCGGATTTGCAATCTCCGTCGGGCGTTACGACGTCGGCGCATACCTCTGGCTCGAGGGGGTCTTCGTCTTCGGGACGCTGGTACTCGCGTTCGTGTTCTTCGCGCGTTCGGCCCGCCCGCTCCTCCGGCGCGCGCAGCCCATCCTCCAGCGGCTGCGGCTCGCCGAGCACCTGCGCGCGTTCTACGAGAGTATTCACCACTACCGCGGCCTGCCGCGGCTGCTTTTCGGGGTGGTCGCGCTGACTTTTGTGGTCCAGGCTGTTCGGGTGCTCTCGATCTGGGCAACGGCGAAGGCGGTAGGAATCGACCTCGGCCCGGGCGTGTACTACGTGATGGGGCCGATTCTCTTCCTCGTCATGCTCGTCCCGTTCACGCTCAACGGGATCGCCGTCCGGGAGGCGTTCTTCGTCAGTTTCCTCGGTAGCCTCGGCGTGGGCGCCAACGAGGCGTTTGCGGCCGGATTCCTGTTCTTCCTCGTGACGCTCGCGATGGCCGTGCCCGGAGGGGTCGTGATGGTCTGGGAGGGAGTGCGCGGCGGCACGCGGCCCCGCGTCGAGCATGGCTGACGAGCCCGGGCCTTCCGCGACGGCCATCGTCGTGAGCTACGACGCCTTGCCCTGGATCGAGCACTGCCTGCAGAGCGTGGCGGGTGTGCCGGTCGTCGTCGTCGACGTCGGATCGCGCGACGGCACGGTCGACCTCGTCAGGGCCAGGTTCCCGGACGTTCGGCTGATCGAGGCGGAGAATCGGGGGCTCGGTGCCGGATGGAACGTCGGCCTGCGCGAGACCGAGACCCGCTATGCGTTGATCCTGAACGCGGACGCATGGCTGGAGGCCGCTGCGCTCGCGAGGCTCGTCGCGTTCGCCGACGCGCATCCCCGGGCGGCAATCGTCGGCCCTCGGCTCCTGAATCCGGACGGCACGCTGCAGCGTTCGGTGCGCGGCTTTCCCACCCTCTGGAGGCTCGCGACCGAATACTTCTTCCTCCGCAAGCTCGCCCCCCGCTCGGGCGCGCTCAACTCGTTCTACGGAGGCGGCTTCGACCACGACGAGGTGCGGGAGGTGGACTTCGTAATGGGCGCGTGCATGCTGGTGCGCCGCGAGGCGATCGACGAGGTCGGGCTCCTCGACGAGAACTACTTTCTCTTCAGCGAGGAGACGGACTGGTGCTTCCGGTTCCGGCAGGCCGGATGGCAGGTGCTCTTCTTCCCCGGAGCCGAGTGCGTTCACGTCGGGGGCGCGTCCCACGGCGGCCGCCTCTACCGCGAAAACCTGCGCGGCCAGCTGCTCTTCTTCTGGAAGCACCGCGGGCCGCGTGAGGCCGAGCGGGCCCGGCGCCTCCTGCTCGCGGCGCTGCGTGTGCGCGGAGTCCTCTTCCGGGGGGACCGGGGCCGACTCTATCGCGATGCGGCGCGCTGGCTCGGATCCGGCAGTGCCCGGGAGCTGCTCAAGAATTGAACACCGCGCGCCTCGGGCTCGCGGTCGCGGGGAAAACTGTGTTTCCCCACGCCTTTCCGCGACCGCACTTCGCGAGGGCGAATTGTGGTCTTGCGAGAGCTCACCGTGCCCCCTTCTTCCTGAGAACGTGGGGAACCTCCCGGTTCCCCACCCTCCACACTCATAGGCAACCACCGAGGGTTGGCCCATGAGCGCCCTCGAGCTCTACTTCCGGCTCGCCTTCGCGACGACGCTCGTGCTCGCGCCGGGCTGGCTCCTCGCAAGGGCGCTCGGAGTGCGAAGCGCGGCGGCGACGCTTGCGTGGGCCGCGGTCCTCGTCCTGGGGGCTCTGGCGACGACCTTTGCGCTTGCAACCTCGTTCACGACGACCATCGCGTTCCTGGCAGTAGCCGGCTTCGCGTCGCTCGGCGCGATGCTCTCGCGTCGGCGAGAGCCTTCGGCGCGCGGCGCTCCGGACCGCTGGCTCGCGGGCGGTGCGGGCATCGTCCTCGGGATCATTCTGTGGCACGTCGCAGGCTCGGTACAGGGCGACGGTCTCTTCCATCTCGCGCGCGTCCGCAAGCTCATCGCCTTCGACGATCTGTCGCTCGAGGACCTCTCCGAGTTCGAGGACGGCGGGCTTCATCCGGGGTACGCATTCCCGCTCTGGCACGGCTTCGTCGGGGTCATCGCGAAGCTCTCGGGCGCGGACGCAGAGCAGGTCGTCCTCCATCTGCCCTCGCTCCTCGCTCCGCTGGCCGTCCTCGTCGCTTACGAGGCGGGCTGGGCGCTCTTCCGACGCAGCTGGGCGGCAGGAGTGACGGCGGGCGCGCAGGTTGCGCTTGTGTGCTTCGCGCCCGGCCACGGCGGTGCCTACACGCTGCTCGCCCTTCCGGAGACGGCGGCTCGGCAGCTTCTCGTCCCGGCGGCGCTCGCCCTCGCGTTCGAGACCGTCCGTGCGCCATCCACGCGACTCGTGCTTTCGACGGTAGCCGCTGGGCTCACGCTGGCCGTCGTGCACCCGACGTACGCCATATTCCTCTGGATCCCGTTCGGCGGGTTCGTCCTCGTCCGGGCGCTGTGGACGCGCTCCGATCTTCGGGCCGGGCTGGGGGCCCTCGGCGCGCTGATCGTGCCCGCGTCTGCGTTCATGCTCTGGCTCGTACCCGTCGTGGGAGACACCGCGTCCGTCTCGCCGACCCGCAGCGAGCTTCGCCGGGCGTTCGAGCAATACGCCGGATACCTCGACGTCCGCTCCGATACGAGCTACAGCCTCGTACCGGAGGTCTTCGTCCGCACCGGCGCGATTGCGATCGTCGCCGTTCTGCTCTTCCCGCTCGGGGCACTCGCAGCGCGCCGCCGCTGGTCGGCCTACGTCGTCGGCGGCTCTCTCGCCGTGCTCGCCGTGACGCTCGTCCCCCTGCTCTTCGCGCATTTCTCGGACCTCGTCTCCATTTCGCAGGCGCGTCGGCTGGCCGGGTTCTTCCCGTTCGCCTTCGCGTTCGCCGGGGGCATGGGCGTCCTTTCGGGGATTCTCGGTCCGCTGCTGCCCGCGATCGCCCTCTTCGCCGGCTCTCTCCTCCAGTACGTGTTTCGCGGCGACTTCGACTACTCGCTGGACGAGGCCCCGTCCGGGTGGATCGTGTGGGTCGCCTTCGTCGGCGGAGTGGCGGCGCTCGTCCTCGGGTTGATGCGGCGGCGACCGGCGCTGGAGGCCAGCGCCGGGTTCGCGGCGGCGCTCTTTCTGCTGCCGATCGTCGCAGTGGGCCTCGCGCGCTGGACGCCGATCGACAGTCCCCCTGGGAGCGCCCTCTCCTCCGGGCTGGTGGACGCGCTGCGCGCGGTCGTGCCTGCCGGGTCGGTCGTGTACTCGGACCAGGAGACGAGCTATCGGATCGCGGCGTTCGCACCGGTCTACATCGCCGTCGCGCCCCCTGGGCACGTCGCAGACACGAAGGAGAACCAGCCCTACGTTCGGGCGCGAGACGGTCGCGCCTTCCTGGCCACCGGGGACATCACCATCCCGGAGCGGTACGGCGCCGAATACCTGGTGATTGATCGCCGGCGGCTGAACCGGTCGTTCAACCTGCAGGTGCTCTACCGTGACGAGCGCTACGTGCTCTACAGGGTCCCGCCAAGATCACAGTAGTGCGCAAGAACGGAATCACTTCAGTGCGCAAGAGCAGAATGTGCGAGCGCTGATTCTGCTCGCGCGAAACGTCACGCGCCCGCTACGCGGGCGCTCGGCGCGCGGATTCCGTCCGCGCGAAGCCCTGAAGACGGCCGCTTCGCGGTCTTGTCGCTCCGTTTTCACAGCAAGCGGCTGCCGTACCGGCGAGACGTATCTCGCCCCTACGTTTGACCACGCCCGTAGCCGCCTCCCCCGGGCGTCTCGATCCGCAGGACGTCTCCCGGCTCCAGATCGCGCGTTACGAACGTCGGAAGCTCCCGGCCGTTCAGCTCGTTTCCGCCCGCGAGACCGGGGTCGCCTCCCCCCGCACCAGCGGGGGCGATCCTGCGCCTCTGCGTCAAGAGCGACAGGCGGCAAGGCTCGAGTACGCGTAGCTCGCGCACCACGCCGTCGCCTCCGCGGAAGCGGCCTTTCCCACCCGAGTCGAGCCTCAGACCGTACTGCTCGACGCGGATGGGATAGGAGAGCTCGACAGCCTCGACGGGCGTGTTCAGCGTGTTCGACATCGCGACGTGCACGGCCGAAGGCGCGTCGGCGTCCGGGCAGGCGCCCTGGCCGCCCGCGATGGTCTCGTAGTAGGTGAAGCGGTCGTTCCCGAAGACGACGTTGTTCATCGTCCCCTGGCCTTGTGCAGGCACCGGCACGGCCTCGCCGAAGGCGGCGAAGACGACGTCGACGATACGGCTCGAGGTCTCGGTGTTCCCGGCAGCGACCGCAGCGGGCGGACGCGCGTTCACGAGGCATCGCTCCGGTGCGATCACCGTGACCGGAGCGAAGGCGCCTCCCGAGGCCGGCAGGTCCGGTGCGGTCAGGCAGCGGACGACGTAGAAGCACGCAGAACGGGTGACGGCGAGCGGGCAGTTCAGGTTGCCCGTGTGCTGGGGCACCGTGCCCGCGAAGTCGATCTCGATCGCGTCGCCCGCGATGGTGACCGCCGCGTGGATGTCTAGCAGCGTGTCGCCGACCTCGAGGCTGTCGACGGCCTCGTAGCGCCCATCGGGGAGCGCAGCGACCGCCGTACGGACGACCCGCTCGGAATACCCGAGCAGCTCGTCCATCGCAGCCCCCACCTGCGATCGACCGCGCTTGGCACAGAGCTCCTCCAGCCGACGCTCGGCAAGGTGGTGCGCGGCGAGCTGTGCGCGGAGGTCGCCCCGGCGCTCGTCCACGTTCCGCATCTGCGCGACGAGCCGCTCGAGCGTCTCGGGGTCGAGGCGCGTCGGCGGGATGACCACGCCTTCTTCCTCGAGCGTCGTCGAGCCCGCCGGGATGCTCCCCGGCTCGCTTCCTCCGACGTCGGCGTGATGGGCGCGTGTGACCGCGTATCCGAGCGCGGTCCTCGTGACGATCGTGAGGTCGGGAAGATGCGTCCCTCCTGAAAACGGGTCGTTCAGGATCCACGCGTCGCCGCGTGCGGGGTCAAAGGCGCGCACCGCCGCGACCGCCTCGGGCATCGCGCCGAGGTGCACGGGAATGTGCTCCGCCTGGGTGACCATCCGTCCCTGCTCGTCGAAGAGCGCGGTCGAGCAGTCCCGGCGTTCCTTGATGTTCGCCGAGAAAGCGGAGCGCACGAGCACGGCGCCCATCTCCTCAGCGATCGCGCGCAGCGCGCTGCCAATGACCTGGAGCCCGACGTCGATCACGCGCGCGCCCCTCGCCGGCGCCTCCTCCCGCCGTGCGAAGCCCGGCTCCGCCGGCGCCTGACGCCGCTCGCGGCAGGATGCGCCGCGCTCGTCGCGTGTCCGTACCTCTTCGTACTGTCCCCGCTCCTCGCGCTCGCCTCCTTTTCGGGCGACTTCCGAGGAACGCGCGCGAGCTCGACGGGGATCATGGGGCTCTGCGCAAGACGAGCGTCCCGTGCGCGTCCGTCTCGCCTCCCCAGCCGTCGGGAACCCACGCGGTTGCGCCTTCCAGCTCGACGACCTGCGGCCCGAGCGCCGCGACCTGCGGCCCGCCGACCTCGAACTCCGGTCCAGGGCGCACCTCGGCCGTCCGCACCGCGACGAGCTCGAGCGACCTTCCCGGATCCGAGTATCCGTAGCGCTCGGCGTGCGCCTCGTGGAACCGGTCCGCGAGCGCCGGGCCGAGCGGGATGGTGAGCTCGAAGGACTGCCCTGCGTACCGGACGTCGGCCTCGCCGTCCGGCGGGAGCTCGCCTGCCTCGTCGAGGGGCTCGACGTAGGAGCGCACGGCGTCGCGCCTCTCGTCCGCCGCGACGAGCCCGAGCGCGGAGAGGACACCGGCCGCGGCCGGGACGAGGACGGTCGTCATTCCGAGCTCCTCCGCGAGGGCGCAGGCGTGGAGCGGCCCGGCGCCGCCGAAGGCGACGAGGGCGAAGTCGCGCGGATCGAGGCCTTGCTCGACCGAGACGACCCGCAGTGCGCCCACCATCTCCGCGTTCACGACTTCGATGACTGCACCCGGGTCGAGACGACCGAGTGCGCGGCATGCGGCGGTCTCGTCGAGCTCGATCCCGCCGGCGAGAGTCGTGGGCAGCCGCTCGAGCAAGAGGTTCGCATCTGTGACGGTCGGCTTCTCGCCTCCGCGCCCGTAGCACGCGGGCCCCGGCTCGGCTCCTGCACTCTCGGGGCCGACGTGAAGCGCCCCACCCGAGTCCTCCCAGACTATCGAGCCGCCGCCGGCGCCTACCGTGTGAACCGCGAGGGTGGGGAGCCGCACGGGAAAACCGCCTACCGTCCGCTCGTGCTCGCGGCGCGCCTCGCCGGCGACGATCGCGCAGACATCCGTCGACGTCCCTCCCATGTCGAATGCAAGGGCGTTCTCGAAACCGGCCGAGGACGCGAGACGGGCGGCTCCGACGACGCCCGCCGCGGGCCCCGACAACAGTGCGACGGCGGCGTGTGCGGCCGCCTCCGCGAGCGTCGCAAGGCCTCCCGACGACCGCATCACGAACGGCTCGCGGAGGCCATGACGGCGGCACGCATCAGCGAGCGAACGGAGGTAGCGGGAAAGGACGGGACTGAGGTAGGCGTCGACGACCGTCGTCGACGCACGCTCGTACTCCCGGAACTCGGGAGCCACCTCGTGTGACGCCACGACGTGCGCGTCCGGGTATCGAACGCGGAGCTCCTCTACGACGGCCCGCTCGTGCTCCGCGTGCCGGAAGGCGAAGAGCAAGCAGACCGCGATTGCCTCTGCATCGAGCCCGGGTAGAGAGGTGAGCTCGAGCGGCTCGAGCTCACCTGCCGGCACCATCCTGCCTCGCACTCCGACGCAGCGCTCGAGCGGGACGAGCGGGGGCGGATGGTCGGCACACGGCCGGTAGAGGTGGGCGCGGGTCTGTCGTCGCAGGTGGAGGAGATGCTCGAAGCCGGCCGTCGCGACGAAGGCGGTGCGAGCGCCCCGTCGCTCGAGGAGCGCGTTGGTCGCGATCGTCGTCCCGTGCGTGAAGCGGTCGATCCTTTCGGTGCCCACGGCCTCTGCCGCGGCCAGCACGGACTCCTCCTGGCGTCGCGACGTCGGGACCTTCGCCGTCCGCACCTCGCCGTCGGCGACCAGCACCGCGTCCGTGAAGGTTCCCCCCACGTCGATCCCGAGGGCACGCACCTGTGCATTCTCCACGGGCGGCGGGAGTAGAGTTCTCCAGCCAGCGTGGAACGTCTCGTCTGTCTCGGGGTCAGCCATCGCACCGCTCCGGTCGAGCTGCGTGAACGCTTCGGCAGGCTCGGGCTCGGCGCCGACCGCTGTCCCGAAGTCGCCGAACATGCAGTTCTCGCGACGTGCTACCGGGTCGAGCTGTACGCGTACCTCGTCGAGGGCGTTGTCGAGGGCCGCGACGTCTTGATCGACGCGCTCGCAGAGGCGCACGACGTCGACCGGAACGCGCTGATCGACCACCTCTACGTCCATTCCGGCGAGGACGTCGCCCGCCATCTGTCCCGGGTTGCGGCGGGGCTCGATTCGCTCGTTCTCGGCGAGGCAGAGATCCTCGGCCAGGTGCGGGACGCGTTCGAGAAGGCACGCGAGGGAGCGACGACCGGTCCCGTCCTCTCGCTTCTCTTCCGGTCCGCCGTGTCCACGGGGCGGAAGGCGCGGGCGCAGACCGCGATCGGCGCCAACCCGGCCACCGCGAGCTCGATGGCGCTTGCGCTCGCGGCAGGTGCTCTCGGGGATCTCCGAGACCGCCGCGCGCTGGTGGTCGGTGCGGGCCGCATCGGTCTGCAGACGCTGAAGGCCGTCGCCGGCCGCGGAATCGCAGAGGTCGCTGTCGCGAACAGGAGCCTCGACCGCGGCCGCGAGGTCGCCGAGCAGTTCGGAGCGACGACCTACTCGCTCGAGGACCTCCAGGACGCACTCGTCTGGGCCGACGTCGCTGTCACGGCCACGAGCTCGGAGGTGCCGGTCGTGTCCGCCGAAGTGATCCGCGCGGCGATGTCTCGCAGGGCGGAGCGTCCACTTGTTCTCGTGGATCTCGCGGTGCCCGCGGACGTGGAGCGTTCAGCGGGGGACGTGTCAGGCGTGCGGCTGTTCGACGTCGACGACCTCCGCGCGGGTCTCGACGAGGCGCTCGCCTCGCGGCTCCGCGAGGTGCCGAAGGTCGAAACGATCGTCGAGGGAGAGGTTGCGGAGTTCGGCCGCAGGTATCGGGAGCTCGAGGTGGAGCCGCTCCTGGCCGCGCTTCGTCGCCGGGCGGAGGCGATCCGGGAAGCGGAGGTCGAGCGCACGTTGCGTCTCCTGGGCGATGTGGACTCCGAGACGGCAGAGCACATCGCTCGTCTCTCGCAGGCGCTCGTCAAGAAGCTGCTGCACGAGCCCACCGTGCATCTGCGCGAACGGGCAGGCGAGGGCGACGCCGAGGACGTCGCCACCGCCGCACGCGAGCTCTTCGGGCTCGACGCTCCCCGGGATCCATGACTCACTCCATGCCGACGGTCGTGGTCGGCACGAGGGGCTCCGCCCTCGCGAGGCGTCAGACCGAGCGTGTGATCGAGCTCTTGGAATCCGCCTGGCCGGATCTCGCGTGCGAGGAACGGCCGATCGTCACACGCGGCGACCGAACGCAGCGGAGCGGCGAGCCGCTGCCCGAGATCGGGGGCAAGGGCCTCTTCACGGCCGAGCTCGAGCAGGGGCTGCGCGCGGGCGAGCTCGACGTCGCGGTCCACTCCCTGAAGGATCTTCCGACCGAAGACCCACTGGACGTCGTCATCGGGGCCGTGTGCGCCCGCGAGGACGTGCGGGACTGCCTCGTCTCCCGTGAGGGCGTGGGGCTGGGCGACCTTCCCGACGGAGCGGTCGTCGGGACGAGCAGCCTGCGCCGAACTGCGCAGCTGCGCGCGCTCCGGCCCCGTCTCGACATCCGCTCGATCCGCGGCAACGTCGACACGCGGATCCGGAAGGTGCGGGAAGGCGAGTACGACGCGGCGCTTCTCGCCGCGGCTGGAATCCGGCGGCTCGATCTCGAAGCCGAGGTGACGGAGTGGCTGTCACCGGACTCGATGCTGCCGGCGCCGGGTCAAGGGGCGCTCGCCGTGCAGTGTCGCGCGGCCGATGAGCGAGTGCTCGAGCTGCTCGCGGCGATCGACGACGCGGACGCGCGCGCGACGACGTCGGCGGAGCGCACCTTCCTGCGCGCGCTCCAGGCGGGATGCACGGCGCCCGTCGGCGCCCACGCGGAGGTGGATTCCGACGCGGGTGTCCTGCTGCGGGCGATCGTGCTCTCGCCGGACGGAAAACGGGTCGTCCGGGTGGAAGGCAGAGGTGAGCCCGAGGCCGTGGGAGAGCGGCTCGCGCGCGAGGCGCTGGCGGGCGGAGCGGACGAGATCCTCTCCGCAGTTCTGAGCGGCCGCCCGCCGCTGCAGGGGCGGCGGATCGTTGTGACGCGACCCCACGCGCAGGCGCGGGCGCTCGCGGACGAGCTCGAAGCTCACGGCGCCACGGCTGTGCTCGTCCCCCTCGTAGCCATCGAGCCCGTGGAGCAGTCCGCCGCTCTCCGTGACGCGGTGCGGAATCTCCCCGGTTACGACTGGGTCGTCTTCACGAGCGCGAACGGCGTCTCGGCGCTCCGTGATCTGGCACCCGATCTCGACGCGGTCCGCGTGGCGGCGGTCGGCCCCGCGACTGCGGCTGCGGTTCGCGAGCTGGGCGCCGAACCGGAATTCGTTCCCGAGCGTTTTTCGGCGGAGGATCTCGCCTCGGGAATCGGCTCTCTCGACGGCACGCGCGTGCTGCTGCCGCAAGCCGATGTCGCCGATCCGCACCTCGCGAGCTCGCTGCGTGCGGGAGGAGCGCACGTCGACGTGATCGCCGCCTACCGAACGGTGGCCGTGGAGCCGTCGGGAGCCGAGCTCGCCGCGCTTGCGCAGGGAGCCGATGCGATCGTGCTCGCGAGCGGCTCCGCCGCACGCAGCCTCGCGGTGCTTGCAGAGTCGTCCTCCGCGGTCAGGGAGGCGCTGGGCCGAAGCCTGCTCGTCAGCATCGGCCCGAAGACGGCCGAGGCTGTCCGCGAAGCGGGGCTTCCCGAAGGGATCGTCGCCGACGAGGCGACTGCGGACGGCATCATTCACGCTCTCACGTCCCACTTCGGAGGGCGAACGGTTTGACGCAGTACGAGACTGACCCACTCGAGGCGCTCCGGCTCGGCCGCGGCGCGCCGCGGCCCCGCCGCCTGCGGCGGACGCCCGCGTTGCGCGATCTCGTGCGCGAGACGACGCTTGCGCCCGACGACCTCGTGGCGCCGCTCTTCGTGGTACCGGGCAACGACGTGCGGAACGCGGTTTCCTCGATGCCGGGCGTCGACCAGCTCTCGGTCGACCGGCTCGTCCTCGAGGCACGCGCGCTGCAGTCGCTCGGCATCAAAGCGGTGCTCCTGTTCGGGATCCCCGCGGTGAAGGATCCGCAGGGCCTCGAAAGCTTTGCCGAGGACGGGATCGTGCAGCTCGCCGTTCGCGCCCTGAAGGAGGCGAGCGCCGAACTCGTCGTCATGACGGACGTCTGCCTGTGCGAGTACACGGATCATGGTCACTGCGGCCTTCTCGACGCCGACGGCTACGTCCTCAACGACGAGACGCTGGAGATCCTCGGGCGCATCGCCGTCTCCCACGGCGAAGCCGGAGCGGACGTCGTCGCACCGAGCGGGATGATCGACGGAATGGTCGGCGCGATCCGAACGGCGCTCGACGCCGAGGGGCTCGAACGCGTCGCGATCCTGTCGTACGCGGTCAAGTACGCGTCCGCCTTCTATGGGCCTTTCCGGGAGGCCGCCGAGGGCGCACCCGCGTTCGGCGACCGCACGTCGCACCAGATGGATCCCGCCAACGCACGGGAGGCGCTGCGCGAGGCCGCGCTCGACGTCGAGCAGGGTGCGGACGCACTCATGGTCAAGCCGGCGCTCGGCTACCTGGACGTCGTGCGGCAGGTTCACGAGCGCTTCCTCGAGCTGCCGCTCGCCGCGTACAACGTGAGCGGCGAGTATGCGATGGTGAAGGCCGCGGCAGCCGGCGGCTGGCTGGACGAACGCGCCGTGGCGCTCGAAGTCCTCACAGGAATCCGCCGCGCCGGCGCGGACCTCGTCGTCACGTACCACGCGAAGGAAGCGGCGGCCTGGCTGCAGAGCGGAAGCTCGTGAGGGCGAGGGTCGACGAGCGACCGGAGGAGGAGAGCCTCGACGACGTCGACGTCTCCGAGCACGGCCGGACGGCGGAAGGCGAGACGACGTCGCTCGACCGGCGGCTGTACATGCAGCTGCACGCGTTCGGCGGCGCGAGCCAGACCGCCCCGCTCATGAGCGCGTTGGAGGGCGCAGGCGTGGAGGGTGTCCTCTACGAGGACGTGAACGACCCGGAGGGAGTCGGCCTGCTGACCTTGAGCGAGGAGCCCGACACGTTCGTGACGACCATCCGGAGCTTCCTCCAGGACTCCCCGTTTGCGGCACTCGAGCGCAAGCCCGAGGTGACGATGCTCGGCCGGAGCTACGCGCTCGGCCACGAGCAGGACCTGGAGGAGTCCCTCGTCGAACGGCCCCGGCGGCGTGTCCTCGACCCGGCGCTGACGTGGGCGATCTGGTACCCGCTGCGTCGTTCCGGATCGTTCGAGCAGCTCTCGCGGAAGGAGCAGAACGCGATCCTCATGGAGCATGGCGGGGTCGGGATGGCGTTCGGGCGCGCGGGGCTCGGCTTCGACATCCGCCTCGCGTGCCACGGGCTCGATCGCAACGACAACGACTTCGTCGTCGGGCTGCTCGGCCCGGAGTTGCACCCGCTCTCGATCATCGTCCAGCGGATGCGGAAGACCCGCCAGACGTCGCTCCATCTGGAGCGGCTCGGGCCCTTCTTCGTCGGCCGGGTCGCGTGGCAGAGCTTGCTTCGGGATGACCGCCCGTCACGAGGCGGATGATGAGCGGCGCGAGGCAAGGACGCAGGGAGCGCCCATATCGATGTAGATATGGGCGCGACTGAGGACGCGGCATCGCGGCGCTCAGCGCCGCATCGCGACATGGCTGCTCATTCCGAAGAAAGCTCTACACAGCTCGGTAGCGTGACCGCAGAGGCGGCGCCGCGACGCGACGCCGAGCCGACTTCTCTCTTCCTTCGCGCCTGCCGCGGCCTGCCCGTGGAGCGGACGCCGGTGTGGCTCCTGCGCCAGGCCGGCCGTTATCTGCCGGAGTACAGAGCTCTCCGCGAGCGACACGCGATGCTCGACCTGATCCGTACCCCGGAGCTCGCTGCGCAGGTCACGCTCCTCCCGATCAGCGAGTTCGAGCTCGACGCGGCGATCGTCTTCGCGGACATCCTTCCTCCGCTCGTCGGCATGGGGCTCGAGCTCGAGTTCGTCGAGGGCGACGGCCCGCGAATCACGAATCCGATCTCGAGCCAGCGCGACGTCGATCTCCTCGCCGCCCCGCCCGCCGTGGAGACGATGGCGGGGACGCTCGAGGCGATCCGGATCGTCCGGCGGGAGCTCGAGCCGCGGCGCGTCCCCGTGATCGGGTTCGCGGGTGCACCCTTCACGCTCGCGAGCTACGCGATCGAGGGCGGCACCTCGAAGGACTTCACGCGGACGAAGGCCTTCATGCTCTCCGAGCCCGCGGCCTGGAAGCGGCTCCTGACCAAGCTCGCGACCGTGCAGGGGGACTATCTCCTCGCACAGGCCGTCGCCGGTGCGGAGGCACTGCAGGTCTTCGACTCCTGGGCAGGGCGCGCTCTCGGGCGAGAGGACTACCTCCGCTGCGTCGCTCCCTACAACCGCGAGCTCTTCGGCGCGATTGCGCGCGCCGGAGTGCCGGTGATCAACTTCTCGCTCGGCGTGAGCGCCTACTTGCGCGATGCCGCGGGCTGCGGCGGGGACGTGGTGGGGCTCGACTGGCAGCTTCCGCTCGACGCGGGCTGGGCCGCGGTCGGCTTCGACCGGCCCGTCCAGGGCAATCTCGACCCGGCAGCCTTGCTCGCGCCCTGGCGCGAGCTCCGCCCTCGAATCGACGACGTGCTCGCCCGCGCGGGGGGGCGCCCGGGGCATGTCTTCAACGTAGGCCATGGCCTCGTCCCGCAAACGCCGGTCGACAACGTCCGGCGCCTCGTCGAACACGTGCGGGAGCGCACGTCAAACGGTTGAAAGCCGTGCGACGCTTCA
>JBKPDR010000003.1:0-12630 GCA_046727975.1 Actinomycetota bacterium | reverse complement strand
GTCGGTCTTCTCGCAGCGCTCCTCGAGCGCGCGGGGAAGACGGAGGATGCTCGTCGCCAGCTGGGAGCAGTCGGGCTCATCGAGCGCGTGCTTCGGGCGAACGGCGTTCAGGTCGATCTCGAGTCGGCCGTCTACCGCGCGGACTACCGCATCGAGCCCGCGAAAACCGTTCAGCTCGCACGGCGTGGGCGTGCGGCGAGGCCGTCGATCTACGGTGACGACGCGCTCGCCTGGGCGCTTGCCCGAGCAGGTCGGTGCGAACGGGCACTGCCCCTCGCGAAGCGTGCGCTGCGCCTGGGGACGAAGGACCCGCTCCTCTTCTTCCATCGCGGATATGCGGAGGCCTGCGCCGGGAACCGAAGGAAGATGCGGGCTTGGTACACGCGTGCACTCGCGCTCAACCCCGAGTTTTCGCCCCGCTGGGCTCCTGTTGCGCGCGCGGCCGTGAGTTGACGCAATCCGTCCGTAGCGGCTGGCTAGGGTTTCGCGGTGCACCCGTTGCGCCGAGCCTTGGCTCTCGCGCTCGTGCTGCTCGGCGGGCTCGGCGTCGGCGTCGCGCTGTCGTCCTGCGGCGGCGAGGACGGGGCGGAGACGACCAGGACTCAGACGACCACGAGGACAACAACGGAAACGACAGACACGCTCGGAACCACCGAGCCGGAGCTTCCGGGGACCGTCCGAATAACGGTTGTGAATGGTGCTCCGCGCGGTGGCATCGTCCGTAAGACGGTGCAGAAGGGCGATCGTGTGGTCATCGTCGTCGCATCGGACGTCGCCGACGAGGTGCATCTCCATGGGTACGACCTCGAGCGCGACGTCGCGGCCGGGGGGACTGCGCGGATCAGGTTCACGGCGAAGGTGCCAGGGCGCTTCGAGGTCGAGCTCGAGCAGCGCGGCGTCCAAATCGCCGATTTGACCGTCGAGCCTTGACACCGCTCGCCTCCGGCTCGCGGTCGCGGACGAAACCATGTTTCCCCACGCCTTTCCGCGACCGCAATTCGCGAGAGCGAATTGCGGTCTTGCGAGAGCTCCGCGTGCCCCCTTCTTCTTCGAGAACGTGGGAGAACCTCCCGGTTCCCCCACACCCCTTCCACCGTCATAGGCCGCGGCGCGGCCTATGACCCCCCTCGCCCACGGAATCGGAGGCGTTCGCGACCTCCCGGTTCCCGAGTCGTTCTTCTTCTCGACCGCGGCCATCGTCCTCGTCGTCTCGTTCATCCTCCTGGGCGCTCTCTGGAGGCGACCCCAGCTCGAGCAGCGCGCGGAGGGCGTTTCGCTCGGCGGAGTGCTGCAGGCCGTGTTCGCGTCACGGATCCTCCGCGCCCTCGTCCAGGCTACGTCGGTCGCGCTCTTCCTGGTCGTCCTCTCCTCGGCGCTTTTCGGGACCGAGGTCGAGCTCCGGAACTTCACGCCGACCTTCGTGTACGTCATCTTCTGGCTCGGGCTGCCTCTGCTCTCGGTCACCCTGGGAGACGTCTGGCGGGTGCTGTCACCGTGGCGGGCCGTCGCAGACGCTGTCGTGTGGGTGCTCGAGCGCGCTGGGTACGAGGCTCTCCCCGTGTACTCGTATCCGGAGCGGCTGGGGCGCTATCCGGCTGCCGTCGCGCTCTTTGCGTTCGTCGCCTTGGAGCTTGCGCATCCTCGGCCGGCGGCGCCGCGCACGCTTGCGATCGCGATCTCGTTGTACACGTACTGGGTGCTTGCGGGCATGGCGGTCTATGGGCGCGAGACGTGGACGCGGAGCGGGGAAGGCTTCGCGGTGATGTTCAACCTCCTCTCTCGCATCGCGCCAATCGGGGTCCGGGAGGAGCGCGTGGTCGTACGCTGGCCGTTCTCCGGGCTCGGAGGCGTCGACCGTGTGCCCGGCACCCTCGTGTTCGTCGCGGTCATGCTCGGATCGACGAGCTTCGACGGGTTCAGCAGGACGAGCGCCTGGCAGAACCTCCTGGGAGACGTGCGCGAACAACTGGTCGGCAGATCGCTCGCGGTGATCGACTTGGCGACCACCGGCGTGAACCTCCTCGGTCTCGCCGCCCTCGTCGGCGCAGTCGTCCTCACCTACGTGGTGGCGGTCGAGTCGGCGCGCCGCCTCGTGCGGGCTCCGAGAAACCTCGTTCCCGACTTCGTGCTCTCGCTCGTCCCGATCGCACTCGGATACATGGTTGCCCACTACTTCTCCCTCTTCGTCCTCCAGGGCCAGTTCATCTTCTTTCTCGCCTCGGACCCGCTCGGACGGGGTTGGGATCTCTTCGGAACCGCAGACATCCAGCCGGACCTCACGCTGCTCTCGCCGAACACCATCTGGTACGTGCAGGTGGTCGCTCTCGTCGTCGGCCATGTGGCCGGGCTCGCCATCGCTCACGACCGCGCTGTGGCGCTGTTCGAGAAACCCGAGAATGCATTGCGTTCCCAGTACCCGATGCTCGCGCTGATGGTGCTCTACACGGTCGGAGGGTTGTGGCTCCTGTCGCAGGGGTAATCGCGCACGGCGGGGTTGCGGGGGCGATCGCCGAGTCGCTCGTCGGGATCGTGGTGCTCGCGATCTTCGCCTCTGTCTGGATCCGCGAGCGACGGACGCGGCGCGCAGGCCTCGACCGAAGGCCCGCGAAGCTCAGAGACGACGAGCACGATTAGGTACGACGAATCCCGCGTAGAGCAGCAGAGCGGCGAGCGCGACGGCCGGCGCGAGAGCGCCCACCCCCAGCCCTGCGAACCCGCTCCCGAGCGCCGCGACCCCGATCCCTGCCAGGATGAGCCCGTTTCCGAGTGGCCGGCGTCTGAGCGTCGCGAGGGCGACGACGACGACGACGAGTGTCCCCAGCGAGTTGCCGAGAATCGCGACGAGGCGCGCCGGCCAGAAGTCGAGCACATCTTGCGCCTCGGGCACGGCCGTGCCCGACGGCTTGCTTTGGAGCGGTACCGCGACTGCGATCCCCACCGCCAGCCCGGTGTACACCAGCACGAGCGGGACGACGCGCAGGCGGCCCACGAGCAGGAGCGAGCCGGCTCCGAGCAGGGGCGCGGTCAGGAGCGCGCCACCGAGGTAGTACGCGCGAAACGACGCCTCGTTCCAGCCGGCGGCAGCACCCCAGGCGAGCGCTCCGGCAGCGAGGGCGTAGGCGGCGAGCGCCGCGCTCCAGGCGAGGAGTTGGGGCGCGTGTTGTCGGCGGAAGCGGCGGACGAGCTCGGCGGACAGGCGCAGCGACAGGAGCGCCGCAGCGAAAGCGAGAAGAGCGTCCACGCGGGGACTGTAAACCGACCGTGTCTGACACCTTTACGCCTCAAACCCGCATGGTTATGCGCGGCGCTGTCAGACACGGGTCTATCGCTGCTGTACGCTCCTCGCGTGCATCGGCCCTTCGCTGCGGTCGTTGTCGTCGTCGCCGCCGCCCTCACATCTGCTCTCGCCCCGCTCGAGGCCGCAACGCCAAAGCGTGACCACGCAGCCGCGGCGTGGACGATTCTCCCGCCGGGCGAGAACGGCAGTCTCTCGTTCGACAGGAACACGACCGACCAGGCGAAGCTCTACGACGCGCTGACGCCGCTTCTCGGAGACGTCACCGCGCGTGACCTGCGACGCTACTTCAAGCCCGCCCCGCTCGGGCTTGGCGCAGACACGCCGCGGAACCGCGAGCGGCCTCGGCCAGGCGTGACGATCGTCCGCGACCGCTTTGGCGTCGCGCACGTCACGGGCAAGACCGAGACGGAGGTCGCGTACGGCGCCGGCTGGGTGACGGCGGCGGACCGCGGGCGCCTCTTGCAGCTCATCCGTGGGCCCGCCCGCGCCGCGGCGCTCGACGTCCCCGGCCTCGATCCGCTCGCCCTTGCGCTCTCGGGGAAGACGTTCGTACCGAGCCCGGAGGCGGAAGCCTTCCTCTCCAACCAGCTCGACGCCGTGCGGGCTCAAGGCGTGCTCGGACGCCGAGCGCTCGCGATCGTCAACGCCTACGCCGCGGGGGTGAACGGCTGGTATGCGAGCAGAGGCATCCCCGCGCAGAGGTTCACCGCCAATGACGTCGTCGCCTCCGCCGCCCTCATTGCGGCCCGCTTCGGCGCGAACGGCGGGCAGGAGGCCCCGAATGCCATGTTTCTCGACGCTCTCGAGGAGCGACTCGGTGCAGCCGATGCCCGAGGCGTTTTTGCCGACCTGCGTGAGGCAAACGACGTGGAGGCGCCCGTCACGGTGCCGGGGAGCTTCCCCTACGAGCTTCCGGCGGGCGACGGGCCCGGGAGCGTCGTCCTCGACGACGGCAGCTTCATCGCCGCGCCGCTGAGCCAGCCTGCCTTCGCCTCGAGCGCGCTTCTCGTGGGTGCCAAGCGCTCGCAGACCGGGCACCCCCTCTTCGTCGCCGGGCCGCAGGTCGGCTACTTCTTCCCCGAGTTCTTCGCCGAGATGGAGCTCTCCGGCGGGGGGTTCGCGACCCGGGGAGCGGTGTTCCCCGGCGTACCGTTCGTCGTCGTCGGCCGAGGGCCCGACTTCGCCTGGAGTGCGACGTCGTCGGAGGCCGACAACATGGACCTGTTCGTCGAAACCCTATGCGGCGGCGACGAGCGCCACTACGAGTACGGTGGACAGTGCCTTCCGATGCAGCGCTTCTTCGTCGGCACGCTCAAGGCACAGGGGCAGCCCGACCAGCTGGTCGCCTACTACCAGACGACGCACGGGCCCCTCGTCGGATACGCGACGGTGAACGGGAAGAAGGTCGGGATCTCGCTGCAACGCTCCACGCGTGGGCGCGAGCTCCTGAGCTTTCGGCCGTTCTACGAGCTCAACACCGGGAAGGTCACCTCGGCGAAGCGGTTTCTCGAGGCGATGGGCGGGGTCGAGTTCAGCTTCAACTGGTTCTACGCAGACGATCGGGACATCGCGTTCTTCTCCAGCGGCCGGCTTCCCGTGCGCGCCCCGGGCACCGACCCCGCATTTCCGACAGTCGGCACGGGTGCATACGACTGGCGGAGCTTCCTGCTCTTCATCGGGCACGCGCGGGGAATCAACCCGCGCGCCGGGGTCATCCTCAACTGGAACAACAGGCCGGCCGCGAATGTGGGGTCTGCCGACTCGAACTTCTCGTGGGGATCCGTCCAACGCGTCGATCTTGTTCGCCCCGAAATCGCGAGCCAGCGGAAGCACACCCTCGCGTCCGTCGTTGCGGCCATGAACCGAGCTGCAACGCAAGATCTGCGTGTGGTACGCGTGTGGCCCGTGATCCGGGCGGTCCTTGACACCGGGACCGCGCCGAGCGCGCGAGCCGAGGCCGCAGCGGGACTTCTCGACGCCTGGCGGACCGTCGGGGGAAGCCGGCTGGACCGCGACCTCGACGGGAAGATCGACGTCGCGGGAGCGGCCGTGATGGATGCGGCCTGGCCCGGCATCGCCGATGCGGTGTTCGCACCTGTGCTCGGTCCTCTGGTTCCACGGCTCGCCCAGCTCATGGAGCGAAGCGACGACGCGGGCCCGTCCGGGTCGGCCTACCACTCGGGATGGTACGGCTACATCGAAAAGGATCTGCGCACGCTGCTCGGCCGCCCGGTCCGCAGCGCCTATTCCCGCCGCTATTGTGGCGCAGGGATTCTGGCCACGTGCCGTGAGGCGTTGTGGGAGGCGATCGACGAGGCGGCGGCGACGCTCGAGGCGACCCAGGGTCCGGCACCGTCCGCTTGGCGGGCGGACGCGACGGCAGAGCGCATTCGCTTCATCTCCGGCGTCCTTCCGGACACGATGCGCTGGACGAACCGGCCCACTTTCCAGCAGGTCATGTCGTTCTCGTCACACAGGACTCGGTAGCCCTGGGGTCTGACCCCACGGGGTCAGACCCCGAGACGACGACTGCCCTCGCTACGCTCCTGCCCGATGCCCGGCAAGCGCTACCTGATGGCGCCGGGGCCGACTCCGGTTCCGCCCCAAGTGCTCGCAGCGGGTGCACAGCCGGTTCTGCACCATCGCGGACCCGACTTCCGAGCGCTCGTGCGCCGTTGCCTGGGGCACTTGCAGGAGGTTTGCCGGACACAGAACGACGTCCTGCTCTTCACGGCCTCCGGCTCGGCGGCGTTCGAGTCCGCGGTCGTCAACCTGCTCTCCCCGGGGGCGCGGGTGCTCGCGGTCGCGGCAGGCGAATTCGGCGAGCGCTGGGCGGCGCTCGCGAGAGCGTACGCCGCTGACGTGGAGGATCTCCGCTACGCCTGGGGCGAGACCCCACGCCCCGAGGATGTCCGCGAGCGCGTCTCGCAAACAGGCGCGGAGGTCGTCTTCCTCGTCCACTCCGAGACGTCCACGGGCGTGGTCGCGGACGTCCAGGCGCTCGCTCAGGCCGCGCGCGACGAGGGCGCCGTGACGGTCGTCGACGCCGTCTCGAGTCTCGGTGCCGTACCGCTCGAGACCGATGCGTGGGGCCTCGATGTGGTCGTCGCCGGCTCGCAGAAGGCTCTCATGACGCCGCCGGGCCTCTCCCTGGCCACCGTTTCACTGGCCGCGTGGGAGCGGACCGCCCGCTCGACCAATCCCCGCTTTTACTTCGACTGGGCGCGGATGAAGGCATCTCTCGAGACGGGCACGACGCCCTTCACCCCCGCCGTGTCCCTCGTCGCGTCCCTCGATGCAGCGCTCACCATGCTGCTCGAGGAGGGGCTCGAGGCCGCGTTCGCACGCCACGCTGCTCTGGGCCGCGCCTGCCGCGAGGGGGCGAAGGCGATGGGCCTCGAGCTGTTCTCGCCCGACGAGGAGCGCTCGGCGGTTGTCACCGCGATCATCACTCCGGACGGAATCGACGCGCGTGAGCTCGTGCTCGCCCTGCGCGACCGGTTCGGCATAACCGTTGCGGGCGGGCACGGCGAGCTCGGCCCGCGTCTCTTCCGGATCGGCCACATCGGCTACTACGACGTGTTCGACATCACGATCGTGCTCGCCGCGGTCGAGCTCCTCCTCGCAGAGAGCGGCGCGGACGTCGAACGAGGCGTCGCCGTCGCGCGTGCGCTCGAGGCGTACCGCGAGTCGGTCCGTGTCTGACGCACCCTCCGGGCCGGAGCTACCCCGCGTCCTCGTCCGCGAGCCGATCGCCGAGCCGGGCGTCGAGCTCTTGCGGCGCCGCTTCGACGTCGTTGAGGACTTCGAATCGGACTTGGGCTCGCTCATCGACGGCTTCGACGCGGTCGTCGTGCGCTCGGCGACGACGATCGACGCCGGCCTGATCGAGCGGGCCGGACGCCTCAAGGTGATCGGTCGCGCCGGAGTCGGGGTCGACAACGTCGACGTCGAGGCTGCGACACGCCGAGGAATCGTGGTCGCGAACGCCCCCGAGTCCACGGTCGTCTCCGCCGCCGAGCACACCATCGCCCTGCTCCTCGCGGTGGCGAGAAACATCCCCCAGGCGCACGCGACCTTGAAGGCTGGGAGCTGGGATCGTGCGCGTTTCGCGGGAATCGAGGTGGCGGGGAAGACGCTCGGGGTGCTCGGCTTCGGACGTATCGGACGCCAGGTCGCACGGCGTGCGCTAGGGCTGGGGATGCGGGTAGTCGCGTACGACCCGTTCGTGGCGCCCGAGCGCTTTCGCGAGCTCGGCGTCGACGCCGCGCCGACGGTCGAGGACGTGTACGCCGCGTCAGACTTCCTCTCGCTCCATCTCCCGCTGACCGACGGGACGCGGGGGTTGCTCGGTGCCGACGCGTTCGCCGACATGCGCGACGGCGTGCGGATCGTCAACACCGCGAGAGGCGAGCTCGTGGACGAGGAGGCGCTCGCCGCGGCGATCCGCACGGGAAAGGTCGCCGGAGCGGCGCTCGACGTCTTCCGCTCGGAGCCGTACACGGGGCCGTTGCTCGAGCTCGAGCAGGTCGTCGTGACTCCACACCTCGCGGCCTCGACCTCGGAGGCACAAGATCGGGCGGGGGTGATCATTGCGGAGCAGGTGGCGGCCGCGCTCGAGGGCGGGCTCGTGGAGACAGCGGTGAACATCCCGATCGTCGAGCAGGCCGATCTCGAGGTGCTGGGCCCGTTCATCCCCCTCGCCGCGAAGTTGGGGCGCCTGGCGTCGGCGCTCGTCGCCGGCCGGCCGCGCCGAATCGTCGTCGCTGCGCACGGGCCGCTGTCGGAGTTCGACACTCGGCTTCTCACCGTGGCCGCGCTGAACGGGGTGTTCCAGGGGCGCGTCGACCAGGCGGTGAACTACGTGAACGCACCCGTGATCGCAGCCGAGCACGGGATCGAGGTCTCGGAGCAGAGGTTCGGGGCTTCCCAGCACTACATCAACCTCGTTCGAGTCCAGATCGAGGCGGAGGACGAGGAGATCGACGTCTCCGGGACGACGGTCGGGCCCGAGCACCGGCTCTTCCTCGCCGGTGCGCTCGGCTTCGCTATCGACATCGAGCTCGCCCCGCAGATGGCCTTCCTCATCTATGACGACGTGCCCGGGGTGATCGGCCGCGTCGGGACGATGTTCGGCGAGGCGGGAGTGAACATCGCGAACATGGCCGTCTCGCGCACGAAGGAGGGCGGCAAGGCGCTCATGGCGTTCTCCATTGACTCGCAGGCGCCGCCCGAGCTGATCGAGCGGGTCCGAAGCTCCGGCTTCGACGAGGCCCGCTTCATTACGCTCGGCTGACCTGCGCGGAGATCCCTGAAGCGCCGCGGGTACTCTTCTTGTCCGTGGTGTCCGCGTGGCCGGAGCCCGTTGAGCGGGTTTCCTCATTCCTTCGCGAGGCGGGAGCCGAAGCGCGGATCGAGGAATTTGCCGAGGGAACGCCGACTGCTGCCGATGCGGCCGCGGCGGTCGGGTGTGGGCTGGACCAGATCGTGAAGTCCCTCGTCCTCGTCTGCGACAACCGTCCCGTCGTCGCCCTCGTTCCCGGCGATCGGCGGGGCGATCCGGCGAAGATCGCGCGCGCCGCCGGGGCCGAGCACGCTCGCATTGCCCGTCCGGAGGAGGTACAGGGCGCGACCGGCTTTCCGCCGGGGGCGGTCGCTCCGTTCCCGCTTCCGCAGGTGGAGACGGTCCTGCTCGAGAGGACGCTGCTCCGTCACGGGAAGGTGTGGGCGGGCGCGGGCTCACCGCGACACATGGTGGGATTGGCTCCGGCAGAGCTCGGCCGCCTCTCTCGCGCCCGGCCTATTGACGTCGTGGACAACGCACAACCAGACCTCCGCTCCTGTTGAGCGGGCATGTCGCCAGGCTTCCCCGGACGGGCACTCATCACGAGCGAAGGTTACGATTTGCTGGCACTTTTCCCGGCGGATCCAACGAATCGAAGGAGCGGTGACTCGATGCAAGAGACCGACAAGATCTGGGTCAACGGAGAGCTCGTCGACTGGGCGGACGCGAAGATCCACGTCGGCGTCCACGGGCTCCACTACGGCTCCGGAGTGTTCGAAGGGATCAGGTGCTACGACACGACAAGGGGGCCGGCCGTGTTTCGGCTGCGCGACCACCTCGTGCGTCTCGAAAACTCGGCGAAGGTGCTCTACATGGACCTCCCGTACTCGGTCGACGAGCTCCGGGCTTCGACCCACGAGCTCATCGCTGCAAACGGCATCGCGTCCTGCTACATCCGGCCCATCGCGTTCTACGGCTACGGGGAGCTCGGCGTCGCCGCGACGGGCAACCCGATCGACGTCGTGATCATGAGCTACCCGTGGGGCGCCTATCTCGGCGAGGAGGGTCAGCTTCAGGGGATCACCGCGATGATCTCGAGCTGGGAGCGCGTGGGGCCGAACGTCATCCCGCATGCCGCGAAGGCGACCGGCATCTACCTGAACTCGATGCTCGCGACCACCGAGGCTCGCCGCGCGGGCTACGACGAGGCGATCATGCTCTCGGGCGACGGCTACGTCGCGGACGGTCCCGGCGAGACGATCTTCACCGTGAAGGACGGCCGCCTGCGCACGCCGCCGCTCGCGATGTCGATCCTCCCGGGGATTACACGGGACACGATCATCCAGATCGCGCAGGACCTCGGCTTCCCGGTCGAGGAGACGCTCCTCATCCGCACCGACCTGTATCTGGCGGACGAGGTCTTCATGGTCGGGACGGCGGCGGAGGTTACCCCGGTACGGTCGATCGACGGCAGGGAGATCGGAGTCGGTCCGGTGACGCTCCAGCTCCAGAAGGCGTACCTCGCCGCGGTGAACGGGATCGACGAGCGCTGGAGGGACTGGCTCGACGTCGTCGAGACGGCGCGCGCGCCCGCGTGAGCTCGACCACGCGGCAGGTACAGCTCTCGAGCCCCTGGCTCGACGAGCGAGAAGAAGCTCGCGTCGTGGAAGTCCTCCGCTCGGGGCGGCTCTCCCTCGGTCCGACCATCGACGCGTTCGAGGAGGCATTCGCCGAGGTCGTCGGCGCTCCGTACGCGGCTGCGGTCTCGAGTGGGACGGCGGGTCTGCACCTTCTCAGCGTGACCGCCGCCATCGACCCCGGCGACGAGGTGATCACGTCGCCGTACTCGTTCGTCGCCTCTGCGAACTGCGCGATCTACCAGGGCGCGACACCCGTGTTCGCCGACGTCGACCCGCGGACGCTCAACCTCGATCCGGGAGCGGTGGAGGCCGCGATCACCGAGCGGACGAAAGCGATCGTCGCGGTCGACATCTACGGCTATCCGTGCGAGCTCGACGAGCTGCGGGCGATCTGCGAGCGGCACGGCCTGGCGCTCATCGAGGACGCCTGCGAAGCGCTGGGCGCGCGCTACAAGAGCCGGGCCGTCGGTTCACACGGATCACCTGCCGTCTTCGCCTTCTATCCGAACAAGCAGCTGACGACGGGCGAAGGCGGGATCGTCACAACGCACTCCGAGGACGAATGGCACCTGCTCCGAAGCCTCCGAAACCAGGGACGTGCGGATTCGGGAGGCTGGCTCGAGCATGCCCGGCTCGGCTTCAACTACCGGCTGGACGACGTGCGTGCGGCCATCGGGATCGCGCAGCTGGAGAAGCTCCACGAGATCCTCGCGCTGCGCCGCTCCGCGGCGGAGCGCTATGAGACCCTGCTCGGCGACATCGAAGACCTGACGCTGCCTTGCCCCGACGACGCCGAGCACGAGCGATCGTGGTTCGTCTACGTCGTCGCGCTTCCCCACGGCACCGATCGCGAGGGCGTCATCGCGACCCTCGACGCGCGCGGGATCCAGACCGCGCGGTATCTGCCGTGCATCCATCTTCAGCCCTACATGCGCGCGCGCTATGGGTTCCGCGAAGGCCTCTGCCCCATCGCGGAGCGGATGAGCGCCCGGACGCTCGCCCTCCCGTTCCACACGGGGCTGGACGAGGCCGACCAGGTCTACGTCGCCGACGCGCTCGGCGACGCGCTCGGCGGGTAGCCGTCCCGGCCGTCCTGGAAGACGTGCCGGCCACCGCGAGATCCCGCTCAGCACGCCAGGGTGAAGCTCTCACGACGTGGGCCCTCTGGGCGCTTCTGCTCGTCGTGATCATCGTGACCTATGCGCGGCTTGCTCCCGCGGAGCTCTACCACGTGTCGGGCGAAGGATTCGCAGGCGGGCTCAGCCGCGCGCTCGTCGAGACGAACTTCCCGCTCTCGCTCGTTGCCATCGCGCTCGTGCTGATCGCGCTCGACGCACTCCCGAAACGCGCTTGGCTCGCCGGGGCACTTGCGATCGCCCTGTGCGGGATCACCGCCTGGCCCGGTGTGGTCGACCAGGGTGACCTCGATGCCAAGCCCGTGAACGCGCTTCCCGCTCTCGGCGTGGCGCTCGCGCTCGTCCTCACCCTGCTTGCTGTCCGTCGAGTCGGTGCGGGCCCCTCCGGCCGCAAGCCACTCGACGTCGCGCGCGTCGCGCTCGCCCTCGTCGTCCTCGTCCTTTCGATCCCGTGGATCGCAGCGGAGCTCGGCTTCTTCCTTCCGGACGGCATCTTCCTGATGCAGCGGCTGGGTCGAGAGCCGGACGGCTCGCTCATCGCCGCCGTGCACCTCGGCCATCATCACGGCATCGACGGCGCGATGCTCGTCTGGAGCGCGCTCCTGCTCTCCCGGGTGCGCCCGGCGAGCTCTCGACTAGGAGTGGCCCTCTCCCTGTACGTCGCGCTCATGCTCGCGTACGGCGCCCTCAATCTCGCGGAGGACGGGTGGCACGAGCAGGTCGTGAAGCGTGGTTGGTTGGAGTGGAGGATTCCGCCTGCTCTGGAACCACAGCTGACGGCTGTCTGGCTGGTCATGATCTTCGTCGCAGCGGCTATCGCCGTGGTCTTCAGGCGAGAGGCGAACGCCGTGTCAACCGCCCGCTAGCCGGACATCGCGGCCTGCGCGTGCGAAGTCATACTCTTCTCCGATGCCCGCCTCGAAGATGATCTTCCTCGGCTTCGGAAAGTACGCGCGCGCCGACAAGATCTACGCGCTGGAGCCGATCAGCGGTGAGAACCGCGGTCCGGGCAGCCGCACGCTCGTCTGGGTGGACGGCATCGCGGAGCCGATCGTGGCGTCGCGCACGGAGCAGACGATCCTCGAGGACATGACCGACGCGTCGGCGGTTGTCGCGGACGTTCGGCGCAGGCGCGGGCGCGCAGTCGTGCAGCACCCGCAGCTCTTCGAGGAATGACCGCTTCCCCCGGGGTCAGACCCGTGGGGGCTGACCCCGACATCGAAGAGCCCTGGGCGACGATGGCCCGGAGCGTGCACGACGCTGCCCCTGCGC
>JBKPDR010000002.1:0-33530 GCA_046727975.1 Actinomycetota bacterium | reverse complement strand
ACGTTCTTCGTGCCGACCGCGCCGCCGAGCGCGAACGCGACGAGGACGAGCGCGAGCCAGCCGAAGACCGCAGTCTTCCAGTGGCCGGCGCTCCAGCGACCCATGCGGGCCGCGAGGTTGTACGACTGATTGCGGTGCTTGGTGCCGAACATGACGGATCTCCTTTCCGTGGTGTGACGTCGGCCCTGGTCAGGCCGCGTAGGCGAAGGGGTGATAGAAGGCATCGAGGGCGCGGTCGGGCGCGACCGCGATGTGGAAGCGGTCACCCGCACGCGAGTCCTCGACCGAGACCGTTACCGCGTCGTCGCTCGGGTGCCACAGCAGCTGGACGTGGACGCCGTCGCTTTCGCGGGCGGCAAGCTCGCGGGTGTGCACTGTGCAAGGGCTCATGGCTCCTCCTTCTCGCCCGGATCCGATTGGCAGATCGCGGGTCGTTCCCGATCGAAAGTCCATGCGGCGACGCTAGGAGTCGGGCTTCGCGGCGGCCTCGTCGGAAAGCCGGATTCGCGCTCGTACTCGGCGGCGATTCGGTCTCCTACTCGCCGGTGATTCGGCGTCCTACTCGGGTAGGAGGCAACAGGCGCGAGCCTGCAGTACCTTCAACGCGTGAGCCGGATCAGAGATCTCGCGCGTGAGTACTGGTTCGAGGGGGCGGTCGCGCTCCTGGCGATCGTGGGCCTGCTCGAAGTTGTGGTCAGACGCGATGCGCCGGACGCGCCGCCATCGTCGATGTGGTTCGTCGTATCCGTAGTCGCGGTATTGGTGCTGGCGCTCCTTGCGCGTCGGCGCTTTCCCTTCGGCGGTCCGGCCGCGTACTGGCTGCTGGCGGCCGGGATCTCGTTCGTCGACTGGCAGCTCCTCCCGTTCATGCAGAGCTTCTTCGTCATCGGGATGGCCGCTGCGTTCCTGCTCGGGAACCTGCGCAACGCCATACAGGCGGGCATCGGCCTGGCGGTGGTCCTCGGCGGTGCAGCGATCGTGGTCTACAACATCCCTGGAATTGCCACCAGCGACCTCGTCTTCATTCCCGTCGAGTTCGGGATCAGCTGGCTCGCGGGCTACGCGCTGCGCGAGCGGGCCGCGCAAGCCGAAGCGGCAGAGGAACGTGCTCTCCACGCCGAGCGGGAGCGAGAGGCAGCGGCGCGCGTCGCCGTCGCCGAGGAGCGGGCTCGGATCGCGCGCGAGCTGCACGACATCGTCGCCCACGCCGTCAGCGTGATGGTCCTCCAGGTCGGAGCCGTCCGCCACCAGCTCCCCCAGACGCTCGAGGAGGACAAGGATGCCCTGGGTCGCGTCGAGCAGGCCGGCCGGACGGCGCTCGCCGAGATGCGCCGCCTGCTCGGGGCCATGCGCCGCGAGGGCGATGGCCTCGAGCTCGCGCCCCACCCGGGCGTCGACAGGCTCGACTCCTTGCTGGAAGACGTCGGCCGCGCCGGGCTTCCGGTCCAGCTGCACGTCGACGGCGACCCATTCCCGCTCCCGCGCGCGATCGACCTCTCCGCCTATCGAATCGTGCAAGAAGGCGTGACCAACGCGCTCAAGCACGCGCGCGCCAGCCACGTGGACGTGACCTTCCACTACCGGCGCGACGAGCTGCACATAGAAGTACGCGACGATGGCCAAGGCCGCTCGACGAGCGACGGCCTCGGCCACGGCCTCGTGGGCATCCGTGAACGCGTCAAGATCTACGGCGGCGAGATGACGGCGGGTGCGCCGCCCGAGGGCGGCTTCCTTCTCGGCGCGCGCCTCCCGCTCGAGGACTACGAGACATGAGCGTCCGCGTCCTCGTCGCCGACGACCAGTCGATGGTCCGCGCAGGCTTCCGCATGCTGCTCGCCGGTGAGGCGGACATCGAGGTCGTTGCCGAGGCGAACAACGGGCTCGAGGCGGTCGACAAGGCAGGCCGGTTTCACCCGAACGTCGTCCTGATGGACATCCGCATGCCCGAGCTCGACGGGCTCGAGGCCACCCGGCGCATCCTCGCCGCCGACAACGGCACCCGGATCCTGATCCTCACGACCTTCGACCTCGACGAATACGTCTACGAAGCACTCAGGGCCGGCGCCAGCGGCTTCGTGCTCAAGGACGACCCTCCCGAGCAGCTGCTCGCCGCGATCCGCACCGTCGCGGCCGGAGAAGCGCTTCTCTCACCGACGGTCACGAAACGCGTGATCAAGCAGTTCGCGCGTATTCCCCGCCCCACGCCCCCGAAGGAGTTCTACGAGCTCACGGCGCGTGAGCAGGAGGTCTTCCGCTTGATCGCGAACGGCCTCTCCAACACGGAGATCGCACAAGAGCTGTACATCAGCGAGACGACCGTCAAGACGCACATCACGCACATCCTCCAGAAGCTCAACCTCCGCGACCGCGTCCAAGCGGTCGTGCTCGCCTACCAGACCGGGCTCTTCGAGCCGGACAAAGTGCGGTCGAACAGTCACGACCAGACTGGACCGAATGGTTTCTGACTGGCGCCCTCTTCAATGACAACGAGTCAGGGCGATTCTCGGACACGAGATCAACGGGAGAGAGCGCCGGAGTTCTAGTCCGCGGGTCGCAGGTTCGAATCCTGCCGGGCGCATCGAATCGCCGTCCGACGTCGGCTTCTCCGCCTACGAAGGAGTCGTCAATTGGGTCGCGGCACTACTCGCCTCGCACAAATGTACGGACAGCGGAGGTTGCGTATCGTCTCCGGCATGCTGCGCGTGCGCTCCCGCGAGTCGGCCGCATCGTGACGCTGCGGCTGGCAATGGTCGGAGTCGGCGATGTCGCTCAGCGCGACTATCTCCCCGAGCTCTGGCGGCTCGCCGATCGTGTCGCGCTCACGGTCGCATGCTCCCGCGGCGTGGACCGGGCTCGCAACGTCGCGGACCGATACGCGATACCGCGCTGGACGACGTCCTACCAGGAGGCCGTGAGTGCCGATGACGTCGACGCTGTGCTCAACCTGACGCCGTTCTCACTGCATGCGAAGGTCACGCTCGCAGCGCTCGCCGCCGGGAAGCACGTGTACTCGGAGAAGCCGCTGGCGCTGACGGCGGCCGAGGCCGGCGTCATCGCCGAGCAGGCGGAACGAAGCGGATGCGTTGTCGTGGCCGCGCCGTGCGTGCTGCTGTTCCCGCAGGTGCGTCGCGCCAAGGAGATCGTCGCGAGCGGCGAGATCGGCAGGGTGTTCACCGCCCGCGGCCATGGCCAGGGCGGTGTGCCGCCGTGGGACGGCTACCTCTCCGATCCCTCACCGTACTTCGCTCGTGAAGGCGGCCCCCTCCGCGACATGGCCGTCTACCCGCTGCACGCGCTCACGGGTCTGCTCGGCCCGGTCCGCGAGGTGTGTGCGTTCTCCGCCAAGAGCCGCGACCGCTTCGACGTCGTCGAAGGCCCTCATGCCGGGAAGTCGGTTCCCGTCGAGGCCGCGGACACCTGGCAGCTCGCGCTGCGCCTCGATGACGGCACGCTCGCCTCGGTCGAAGCGAACAACTCCGCGTCTGACGCGATCGCGCCGGAGCTCGAGCTCCGCGGTGAGCGAGGCGCTCTCGGAATCAGCCTGCTCGACGTCTCCGAGCACGTGCGGCTTCGGGTCGACGGCGAGGACCGGTCGGAGGTCGTTCCCCACGAGAGGTCGGCCGGGCCTGATCACGTCCTCGGGGTCGAGCATCTTGCGGACCGCGTCGACGACGGACAGGAGCCGGTCGTCAGCGTGGCCCATGCGCAGCACGTGATCGAGGTCCTGGAGGCCGCAGCACTCTCGGCCCGCGAAGGACGGTCCGTCGCGGTCGTCTCGGATCTTCGCGCGGCGGCCGCAACGATCGAGAAGGAGAAACGATGACAGCCGTGCAGATGAGGGCTCCGTTACGCCTCGGTGTCGTCGGCATCGGCGCGCTTGCGCTGCGGGGCATCCTGCCGCACCTCACGCAAGCAGACGTCGCCGACCGCGTCGTCGTGTCGGCGCTGTGCGATCGCGTAGCAGAGCGGGCGCACGGCGCGGCCGAGCGATTCGGCGTCTCCGGCGTCTTCACGAGCATCGAGGACCTGCTCGAGGAGCGCGTCGTCGACGCGGTCACCGTCGCCTCGCCCATCGGTCTGCACTCCGAGCACTGCCGCCTCGTGCTCGAGGCGGGTCTCCACGTGCATGTGAACAAGACCCTCGCGACGACCGTCGCCGACGCGGATGCGCTCATCGCGCTCGCACGCGATCGCGACCTTCGGCTGGTCGCCTCTCCGGGCGAGGTCCTCCGCCCCCAGGTGACGCGCACGCGCGAGTTGATCGCATCGGGCGCAATCGGGGACGTCGCCTGGGCGATCTGTGGCGGGGCGTTCGAGACGTACCACGAGCGTGACGAGCCCGAGCGGCTGCAGGCTCCGGGCGGTGTTCCCATCGACCCGGCGTGGTACTTCCGCAAGCCCGGCGGTGGGCCGATGTACGACATCACGGTCTACGCGCTGCACCAGCTCACGAGCGTGCTCGGGCCCGCGCTGCGCGTAACGGCGCTCTCTGCCGTCCGGGTGCCCTACCGTGAGTTCGCGGGCCGGCGAATTGCCACCGAGGCCGACGACAACACGATCCTCCTCCTGGACTTCGGCGAGGGCGTGTTCGCGGTTGTCTTCGGGACCGCCGCGGGAGCAGTCTCGGAGCAGTTCGCCGCGGGCGTGTACTTCGGAACGCGCGGCACGATCGACGGCATCCTGCTGAACGGCGAGCCGTTCGACTTCCCCGGCCGCGAGGCGACGCTGCACGGCCCGGTCACGGATTGGGACGCGCAGATGTGCGTCCTCGAGCACGTCGTCGGTCCGCACCGGCAGATTCCCGAGGCGCACGTCTTCGAAGACATCATGCAGCTCGTGCGCTGGGTGCTCGACGATGTCCAGAGTGCGGTTACCGCAGAGCACGCGAGGCATGTCGTCGACATCATCGAGAGCGGGTATCGCTCCGCTGCGAACGGGTCGACCGAGAGCCTGTCCACCACGTTCGAGATTCCCGAGGTCGCGGTTCCCCTCGTGCGATGAGCGTAGACGATCCCAAGCGCGCGTACTCGCCCTCTCCGCGTCCCAACTACACGGCGCCGACGGCGATCCAGCGGGCGGCGGTCACGCGCCATCTCTGGGGCGACGATGAATCGGGTGTGGTCGCTGACCTCATCTACGCCTCGACCGAGGCGATCCATGCGCTCGTGTTCATCCTCCCGCCGGGGGGCGCGTTCCGTCACTCCCCGGAGTACCGCACCGTGTTCGGCGCGGACGAGCTGCTCCACGTGCTCTCGGGGACCATGGAGATCGCGAATCCGGAGACCGGCGAGGTGCAGCGGGTTCCACGCGGGGGAAGCGTGTTCTTCGGACCGGATACCTGGCATCACGCCTTCGCCCGGGGCGGGGAGCCGCTGCAGGTGCTGGAGTTTCTCGCGCCTCCACCCGCGTCCGGGTCCACGGGCCCGTACGCCCGAACGCGTCCCTACCTCCAGCATTCGGTGTACACGCGCGATGCCGACCGTGACGGAGAGGACACGTTGTGCGTGCTTCGCGACGAGGACATCGCATGGCATCAGGATCTCGGCGTTCGGAGCGGCACCCTCGCGGAGACGCCGAGGCTGGCCGTCTCGACGATGGAGATCGCACCGGCTGAGGCGTCCGCGTGGCACACGCACGGGGGCGACGAACTGCTCTACGTCCTCGACGGCCGGCTCTGGGTCCGCGCCCAGCAGGCGGATGCGACGTACGTCTTCGAGCTCGGCGCGGAGGACGCCTGTCTGCTTCCGGCAGGCTCCGACCACGAGTACCGGAACTACGGCGCCGTGACCGCTCGCACGCTCGTCGGGATCGCCCCGAACTCGGGCACGTGACCGTCCTCGGAATCGACGTCGGCGGCTCGAAGATCGCCGCAGCGATCGTCGACGTGGATGCAGGTGCGGCGCTTCGGGAGCTCCGCGTGACGACCCCGGTCAGCGCGGGCGGCGCAGCGGTCCTGGACGAGTGCGTCGGGCTGGCTCGAGAGCTCGCCCCGGACGGAGCGGAAGCGGTCGGGATAGGGCTGTGCGAGTTCGTCGACCTTTCGGGGAAGCCCACGAGCGCCTACACCGTCGACTGGCTCGGGCTGGACGTCGAGCGAGCCTTCGGAGAGGCGGATCACGTCCGCATCGAGTCAGACGTGCGGGCCGGGGCGCTGGCCGAGGCACGGTTCGGCGACGCTCGGCGGTTCGCTTCGTTCGTGTATGTCGTCATCGGCAGCGGGGTCAGTCACTGCCTCGTGCTCGACGGCCGGCCGTACCCAGGTGCCCGCGGCAACGCGATCGTCACCGGTGCGCCGCCGGTCGAATGGAGCGTCGGCGGGCTCGCTCTCGCACGACGAGCCGGGTTGGAGAGCGCGGAGCAGGTGCTGTCCGACCCGGTTCAAGCCCCGCTCGTCGACGCAGCGGCCGACCAGCTCGGGCACGCGCTCGCGGCGCTCGTCAACGCGCTCGATCCCGAGGCGGTCGTCATCGGAGGCGGCCTCGGTCTGGCAGACCGGTATCGGGAGCGTGTCGCCGCTGCTGCTCGGGACGCCATCGAACACGGTGCGACCCGAGAGCTCCCGATCATCCCCGCGACGTTGGGTGCGCAGAGCGGTGTCGTTGGTGCGGCGCTCGTCGCGGTCGCCTGACCGACGCCCGGACCTGCCAGGGGTTATCGTCGGCGCGCGTGACCGGGCTCCACGATCTGGGCGAGGGTGTGTGGCAGTCGCAGACGCCGCTATGGCAGACGAACGCTGTCCTCGCCCGGGCCGGCTCCGAAACGTTGCTGTGTGACCCGTGCTTCACGCCCGACGAGATCGAACGGCTCGGGACACACGCCCGCGAAGCGGCTGGGCCGATCCAGTTGCTCCTCACGCACGGCGACTTCGACCACGTGTGCGGCGTCGGCGATCTCCCGGAAGCGGTCGTCTGGGCGGGGACGACGACCGCCGAGAGGATCCGCAGCGGCACGGCTGCCGAAGAGCTGGCCGCCGCGGGAGCCGAGTGGGGCATCGAGTGGAAAACCGAGCTTCGCGTCGACCGCGTAATCGAGCCCGGCCGGTTCGAGTGCGGCGCCTTCGCGGTGGAGGCGATCGAGGCGCCCGGACACACGGCTGACGGGCTGGCCTACGTTCTCGTCGACCACCGTGTGCTCCTCCCGGGCGACTACCTCTCGGACATGACCTATCCGTTCATCGGCGGGGGGCTCGAGGCGACGATCGCAACGGTGCGGCGTCTTCTCGATGCGCTCGAGCGCCACGACCTGCGATGGGTCGTCCCCGGGCACGGTCGGGCACTGACAGCGGACGAGGCCGCAACGGTCGGCGAGGCCGACCTCGCCTACCTCGAGGCGCTCGCACGCGCGGTATCCGAGGCCGATGCCGGTGGTCTCGACTCCGGCCCTGCGCTGCTGCACGTCTTCGAGGTCGAGCCACCGAGAGAGACGACACCCGACTTCGAGATCTACGCGCTCCGCAGTGCGAACGCGCGGAGTGTGCTCGCGAATGCCTGAGCACGCGGGGATCGTCACCGGCGCCAGTCAGGGGATCGGGCTCGCGATCGCACGCGCGCTCGCGACCGATGGAATCGGTCTCTGTCTCGTCGCCGCGCCGCACGACGAGAAGCGGCTGGCCGAGGTGGCGAGAGAGCTCGACGCCGTCCCGCTGGCCGCGGACGTGGGCGACCCCGAGACGGCACGGAGAGTGGTCGAACTGACACTCGAGCGGTACGGGCGTCTCGACCGCCTCGCCTCGAATGCTGGCATCGCCTATTTCGAGCACGTCCTCGATACGCCGCTCGAGCACTTCGACCACACGATGCACGTCAACGTTCGGGGCATGTACCTCGTAACGACCGCTGCGGCCAGGCACATGGCCGCGCACGGAGGCGGCGCGATCGTATGCACGGCGTCGACCGCCTCGATCGTCGGAGAGGAGCTGCAGGCGGTCTACAACGCCTCCAAGGGCGCTGTCGCACAGCTCGCGCGGTCGCTCGCGGTCGACCTAGCGGCCCACGGGATCCGCGTCAACGCCGTCGCGCCCGGTTGGGTGCGCACGCCGCCGACGGAAGACCTCGTCGCCGATCCCACGCAATGGTCGAAGCATCGGTCGAGGATCCCTCTCGACCGCCCTGCCGAGCCGCACGAGATCGCCGCCGTCGTGCGCTTCCTCCTCTCCGACGAAGCCTCGTACGTCACCGGATCGCTCGTCGTGGCGGATGGCGGGCTGACGGCGGGGTACCGCTACTCGGGTTGGGAAGCCGTGCCCGTACCCGAGGAACCGCGCCGAGTCCGTCCGCACGGAGCGAGCTCGTGAGGGGGCGGGTCGCGGGCAAGGTGGCGCTCGTGACGGGCGCCGGCACGGGGATCGGCCGAGCGGTGTCCGTGCGGCTGGCAGAGGAGGGTTCCGAGGTGGTGGTCACGTCGAAGACGCCCGCACACGTCGAGGAGACCACGCGTCTCGCGGCCGAGGCGGCCGGGCGAGAGCTGCTCGGGCTCCAGCTCGACGTAGGCGACAGCAACGCGGTCGATGAGGTCGTGGCGCAGGTCGTCGAGCGCTTCGGTCGGATCGACGTCCTCTCGAACAATGCGGGCATCGAGCTCGTGCACGGTCCGTCCGTGCTCGAGACGACCGACGAGGAGTGGGAGCGTGTGTTCCGCGTCAACATTGCCGGCACGTTCTACGCCTGTCGCGCGGCCGCTCCCCACATGCCGGACGGAGCCTCGATCGTGAACATGGCCTCCATCAACTCTTTCGTGGCCTGGGAGAACGACGCGCCGTACACCGCGACGAAAGGCGCGGTGCTGCAGTTCACGCGCGCCCTCGCGCTCGATCTCGCACCGCGTCAGATACGCGTCAACGCGGTTTGTCCCGGCGTGATCGACACGCCGCTCACGGACGCCTTCCTCGAGCGCGCCGACGATCCGGGCGCACTGCGCGCGGACTACGCCGCCGCCTCGCCGCTCAACCGGATGGGGACGGCGCGCGAAGTCGCGAACTGCGTGCTCTTCCTCGCCTCGGACGAAGCCTCGTTCGTGACCGGCTCGGCGCTCGTCGTCGACGGCGCCACGACCGCTCGCTAGCGACTTCGAAGCATCTCCACGACGGCGGCGATGTGCTCCGGCGTCGTGCCGCAGCAGCCGCCGATGATCTGCGCGCCTTCGATGTCGCGCCAGCGCGCCGCGTCCGTTGCATACGTCTCGGGGGTCACATCGTCGTCGAACGACCAGCCGGGGTTGCGGTACGTGCCGACGTTCGGATACACGCCGAGCGGGAGGGACGTGGAGCCGCGGAGCAGTGGGAGCATCCCGGGGATCAGCTCGCGCGGCATGCAGTTGAGGAGAATGGCGGCGACCCCGAGCTCCTCGAGCGCCGCCGCGGCGCGTACCAGCAGACCGCCGTCCTCGTCTGGCAGCCCGCCGGCGTAACGCGGGATGCCCTGCGATCGCAAGTCGGGTGGGCCGTCCACCGTCCAGCGATACGAAACCCAGAGGGGTAGTCCGGTCTCGAGCAGGAGCTCGAAGACCGGGAACCGCAGATCGGACGGGATCGTCTCGACGGTCTCGGCGAGGATCAGGTCGGGACCTGCCTCGACGACCGCGTCGGCAAGGTCGGCCGTGAGAGTGGGCTCGAGCGGCTCCGGCCACACGCTGAACGCGACCGCGATCTTGGGACGGCCCAGCTCGGCCGCAGCGTCGCGTGCGAGCTCGACGGCGCGGCGTGCCGTCGAGGGACGTTGTTCCGCTTCCACACCGTCGATCCGCCAGGTGTGCGTGGTGATCACGTCTACACCGGCCCGCACGTAGCGACGGTGCACCTCCTTGGCAAGCTCGGGGGCCTCGACCAGCGCGATCGTGCCCCAGAGCTCGCCGACGTTCCGATCGCGGGGGAAGCCGACCCGCTGCAGCTCCGAGCCGACGCCGCCGTCCAGCACGACGACTCCGCCACTACGCCAGGTCGACTCGAGCCGATCGTACGCCTGGCTCGTCACGGCACCAGCATCGTCTTCATGCCTCGCAGCGCCTGCACGTCGGCGAACGCCGCCTCGAGCCCATCGAAGCCGCAGCGGCCGGTGACGAGCCGCTCGAGAGGCGCTCGGCCGGACACGAGCGCGTCGAGCGCGGCCGCGTAGTGGGAGCGTCGTTGGTTCGGCGGCGCTCCGATCCATTCACTTCCCACGAGCGCGATCTCCTCGTAGTGCAGTCGGTTGAGATCGAGCTCCGCCCTCGGCGAGGTGCCGAAGCCGGCAAAGAGGACGACCCGCCCTCCGGGAGCGACGAGCTCGACACACGCCTCGACGAGCTCCGGAACGCCGATGGTGAGGACCACGGCTTCCGCCTTCCTGGAAACGTCCGTAAGCTCGGGAACCGCCTCGTGCGCGCCCAGCTCGAGACCGACGTCGCGACGTTCGCCGTGCGGCTCGACGAGGGCGACCTCGGCACCTTCGAGGACGGCCGCAAGGACGACCTGCAGTCCCATCTGGCCGCCCCCGATGACGACCACGCGCCGCCCGGTCTTGACGCGGGCCTGGTCGATCACGGCGTGCAGGCAGTCCGCGAATGGCTCGACGAATATCGCCCGTTCGAGTGGGAGGTGGTCAGGCAGCCTGAGCGGCCCGTGCGACCACTCGCTCGGTTCGAGAGGCAGTACGGCGAGCTCCGCATACCCGGCGTACGTATCCCCGTAGATGCGCTGCCCGACCTCCCAGCCGTCGACACCGGGACCGAGCGCCTCGACGTGACCTACCCACTCGTGCCCGGGGTTCAGCGGATAACCGTCCGTCGTGCCGAGCAGGTACTTGCGGACGTCCGTCGGGCAGATGCCGCAGGCATCGACGCGAATGAGGAGCTCGCGGTCAGCCGGAACCGGATCCGGCAGATCCTCGACGCGTAGATCGCGTACGCCGTGCAGTCGCGCCACTCGCATCAGAAGTCCCGCTGCCAGAGACCATGCGAGGCCGAGAGCGACCCGCCGCCGTATCCCGAACGCGGTGCGCGGTATAACGCGCCTCCGTGCAGGCAGCGACGTTCTACGGCCCCCGCGACTTCCGGATCGAGGAGTTGCCTGACCCCGCGCCCGGCCCGGGAGAAGCCGTCGTGCGCGTGCGCTCGGCCGGCATCTGCGGCGGTGACCTGCACGAATACCGAGCGGGCGTGCAGCTCTATCCCACGCCATATCCACGCCCCGCCCAGGGTCACGAGCTCGCCGGCACGGTCGTCGCGGTCGGAGCGGGAGTCGAGCGGGTCGGTTCCGGGGACCGCGTCGCGGTGCAGCCGATGATCTCGTGCGGCGTGTGCAAGGAGTGCCGTGGGGGTCGACCCTCGCTCTGCGCAGAGCTCGAGCACATCGGAGTGGCAAGGCCCGGTGGGTTCGCCGAGCTCTGTCTCGCGCCGGCCGAGAACCTCTTCGTCCTTCCGCCGGACGTGAGCGACGACGAGGGTGCGCTCCTCGACTGCACCGCCGTCGCCGTGCATGCGCTTGCACGCGTTCCGGTCGCACAGGGAGCGGAGGTCACGGTGCTGGGGGGAGGCGTGATCGGACTCGCAGTGGCGCAGCTTGCCAAGCTGGCCGGAGGACGCGTGACTGTCGTCGCCACACGCCGAGGCCCGCTCGAGGTCGCGCTCGCGCTCGGTGTCGACAGCGTGGTCAACCTCGGCGCGGGCGAGCTCGCTCCGAGCGATGCGGACGTGGTCTTCGAGACCGCGGGTGGTTCGACACTGCTCGAGCGCGCGCTGGCGGCGGCTGGGCCGGGAGCGACGGTCGGCCTTGTCGGCGAAGCTTTCGAGGCCCAGCCCCTGGAGCCCGCCGCGGCGATGCAGAGCGAGCTCACGCTGGCTTTCGTCTGGAGCCACGACGGCCGCGCCGAGTACGAGCGCGCGCTCGAGCTTGCGGCCGGCGGCGACCTGCGGCTCGCAATCGCGGTGACCCACCGCTACCCGCTCTCCGAGCTCGAGGAAGCCTTCGCGACGGCGTCCGCCCGAAGCCGAACCGGTGCGATCAAGGTCATCGTCACCCCGTGAAGTCCAGTAGCACCTTGCCGAGCTTCCCGCGCTCCTCGAGCCGGTCGAAGGCCGTCGTGACCTCGGAGGCCGGGTAGACCGAGTCGACGACCGGGCGCACGCGACCGGACGCAAGCGCTGGCACGACCTCGCGCTCGAACGCCTGCACCGCCGTCGCCTTCTCTTCCAGCGCACGGGAGCGGAGGACGGTCCCGGCGATCGCGGCGCGCTTCTGCATGAGCGCGACGAGGGCGAGCTCGATCTCGTTTCCGCCTGCGACCGAGACGAGCACGATGCGCCCACGGCGTGCGAGCACGTCCAGGTTCGCCGGGAAGTGCGCGCCACCCACGAGCTCGAGGATCACGTCGACGTTCGCGGACATGCCATGTGGAAAGTCCTCATCGCGCACGACGTCGGCGCCGAGAGCTGCAACCGCCTCCTCGACGCCCGGCGAGCGCACGGTCGCTACGACACGCGCCCCCGCCGCGACTCCGAGCTGTACGGCGGCCGTGCCGACTCCCCCGGCCGCACCGTGCACGAGCAGGATCTCCCCGGGACGGAGGCGGGCCTCCGTGAACACGGCGTCGTGCGCAGTGATGAATGCCTCCGGGACTGCCGCCGCTCCCTGCTCGTCGAGCGTGTCCGGCACACGAGCCACGCAGCGTTCGTGCGCGAGCACCCTGTCGGCGAGACCGCCACCCCCCACGAGGCCGAAGACTCGGTCGCCAGGCCGCCACGACGATACCCGTGCTCCGCAGCGCTCGACCGTACCGGCGACCTCGAGGCCGGGCACGTCTTGCGGGCTGCCGGGTGGAGGAGGGTAGTTGCCGGCGCGCTGCACGAGGTCCGCGGGATTGAGGCCGGCGAACGAGACGCGAACGAGTACGTCCTCGGCGCTCGGCTCCGGGTCGGCCCTCTCCTCGATCGAGACGACCTCGTTCCCTCCTGCGCCCGTGAAGACGACGGCCTTCACGCGACGAGGCTCCGCAGCAGGCCGACGGCGGGCGCGAGCCGCGCTCGCTGGTCGTCCACGTCCGAGTAGTTGTCGAGCCCCTCGACGGAAAGATGGAAATCACGGCCGCCGAGCCCCTCCCGCAAGGCGCTCATCAGTAGCGGCAGATCGGCGACGCCTTCGCCCGGGTAGCGGTAGCGGACGGCGAAGCCGCGGCGGTGGTAGCCGTCGTCGGTCGGGATCGACTCGAACACGTAGTCCTTGACGTGGCCGGCGCGAGCGAGCGGGGCGAGCACGCGTACGACCGGCACCGGGTCGTCGAGGGCAGCAATCGGGTTGATCAGGTCGAGGAAGACGCCGGTCGAGCCACCGGCCTCGGCCACGAGCGAGCGGTATTCGTCCACGGTGAAGTCGGAATGGTTTTCGAGCAGAAGCGCCACGCCCGCGGCATCGGCGGCCGGGAGCGCGCCGCGCAGCACCGAGACGACATAGCGGCGCTCCGCCTCGATCAGCTCCGGCCTCCCCAGGAGCTCCGCGCGGTAGAAGCCGGAGACGACCCGGAGAATTGGGCTTTCGAGCGCGACGGCCCGCTCGAGCCAGGCATGCACGCGGCCGATACCGACGTCCGGCGAGTCCCCGTTTCGGCCCTCACCTAGAAAGTCGCCCGAGGCGAGGAGACGGAGCCCGAGCTCGTCCGCCCGCACGGCGAGAGTGCGGAGCTCCTCGACCTCTCGCTCGCGGGCGTGGTGGAGATTGACTTGGACGAACTCGACCCCGAGGCCGGCAGCCTGTTCGAGCACGTCCTCGAGCGTCGCTGCGCGGTGCTCGAGGCGCAGGTGCCAGCAGAGCGTGTCGACGCCGAGGTGGATCATCGGTACGAGCCCGAACGGCGCCGCGTAGAGTCGCACGGATGACGAGTCTCGACTTTCCGGGACCCGCCCAGGCGCTCGTCGGCCTGCCGGTCGGACAGATCGGCATCGTGGTACGCGACCTGGAGAGCGCCTGCCGCCGCTACTCGGCGCTCTGGCGGTGCGGGTCGTGGAGGATCTACACGTACTCGCCGGCGATCCTGTCGCGACAGAGCTACCGCGGGGAGCCGTCGCGCTTCGCGGTGCGCATCGCGCTCAACCCGACGACGCCGCAGCTCGAGCTGCTCCAACCGCTCGAGGGGCCCAGTGTCTACGACGAATGGCTCGGGCGGCGCGGCGAGGGCCTGCACCACCTTGCGGCCTATGTCGAAGACGCGGACGAGGCGATCGCCTCCTTCGCGACGGCTGGCTACGGCGTGCTGCAGGAAGGTCGCGGCTTCGGTGTCGAGGGAGACGGCGCCTTCGTGTACTTCGACACTGAGCACGACTTGGGCTACCTGCTCGAAGTGGTGCAGCCGCCGAAGACACGCCGAGAACCCGAACTCGTCATCCCGTAGCAGTGCGGAAGATCGGATTCCGCGAATCCGGACTCCGATCGCGCAAGGATCCCTGAAGCCGGCGCTTCGCGCCGGGCGGCTGCATTTTCTGACCGAGCGCTCTGGCCGATACAGTCGCGCATGCTACATGGGCGTCGAGCCGCGTCCCCACGCCGCATCAGTCGACTCCGCCGAGCTTGCGCGGCTCTACCTCGCCATGCTGCGTATCAGGCTCTTCGAGGACGCTGTTCTCCGCCTCTTCCTCGCGAACGAGGTCGAGGGCACGACGCACCTCTGCCAGGGACAGGAGGCCGTCGCGGTCGGCGTCTGCGCGGTCCTCGAACCAGGCGACACCGTCGCCGCAACCTATCGCGGGCATGGTGCGGCGCTCGCGCTCGGCGTCGATGCAACTGCGCTGATGGCCGAGCTCCTGGGGCGCGAGACGGGCACGAACGGGGGTCGTGGCGGCTCCATGAACGTGACCGACCTCGAGCACGGGCTCATCGGCTGCTTCGGCATCGTCGGCGGCTCAATCGCGGCCGCGACGGGCGCGGGACTGGCCGCGCAGCTGACCAAGGACGGTTCGGTGGCGGTCGCATTCTTCGGAGACGGAGCGGTCAACCAGGCGTACTTCCACGAGTGCCTGAACTTCGCGGCCGTCCGGCGGCTGCCGGTCGTCTATGTCTGCGAGAACAATCTCTACGGCGAGTGGACGCCGATGGCGTCGGTGACGGCCGGAGCCGACATCGCGGCTCGGGCCGCGGCCTACGCCGTATCGGCTCAGGTCGTCGACGGCAACGACGTGCTCGCTGTGCGTGAGGCAGCGGCTGACGCGGTCGCCCGGGCACGAGGCGGGGAGGGACCGACGCTCCTCGAGTGCCTCACGTACCGGCAGAAGGGGCACTCCAAGGTCGATCCGGGTGCATACCGGCCGCGGGAAGAGGTCGAGGAGTGGCTCACGCGGGATCCACTCCCGCGCCTCGCCGGAGGGCTCGACGACGACGCGGTCGAGCGGGCTCACGACGAGGCCGAGGCCGAGCTCGAGCAGGTGCTCGCAGCCGCGCGGGCGGCCGCGTTCCCGAGGCCCGGAGCTCCGGCAACGGCGACGAAGGGAGCGGCGTGAGGGAGGTGACCTACCGCGAGGCAGTGCGCGATGCGCTCGCCGAGGAGCTCGCGCGGGACGAGCGCGTGGTGCTCCTAGGCGAGGACGTCTCGCTGGGAGGGGTGTTCAACGCGACGCCCGATCTCCAGTCTCGGTTCGGGGCCGACCGCGTCATCGACACGCCGATCTCCGAGCTCGCGTTCACCGGCGCCGCGTTCGGCGCCGCTGTCAAAGGGATGCGTCCCGTGGTCGAAATCATGTTCGGCGACTTCCTCGGGCTGGTGGTGGACACGCTCGTGAACCAGTCCGCGAAGTACTGGTACCTGACGAACGAGCAGGCGAGCGTGCCTCTCGTAGTGCGCAGCGCCGTCGGCGCCGGAGCCCGGCTCGGGTCCTGCCACTCGCAGATTCCGACGTCCCTGTTCATGGGCGAGCCCGGCCTGACGCTCGTCGCACCCGCGACGCCGGCGGACGCGAAAGGCCTGCTCAAGTCCGCCATCCGCGACGACAATCCCGTCCTCGTCTTCGAGCACAAGCTCCTGTACGGACGCAAGGGCGAGGTCGCGGACGGCGACGACGCGCTCGTTCCCCTATCCCGTGCGGCACTGCGCCGATCCGGCACGGACGTGACCATCGTCGGCGCCATGCGCGCCGTGGAGATCGCGCTCGACGCGGCCGAGACGCTGGCGGCCGAAAGCGTCGAGGCGGAGGTCATCGACCTGCGGACGCTGCGCCCGCTCGACACGTCGACGATAGCCGAGTCTGTCGCCCGCACCGGAAGGCTCGCGGTGGTCGAGGAAGGGCCTCCCACAGGCGGCTACGGCGCCGAGGTCATCGCGGCCGTCGTCGAGCTCGTGGGCCCGGTGGCCGCGCGACGCGTCACGATGCCCGACCTGCCGATTCCGTTCGCCGCCTCCCTGGAGGATGCAGCGCTGCCTTCCGCCGAAGCCGTCGTCGCAGCCGTCGGCTCTTTACCGTCTTAATCTGCGCGGCTGTACGCGGATTCGAGAGCGTGGTACGTTCGCGTCCATCGTGACGCGGCCCCGCACGCCGCCCCCGGATGTGCACTGCCCAGGCCGACGCAGTGGGGCTTCGGTTCGACCAAGGAGGAGGGCGTGATGGACAACATCCCCAGGCGTGACGTGGTCGTCACAACGCGGGTTGCGCTCGAACATGCTCGCATCAGCCGGCGGACGCTCCTTCGCCGCGGTGGTGCGGCCGCACTCGGCCTCGGCCTGATGCCGAGTCTGCTCGCCGCCTGCGGTGGCGGCGACGATGGCGACGCTGCCGCACCGGAAGCGAGCGGCACGATCGACTACCTGTCGTGGACCGGCTACGACATCCCCGACCCGATGAAGGCGTGGAAACAAGCCAACTCGGTCAACGTGAAACCGACGTACATCGGGAACCACGACGACATCCAGGCGAAGATCAAGGCGGGAGGCGGGTCCTACGACCTGATCACGTACTACCAGGGGTACAAGGACCTCTACACCGAGCTCGAGATCTTGAGCACGATCGACACCGACAAGATCCCGAACATCGACGGCCTCTTCTCGGTCTTCCGGGAGCCGGACGAGCGGAACCTGTGGATCGAGGAGGACGGAGACTGGACCGGCGTGCCCTGGACCTGGGGCTCGATCGGCATCACCTGGGACGACGCAAAGCTCCCCGGCGGCCTCACGTCGTGGGACGACCTGCTCGACCCGAAGTTCAAGGGCAAGATCGCGATGGTCAACGACCCGCTCGGGGCGTTCACGCTGACGGCGCACATCCTCGGCAAGGACCCGGCCGAGCTGCCGAAGGACGAGTACGCGGAGATCCGCGACTACCTCACGAAGATGGTGGCCCAAGCAAAGACGGTGTCGCCGGGCTTCACCGAGATGACGAAGGCGCTCGTGGACGGGGAGGCGGTCGCCTGCTTCCAGGGCTGGGCGTACCAGAACTACCTCGCGGCACAGGCGGGCAACAAGACCGTGAAGACGAAGACGCCGGAGGAGGGAGCGTTCTCGTTCTGCGATCTCTATGCGATCCCGTCCACCACGGACAACGCCGACACGGTCCATGCCTGGATCAACGAGGCGCTCGATCCGGAGCAGAACGCGCGCATCGCCGAGTACCTGGTCGCGGCCGTGACGGTGGAAGCGTCGGTCGACCTGATCAACGCCGACACGAAGGCGCTCTACCCCTACGACGACCTCGAGCTGGGCGACACGACCGGCGAGCGTCTCTCGAGGTTGTTCGAGCTCGCGCCGTTCTACGGCAACCCGCCGATCGAGTCCGACGAGTTCGTCACCTTCAGCGAGATGCAGGAGGGGTGGGAGGAGATCAAGCAGAGCGCGTAGGACGGCCGCCGTGACTTCGATCGCCGACGCGCAAGCCCCGCTCGAGACGCGCCGGGCCCGCTTCGGGCCCGGCGCCCTCACCTTGCCGGCCGCCCTCGGGCTCCTCCTTTTCTTCGCAGCGCCGCTCGGGACGTTCTTCTTCTACAGCTTCCTGACGAACTCGCTGTACGAGGTGTCCCGGCCGTTCACTCTCGAGGGGTATTCCGACGCGTTGTCGACGGACGTGAACCGGACGCTCGGCGTCAACTCGCTCGTGGTCGGGCTCTGCGCTGCGAGCGCGACAGTCGTCATCGGCCTGCCGATCGCCTACTGGCTTCGCTTCGCGGCCGGCCGCTGGCAGGTGCTCGTACTCTTCCTGATCACGGCGACCCTCTTCGCCAGCTACCTGGTGCGCATCTTCGCCTGGCAGTCGATCCTCGGCGGCAACGGACTGCTCAACTCGGGTCTCCGGCGGCTCGGCGTGATCGACGAGCCACTCGGCTTCCTCCTCTACAACCGCTTTGCCGTCACGGTGGCGCTCGTGCACATCTTCCTGCCGTACGTCGTGCTCGTGCTCTACGCCGGCTTCCGTCCCGTGTCGCCTGCGCTCGTCGAGGCTGCGCAGGACCTCGGCGCAAACGCCGTCACGCGCTGGCGCCGCGTCATCCTGCCCCTCGTGGCAGCCCCTGCCTCGACGGCGTTCCTGCTCGTCTTCGTCCTCTCCGCCGCCGACTACGTGACGCCGCAGTTCGTGGGGGGCACCGACGGAGCCTTGCTCGGCGTGCGCATCCAGGCGGCGCTGACCGGGGTTGGCAACTGGCCCCTCGGCGCAGCGTTGTCGTTTCTCATGCTCGCGGCCTTCCTCCTCTGCTACCTGCTCACGGCGCTCGCTCTCCGGCTCCTGCGCCTCGATCGCATCCGCTTCGTGTCGTGAACGAGTCCCAGCGCAGCCCGATACCGCTCGCGGTCACACTCGCGGCCCTCGTCTTCCTCTATCTGCCGCTCGCCATGGTCGTCCTCTTCTCGTTCCACGCCACGGGGGCGGTCTCATTCCCGTTCACAGGCTTTTCCCTGCGCTGGTACCGCGAGACGCTCGGTGACGAGATTTTCCGCAACACCCTGTGGAACTCGACGGTGGTCGCGGTCTCCGTGTCCGTCGTCACGCTCCTCATCGGGACGATGGCCGCGTACGGCCTGACGCGCTGCGCGCCGCGCCTGCGGGCGCCGCTGACGCTCCTCTTCTTCCTGCCGATCACGCTGCCCGGCCTGTTCGTCGGCATCGCGCTGCTCGTGTACTTCGCCCGGCTGGACGTCCAGCTCTCGCTGACGACGGTGATGATCGGACACTTCGTCTACGTGTTTCCCTACTTCCTCCTCGTTGCCAAGGCCGCGCTCGACCGCCTCGACCCGGCCCTCGAGGAGGCTGCCGCCGACCTCGGCGCGTCACCGTGGAGGATCTTCCGCAAGGTGACGCTTCCGTTGATCTGGCCGGTATTGGCGGGCGCAACGGCGCTCGCCTTCGCCCTCTCGTTCGACGAGTTCATCATCACGTTCTTCATCATCGGGCCGGACTCGACCCTCCCTATGTTCATGTACTCGCGGCTGCACCGCACGGTCGACCCGTCGATCAACGTCGTTTCTACACTCCTGCTGGCGATCACGCTCGTGTTTTGGGTGATCGCGTTCGCCTTCGCCGTTCGGGCGGCTCGCGATCGCGCCGGCGCTGAGGACACCCTCCTCGGAGAGGCCGCGGCATGACCAACGCTCGCCTTCGGCTCGCGTTCGCGGGGGAAACCATGTTTCGCCCGCGAGCCCCCTGCTTCTTGAGAACGTGGGGAACCTCCAGTTTCTCGCGTGGGGGAACCCATCGTTCCCCCACGGGCCCCTTCCTTCAACCAACGGCATATGGGTTCCCCATGCCCCTCCACGCTCATGGGCCAAAGGTTGGCACATGAGCGGAGAGAGGCACCTCGAGCTCGAAGAGATCACCCACCGCTACGGGTCGGTGACCGCGCTCGAGCGCGTCTCGCTTACGATCTCCGAAGGAGAGCTCGTCACGCTGCTTGGCCCCTCGGGCTGCGGCAAGACGACGTTGCTCCGAGTCGTCGCCGGATTCGTGAGGCCGAGCGAAGGCCGGCTGCTCTTGCAGGGACGCGACGTCACCCGCGTGCCTCCCCACCGACGCCCGGTGAACATGGTCTTTCAGCGCGCGGCGCTGTTCCCGCACCTCGACGTGTTCGAGAACGTCGCATTCGGGCTGCGGATCGGCGGGGCGCCGAAGGGCGACATCCAGTCGCGGGTGACCGAGGCCCTCAGACTCGTGCGTCTGGAAGGGTTCGGTCGACGCCGGGCGCACGAGCTGTCGGGCGGCCAGCTGCAGCGTGTCGCGCTCGCACGCGCACTCGTGAACCGGCCACGCGTGCTCCTGCTGGACGAACCGCTGGCGGCACTCGATCTGCGCATCAGGCTCGAGATGGAAGCCGAGCTGCGCCGCGTCCACCGGGAGACAGGAGCGACGTTCGTCTACGTCACGCACGACCAGGGAGAGGCGCTCGCACTCTCCGACCGCATCGTCGTCTTCGACCACGGCCACGTCGAGCAAGTCGGAACGCCGGATGAGATCTACCGGCGGCCGGCGACCCCCTTCGCAGCCCGCTTCGTCGGCGACGCCAACGTGCTACCGGTGAGCGTCGTCGAGCGGAACGGCACACGCGCGACAGTGGAGCTCGCCGGCGTACGGCTCGTCGCACCGTGTGAGAATCCCTTGGCACCCGGACCCGGCTGGCTCGTGGTCCGCCCAGAGGTCGTTCGTCTCGGAGCCGTCGCTCCGAGCGGGATGCGCGGTGTCGTGCGCGATGTCGCCTTCCGGGGCTCCGGCTTCGCGTGCCAGCTCGACGTCGCGGGACTCGCGGAGCCCGTGAAGGCCGAGCTCTCGGCCGAGCTCGGCGCGCCTCCGGAGCTCGGCAGCTCCGTGGGCATCGACTGGGACAGCGAGGCCGTCTGCCTGCTTCCCCGGCAAACCGACTGAGAGGAGGGCGCGCTGCTCGTCTACGTGGAGTACATCAGCCGTCGGCCCGGAATATCGATCGAGGCCTTCCATTTCGCCGCCGGGCGAGGGCAGAGCGGCTGGTCGAGCGAGCACGTCGACGACGTCCTGCTCCTCAACCTCGGACGCACCTTCCGCACCGGGCCGGAGCCGGAATACGTCGCGGTCTGGTACACGGCCGCCGCGGGGCTCGAGCGGATCGGAGAGTGGGAGCGCATCTTCGCGTCCGGGGAGGCCGACCACCTCGAGGAGACCTTCCGCCTGGCCGCACGTATCGACACGGCAGGCTCCTACGAGCCCTTGCTCGAGCCGGTTCAGGGCCGCGACGGCCTCTACTACGGCGAGTATCTGGACTTTGCACCCGGTGTCACCAGGGATGAGGTCGCCACGTTCTTCGCGCAGCGTCGCCGCGGGAGAGTCGGTCTGACGCTCAACCTGCTGTGCGATCGCATCGGTGGTCTCGGGCCGGACCCGCGGTGCCTTGCGTTCTGGACGGTTCCCGGCTGGGATGCCCTCGACGACGTCGTGCGCGACCTCGACGGTATGAACGCGCCGGTGCGACTCGTGCACGGTTCCCTTTACCGGGATCTCGGCGCCGAGACCCTGTGACAACGCCGGTCGGTGTCGGCATCATCGGTGCGGGCAACGTCCTGCCCGCCTACCTCCAGGTGCTGGACCGCCTGGTGCCGCGCGGCCTCGCCCGCGAGGGCCCGATCTGCGCGCGGCAGCGGGAGATCTGGCCCGAGCTCTTGCGACGCCGCCCGAGCGCACAGCTCGTCGGCGACGCGCGCGAGGTCGTCGAGGCGGACGTCGACGTCGTCGTCGTTCTCACGCCGCCCGCATCCCACGCCGAGCTCGCGCGCCTGGCGCTCGAGCACGGCAGGCACGTCGTGGTCGAGAAGCCGTTCGCGGAGAGCCGCGCAGACGGAGAGGCTCTTGCCCGCCTCGCAGCCGAGCGCGACCTGCACCTGCTCGCGGCGCCGTTCGTACAGCTCTCACCGACTCTGCGCGCGCTCTGGACGGTCGTGCGCGACGGTGCTCTGGGACAGGTCCACTCGGCGCGTGGGCTCTACGGCAACGCAGGCTCGCACTGGACGACGTGGTACCACTCGGGCGGGCCGGGCCCGCTCGCCGAGGCCGGCATCTACAACCTCAAGAGCCTGACTGCGCTCCTCGGGCCGGTCGTGGAGGTGTTCGCTGCCGAAGCGCTGGCCGTGCGCACGCGGCGCGCGGGTGGTACGGAGATCACGAGCCCGGACCCGGACGTGTCGCACGTCGTGCTTCGCCACGCGGGAGGTGCTGTCTCCGGAGTGCTGTCGAGCCAGGCGATTCAGCGCTACCGGCGGCCGGCACTCGAGCTGTACGGCACGGACGGCACGGCGAATCTGCTCGGCGACGACTGGGATCCGCGCGGCTTCGAGGTGTGGCGGAACGAGGCCGGATTCTGGGCGCGGCACGACGCGATCGAGCCCACGTGGCTCTGGGCCGACGGTCTTCGCGAGGCCGTCGTATGCGTTCGCGAGGATCGCGCGCCGCTTGCGAGCCTGGACCACGACCTCCATCTTCTCGACGTCGTCGAGGCGGCCCGAGTCTCTGCATCGGAGCGCGCAGCAGTCCCCGTCGACTCGTCCTTCGAGCCGCTGGACCTGCGGCTCGAACCGCCGTCGCGCATCGAGCACCTCCACGATCACACGCGTCCCGCCGACGAGCAGTAGGGCTCGACGCACGGCCTCGATGAGAAGACGCAACGACCCGGCGCGAAGCGCCGGCTTTAGGGATTTTGCGCGGGCGGAACCCGCGCTCGCGGGTTCCGCCCTTGCGGCAGAAACAGGCTGGCGGCGGATCCTCGTGCTGGCCTCGGCGGTCGGCTTCTTCGAGGCGCTGCTGTTTGCGGCTCTCGCGCCGCTGCTCCCGGACTTCGAGGAGCGACTCGGGCTCTCGAAGTCGGGCGCGGGGCTGCTGACGTCGGCGTACGCGGCCGGTGCTTTCGCCGGAGCGCTTCCGAGCATCTGGGCGGCGCGCCGACTCGGAGTCAAGGCCACCGTCATCGCCGGCCTCATCCTCTTCGCCCTCTCGACCGTGGCGTTCACCGACCCCGAGTCGGCCTGGCTCGTGTTCTGTGCCAGGATCGGCCAGGGGTGCGGCAGCGCATTCGCCTACACCGGGGCCTTGGCCTGGCTCGCAGCCGTTGCGCCTCCCGGAAAGCGCGGCGAAGCGATCGGGATCACGTTCGCCGCGACGTTCTCGGGCGAGCTCTTCGGGCCGCTCGTGGGCGCGGCTGCTGCCTCGGCCGGGGTCGCGCTCGTCTTCTCGAGCATCGCCGCGCTTGCCGCTCTTCTCGCTGCCGCGGCCGCGACTCTGCGGGCTCCGGCGGCCGAGACTGTCAGCCCCCCGTCGCTCCGCGTGCTTGCGGGCAACCGCGTGGTCCGGCTCGGAGCATGGCTCATCGCGCTGACCGCTCTCCTGCTCGGGATGCTCGGCGTGCTCGCGCCGCTCAGGCTCGACGAGCTCGGCTGGGGTCCGGCGGCGATCGGGGTCGTCTTCGCCGTCGCTGCATTGCTGCAAGCCGTCGCGAATCCCTTCGTCGGCCGGGTCGCGGACGCGAAGGGAGACGTTCTGCCCCTGCGGGCGGGGCTGATCGTCTCCGGGGGAGCGTCAGCGCTCCTCGTCCTCGACAGTCGCGCGTTCCTCTATGCAGTGATTGTGATCGTGGCCGGCGTTGCGTACGCGACGCTCTGGACGCCCGCGCTGGCGCTCCTGTCCCAGACTCTTGAACGCCACGGGTTCGACCAGGCGTTCGGCTTCGGCCTGATGAGCGCCGCTTGGCCACCTGGATTCGCGATCGGGGCAGCGGCCGGAGGCGCACTTGCTGGCGCGACCCGAGACGCGTGGCCGTACCTGCTCGCCTGCATCGTGTGCCTGCTCTCGCTACCCCTGCTCGGGCGTTCGTTCTCGATGCCCAGCGCGAGCGCGGGTTGGAAGGAGTGAGGTGAGAGCCGAGATCAGCGCAAGTGCGATCTGGCAAGACGTCTGCGACATGCCTGCCAACCTGCAGGAGACCGTCGGGCTCTCCGCCGGGATCGAAGCGCTCGCCGACCGGATCGTCGACGAGAGCGTGCAGCGCATCGTCGCCGTGGGAAATGGGGCGTCGTACTACGTCGCTCAGGCGCTCTGGCTGGCGTCACTGGCGGGGGAGCGCTGTCCGAAGGAGGTGATCGCGGTTCCCAGCGGGCTCGTCGCTCGCGGCACATTCCGGTGGCGCGACGGCGACCTCCTGCTTGCGATCTCGTCGTCGGGCGAGTTCCGCGACATCGTCGAGGCGATCGACAGCGGCACTCGTCCGGCGGGTCTCGTGACCGTAACCGCCGAACCGGACTCGACTGTCGCCCGTGCATCCGACGCAGTCGCGGTTGTCCTCAATCCGGCGCAGCGGGCGACCACGCACACGCAATCGTTCTGCGGCGCAGTCGCGGTCTGCCTTGCCATCTGGGCGCGCGTAAGCCGCGACGACGTGCTTGGGCGTGCGGTCGAGGAGGTGCACGTCGCCTGCGGGCGGGCCATCGTTGCCACGTCGAAGTGGTGCGACTCGCTGGCCGATATCGAGACGCCGCCTGCGGCCATCACGTACGGGACCGGGCCGGCCTGGGCTGCGGCACTCGAAAGTGCACTCCTGATCAAGGAGGTCGCGCGGATTCCGTGCGAAGGCGTCGAGACACGCGAAGGGGCGACGGCGACGATGACCGGGCTGTCGCCCGGTCATCTCGTCCTGAGTCTCCCGACCGGCGCATCGGACCCGCTGGTCGACGAGGCAGACGAGATGTGCGCCCGTCAGGGGGCCACCGTTGTGCGCGCGCCGGGAGGCGCGGAGAGCGACCGGCGACTCGCAGCGATCACGACCTTCCCTGCCGCGCTTGCACTCAGCGTGGAGCTTGCGCTGCGCCGCGGCCACGATCCCGACCAGCCCGACTGGATCGAGGTCTACTACTCGACCGCACGACGCGCATGAAGTTCCGTGATCCAGCCACTAGAGCGACCGACTTCTAATCCGCTGGGGTCGGAGGGTCGAATCCCGACGTCGCGGCGTCTGTCGCTGATCGTCGGGCGAACGGCCTGCCACCGGTAGGCGGCAGTACCACGAATGAGGGGATGAGGAGCATCGGGAGTTCCGTCGATGATGTGTCCGTGGAGCGCTTGCTGCGGCTCGCGCGCGCACGATCCGTGCGCGTCGCGCTCAATGGACTCTCGCTCGCGCTCGTCGCAGTGATCCTCTTGTTCACGGTGCGCCACTTCGTCCGCCACGGTTGGCCGTTTCATCAGGTCGATGCCGTGTTGGTGATGGCGGCCGCGGGGCTGTTCTTCAGCGCGTATCTGTTCAAGGCGTCCGGCTGGCGCTTGCTCTTCTCGGCTGGGGAGCGACCCTCGTCCTTCGCGCTCGCGGTCGCGGGTGGGGCCGCCGCGGTCACGGGGATCGCGTTGCCCGGCCGCCTGGACGAGGCCGTCCGGATCGGGGTCGTCCGTCGCTATCGCGGCAAGCGAACCGGGATCGGGGCGCTCTGTCTCTCTCTCGTCCTTCTGGGACTGATCGACACCGCGGCGCTCTCGCCGCTCGCCGGCGTCGCGGCCGGCATCTCCGGCGCCTCCGGCTGGTTCCTCGCAGGATTGATCATGGTCTCGTGCGCGGGTGTCGGGGCGGCCGCACTCGTGCTCGCGTTGCCGCGGATCGCCTGTGTCGGCCGGCTCGTTCGGTTTCGTATCGTGCGCTGGGCGCGCGAGCACTGCGCGTCGCCGCGAGACGCGTGGGCGGCCTGGGTGATGGTCTCGGTGTCGTGGCTCCTGCGCGGAGCGGCGCTGTTCGTCCTCCTGCACGCGCTCTCGGTCGAGACCGAGGCGTCCGCGATCGCCATCGCGCTCACATTCCTCTGCGCCTCGGCAGCCTCCGCCGCGCTTCCGATCGCGCCGGCCGGCGCCGCGACACAGGCCGGAGCCGGAGCGGCAATCCTGATCGCCACCGGCGTTCAGGCGTCGGAGGCGATTGCCTTCGCCCTCGCTGCGCAGGCCCTCGTGGTCCTCGTGGGCGTGGCGATCCTCGTGGGCGCCGGCCTCTGGCACGTGGGCCAGCAGCTCGCGCCCGCTCGGGCGTGACGACCTCGTCAGCGAGGTAGGTGTAGCCCGAGCCGCCGCGGGAGTGAGGCGACGAACGCGGTGGCCGTATCCGGCGTGCGACCTGCGTCCTCCGCGGCGTCCTTCCGGAGAAGAGCTCTGCGGATCAGCGAGCCGCCCAGGTAGCGGAAGGGCTCCGGCGGAAACAGCTTCCGGTCCGGCTCCACGATGGCGAGAGAGGTCCGCTCGTCGCGGCGATCGAGCGCGAGCCGGGCGAGAATCTCGCCTCCCAGGTAGGTCGGTCCGACGCCGTTGCCCGTGAAGCCGAAGCCGTGGTGGACCCGCCCGCGGCTGCCGAAGATCGGCAGGTGCGTGGGGGACACGTCGATCGGGCCTCCCCATGCATGCGTGATGCGCCGTCCGCGCAGCTGCGGGAAGAAGCGAACGAGACTCTCGCGCGTTCGTTCGATGACCCCCGGATCGCGCTCGAGCCGGCTGGAGATCCGTCCCGCGAAGCCCATGGTGCCGCCGCCCCAGCCGAACGCGATGCGCTCGTCCCTCGTCGTCCGCATGTAGTGGACGAGCGTGCGGCTGTCGACGATCGCCTCGCCGCCGGTCCAGCCAAGGTCCTCGATCACTTCGGGGACCGGCTCGGTGAGGACGATGTGACTCGAGGCGACGGCAAGCGAGAGCCGGTAGCCGCGAAAGCGGACGGCGGCCGAGTTGACGGCGAGAACCACGGCGCCCGCCCGGACTCGTCCGGTTCGGGTCTCGACACTCCCGTCGCCATGGAGCCGGGTGACCTCGGTTCGCTCGTGCACCCGCACCCCTCGCTCGTGAACGAACCGGCGGAGACCGAGCGAGAGGCGAGCGGGCTGGACGGTCGCGTTGAGCTGCTGGAGCGCGCCGCCGAGGAAGAGCCGCGAGGCACAGCGCGCCCGGACGTCCTCCCGGCTCAGCGGGACGATCGCCTCCGGCGCTCCCAGCTCGGCACACGCGCGTACCGCGCCCTCCCAGGAGTCGAGCTGGGGCTCCGTGGTCACGGCGCGGAGCATCGGTGCCTCGCGATACCACGCGTCGACCTCGTTCACGCGGCACCAGGCGCCGATCCCGCGCACCGCCTCCTCGGAGGCGCGACAGACGGCGAGCGTCGCGGCATCTCCGACCCGCTCACGCAGGGTCTCCGCGTCTCCCCAGAGGGTCTCGCAGAAGCCGCCGTTTCGTCCGCTCGGGCCATGTCCGCAGACGGAGGCCTCGAGGAGGACCACGTCCAGGTTCGGCTCGAGCTCGAGGAGCTGCCAGGCGGTCCACAGCCCGAGATAGCCGCCTCCCACGATGACGACGTCCGCCGAGGCATCTCCTTCGAGCGGCCACGTGGGAGTCACCTCACCCGCTTCTTCGAGCCACCATCCGTGGCGCGTGTGCTTGATGCCGTTCACGACCGGCCGACGCTAGCCCGCCAGGAGGGGTGGCGGACGGGATTCGAACCCGCGACCACCGGGACCACAACCCTGCTCGTCATACGTCACCGCGCGTCCGGACGAGTCGGAACCGCATTCGCTACGTGGTTTTGGCCGAGACGCGACCTGCACGACAAGTCGCTGCACGTCGTAAATCGTTGCCATGACGTTGCCACCGAAGTGGAGTGCTCCGCGCTCGTGCGGCTACCAGGAGGAGGGCGCCCACGAGGCTAAACCGGAGGGCGGCGAGGGAACCGCACAAGCCGGTGAGCGTTCGCCCCGTGCCGGAGCGATGGTAGAGGGTTCCGGGTGCAGCAGAAGCGGCCGAGAGGACCGTGGAGCGGCGGGAAAACGCGCCGATTACATCGAAAGTGAGGCCGAGAGCCGGGTAGAGGCTTTGATTTGACGTGTCTCGAACTTGTCTGGTGAGGGAGGCGCGAGCCGCAGGCGAGTGCCCAGCGGGAGCTCGGAACGCTCGCCGTAGGCGGAGTGCCGAGCGGAGCTGGAAAGTTCCGAGCATACGACGAATGAGCACGCGAACGCAAAAGCGGTTGCCGGGCCTATGCCTGCGCGAGGCTCTTTCACGCTCGCACCGTCACCAGCCCAAACACACCGAGAAGTACGGCAACGAGGAGGAAGGATGATCCGGCCACTAGCCGACGGCAGGGAACGCGCGCGACGATTCGCTCCATGAACGTCGGCGTTCCTGTCCGGGTGCACAGTCGCACCGGCGACGATCTCGGGATCGCGCATGTCCCGTCGGCGGTAGAAGTCGGCGACGTGCTCGAGCTCGGGCATGGGCCCATCCTCCTGCTGCGCGTCGTCGAGCTCGTGGAGGCGGGCCCGAGCTCACCGCTCGCCGCGCTTGTGAAAGTCGCGCCCGCGCCCCTTCTCGCCGCCAGCTGACGTTCTGGAGGCGCCGTCGACACCCGCCTCCGTCTCCTCCGCATCCTCGCGAAAGAACGAGACGAACGATCCCCGCGAGCGGGGTTCAGTTGAGGTTCGGATCCTTCCTGCCGAAACCCCCGCCGGCGGTAAGTCACCAGATCGGACCCCCTCAGACGTTCTGGACGTAGGGGAGCCGCGGTTTCATGATTCTGAACCGATGATGCGGCCCGAGCTCCCGACCGGCACCGTCACCTTCCTCTTCACCGACGTCGAGGGATCGACCAGGCTGCTCCAGCAGCTGCGGGAGGGGTACGCCGACGTTCTCGCAGCTCACGCGCGGATCATCCGCTCGGCGATCGACGAGTTTGGCGGACACGAGATCGACACGCAGGGCGACTCGTTCTTCGCTGCATTCCCGCGCGCCCGCGACGCCGTGGGGGCGGCCGTCGCCATCCAGCGCGCGCTCTCGGCGGAGCCCTGGCCCGACGGCGCCTCCGTTCGCGTGCGCATGGGCATCCACACTGGCGAGCCCCTCGTCGGCGGCGAGCGCTACGTGGGCATGGGAGTCAATCGGGGGGCGCGGATCTGCGCCGCGGGGCACGGCGGCCAGGTTCTGCTTTCGAACACGACGCGCGAGCTCGTCGAGGACGACCTTCCGAGTGACGTCCGCGTCGTCGACCTGGGCGAGCACGAGCTCAAGGACGTCCGGCGGCCCGAGCGCATCTTCCAACTCGAGATCGACGGCCTGCCCTTGTCGTTCCCTCCCCTCAGGACGGTGCAGGTCTCGGCGTACGAAGGTCGGGAAGACGAGCTCGCTCGCGCGGCCCAGCGTATCTCGTGGCGACGGTTCCGGACCCGACGCGTGGCGCTACTCGCGATCGCCGGCGCCGCTCTCGTGGCCGCTGCCGTGGTCGGGTTGATCACGCTCGGTGGCTCGTCGCCTCCCACGGTTGCGGCGAACTCCGTGGTCGCTCTCGATCCCTCTGGATCGATCGCGAAAAGTGCTCCAGTGGGGGCTCGCCCGGTCGCACTGACGTCCGCCGCGGGCTCGCTGTGGGTAGCGAACCTCGACGACCGGCTCGTCTCCCGAGTCGACCCCACATCGGGCCGAACTGTCCGAAGCTTCGCTGTCGCGGGCGCGCCAACGGCACTTGCCTCCACCCCCAACGGCATCTGGGTCGCCCACGGCAGCCGCAAGCTCTCGAGGATCGATTCGAGGTACGACCGTCTCACGGCGACGCGGTCGGTGGCTGAATCGTCGGCGTTCTTCTACGGCGCGGCCTGGACCTGGCCGCTCGTCGCGGCATTCGGCTCGGTCTGGATCGTGTCTCCCGACGGCGTCGTCCTACGGATAGACCCCAGCTCCGGGCGACGGACGGGCTCGATCGGCGTCGGCACCAGCCCGTCGGCGATCGCCGCCGGAGCTGACTCAATCTGGGTCACGAACAGGCCCGACGGCACTGTCTCGCGAATCGATGCCCGGACGCTGATTGCGAAGACGATTCCGGTCGGACATGGCCCATCGGGCATCGCGATCAACGACGCCGGCGTTTGGGTCGCCAACGCAGGTGACAACGCGCTCGTTCGCATCGACCCGGAGACGAACGCCGTCGCGTCCACTACCCCAGTCGGCGACGGGCCGACAGCCGTCCATGCGACACCGGACGCGGTGTGGGTGGCAAATGCGCTCGAAGGCACCGTCATGCGCGTCGACCCCGACTCGGGCGACGTGACGAAGACGACACGCGTCGGCGGGACGCCCAACGCCATCGCCTCCCTTGGCGGGCAGGTCTGGGTCGCAGTCGCGCCCGCGCCGCCACCGCCCGCGGAGGCGGGCGGCGTCGCCCGCCTGGTACTCGAGGAGGACTTTCCGTCGCTCGATCCGGGACTCGGGTTGGCGGCACAGCTGCACTTTGCAACGTGTGTTCACCTCGTTACGTACCCGGACGGACCTGCGCCCGAAGGCTCACGCATCGTCCCCGAGGTCGCGGAGGCAGTGCCCACGCCGACAGATGGCGGCACCACCTACACGTTCACGATCCGCCCCGGCTTTCGCTTTTCGCCGCCCTCGGACGAGCCTGTCACCGCACAGACGTTCAAGTCGACGATCGAGCGCGTCGCAAGCCCGCGGATGAAGTCCCCGATCGGGCTGGTCTTCAGCGGAATCTTCGGGTACCGCGAGTACGTCAGCGGCAAGGCGAGCGGCATCTCTGGGCTCGTGGCGCGCAGACGCACGTTGACTGTGCGCCTGGCACGACCGAACGGCGGGTTCATGGCCGCGCTTGCGGACGGCGCTGCCTGTGCGGTGCCCTCCGACACGCCCGTGGACCCGGACGGGATCGACACGATTCCCGCCGCCGGCCCCTACTACATCGCGTCCTACACGCCTCGCCGGCAGATCGTCCTCCGCCGCAATCCGAACTACCACGGCAACCGCCCGCGCAACCTCGAGGAGATCGTGGTCGCGATCGGAGTCGACAGCGCGCGGGCGCTACGGGAGATCGAAGCGGGCGAGGCCGACTGGGCGTTCTTCGGTCCGCCGCCTGCCGCCGGGCCGATGCTCGAGCAGCAGTACGGTGCGCGGAGTGCGGCCGCGAAAGGCGGACACCAGCAGTACTTCGTCAGCGAGGCGAACGGCGCCCGCTTCCTGCACATGAACACGACGAGACGGCCGTTCTCGGACCCCCGCATGCGCCGCGCGGTGAACTACGCGATCGACCGGCGCGCACTGGTCGCACAGGGACGCAGGTTCGCCCAGGTCAACCCATTCAACGCAGGGAGACCAACCGATGACTACCTCCCGCCCTCCATCGCAGGAGCGGCGGACTTTCACGTCTACCCGCTGAAGGGGCCGGATCTCCGGCGAGCGAAGCAATTCGCCGGCCGCCACGGGCGGGCGAGAGCCGTCATGTACACGCCCAACTTCTCACCCTGGAGAGAAGAGGCACAGGTCGTTCAGCGCAACCTGAGGCGACTTGCAATCGATGTGGAGGTGAAGGAGTTCGCGATCGGCGACTTCTTCACTCGCCTGTCGCGGCCTGGGGAACCCTTCGACCTTGCCGTCTCCGGCTGGTGGTTCGGGACTACCGATCCGGCGCGGATGCTCGAGATCTTCTCCGGCGGCACCATCGGCCCGACGCAGAGCTCCAACTTCTCCTACTTCGATGACCCCGCGGTCAACCGGAAGCTCGAGGCACTGGCGCGGCTGTCTGGGGCGAAGCGATATCGGGAATACAACCGGCTTGCGCTCGCGCTCGAACGAGACCACGCTCCCGCGGCCGCATTCGCCGTGACCGAGAGCCGCGACTTCTTCTCGGCGCGTATCGGCTGCCAGGTCTACCACCCGGTCTTCGGCGTCGACATCGCCGCCCTCTGCCTGCGCGAATAACGAGCCTGCGCGACCGTCTCGCCTACGAGCGCGGCCACGTCTTGTCCGGGTCGTAGAAGGGGATCCGGACGACGCTTGCCGGGATTCGCTTCTGCTGCCCGTCGAGCTTGCCGACCTCGACTGTCGTCCGGGCGTGCGATTCGCGCTCGTCTCCACCGTAATCCTCGCGAACGAACTCGACTGCTCCCGAATGATCGGGTAGTGCGAGACGGGCGTGCGCGGGCGTGCGATTCGCGCTCGTCTCCACCGTAATCCTCGCGAACGAACTCGACTGCTCCCGAATGATCGGGTAGTGCGAGACGGGCGTGCGAGACGCGGACGGCACGGTCAGGCGAGCGAAAACGCCGACGAGCATGGCGACCGTTCCGCTCTCGCGTGCCGCTATTGCCATCGTGAAGGAGCGGCGCCGCACGCTCATGCGCCGGAGCTTTACGGCTGCGTCCTCCGACGCCTTCGTGTTCACCGGACGCCGTGGGCAGCCGCTTAGCCGCCGGAACGCCCTCAGGGCGTGGCAGGTGGCGACCGAGGCCGTCTTGGGTGAGTCGTTCCGTCTCCACGACCTTCGCACGACGCTTGCGAGCCGACTCGCGGCGAACGGCGTGGACGTTCCTACGGCTCAGGGGCTCCTTCGCCACGCGCGGCCGTCTACCACCTTGGACATCTACACCCGCGTCCAAGGTGACGCTCAGGCCCGCATAGAGCGGATGCGCCAAGCCCTCAATGGGTAGCTTCAGGCGACCTCACCCGCACATACGTGCCGGTATCCTCGTCCAGTTCCCACCGCGTGTCGAGCGGGCCGTCGAATACGTCAGAAGGAAGCCGGGTCGCCTGATTGCTCGCCGCGATGATGACATCGGCTCGGAAGTAACCACCGTGTGGCACCTCGCCGCGAGCTTCGGCGTCCGTCATAAGGCGCTCGAACTCCTGTGCACGGGCGATTGCATCGTCAAGGTCCCATGCTTCGCCCTCAACTGCGGGTGCCGCTCGGTTATCTGCTCTTTCATCCAATCGCGGCGACGGTCGCCATGTCGAAGCAGCAATACCGCACCTAGATAAGGGTGATCGTTTCGGATTTCACCGTCGGGTCCGGCAACAAGCAGCGGGTCGGTTGCTTCACCAACCTCCGGGTTCATCCGCATGACGATCTGGGGGTTGCCGTAGAGAGCGCGAAGGACCTCCGGTACATCGAGCGGCACGAACCTTCCACGAGGGTTGGCGAGCACAGCGACGAGTGGAAGGCCCCGGCCACGCAGGTCGCGCATCTTCCGAGCCGCCTCGTGAACCTGGCCTCGGACGGCTCCGTACCAGCGGTCGGGAGCTATTGCCCCGACCCTGTGCCTTCCGGAATCACGTCCTGGCCGAACTCCTTTACTTCGCAGACAACTTCATGTCCGTTCCAAGTTACGAGACGATCCGGTCGTTTGGCGACACCAAGATCCGGCTCCGGCTGGCCGGGGTCGTGGCCGCTCGCGCGCACGTAGTGGTCGAACCAGATTTCGGACTGCGGGACAGGCCTGCTCATCGGAAATCACGCAAGTCGTTGCCAAAGCGTTGCCAAACGGCGGGTTCCCGTAATGCGGGAAACGCAGATTTGGCTCAGACAGAGGGGTGGCGGACGGGATTCGAACCCGCGACCACCGGGACCACAACCCGGGGCTCTACCAACTGAGCTACCGCCACCGCGCCCGATGAAGGATAGCCCCGCCGCGGCGGCTAGATCAGGCGGCGCTCGAGGTACGCCGCGAGTCGGGTCAGCGGGAAGGAGATGAGGAAGAAGACGACCATCACCGCCCCGTAGATCTCGAACGAGTGGATCTCGCCTTCGCCGATCGGTGGAGGTGAAGTCAGCCGCTCGACCTGCCGCTCGCCCGACTCGAGCAGCTCCGTCG
>JBKPDR010000001.1:0-14086 GCA_046727975.1 Actinomycetota bacterium | reverse complement strand
GGCCACGGGTGAGGGGTGCAAGCCGAAGGTGACGGTCGTTCTGAAGGGCACGCTCACCGCCGAGCCCACCACCTCGCTGAGCGTCGACGTGACCAGAGCGAATCGCTGGGGACGTGCCTACGTGGGGGCGACGCACGAGGTCGGCACGGACGAGAAGACGAAGGTACGTCGCCAAGGCAAAAAGACGCTCGAGGAGCTCGAGTCCGGCGACCGCGTGCTCGTTCAGGCGAAAGCGTGCAAGGCGGACCTCGCCGATCACGCCATCCCTGCGTTGACAGCGGCGCGCGTCGTCGCACACCCGGCCGAGGCGTAAGGGGAGGGACTTCCCGCTGCACGGGCCATACGACAGGGCGTTGATGAAGCGCGGCGAAATCGCTCGCCGCCTGATCTCGGAGGGCGAAGACCCGTTCCGAATGTTCGCTGCAGTCGTATGGCCCGGCCGCGACTGGGCCGAGGATGCGTTGCGCACTCGGCTGGTCACATGCCCGGCCTGCTTCGATGACGCAGGATGCGACGAATGCGCGGGTACTGGACTCGTCAGCATCGCTCGCTACGAGTTGCTGACCGATCAGGTCAGCGTTGCGTACGGGTGAGACCGAGCTCCACGGCCCTCTGAGCATGACCGCAAGTTTTTGCTCTTCGACGCGTCTACCTCGTCGGAGGGAAGGAATTCGAACACGGCGGCGATCTACTCGCAGCTGGTCGCCGTCAACGATCGGGCCGATGCCTGGGGAGGAAACAGAGAATCCCGAGGGGGACCGTCGGCCCTTCCCTCCGCTCCGCCCTGCAAGCCAGCTTTCCGTCCCGATACCAGGCAACCCGCGCCACAGTCGGGCGACCGACGCGCTCCTTGGATAGCGACGGACACAATTCCGAGCACGTGCCCGACCTGGACGTGCTAGCCGCCCTGGGCCTCTGCCCTCCGGCTCGGGCCGGTCCTTCGATCCAGTTCAGCCCGACAGAAAAGCTGAAGGCAACTGACGAGGCGATTCGCCAATACATGGAGACGAATGCGTAGGTTCAACGCGCCCGTCAGCTAACAAACGCAATCGCTCCGGCGAGGTGTGTCGCGCGCTAGCGTGACCCTTGGTCGCGACGAACGAGAGGTACTCGTCCGCTCGGGGGAGCGTCGGGCGCGAACTCGCGTCTAGCGCACACGGGGCAGAACGGCAGAAGCTCGCCGCAGCCATCCGACCAGAAGCTCCACCGTTCTTTGATTGCGGTGAACTCGTCGACCTCGCGGCGATCCCCGCAGCGGATCGCCGTGTCGTCCACGACCCGAACCTATCGCACGGCTTCACCCAGCCGAGGGCTCTACGGTTGGGACGTTCGGAGCTATCGTCGCTCAGGCATCGGGGCCAAGCGCCCGAGAATCGAGGAACGTCATGAGATGGTTCGCGCTGCTCACGCTGATCGTGCTCGCAGCGGGCTGCGCAGGAGCCAAACTGGCCGAAACCGAGGAACACGAAACGGAAGCGACCGGCCGGATCGCGTTCGTGCGCGGGAGCCAGCTGTGGATGATGAATGCCGACGGTAGCGGTCAGCGGAAGCTGACTCGGGGCGTGGGTCGAAGAGTTCACCCGCCTGGTCTCCCGATGGCAGCAAGCTCGCGTACGCGCACGATACTCAAGTCATTCGGAACGTCGGTACACCCCAGGAGTACACCTCGTACCCGTCGCACATCTTCGTCATCAACGCTGACGGCAGCCGTGGGCTGAGGCTGACCAGGACGCAGAAGTACGCCTACGAGCTGAAGAGTTCGCCGACGTGGTCACCTAACGGGCGAATGATCGTCTTCGAAAGATACGACGACGGCGACTACTGGATTTCCGTCGTTGGTGCCGATGGCAGCGGTCAACGCAGCCTCACGCGAGAGCACCCTGCGGAGGATGTGGACCCCGCCTGGTCACCCGACGGACGCAAGATTGCCTTCACAAACGTACACAACGGCTCGGTGTACGTCATGAGGCCCGACGGCAGCGGCCGACGTGTCCTGGCGAGGAGGAGCGGAGCAAGCCGCGCCTGGGATGTGGGTGGTCGCCCCACGGACGGCAGATCGCCTTTGTCAGTGACAACGATTTGTGGGTGATGCAAGCCGAGGGCAGGCGACTCCGGAGGCTCGTTGCAAGCCCGGGCAACCAGACCTATGGGCTCGCCTGGTCGCCCAATGGTCGGAAGATCGCCTTCTCTGTATTGGAGCGCGGCGCGCCTCGGCGCAGCCCCGATGCGGACAGCGAGATCTTCGTCGTGAACGCCGACGGAAGCGGGCTGCGCAACCTGACCGATACCGATCGGGTAGTCGACGTCGAACCCGTCTGGTCGCCCGACGGGCGCGCGATCGCCTTTACGAGCGATCGTGATGGCAATTCCGAGATCTACGTCATGAACGCCGATGGCAGCGGCCAACGAAACCTTACGCGGAACATGGCTTCCGACCACTCTCCGGCCTGGTCTCCCAAGAGTTAGCCTCAGGCAGCCCTAGTCCGCTCGGCCGATGTCCTTGACCATGACGCGGAGGTCGAGGGTTCGAGTCCCTAGCCCGGAGCGGGACACTCTTTACCGCGGGGGTAACTGAGAAATTGATCCCCGGGTCTCACGTGAGGAACATCGGTCCCGTCTCGTCCTCATGCGGCTGCGCGCGCTGGATCACGGCCCGCAACGCAAGAGCGGCAGCGCGCCTGGAGAAACCTCTGGCCGGTAACGTCGCTGTCTTCGTCCTCGGAACCACGTCTGCCCAGCGACGACGATCGGCGTTACTGGTTGCCCCGATTCAGCGACGAAGAACTCGCGGAAATTGGCCTCGGCCTTTCGGCCACGGAGACATTGATGCGGTCCGCTGATGGCGGACGCAGCTAATCGGCCGTAGAGAGTGATGCGCCTCTGTAGCGCCTAAGCCGCCTCACCACTTCCGCCCTTACGTTGCGCTCTGCGAGCGGCTGCTCTTGCGGGCAATGCGATTGCGTGGTCGAGGAACGCGTCCATGAACTCTAGGCTCGCCTGCGCCTCATCGGGTGTGACCTTGCTCATAGTTTCGGGGTGGGCGGCGTCATCCTCGGCGATTCGAACCTCGTCCGCCCACTCTTTGACCGCCGTCGTTAGTACTCCCTTCGCGTGCAGGTAAGCGATCTCCGACTTGAGACCGGCACCCTCCGCGCTCAGTGTGCGCACGGCACGCTGGATCGCCGCGCGACCCATGATGACGGCCGCCCGAATGTCGCCACCATGAAGCATGACCATGCCTCGTCGCGATCGGCTGCGATTTCGGCGGGGAGTCCAATCATGGGCGCTGCCGCTCCACGTGGAAGCTGAAAAGACGATCCCTCGCAGCGTCGTGTAGCCGCCCAATTGGATCATGAACTCGATGAAGACCAGGCTGGGGCGGCGGCATGCGGCGCGGGGGCATGCATAGGTCGCGGCTACACGGACGGTTTGTTCTCCACGCGAACCCGAGTCCTGGCGGAGTACCTCCACCACCTGCGAGATGAGGTTCGCCTCGACGGCGTGCGGCAGTAGCCGCACACGATGCTGACGCTTTTGGGCATTTCATCGACCCAAGTGACAACGTGCTGGCGCGGCATCAGCCGATTGTCACTCGCGCGGGTCACTTGTGGGCCAGTCGGGGCCAGAAACAGGCGGATTTGAGCGGATGAGAGCGGAAACGCGAGGGCCTCGTCGAAGTCCCGCAAACCGTTCAGCCATGCGGAACTTGGCTCTATGACTAAGGCAGGGGAGCCGAGACTCGAACTCGGAACCGCCGGTTTTGGAGACCGGTGCTCTGCCAGTTGAGCTACTCCCCTGGGTTGCGGTAGCCAATGGTACCCCGCCCCTTGGCAAGATCCGATATGTGCACCGGCGCGCACTCGGGTTCCTTTTCTCGGTGCTCGCGGCTGGGCTCGGTGTGATCGCCGTCTTCTCGGCGCTCGAGGGCGGCCGTGCTTGGGTGATCGCAGTTGCCGCCGCGGCACTCGCCGTCTGGATGGCGGGGCTCGCTCGGCGCGCGCTCGCGAGGTAGCTCTGAGGAATCAGCAGGCGAGCGGCGTATTCTCTTGCTGGTGGCGGCGGCAGAGGATACGCACACCCTTTGGCAGGAGTACACGAAGTCGCGGGATCAGCATCTCCGCGACCGGCTCATCCTGACCTACGCGCCTTTGGTGAAGTTCGTCGCCGGCCGGGTCGGCGCCAGCCTCCCGTCGCACGTCGATGAGCAGGACCTCGTCTCGTACGGGCTCCTCGGGCTGATCGGCGCGATCGAGCGCTTCGACCCGGGAAGAGAGATCAAGTTCGAGACGTTCGCAATGGCCCGGATCCGCGGCGCGATCATCGACGAGCTCCGCTCGCTCGACTGGGTGCCTCGATCGGTAAGGACGCGTGCGCGCCAGATCGAGCGTGCGATAGCCCTGCTCGAGCGCGAGCTCATGCGTGCGCCCACGGACGAGGAGATCGCGAAGAAGCTGGGGATCACGGCCGAGGAGCTCGAGGAGAGCTTGCGCGAGATCTCGCGCACCTCGGTCGCGGCCTTGGACGAGCTGTGGTCGCCGTCGGGCAGCGGCGACCAGATCGCCCTCATCGACACGATTCAGGATGGATCCGAGCCCGACCCGGAGAGCTCGCTCGAGCAGACGGAGATCAGGGAGGCGCTGGCGGAGGCCATCTCGGTGCTTCCGGAGCGCGAGAAGCTCGTCGTGACGCTGTACTACTACGAGGAGCTGACCCTGCGGGAGATCGGAGAGGTGCTCGGCGTCACCGAGTCGCGTGTCTCCCAGCTGCACACGAAGGCGATTCTCCGCCTGAAGGCACACCTCTCCGGCGGCGCCCGCGAGCCCGCCGAGAAGTAGCACCGGACTCGGCCGTGCGCCCGACGGGCGAAGTCGGCGACTAAGATCGCTGTCGCCCGACTTTTCGATCTCAGGAGGTCCCTCTACCCATGTCCGAGCCCGCAAAGATCCGCAACGTCGCCGTCGTCGGCCACCGCGGGACGGGAAAGACCTCTCTCATCGAGGCGCTCCTCTTCCAGTCCGGAGGCATCAATCGCCTCGGCTCGGTCGAGGCTGGGACGACGGTTTCCGACTCGGACGAGGACGAGCATCAACGAGCGCTCTCGATCTCGATGTCGCTCACGCACGCGAGCTGGCAGGACCGCAAGCTCAACCTGATCGACGTCCCGGGTGACCCGAGCTTCCAGGGCGAGCTTCGCTGCGCCTCGCGGGTCGTCGAGGGTCAGCTCGTGGTCGCTTCCGCCGTCATGGGCGTCGAAGTCGGAACCAGCCGCGCCTGGAGGCTCGCAGACGAGCTCGAGCTCGCCCGCGTCGTCTACGTGAACATGCTCGACCGCGAGCGCGCGGATCTCTTTCGGACGCTCGAGCAGCTTCGCGCGCAGCTCTCCGATCGGTGCGTCGCCGTCCACCTCCCGATCGGCTCGGAGCACGAGCTCACCGGCATCGTCGATGTGCTGCACATGTGCTCCTACACCAGCCCCGACGGCGGCAAGGAAGGCGAGCCGGGCCCGATCCCGGACGACATGGCGGACCTGGCGGCCGAGTACCGCGAGAAGCTGCTGGACGCCGTCGTGGAGACGGACGAAGGGCTCATGGAGCGCTACCTCGAAGGCGAGGAGCTCGGGGCCGAGGAAGTCGCGTCCGCCCTCAAGACCGCGGTCACCAACGGCGAGGTCTTCCCGGTGGCCTGCGGAGTCGCGACGAAGAACCTCGGGGCCCACGCTCTCCTCGACCTGCTCGTCGAGGGTATTCCCTCTCCCGCGAAGAAGGGGTCGCCTATCGACGTCGACCGCGCGTCCACCGCGCTGTTTGTCTTCAAGACCGTCGCCGACCCATTCGCCGGGCGGATCAACCTCTTCCGAGTGCTCAAAGGTACGGTCACCGCCGATGCAACCCTCGTGAACCTGCGCGCCAAGTCGAAGGAGCGCATGGGCACGCTACTCGAGGTGCAGGGTAAGGAGCATCATCCTGCGCTCGATTTCGTCGAGGGCGATCTCGGAGCAGTCGCCAAGCTCAAGGAGGCGCAGACGGGCGATCTCCTCCTCGACAAGGAGGTCGCGGTCGAGGTGCCCGACTTCGGCTTTCCCGAGCCCGTCATGAGCTTCGCAATCACGCCGAAGGCAAAGGGCGACGAGGAAAAGGTGGCCACTGCAATCCGCCGTCTGGCCGAAGAGGATCCGACGCTTCGCCTCCGCCGCGACCAGCAGACAGGCGAGGAGATTCTGTCGGGCATGAGCCAGATGCACGTGGAGGTCGCGCTCGAGCGCGCGAAGCGTCGCTTCGGCGTCGACGTCGAGCTCCATCAGCCGCGTGTCCCGTACCGCGAGACCATTCGCCGCGAGGCGCGGGCGCACGGGCGCTACAAGAAGCAGACCGGTGGCCGAGGTCAGTTCGGCGACTGCCACATCGTCGTCTCACCCCTCACGAACGGGGACTACGAGTTCGTGGACAAGATCGTCGGGGGTGTCATCCCGCAGGGCTTCCGCCCCGCAGTGGACAAGGGGATCCAGGAGGCGATGCACCACGGGGAGCTCGCCGGGGCGCCGGTGCAGGGGATCCGCGTCGAGCTCGTCGACGGCTCGTACCATACCGTTGACTCCTCCGAGATGGCGTTCAAGATCGCAGGCTCGATGGCATTCAAGGAGGCCTACATGAAGGCCGAGCCGGTCCTTCTCGAGCCGATCATGGAGCTGGAGGTGACGGTCCCCGACGACGCAGTCGGTTCCGTCAACGGCGACCTCAACTCACGCCGTGGGCGCCTGCAGGGAATGGAGCCGGTGGGCGGTATGACGTCGATCCGCGCCGAGGTGCCGATGGCGGAGCTCCTGACCTACTCGCAATCGCTTACGTCGATGACCGGCGGCAGGGGCGACTACTCGATGCATTTCCTCCGCTACGAGGAGATTCCGCCGCACGTCGCGCAGAAGGTGATCGACGAGGCGCGCCGCGAGCGGGAGGCAGCCAAGGCCTGAGCGGGCTGTGGAAACCGGAAAGTCCCTGGTAGGGTCCCGCCCGTGCGAGTGACGAAGGCGAACGTGCGCCGCGCCTGCGCCGTCTGTGAGCGCACGCTGCTCCAGGGGGAATACGCGCTTCGCTTCTCTCCGGACGGCATCGAGTTCGTCGACGTCTGCCCGCTCTGCCAAGAGGCGGCGCTCGAGTACGGCTGGGTGCGCGAGGGTACCCCGATGTCGCCCGCGCTGTCCCCGCACATTCGCCGCAGACGGCCACGCTGGGCGCAGATCCTGGGAGTCAGGAACGGCGAGCTCGAGCCCGTCGTCTCCGAGCCGATCCTCCGCCGGTTGTCCGATGCGGAAGCCGCGCTCGTCGAGGCCGCGGACCTCTTCAACGCGAGCCTCTTCCGCCGAACCGTGCAGGGTGTCGCGCGTGCGCTCGGCGCTCCGCTCGTTTCGATCGTGCCGCTCTCGGGCGTCAACAGCGAGCTCGTGCTCACCTTCGCCTGGGAGATCACTTGGTACCAGTACCGCGTGATGCCGGAGGCGCCGCAGCCGCTGCGGTTGGCGGACCGCGGCGCCAACATCTCGGAGATCGAGCCGCCCTTCACCGGCTGGAACGCGCAGCTGGACGAGAATGGCCGGGTCATCCCCGACGTCGCCAGGTAGCGGAAGCGGCGCAGGGCGAGGCAAGCCTCGCCCCTACTAGACTGGCCGCATGGCCACGACAGGAGTGCTCGAGCTCAAGAACTACATCGGCGGCGAGTGGATGGACGCCGCCTCCGGGGAGACCTTCGAGAGCAGGAGCCCTGCCGACGGGCAGGTGATCGGCATCTTCCCGAAATCCGGCGCGGACGACGTCGACCGCGCGGTCGAGGCTGCGAAGGCGGCCGATGAGGACTGGCGTCTCACTCCGGCGCCGAAGCGCGGCGAGCTCCTCTTCCGCTTCGCGCAGCTCGTTCTCGAGCACAAGGCGGAGCTGACGGATCTCATGACGCACGAGATGGGGAAGGTCAGCGCGGAGGCGGGAGGCGACGTCCAGGAAGCGATCGACATGAGCTACTACATGGCGGGGGAGGGACGGCGCCTCTTCGGGCACACCACGCCGTCCGAGCTCCGGGACAAGTTCAACATGAGCATCCGCATGCCGATCGGAGTGGTCGGCGTGATCACGCCCTGGAACTTCCCGATCGCAATTCCCTCCTGGAAGATCGTCCCGGCGCTCGTCTGCGGCAACACGGTCGTTTTCAAGCCTGCCACCGACACGCCGTTCCTCGGAGAGCGCTTCGTCGAGCTCCTCGCCGAAGCCGGCATCCCCAAGGGCGTCGTCAACATCGTCCACGGCGGAGGCAGCGCGGTCGGCGATCGCCTCGTCCGGCACCCGGACGTGCCCGTGTTCACGCTCACCCGCTCGCGGGAGACAGGCGTGGCCGGGTTGCGGGCCGCCGCCGACGGTCTCAAGCGCGTGCACCTCGAGCTCGGCGGCAAGAACGCGATCATCGTCCTCGACGACGCCGATCTCGACCTCGCGGCGGACGGCATCGTCTGGTCGGCGTTCGGCACCTCGGGGCAGCGCTGCACGGCGGCAAGCCGTGTGATCGTGCACGAGAAGGTGTACGACGCACTCCGGAAGCGGCTCGTCGATGCCGTGGAGCAGCTACGGCTCGGCCCGGGCTGGGAGGGCGATACCGACGTCGGCCCCGTGATCAACCAGGCAGCGCTCGAGAAGATTCACTCCTACACCGAGATCGGCAAGGGTGAGGGCGCGAAGCTGCTCACCGGCGGGGAGATCGCGACGGGAAACGGGCTCGACCGTGGCTTCTACTACCGCCCGACGATCTTCGGCGACGTCGAGCCCGGCATGCGCATCGCCCAGGAGGAGATCTTCGGCCCCACGACCGCGCTCATCCCGGTCAAGAGCTTCGACGAGGCCATCCAGGTCTCGAACGGGATCCGGTACGGGCTCTCCTCGTCGATCTTCACCCGGGACGTCAACCGGGCATTCCGGGCGATGCGCGACCTCGAAGCGGGGATCACGTACGTCAATGCGGGCACGATCGGGGCCGAGGTACACCTTCCGTTCGGGGGCGTCAAGGAGACGGGCAACGGCCACCGCGAGGCGGGGCAGGCGGCGCTCGACGTCTTCACCGAGTGGAAATCGGTCTACGTGGACTACTCGGGAACGCTGCAGCGCGCGCAGATCGACAACGTCGACTAGGCCTTGGACGACAAGGTCAACCTCCGGGAGAAGCTCGCGAGCTTCGACGAGGCGTTCCGGCCCAAGATCGTCGGCTACTACAACGACGACAAGCTGGAGGTCGCGAAGATCCGCGGCGAGTTCGTGTGGCACTCACACCCGGAGACGGACGACTTCTTCCTCGTCCTCGACGGCGGGCTCACGATCGATCTTCGCGACCGCTCGGTCGAGCTCGGGCCGGGCGAGCTCTTCGTCGTGCCGAAAGGGGTCGAGCACCGCCCGAGGGCGGAGGACGAGGCACAGATCCTGCTGATCGAGCCAGTTGGGACGCCGAACACGGGCGACGCCGGCGGCGAACTGACGGCGCCGGAGGAGGAGATCTGAGCCGCTTCAAGCTGGTCTGGTTCGTCCCACTCGAGTCGCTCGATGCCACACGCGAGGCGGTCTTCGAGGCCGGAGGCGGACGGATCGGCGACTACGAGCGCTGCTCCTGGTACACGGCCGGCACGGGCACGTTCTACGGCGGCGAGTCGAGCGACCCGGTTTTCGGCGAGCCCGGGAGGGAGGAGCACGTTCCGGAGCTACGGGTCGAAGCGGTCGTCCCCGAGGACCGGCTGGAAGACGTCGTCGCCGCACTGCGCGCCTCCCATCCCTACGAGGAGCCCGCGTACGACGTGTACCCGCTCATCGAGGCGTGAAAGCCATCCTGTACACGGACGGCGGGGCGCGTGGGAACCCCGGTCCGGCTGCGTACGCCTTCGTGCTCGAGACCGAAGACGGCACGGTGCTCGACGCGCGCGGCGAGGCGATCGGCGTGGCGACGAACAACGTCGCCGAATACCGCGCCCTCGTCGCGGGCCTCGAGCGTGCGGTCGAGGCCGGCGTCACGCAGCTCGAGGTCGTCTCGGACTCGGAGCTCGTCGTCAGGCAGATGCGCGGGGAGTATCGGGTGAAGAACCGAGCCTTACAGGACCTCTCGCTGCGGGCGTCGAGGCTTGCCCGCGAGGTCGGCGAGGTGAGCTACCGCGCGGTGCGCCGCGAGCACAACGAGCTCGCAGACCGCCTCGTCAACCAGGCGCTCGACCGGGCGGCGTCATGAGGGTGCTACCTCTGTTGATCGTCACAGCCTGGGTGTTTGCCGGCTGTGGCGACGGGGGAGGATCGGGGAGCGAGCTCGAGAGAGGTCCGACAATCGCCGGATTCGAATTCACCGCGGCGAGTGCTGTTCGGGAGGGTGAGCCCATCGCCGATCGCTACACGTGCGAGGGCCAGAATGTGTCGCCGGCCCTGGAGTGGACCGGCGTTCCGGACGGAACACGGGAGCTCGCTCTCGTGCTCGAGGATCCAGACGCGCCCGGGAGGACCTTCACGCATTGGCTCGTATACGGGATCGATCCGACGATGACGACGCTCGCGACTCCCGAGTCGATGTCTCAGGGCCGGAACGACTTCGGCGACACGGGTTATGGCGGGCCCTGCCCGCCGGGCGGGGAGAGCCATCGGTACGTGTTTCGACTTCTTGCGCTCCACAACCCGGTGGAGCTCGAGCCCGGCGCCGACCGCGCGGCATTCGACGAGGCGATCGCTCCGCACGTGCTCGCGGAGGCGCGAATCACCGCCCCATACGCCCGGTCGTAAGGCTCGTCGGCGCCTGGCTATAATCGGCCGCGCTCGCGGATGTAGCTCAGTTGGCTAGAGCGTCTGCTTGCCATGCAGAAGGTCGTGGGTTCGAGTCCCATCATCCGCTCTAAAAACCCCCGTAAATCGGGGGTTTTTGTTTCTCAAGTTGGCGACGTGTGTCCCCGATGAGTCCCCATAACAGCAATCGAGTTCGTGCCCGAACTGGGCGAATCGCTGGACTCTGAACCCGCGACCTCCGGCGTGACAGGCCGAGTCAGGCACAACGACGTCCGGCGACGAACTCCGCTGAACGCGGTCATTTGCAGGCATTCTTCGCCACTATGCCGACTCCGCTCCGCATGGTTGAGCCAATCGTCCAATCGACGTTTGGGCCACGAGTGGGCCACGAAATCTTGTCTTCGTGGACAACGCCCGCCGAGACCGAGGGACGTCGCCGCGCTGCTGCCCGCGCCGGAGAGGCGATTCATTTCGACCTCCCCCGCGGCAGCGTCGAGGCACCCATTACGAGCTGCCGTCGAGGGCGTAGCCGCTCTCAATCAACCAGCTGGACCCGGAATCGACGAGGCCGATGCGGGCGTCGTTCAATCCCTTGAGCGTCGCCGAGCCGTTGGAGCCATCGACGGAGATCGAGGAGCCCTCGTTGGCTGCCTCCGCGAGCCTGTCCCGGCCGATTCGCGTGGCGATCGCCTTCATGGCGACCGTGCACGATGTGCCGAGCTTGCTCTTCGCCTTGGCCGTGAGCTGAGCACAGGCGTTCGTCGTGTCGCCGCTCGAGAGCGAGCGGAGGTAGGTGTCGGTCGTCTCGCTGATCTTGGACTCCGGGCCGCCGCTGCCGACGCCGCAGCCGGCGAGCATCAGGGCGGCGAGGGCGAGCAGCGCGGTCGTGCCGATCAGGAAAGTAGAGCGTTGCATTGGTGGTCCTCCTTCGGTTTAGGCGTCGCGTCTGGCGGTGTGCCAGGTGCCGGCGAGTAGCGGGATGACGGTCCAGGCGACGATCGTGAGGACTGCGACGGTGGGCGAGACGGAGTCGTTCGTGCTGCCGGGCTCGATTCGGCGAAGCGCCGCTGCGACGAGGACCGGGTCGAGCTTGCCGGTGCCGAGCAGGAGCGGGGTCAGGATGAATTGCCAGGCGAGCAGGAGACCGATCGCCACCCGCCCGCTCAGGAGCGAGCCGACGCCGAGCGCGAGCGCGAAGCCGGTCACGAGCGCGAGAGCGAGCCATCCGGCGTACTCGACCATCAGGAGCGCGCCCGGCTCCGGTTCAGAGCTCGGCAGTGCGACGGATGCGAGGGAAGCGAGCACCGCGGCCGCGAGCACATAGGGAGCGAGAAAGAGGATTCCGCCGGGGAAGCGGACGCCGAAGAGCGCGATCCGGGAACGGCCGGTGACGACGAGCTCTCGGAAGACGCCGGCACCGAGGTCGCCGCCGCCGGCGGTCACTCCGACCATGATTGCCGCCACCATCCCGACCTGCGCCAGGAACTCGTACGTGCTGCGGAGGTTCATGATCCCGCCGGCGGGGCCGGCATGGTCTGGGTCGACGGCGTGCTGCAGTGTCAGCACGACGTAGCCGACGACGACGGGCGCGACGACGAGCACCAGCGTCGACCAGAAGAGGCCGCGGCGTTTGCGGAGCTTCATCAGCTCGGCACCCGCGAGTCTCGGCCAGAGCCGCTGAGGATCGCGTGATCTCGAGCGGTCTGCGGCGAGTGAGGCAGTGGTCATGGTGCCACCCCCAGTCGGGTCGTGATGTCGAGGAAGCGCTGCTCGAGCGAGGCGGCTTCCGGCTCGAGGCGGTGGACGTCGATGCCGGACGTGACGAGCGTGCGGTTGATCGCGGCCGCGACCGCGGCGGTCTCCGCGCCGGGGCGGAGGGTGATCCGGACCCCGTCCGTGCTCCGCTCCGCGCTGGCAACGGTGCCGTCGAGGACGAGGCGAGCCAGTGCCTGCGCGTCGTCGTTCGTTGCGATGCGGAGGGCGTGCTCGCCGCCGGCGTTCAGCTCGGCCATGGACCCCTGAATCAGCACACGGCCCTGATCCACGATCGCGACGTGGTCGCAGATCTTCTCGACCTCGTGGAGCAGGTGCGAGGAGAGGAGAACCGTCCGTCCCTCGTCGACGAAGTCGCGGATCATCTGCCGGAACTCCCGGATCCCGGCAGGGTCGAGCCCGTTCGTCGGCTCGTCCAGGATCAGCAGTTCGGGATCGCCGAGCAACGCGCGTGCGACACCGAGCCGCTGGCGCATCCCGAGCGAGTAGCTCTTCACCCGGTCGTCCGCGCGCTCCGAGAGGCCGACCCGCCTGAGCACCTCGTCGATCCGTGTGTGCGCCCGTCGCTCGCGTGCGGCCGCGACGATCGACAGGTTTTCGCGCCCGGTCAGGAAGGGGTGGAAGCGGGGCTCCTCGACGATCGCGCCGATACGCGCCAGCGCTCGGCCGCGCTGCTCGGGTACGGGCAGTCCGAGGAGCCGCATCGTTCCGGCGCTGGCCTGCGTCAGGCCGAGCAGCATCCGGATCAACGTCGTCTTCCCGGCGCCGTTCGGGCCGAGGAAGCCGAACGCGCTGCGGCGAGGAACGGCGAGGTCGAGGTTCGCGAGGGCCGTGCGCTCGCCGAAGTGCTTGGTCAGGCCTTCGACTTCAATGGCTAGGTCACTCACGCCCACACCTCCAGTTGCGCTCGGGCCGATCGCCGGGCGGTGACGGTCGTCTGTTGAAACGGTCATGAGCAGGATCCTTTCGCGGTCGTCTCTGGTGCTGAACCCCCGGGCCCGTGGTATCGGGGCCCGGGGGTTGACGGCGGGGTCTATGCGGAGGCGGGCGTCGGCTTGACCTCCGGCGCAGGCTCGGCCTCGTGGTGCTCGAGCCGAGGCAGCCACTCCAGCCACCGCGGCAGGTACCAGTTCCAGTCGCCGAGCAGCTTCATCGTCGCCGGCAGGAGCACGGCGCGGACGATCGTCGCGTCGATCAGGATCGCCGCCGCGAGGCCGACGCCGAACTGCTTGAACATCAGTAGCGAGAGCGCCGCGAAGACCGAGAACACAGCGACCATGACGACCGCCGCGCTCGTGACCACTCCGGCGGTCGACTTGATCCCATGCGCGATCGCCTCGTCCATGTTCGCGCCGCGGTCGAACGCCTCGCGAATCCGGCTGACGATGAACACGTGGTAGTCCATCGAGAGGCCGAACAGGATCACGAACAGCAGCAGCGGCACGACGGGTGCGATCCCCGAGGTTTCGCTGAAGCCGAGCAGGTCCTTGCCGATGCCGTGCTGGAAGACGAGCACGAGCACGCCGTAGGCG